>JBATTK010000050.1:0-120385 GCA_049670505.1 Saonia sp.
GCCAGCTATAGCGCCCCCAACATGAGCAAAATGGGCAATTCCACTACCAAAAATAGAATATCCCGTTACGCCGGAGAACAGATCCAATCCTATGAGGACAGGAATAAAATATTTTGCTTTTATAGGAACCGGCAGAAATATTAAGAACAATTCGCTGTTGGGATAGGACATCCCAAAAGCCACCAAAATCCCATAAATAGCCCCAGACGCCCCAACGGCCGGACTGTTATAAGCACTTAAAAAATTATCTATCGTACTCTGGGATGCAATATTGTACCAATCCGGGCTATACCTACCACTAGAAATGACCTCCATAATCTGGCTTTTTGAAATACCGGAATTCACCAGGGCATCCAACCCCTCATTAAAATAGTAGTAGTTGACCCCCGTATGTATCAATGCCGCTCCGAGTCCCGCCGAGAAATAAAAGAAAAAGAATTTATTCCTCCCCCACATACGTTCCAAAGGAGACCCAAAAGCCCATAAGGCGTACATATTGAATAAAATATGCATGAACCCGCCATGCATGAACATATGCGACACAATTTGCCACCATTCAAAATTAGCATTTTGAGGGAACCAAAGTGAAAACCACTGGTACATTTGGTCACCATACAAGGAAGTGGCCACAAAGAACAATACATTAACAATGATCAAATGCTTCACCGCATCCGTAATTCTACCCATCTATAAAAATTTTTTATCAATATCGTTCTCGGTAATCGTAACGAATATCGGTTTATTGAACGGACTCACCCTAGATTCTTTACAAGCAAAGAGATCATTTACCAAAGCTAGTTGCGAATTGCTATCCAAAACCGATCCGGTCTTTACGGACAGGGTTTTGCACAAGGTTTTGGCCAACACATCGGTCTGCGAAAAACTTTCCCCGGAAATCTCCTGTTGGTAATCTGCGATCAATTGATCTAAAACAATGCCCACCTCGCTTTCCGAGACCAATAAAGGTACTCCTGTTACCTGTATCTGTTCTTCATCTATACTACTAAAAACAAAACCAATGGTCGTTAAACTTTCCTGGATTTCCTGTATAATAGTAATATCCGCTTTCGAAAAAGATAAGGATAACGGAAAAAGCAATTGTTGGCTTATGGCCTCTTTGATCGTAATATTCTTTAAAAATTTCTCATAAAGTACCCGCTGATGTGCCCTGCTCTGGTCTATGATGACCATACCCGACTTAATGGTGGTCACAATATATTTTCGTCTCAATTGAAATGTAGTGGCAGTGGTTTCCATATCCTCCTGCCCTTCAAAGATAGCCCCTGTTATGGTATCCGATTCAAATCTTAAGCTATTACGATCATCGGCCTTACCTACTTGGGATTCCAATCCCACATACATACTTTCCCACCCTTTGGAGCTTTGTTTTTGATATCCCGGTTTTACACCGGGCTTCCCTGTATCCGCTATAAAAGGGTTGAATGCGGCATCCACTACGACTTTGGGTTGTTCTACATCCCTATTTTTATAGGCATAGGGGGTCTCCAGATTGGGGTCGTGTTCAAAATCCAATGCGGGCACTACATTAAACTGTCCCAAACTATGTTTTATGGTAGATCTTAAAATAGCGTACAAGGTATGCTCGTCATCAAACTTTATCTCCGTTTTTGTGGGGTGTATATTGATATCGATAGCAGCGGGGTCCACTTCCAAATACAAGAAGTAACCGGGATGGTTCTCGGTTTTGATAAGGCCTTCAAAAGCCGCCACCACGGCATGATGGAGATAGGGGCTTCTAATAAATCTATGGTTTGCGAAGAAAAATTGTTCTCCCCTACTCTTCTTGGAAAACTCCGGTTTGCAGATAAAACCGGATATTTTAACCACTTGCGTCTCCTCCTGTACGGGCACTAATTTTTGATTGGTCCTGCTTCCAAAAATATGTACGATACGTTGTCTAAAGTTACTTCCGGGGAGATTGAACAATTCGCTCCCGTTATTATAAAAGTGAAATGCTATCGAAGGATGTGCTAACGCTACCCTATGGAACTCATCCGTTATATGCCGAAGTTCTACTTGGTTGGACTTTAGAAAGTTTCTCCGGGCCGGAATATTAAAAAAAAGATTTTTTACCGCTATGGAAGTACCCTTTGGTGTAACCGTGACCTCTTGTGAAACAATTTTACTGCCTTCAATTTTTATATGGGTCCCTATATCATTCTGCTCGGGTCTGGTCTGCATATCTACATGGGCTATGGCGGCAATGGAAGCCAGGGCTTCACCCCTAAATCCCTTAGTATGCAAATTAAACAGGTCCTCTGCGCTTTTTATTTTTGAAGTAGCATGGCGTTCAAAGCTTAATCTCGCATCGGTCTCACTCATTCCGATACCATCATCAACCACTTGGATAAGTGCCTTACCCCCATCCTTTACAATTAATTTTATAGACTTGGAACCGGCATCAATGGCATTTTCCATTAATTCCTTAACTACGGAAGCAGGCCTTTGCACCACCTCCCCTGCTGCTATTTGATTGGCAACATGATCTGGCAAGAGTTTAATAATATCCGCCATTAAAACAAAAAGTCTAGTTTCCCATACTTAATTGCGGCATAGGCAAATATCAAAAGGAAAATGAGGATAATAACGAATCGGAGCTGACTATTTCTACTTCTATCCATACTCTTAACCGCTTTCCAATCTTCACGAAAACTCTTTCTACGAGATCCCTGAAAATATTCCGTATTGGATTTTGCAGCTTTTTCCTTCCTTAAATTCTCTATACGCTCTTTGCGCTCATCATAATAACGAGGCGTATAATTGTAGGATTTGTTCCTGTTTTGTTTAAACAGCGTGGGAAGTCTCATAATCGTATCTACTATATTCAAAAGTACTGAAAATAGGGCGAAAAGGCAGAAAGGAGATGCTAAAAATTGTTAACAAAGTTAACGGTCGACATCCTATAATCCATGATAAATGAATCGTAAATAGTCGCTTAACGCAAGCCGTTTATACGTACCAAAAGTGTAGAACTACTGTCCCAGTACGGCCATTTTTATAGCGGCAATTGCAGCTTCGGTGCCTTTATTGCCATGTTTTCCACCACTTCGGTCCAAGGCTTGCTGCAAGGTATTGTCCGTAAGGACACAAAAAATAACAGGGGTGTCCGTATGTACGTTCAAGTCCTTAATGCCCTGCGCAGTGGCACTACAGACAAAATCAAAATGTTTGGTCTCCCCTTGGATAACGCTGCCAATGGCAATTACGGCGTCTACCCTTTCGGCGCTTATCATTTTCTTACAACCGTAAGTAAGCTCAAAACTACCGGGCACGTTCCATCGGACAATGTTTTCCTCCTTGGCACCACAATCCAAAAGTGCCGCTATGGCCCCGGTAAAAAGTCCTTCCGTAATTTCTACGTTCCATTCGGAAACAACGATCCCAAACCGAAGGTCCTTCGCATTTGGGATCGTTGTCTTATCGTAGATCGATAGATTCTTATTAGCTGTAGCCATTAGTTGCCGCTTTTCGCCATCCCTATAAAAACATCTATGGTCTTAGCCTCCTCCGATGAGGAAAATTCATCTTTGATCTTTTGAAAATATTCCAAGGCCTTATCTTTTTGATTTAACTCCAAAGCCGTAGTACCTGCTTTATATAAAAACTTGGGGGTGGTATAGTCATTGGTACTATGGGCAATGGCCTTTTCATAATAACCCAAGGCATCAGCGGGTTGATTCAACTGCATAAAGGCATCGCCGATACTTCCCTGGGACAAAGCTCCCAAAATAGCATCATCCGACGAGAACTGCTCTAGATAAGTAATGGCTTCTTGATAGTTCTGCATATTTAAATAGGCCATACCTGCGGAGTAATTGGCTAAATTGGCAGCTTTTGTACCCTTATATTCTTCTATAATATCCAAGAAACCGTACTTGCCTTCTGCTCCGTTCAATGCTAAATTGTATAAAGAATCCTTTTCGGTAATACTGTTCAGGGCTTGATCAAAATACTGCTGGGGATAATACATTTCATTGGCGGCATTGGCCTCTTTTGGCTTCTGGACAAACTGGTTATAGGCCAAATATCCCAAGACCGCTACAGCAACGACCCCGATAACACCAAGAATATAATTCTGGTTTCTGGAAACCCACTCCTCGGTCTTGGAAGCGCTTTGATCCAAGGTGCTGAAAACCTCGGCCGTTGTACTATTCTGTTCGTCCAGACTAATTTCTTCAGCCTTGTTCTTTGGTTTATGTCCCCGCTTCTTATATGTAGCCATTGTTCGTTTAATTAATCGCGCAAAAATAAAGTTTTTATCCAAAACCGAAGGCTTATTATTCGTTATTTTTCGATATTTTGCACCTTTACGAGCTATTGAAAAATAAATCCACGGCCACACTGAATGTTTCTGAAGAAATTATCACTCATCAATTATAAAAACTTTGAATCCCAAAATTTTGAATTCGATGCCAAAATAAATTGTTTTGTAGGCAGTAACGGGGTAGGAAAAACCAATATTCTGGATGCTATTTACCATCTTTCCTTTGGTAAAAGTTATTTTAACCCCGTGGCAACTCAAAATATTAGGCATGAGGCCGATTTTTTTGTAATCGAAGGGGAATTTGAAAAAAATAGTCGTGAAGAAAAAATTGTCTGTAGTTTAAAACGTGGCGTAAAAAAGGTTATCAAACGAAACGGAAAGACCTATGAACGGTTTTCAGACCATATTGGTTTCTTGCCCCTAGTCATTATCTCCCCCGCGGATAGAGACCTTATTACCGAAGGTAGTGACACCCGACGAAAGTTTATCGATGGCGTAATTTCCCAATCGGACAAAGCCTATTTACAGACCCTTATCGCATACAACAAAGTGTTGATACAACGAAATTCATTGTTGAAATATTTTGCTCTCAACCGTACGTTCGACTCGGACGCCCTGTCCGTTTATAACGATCAGTTACAGGGGTACGGCACCCTTATCTTTAATAAGCGACTAGCATTTATACAAGCGTTTATTCCAATTTTCAAGGAGCAGTATGCCGCTATATCGGGCGGTAACGAAGTGGTAAACCTTACCTATGACAGTAAATTGTTGGATAACGAGTTATTGACGCTGCTGGAAAATAATATTGAAAAAGACAAAGCACTACAATATACCAGTGTAGGCGTGCATAAAGACGACCTCAACTTTGAAATAGGAAATCACGCCATAAAAAAATTCGGCAGCCAGGGACAGCAAAAATCGTTTTTGATAGCGCTAAAACTGGCACAGTTTCATTTTATTAAGAATCAGGCCCAGACCACACCTATATTGCTCTTGGACGATATTTTCGATAAATTGGATGAAGACCGTGTGGCGCATATCGTTACGCTGGTGGATAATGAAAATTTTGGACAGATCTTTATCAGTGACACCCATGCCGAGCGAACGGAAAATGTGGTAAAAACGATCCATCAGTCCTATAAAATTTTTAAATTGTAACATGAGAGGATTTTTGTTCATAGGGCTCTTTGTGGTAATGGGTTGTGCCAAGAAGGTCTCCGAAAAGGATTTGAACTATTTAAATGGCTATTGGGAAATTGAGAAAGTAACATTTTCCGATGGAAGCCATAAAGAATACAAAGTAAACGCCAATGTAGATTACATAGCAATAGATGATTTCAAAGGATTTCGGAAAAAAGTACAACCCAAGTTCGATGGTACCTATACGGCTTCGGACGATGCAACACTTTTTATCATCCGGGAATCGGGCGGGGAATTTAATATCTATTATAAAAACGATCGTAACGATTGGAAAGAACGGATTGCGAGCATCTCCCAAAACAACTTTTCCGTCATCAATGAAGAAAATATAAGATACAGCTATAAACGCTATCAACCCATTAATGCAAAGGACTAATGGCAAAACGAAAAAATACCAATTTACCGCTAAGTGATGCTTTGCAGGAGTTTATAAAAGAAAATAGATTGCAAAAGGGGATGGACAAAGTAGATGCAAGGGAAGCTTGGGCAAGTCTAATGGGAAACGGTGTAAATAATTATACCACGGCTATTGAGTTAAGGAACGACATCTTGTATGTATCCCTTTCTTCCTCCGTACTTAGAGAGGAACTCGGCCATGGAAAATCCAAGATTATACGTATGTTGAACGAGGAGTTGGGTAAGGAAATTGTGAAGAAGTTGGTATTGCGGTAATGGAACGAGCGAATGAAGTTTATGTAATCAAAGCGGTTCGTCTTTTTTGTTTGAAGAAACTACCAGACCTGTGAGGTGTAAACCTACAAGGTAGCTAAGACCTTGCAGGTTCTCCTCGCAGGTTTAATAAATTTCCCGTCCAGAAAAATGGAATGCACCTTCTATAGCTGCATTTTCATCACTATCCGAACCGTGTACCGCATTCTCCCCAATAGAAGTAGCATATAACTTGCGAATGGTTCCTTCAGCGGCCTCTTCCGGATTTGTGGCACCGATCAGTGCCCTAAAATCCTCTACCGCATTTTCCTTCTCTAAAATAGCCGGCACAATAGGTCCCCTTGTCATAAAATCTACCAATTCACCAAAAAACGGACGCTCTTTATGTACGCTGTAAAACGCTTCTGCATCCCTTTTACTTAGTTGCGTATATTTCATTGCCACGATCTTAAACCCTGCTGCTGTTATTTTTTCCAAAATAGCACCTATATGCCCATTCTCCACGGCATCGGGCTTTATCATCGTAAACGTTCTATTCGTTATCATGTTTTCAAAATTTTGGGCAAAAATACGCTTTATTCATTAACCTGCAAGCCTTAGTAGTCTTGTTGTAGCTCCTCCAACACTTTACCATTGTTTCCTATCATTTTAAAGTATACCCGTTTGGATTTCGGGTCTATACCGATCAGCCCAAAGCTTTCGGTAGCTACTACCTTACCTACGCGAAAAGGATTTGGTTCTCCCTTAAAATCGGAATACACATGGGTAAGTCCGCTACTTGTAAAATCTATGAGCGGATAGGACAAATCGTCTATTGTTGTTTTGGAAAATTCCGAAATGTGTCGGTCTCCAGATAATATGATAACCCCTTTAGCTGCTGATGTGACGATGATTTTTTTCAGTTTTTCGACTTCATGTGGAAAATTACCCCAACATTCAAAGCCATGTTCGTTGGATAAAAATTGAACACTGCTCACGATGAGGTTAAATTCGGCCTTTGAATTATGAAGTTCATCCGCGAGCCACTCCCACTGCGGTTCTCCTAAAATTGTACCTTCGCCATAGGCATTGGGTTTGTTTCTTTTTTCAGATTCGGTGTCGGGCGTCAGGGCCGTTCTAAAGTATCGGGTATCCAGCACAATTATTTTTATTTGTCCTTCTGGTAAATCGTAGTCATGTGCAGCATAAACGCCTTCACGATTCCTTCTTGGACTATCCTTGCCAACATCCATAAAATCAAGAAATACCTGCTGACTCTCTTTTTTGCCCTTAAATTCCACTCCCCCATCGTTTAAACCATAATCATGATCGTCCCAAGTACCGATAACGGGAACCTTCGCCTTCAAGAGGTCGTATCCTTCTACCTTGTTCTGCGCATCATACATGCTTGCAATTTTTTCGGCATCATCGGTATCGGCATATATAATATCGCCACCCCAAATCCAAATATCCGGATCGGCCTCCAGAACATCGTCCCAAAGAAAGTTGTCCAAGGTATTTTTGTTACAAGAACCAAAGGCGATCGTAAATTCAGAAGTCGGGATTGTTTCAGAAAGTTTCTTCGCTGTTGGCTTACAGGACAAAATCAAAGCAATACACAAAAAAGTAGCGGGAACTAGTTTCATAGATAGTTATTTATGTTATTCACAAAATTAAGTTTTTAGGATTTAAGGCTATGTTATAAAATTGTATCTTTGCGCGCATGAATTTAGAGGACATCAAGGCCGTTAAGGCACTACTTTCCAAACCACAGAAAATTGTTATTGTACCCCACAAAAACCCGGATGGGGATGCTATTGGTTCTACACTTGGGCTATGGCATTATTTAAAGGGATTAGGGCAAGAGGCAACAATAATCTCCCCTAATGATTATCCTAAATTTTTAAAATGGATGCCCAATAATGAAGAGATTCTTAATTTTGAAAGGAAAAATGGCACTTCCTGTGAGTTGATCAAAGAGGCTACCTTAATTTTCACCTTGGACTTTAATCATTTGGGAAGAACAGGACAGATGCAACCTTTTTTAGAGGCTGCCACTGCTACCTTTATCATGATAGACCATCATCAGGCTCCCTCAGGTTATTCACAGATCCAATATTCCGATGTGCATATGAGCTCTACATGCGAGATGGTCTACAATTTCATTGAATATATGGGCGATAGTGATAAAATAACACCTGAAATTGCCGATTGTATCTATACCGGTATCATGACGGATACGGGCTCTTTTAAATATTCGTCTACAACAAGTAGAACACATAGAATAGTGGCCGACTTAATAGATAAAGGAGCTACCAATACAAAAATTCACAACAAGGTGTATGATACCAACACACCAGATAGATTACATCTTTTAGGTTGCGCGCTAAAAAATATGGTCATATTGAAAGCATACAACACTGTTTATATTACCCTAAGCCAAGAGGAACTGGATGCCAATCATTTTAAGAAAGGAGATACAGAAGGTTTTGTAAATTATGGCCTTACTCTGGAGGACATCCGATTTGCTGTTATTTTTATCGAAAACAAAGAAGAGGGCATTATAAAAATATCTTTCCGCTCAGAAGGAGATTTTTCCGTGAATGAATTTGCCAGGGAACATTTTCAGGGAGGCGGCCACACTAATGCCGCAGGAGGCAAAAGCGATATGCCCCTAACCGAAACCACGGCATATTTTGTATCCTTGTTAAAAAAATATACCCATAAATTGAACGCATGAAGCAGCTTTTATTTCTACTGTTACTTATAGGCTTTATAAGCTGTAATGGTCCTGAGCCCCGTAGACCGGTCAAAGTGAAAACAGGCAGTTTTATTAAGGAATCCGTAGAACGGAATAAAGAACTCTTACAAAAAGAAGAAAAACTGATCCAAGAAATTATTGCCAAAGATTCCCTACACTCCTATTTGGCCAGTGCCAATAACTCTTGGTATTACTATGAGGTTAAAAATGAAACATCGGATTATTATCCCCAACCCGATGATCTGGTAATCTTGAGGTACAATGTCGTAAGTTTTGAAAATGATACCATATACCGCATGCAGGATATGGGTGAAGTTAACTACAAAGTAGATAAGCAAGAGCTCTTTCCCGGACTACGGCTTAGTGTTAAGCTCCTAAAAGAAAATGAAACGGCCACGTTCCTATTTCCCTCTTCTATGGCCTATGGTTATCATGGTGATGGCAAAAAAATTGGCGTCAATGTCCCTATAAAAACAACTATTTCTATTCATAAGATCGTAAAACAAGAAGACAGTGTTCAAAATTAAATCAATAAAAATGAAAAAAGCGTACTCCTTACTTTTAATAATCGCCATTGCTTTGGCAGCTTGTAAATCTAGTCAACATGCCGACCTAGGCGATGGGCTTTTCGCAGATATACAAACCAATAAAGGTGATATTGTATTAAAGCTGGAACATGAAAAAACCCCTGTGACCGTAGCCAACTTTGTATCTCTGGCAGAAGGCACCAATCCGTTTGTAAGCGATAGCTTAAAAGAAAAAAAATATTATGAAGGCGTTATTTTTCATAGGGTCATCAAAGATTTTATGATACAAGGTGGAGACCCCACGGGTAAGGGTAGTGGTAATCCAGGGTATAAGTTCAAGGACGAGTTTAACGACTCCCTTACGCATCATAAAGCTGGGATACTTTCTATGGCCAATGCAGGCCCTACAACCAATGGGAGCCAATTTTTCATCACCCATAAGGAGACCCCTTTCCTCAACGGAAGACATACGGTTTTCGGAGAAGTTATTAAAGGGATGGACGTGGTAGATTCCATTGCCAATGTACCTACTTCCCAAGAACCAGACAAAAAGGATAGACCTATCAGCGACGTAGTTATGAACAAGGTTGAGATTATCAGAAATGGAAAGGAAGCCAAAAAATTTGATGCCGCTCAGATAATGACCGATTATTTTGCGGCCGAAGAGGCCAAAGTAAAAGCAATGGAAAAGTTGAAAACGGATTTCGTTGCGGAGCTGACCCAACAAAAAGAAGTGGCCGAAGAATTGCCATCTGGACTTAAAATCCGTTCAATTATCAAAGGTAGCGGCGAAAAACCCAAAATAGGCCAACAAGTATTGGTCAACTATGCGGGTTGGCTATCCGATGGAACATTGTTCGATAGCAACTATGAAGATATAGCTACCAAATTCGGTACTTTCGATGAAAGAAGAAAGCAACAGGGAGGCTATAGTGCGATTCCCATGGATTATAGTCCGGATTCACGATTGGTCGCAGGTTTTAAAGAAGGCTTATTGAGTATGGCCGTGGGGGATAAAATACGTGTTTTTATACCGCCGCACTTAGGATATGGCCCACAAGGAGGTGGACCCATTCCTCCTAACGCCGATCTTGTCTTTGACTTGGAAATCGTAGGGATCGCGGAGTAAAGTCCGGTTAATAATCCACTAAGGGAAGTAGAAAGAAAAAGCCCTGACGATGCTGTCAGGGCTTTTTTCATCAAAACCTTATGATGTAATCCGTTTAAAATAAGTTGATTATTTTTTCCAATTCTCCGATTTTAAAATTAGCGTGGCCTTTAGAACATCTTTTTGTGAAATTTGCCCGACTAATTTACCGTTTTCAACAATGGGAAAACGGCGTCGTTTCTCTTGCAAGAACTTTTTAGCGGCATCAAAAATATTCATATCGCCATCAATGGTATCCACATTTTTAACCATACGGTTCTTTATGCTAACGTTTTCCATAGGCATATTGTAATACCTGCTTTCGCTAATATGCTTGATGCAGTCCCCTTCAGAAATAATACCCATTAATTCATTCTTTTCATTCACTACCGGACCACCTGAAATTTTATTGCTGATCAACGTTTCTATAACTTCCTCAATACCTTGATCCGGACTAAACGTTATTAACTTCCTTGTCATATAATCCCTTACCTTGACCGGAATGTCATCGCTTAGCGGCTGTGGCTTTCTTGGACCTTGAAAACTTTTAATCCCCATGACATACAATTTTTGGATTCGAATTCTTTTAAAGTTACTGAATTTTAGATATTTAACCTAAAAAACAATAGTACTATTTTCATGGGAATATGTATGAAAAGGTGTTTAACATCATTACTTTTCCGGTATATGCTTTAAAATTTCCTGTACAAACATCCAGAATTTCTGTACAGAGGAAATACTTACCCGCTCGTCCGGAGAATGCGCGCCCTTTATGGTAGGTCCAAAACTGATCATGTCCATTTCAGGATAGTTTTGACCCAAAATTCCACATTCCAATCCGGCATGGCAAGCTACCACTTTAGGTTTTTCCCGGAACAAGGCCTCATACTGTTTTTCCAAAACCTTTAAAATAGCGGAATCCGGGTCGGGCTTCCAGCCCGGATACATTCCTTCAAAAGTTACTTCAAAGCCGGCCAGTTCAAAAACGGACTTCAAGGAATTGGACAAATCTATTTTCGCAGAATTTACCGAAGAACGGGTTAAACAACCAATATTTATTTTTCCCTCCTTCACCCCTACTCGGGCTATATTATTGGAAGTTTCTACCAAATCCGCCATGGTAGCGCTCATGGAATACACTCCATTTTGTGCTGCATAAACGGTCATTAGAAATTTTTCCTGAGCCCCAAGGCCCATAACTTTCTTTAATTTGCCAATAGGTGTAAGGTTTATGGACAAGGCAGGTTCTTTAGCAATTAACTCCTCTTTGATCGTGGTTGCCCATAGCTTAAAATCCGCCTCAAAAGATGCTATATGCGCTTTGTCCACTACAATTTTTGCAAAACTCTCTCTTGGGATGGCATTTCGCAGGCCGCCGCCGTCAATTTCCGATATACGTATATTATATTTCCCGGAGCCATTGTATAATAATCTGTTCATTATTTTATTGGCATTGCCCAAACCCTTATGGATGTCCATTCCACTATGTCCTCCGGACAATCCTTTTACAGTGACTTCAAAAGAAGAAACACCTCTGGGGGCAAGCTTTTCCTTATACTCCCTTTTTGCGTTAATATCTATACCTCCGGCGCAACCTATATCTATCTCATCATCTTCCTCGGTATCCAGATTCAAAAGTATCCGACCCTGAAGAACATTTGCTTCTAGACCCATTGCTCCGGTCATTCCCGTTTCTTCATCGATCGTAAACAAAGCCTCCAACGGTGGATGTGGAATGTCGGTACTTTCCAGCAATGCCATAATGGTTGCAACCCCCAGACCATTATCTGCACCCAATGTAGTGCCTTTGGCCTTCACCCAATCCTTGGTTGCTTCCATTTGAATACCTTGCGTATCAAAATCAAAATCGGTATCCGCATTTTTTTGGTGTACCATATCCAAATGGGATTGTAATGTTACCAGCTGTCTTTTTTCCATTCCCTTGGTGGCCGGTTTTCTAACAATCACGTTTCCCACTGTATCACTAAAGGTCTCCAATCCAAGGGATTTTCCAAAATCCAACATAAATTGAATGATTCTTTCCTCTTTTTTAGAAGGTCGCGGTACTGCATTCAAATCTGCAAATTTGTTCCAAATTGCCCTTGGCCGTAATTCCCGTATGGCTTCGTTCATAGTTATATTTTATTTTTCAAAAATACGTCCTCAAAAATTAGTATGCGCCATAATTGGTTAATTTTGAGGAATGAAAAATAAATTGCGAAACGGAATTGCCTTAAGTCTAGTACCCCAGATTATTTTCGTGTTATGGTTGGGAAGTCGTCCACACCTTGTGGAAACCTATTACAGTAAAGGCCTTTACCCCATTATTAGCGAATTCTTCCGTACACTTTTTGGGTGGATTCCTTTTTCTATCGGCGAGATAATATATACTTTATTACTACTAATGGCAATTAGGTACCTTATCAAAAAACGTAGGGAAATCAGGACCCGTCCTTTATATTTTCTGAGGAACGTGGTGATGGTACTATCCGTTTTCTATTTCACTTTTAATCTGGTCTGGGGACTCAATTATTATCGAAAACCGATTGCAGAACATTTTGCCATCAGGGACAGCATTCAGTCCAAGGAAATCATTGATCTTACGGAAAAATTGATCCTAAAGACCAACCAGGTTCAATTTCGGATTACCGGGGATAGTACCCAAATGGTAAAAGTACCCTATGATCGGAGCGAAATATTTAATAAGACCATCAACGGATATGAACAGTTGCAGGGGCAATTGCCTTTTTTGGAATACGATCGTCCGAGCCTTAAAAAATCAATGTTCAGTACACTGGCAAGTTATATGGGCATTGGTGGCTATCTTAATCCTTTTACGAACGAAGCACAGGTAAACGCAAAAACCCCGGTGTTCCGTTTTCCAGTGGTAAGCGGACACGAAGTGGGGCATCAAGTAGGGTATTCCAAGGAAAACGAGACGAATTTTATCGGTTATTTGGTAACCATGAAGAACAAGGATATCTACTTTCAGTATTCCGCTTATGCCTATGCTTTGAGCCATTGTCTCCGTGCAATACATGCAACGGACGAATCAAAATCTGAGGAACTGTACAAAAAAATTAATCTAGGTACTCAAAAAAACTATCAAGAACTGCGCGATTTCCAGAAAAAATATGAAAATCCGTTGGAGCCCATTTTTAAATCGGTCTTCCATACTTTTTTAAAAGCCAACCAGCAGAAAGATGGAATCAAAAGTTACAGTAAAATTGTAGCCTTGTTGGTAGGGTATCATGAACGATACCCTATATAGTATTTGGTGTTTTGACATCAAATCAAAATCCGGAAATGACAAACCCCGACCTAAAACGTTAAAAAATCCAAATACGCCGATATATCCCATGACATCCCTTATTTTTAGGATGACTAATTAGCTAATACAAAACTATATGAAAATGAGATTCTTGGCGCTCACCATGCTTTGGTGTAGCGCGGCTACGTTTGCTCAGGATTACTTTCCAAAAAACGATGGAGTAAAAGCCAAAAACAACAACTATACCGCCTTTACCGATGCAAAAATCTACATTACTCCAACACAAATAGTGAATGGCGGCACCCTTTTGATACAAAACGGAAAAGTGGTAGAGGTAGGTAAGACGGTAAGCTTGCCAAAAAATACGGTGGTCATCAATTTGAACGGCAAATCCGTTTACCCTTCCTTCATTGATATCTATTCTGATTTTGGGGTGCGGAAACCAAAAAAATTACCGGTAACGGGAAGATCGGCAGAATATGAGGCTTCACGTGAAGGTTTTTATTGGAACGACCATATCATGCCCGAAAATGATGCTATCGGGAAATTTGAGTATGATGATGAAAAGGCCAAAAAATTGCGCAATGTCGGATTCGGGGTCGTCAACTCACACATCCAAGATGGTATCGCCCGTGGTACGGGAGTTCTGGTAGCCCTTAACGGCAAAGGAAATGATGCGGACCGCATTCTGGACGATCGCTCGGCGCATTATTTTTCATTTAAAAAGAGTGTGGCAAAAAAGCAATCCTACCCCACTTCCTTAATGGGTGCCATGGCATTGCTACGTCAAATGTACTACGATGCCAATTGGTATGCCAAAGGAAATGTAGCTACCAAAGACCGCTCCTTGGAAGCATTGAACGCCAATGCCGATATGGTTCAGATTTTTGAGGCCGGTGATAAAGGCAATGTCCTTAGAGCAGATGGAATAGGTGATAAATTCGGTATTCAATACGCCATTGTAGGAGGAGGAGACGAATATGAAGCGGTTTCCGATATCAAAGGGACCAATGCAAAATTGATACTTCCCTTGAACTTTCCGGAGGCCTATGACGTATCGGATCCTCACGCGGCAGCTTATGTTTCGCTATCGGATATGCGGCATTGGAACCAAGCACCGTCGAACCCAAAAGTGTTGGCCGATAACGGAATTTCATTCTCCTTTACCTTGCACCACTTAAAATCACCTTCCAAACTCAAGGAGAAGCTCATGAAAGTCATTTCATATGGGCTTCCAAAAACCAAAGCCTTGGAAGCATTGACTACCATACCCGCACAGATTTTGGGAAAATCTACACAAATAGGTTCACTACAAAAGGGAAGTTATGCCAACTTTCTAATAACCTCAGGAGATATATTCGACAAAAACACTACACTATTTGAAAATTGGGTACAGGGTACCAAAAATGTCATTGTTGATATGTCCTTAAAGGATATTCGCGGGAATTATGATCTGGCGGTAGATGGCCGGAACTTTACACTTTCAATTAGTGGCTTGGCGGGAAAACCCAAGGTAGAGGTCAAAAGGGATACTACAAAACTAAAGTCAAAATTCAGTTATAAAGAAGATTGGATAACGCTTTCCTTTCCAGCGGAAAAAGGAGAGAACTATTACCGTATGAAAGGCTTGGTGGACGCCTCCGGTAATCTTAAGGGCGAAGCAAGGCTTCCCAATGGGGACAAAACGACCTTTAAGGCCTCAAAAACCGACCCTTTTTCTGAAAAGAACAAGGGGAATAAAAAAGATGACGGCACACCTGAAATGGTTTCCATTACCTATCCGAACGTAGGTTACGGATACAAATCCGTTCCCCGAGCGGAAAACTTCCTATTCAAAAATGCTACGGTATGGACGAGTGAGGAAGCAGGGATTTTGGAAAATACCGATGTTCTTGTGAAGAATGGCAAAATCACCAAAATAGGAAAAGACCTAAGTGCCGGCGGTGCCAAAGTAATTGATGCTACGGGCAAACACCTAACGGCAGGCATCATTGACGAACACAGTCATATTGCTGCATTGGCGGTAAACGAGGCCGGACATAATTCTTCCGCCGAGGTAGCCATGGAAGACGTTGTGGACAATGAGGATGTAGGCATCTATCACGCACTGGCCGGTGGGGTGACCTCCCTGCAATTACTGCACGGTTCTGCCAATCCCATTGGCGGGCGTTCCGCCATTCTAAAATTGAAGTGGGGCGAAAGTGCCGATAACATGATTTACACGGACACCCCTAAATTCATCAAGTTTGCATTAGGCGAGAATGTAAAACAGAGCAACTGGGGCAGTTTTAGTCGCTTTCCGCAAACACGGATGGGTGTGGAACAGGTATTTACCAACTACTTCCAACGCGCGAAGGAATATGAAGAAAAAAAGAAAAGCGGACAACCTTTCCGCTATGATGAAGAGATGGAAACTCTAGTAGAAATCATAAACGGGGAACGGTTTATCAGTTGTCACTCCTATGTACAGAGCGAAATCAATATGATGATGAAGGTCGCCGATAAATTTGGCTTCACACTAAATACCTTTACCCATATCCTGGAAGGTTACAAAGTAGCCGATAAAATGGCAAAGCACGGGGCGGGAGCCGGTACGTTCAGCGATTGGTGGGCCTACAAATTTGAGGTGAATGATGCTATACCTTACAATGCAGCCATCATGCAAAAACAAGGTGTTACGGTAGCAATCAATAGCGATGATGGCGAAATGATACGTAGATTGAACCAAGAAGCCGGTAAAACTATAAAGTATGGGGGAATGACCGAACTGGAAGCTTGGAAAATGGTGACCATCAATCCTGCAAAATTATTACATGTAGCCCATAGAACCGGAAGTATCAAGGAAGGAAAGGATGCCGACCTGGTCTTATGGACGGACCATCCCCTGTCAGTTTACGCCAAGGTGGAAAAAACGATTATTGAAGGAGCTACTTATTTTGATCTGGAAAGGGACAAACTACAGCGCAAGGCCATTGCCCAAGAACGCAATCAACTGATCAATATGATGCTCAAGGAGAAAGCGGGTGGAAATAAAATGCAGGAGCCAAAACAGCACAAGAAGGAGCTAATGACCTGCGAAACACTTTAAAAAGCCAGCAGTAGACAATTCCAAACGGAAATAAAACAAAATAGTACAATCATGAAAATACAACTTTACATCATAGTAATCGCAATGAGCGCGGCTTTACAAAGTTTTGCGCAACAAACTCCCTCTCCAGTGCAGAAAGAAGCGATAAGTATTACAGGTGCTACGGCACATATTGGGGACGGTACCCTTATAGAAAATGCGACTTTAGTTTTTGAGGCTGGAAAAATTACGGCTTTGGGTACGGATGCAACTCCCAAGGGTACAGTCATCGATGCTTCGGGAAAACATGTGTATCCCGGGTTTATAGCTCCCAACAAAGCGTTGGGCCTCATTGAGGTAAACGCCGTACGTGCCAGTAACGACCAAGCGGAGCTTGGGGAAATCATTCCACATGTGCGCAGTTTGATCGCCTATAATGCGGAGTCGAAATTGGTAGAAAGTATGCGGCCCAATGGCGTCTTGTTGGGGCAGATTACGCCTCAGGGGGGGCTAATTTCCGGTACTTCCTCCATTGTGCAGTTTGATGCATGGAACTGGGAGGATGCAGCCGTAAAAGTAGACGACGGGATTCATTTAAGATGGCCTACTACTTTTCGTCAAGGCCGTTGGTGGATGGGGGAAGAAAGAGGCTATAAACCTAACAAAGACTATAAAAAACAAGTAGATGAAGTTGAAACCTTTATGCAAGGTGCGGCGGCCTATAGAAAAGGAACGGCAAAAGAAATGAATCCGGCTTTTGCCGCCATGAAAGGAATATTTGATGGTTCGCAAAAGTTATATGTGTATGCCGATGGTGAAAAAGAGATTATGGATGCCATACGCTTGGTCAAGGCATCGGGTGCCGAACATATTGTATTGGTAGGTGGCTACCATGCCTACAAGGTAATCGACTTTTTAAAGGAAAATACCATTCCCGTGTTGGTACAGTTTACACACAACCTACCCGTTTTTGATGATGATGACTATGACTTGCCCTATAAACTTCCCAAACTTTTGATGGATGCCGGTCTGTTGGTCGCCCTGCAAAATGGAGAAGCTTCCAACTTTCAAACACGTAACCTGCCGTTCTATGCCGGACAAACCGTTGCTCAAGGTCTAGAAAAGGAAAAGGCACTACAATTGATTACGGGCAATACCGCAAAAATTTTGGGGATCGATGATCGCTATGGTACCCTTGCCGTAGGCAAAAGCGCTACCTTGTTCATTTCCGAAGGGGATGCCTTGGACATGCGGACCAATCAATTGAGCCACGCATTTATAGATGGTAGAAACCTGTCCTTGGAAACCCATCAGACCGAACTTTGGAAACGGTATATGGGAAAGTATGGATCGGAATAAACCGCGATGTATTGACAGTGCAGCTGTTTAGTGGGTGGTATATAGAAGGCGGTATTCAGTTAGCAGTATTCCGTATTTAGTTGTCACATGCCTCAATATTGACAGGCTGTGCGAAGTCTGCGACTTAGCACCCTTATCAGCAAGTAAAGGTTTGACATTACCGCGAAGTTTGCAACTTCGCGGTAATGTCAAAAAGCATACAAATAAAAGTTTCCCGACTCCGCCTAAAATGACGGGTCTAAGACTTGTCCCATTACTTGCCTTTGCCTACTACAATTTTGGCAGCTTCAGGTTTGGCATAAAAAGTATCGGGCTTAGCGGTCTCGCTTAACACCACATTCTCAAACGGAACGGTATTCTTGGCTTCCTTGATAACCCTACCCTCGTAGGCATACCAGGTCATGGACTTGGGTAATACCACATCCGCCACTGGCATCCAATCGTTATAACGGATCCATTTTACATTATCGGATATTTCCCCACTCCTATAGGTTACCGTATAGCCCAACCATGTCATTTGAAAGGTCTCGGGATCATAATGAATAAAATACTCATCCTTTGGCGAAGTACCTACACCCTCATTATAGCTGATACGAATACCGGGGTAATTCCGCCCTTCGAAAACTAAATCTTCCGTATCGTTATAAACAATTCCATCATCTGCCAGTATAAAAGGCATAGCATAAAAATAGAACATCAGGTTGTGATAAAACACCGGATCTCCATTGTAGGACTCGTTTTTGTCCATGAGCCATACATGCTCCCCATTGAACCCCATGGAAAAATTGGGAGTATCTATCCTATCTTTTCTTGAATACAGATTTGTAGTGTGGGTCTCCCTGTTATCGGGTTTCGGTATTTCATACACCAAACTCTTTTTGGTCTTCCATGCTTCCAGACCGCCATGTGCCTCAAAGATCTTTTGCAAGGCCTCCGGGTATTTGGATTCCTCCTTTTTTACGGTCTCCTCAGAGGGTACTGTGTCGGGTGTCGCTTTTTTGGGAGCCTCCTTGCATGAAATAAATGCTACTAAAAAAATAAATGTTACTATAGTTTTCATGATGACTTGTTTTAGGTTTTACAATTTGTCGGACAAGGGTAATTTTGTTTACGGCAATACGCTACTTTTGCACAAATGAACGAAATAAAACAGATACATAGCGCACAAAATCCTTTGGTGAAAGAAATTGTACAACTAAAGGAAAAATCCCGGGAGCGTAAAAAATCAGGTCGCTTTGTATTGGAAGGTGTTAAAGAATTTCAACTTGCGCTAAAGGGAGGTTATTCCGTGGAAACCGTTCTTTTCTGTACCCCCCTTATTTCGGAAAGCAAGGTGCTGCAGCTCATAAGAGCGTTGCATGTAATACCCCGACTTATTGAAGTTTCCAAAGAGGTCTATCAAAAATTGGCCCATAGGGAAACTACCGAGGGTATTATCGCCGTGGTAAGATCAAAACCCCATGCTTTGGACCAACTTTCGTTCAAAAGGGACAATCCGTTGATTTTGGTAGCGGAAGCACCGGAAAAACCTGGTAATATTGGAGCACTCTTGCGTACGGCGGACGCCGCAGATCTTGATGCGGTTATTATAGCCGATCCCAAAGGAGACCTTTACAATCCCAACATCATCCGTTCTAGTATCGGCTGTATTTTTACGACACAAGTTGGTATGGGCACCACTGCCGAGATCATTGCCTTTTTGAGGCAAAAAAAAATTACGATCTATAGTGCGGGCTTGTCCGCCTCAGAAAGTTATATCCAAGTAGATTTCAGCATGGCATCCGCTATTGTCGTAGGAACAGAATCGACCGGGTTATCCCCGGAGTGGCTAGAAAAATCCGACCAAAACATCATTATACCGATGCAAGGGGAAATAGACTCCCTAAATGTATCCGTATCCGCAGCAATACTTATCTTTGAGGCAAAACGGCAGAGAGGATTCCAATAGAACGATCCGTTTTTGTCTGGCCGAACAAAGCGAAACGACTAGTAGAGCGGTTCCTAATGTAGGGAAGGACAAAATAATGATGGCCGTTTAATTCTTGTAACCATATTCCCATATGAAACGAGCATTAAGAAATTTTAAAAATTACTTCGCAAAAGGCAATGTTTAAAATTTTTAATGCGAGAGCGTAGCGGTTACATACGTTCTCAATTTTTTAATTGATTTATTATCATGAAATTAAAAAGATTTAAACGTATGAAATAATTAGCATATTACATGGAAAGCACCACACTATTCTATATCATCATATCCATTTTGATCATCCAATTTCTACTAGAGGCTATTTTGGATTATCTGAATTCTAAAAAGTATGCCGATCCCGTACCGGAAGAATTGAACGATGTATTTGATCCGGAAGAATACCAAAAATCCCAGGATTACAAAAAGACCAATTACCGATTTGGTATGGTAACCTCCGTTTTTTCGCTGGGGCTGACCTTGGCTTTTTTGATTTTTGGGGGATTTGATTGGATAGATGGCATGGCAAGGAGCATTACGGACAACGCTATAGGAACGGCTTTGATTTTCTTTGGTATCATCATGATCGGAAGCGATATCATAAGCACCCCCCTTTCCTATTACCAAACCTTTGTGATAGAGGAAAAGTTCGGTTTTAATACTGCTACAAAAAAACTTTTCTTTTTGGATAAACTAAAAGGATGGTTAATGACCGCTCTACTGGGAGGTCTTCTGCTTGCCTTGATCATTTGGTTCTTTCAATGGGCAGGCACCGATTTTTGGATATATGCCTGGGGTGTCATTGCTGTATTCTCCGTCTTTATGAATCTTTTCTACAGCAGACTTATAGTCCCACTTTTTAATAAACAAGCACCTCTGGAAGAAGGTAGTCTAAAGCATAAAATAGAAGGGTATGCACAAAAAGTAGGCTTTGAACTCAAAAATATATTTGTTATCGATGGATCTAAAAGATCTACCAAGGCAAATGCCTATTTTTCCGGATTTGGAAAAGAAAAAAGGGTAACCTTGTACGATACCTTGATCAAAGATTTGGAAGAGGAAGAAATTGTAGCGGTATTGGCCCATGAGGTGGGACATTATAAAAGAAAACATGTTATTTTTAATTTAACGGCATCGATCTTACTGACAGGATTGACCCTTTTTATTCTATCTATTTTTATAAATAATCCAGAAGTTTCATTGGCAATAGGCGTCACCATTCCAAGTTTTCATGCAGCGCTTATCGGTTTTGCAATTTTGTATAGCCCAATTTCGGAAATAACGGGACTCATCATGAATTATCTGTCCAGAAAATTTGAATATCAGGCAGATGACTATGCCAAAAATACCTTTGCGGCATCACCATTGATCAGTTCCTTAAAAAAGCTCTCAAAAAATAGTTTAAGCAATCTTACCCCCCATCCCGCCTATGTGTTTATGCACTATTCACACCCACCGCTCATTGCTAGAATACGGAACTTAAAGGCATAATTTTTGTAGGTTACTATCTAAGATTATGCTACTTTTAATATTATGATGACGGAAGCCGCCATAGAAAAGGAGAACAAAGAAATTGCCAAGCAATACAAGGAATTGCTACGCATAAGCTATCAGGCTCTTACCAAAGAGGATAAAAAACTGATACGCTCCGCTTTTGATGTGGCCGTAGATGCGCATAAAAATCAACGGAGAAAATCAGGGGAAGCCTATATTTTCCATCCTATCGCCGTAGCGAAAATCGTGGCCTCCGAGATAGGGTTGGATGCGGTTTCCATTGCTTCCGCCCTACTGCACGACGTGGTGGAGGATACCGAATACACCTTGGATGATATTGAACGCATGTTCGGGGAGACGGTAGCTAGGATCGTTGATGGCCTTACCAAGATAGCCCACCTGAAAAAGGATATGAATATATCCCAACAGGCAGAGAATTTTAGAAAAATGTTGCTCACGCTTCATGATGATGTACGGGTAATCATCATCAAAATCGCCGATCGTTACCACAATATGCTTACCATGGATTCCATGCCGGAGCAAAAACAGGTAAAAATTGCCTCGGAAACCTTATATATCTATGCCCCTTTGGCCCATAGGATAGGGCTTTACAATATAAAAACAGAATTAGAGGACCTTAGCCTTAAATATACAGAACCCGAGGTATATAGTGATATCCAGGGAAAAATTGAGGATACCAAGGAACAACAACAACTTTATATAGACGATTTTACCAAGGTCATCAAGGATTCGTTGGATAAGGAAGGGCTTAATTATACGATTAAGGGAAGGACAAAATCCATTCATTCCATTCGTCGGAAAATGACCGTACAGAATGTATCCTTTGATGAAATCTATGACAAATTTGCCATCAGGATCATTTACAAATCGGATCGGCAAAACGAAAAGTTTTTAGCCTGGAAAATATACTCGATCGTCACCGATCATTTCACCCCCAATCCCATTCGGCTGCGGGATTGGATATCCTCACCAAAATCAACCGGTTACGAAGCTTTGCATATTACCGTTATGGGACCCAAGGGCAATTGGGTAGAGGTACAGATCCGTAGTGAACGTATGCATGAAATTGCCGAAAAAGGATATGCGGCGCATTTTAAATATAAACATGGAGACCAAAAGGAGCAGGGCATAGAAACATGGCTTAACCGATTGCAGGAAGCCCTGGAAAATGCCAATACCAATGCGGTAGACTTTGTTGAGGAATTTAAATTGAATCTCTATTCCAAGGAGATTTTTGTTTTTACCCCAAAGGGAGAATTAAAGTCGTTGCCCAAGGGGGCCACGCCCTTGGATTTTGCTTTTCATATCCATACGGAAATCGGGATGCGTACCAGAGGTGCCAGGGTCAATGGAAAACTTGTACCCTTGAATACAGCCTTGAACAGTGGTGATCAGGTAGAGATTATAACCTCGGAAAGTGCCAAACCCAATCAAAGTTGGTTGGATTATGCAGCTACGGCAAGGGCAAGGTCCAAGATTAAATCCTCTTTGCGCGAAGAAAAGAAAAGTGTAGCCTTGGACGGCAAGGAAATCCTTAGAAGAAAATTAAAATCCCAAAAAATTAATCTTAACGAGGATACCATCAACAAAATGGTCATCTTTTTTAAGTTAAAGACAAGTTTGGATCTTTTCTACAGGGTAGGCATAGGGGCAATAGACAATCATATGATCAAAGACTTTGCCTCCTCTTATAACAATGCCTTCATTAGTTTTTTTAAGAATAAAATACGAAGAAAACCCGTTCCCGAAGGCATTAATAAGGAAGAGATCACGGTTAAATACGATATGCTCGTCTTTGGTAAGGAAGAAGAGAAATTGAACTACAAATTATCCCAGTGCTGTAATCCCATTCCAGGGGACGAAGTTTTTGGTTTTGTAAGTGTCAACGAAGGGATAAAAGTACACAAAAAGAATTGCCCCAATGCCATATCCTTACAATCCAATTATGCATATAGAATTATAAGTGCCAAATGGATAGATTCTAGTCAAGAAGTATTTACCGCAGATATAAAGCTCGCCGGAATAGATAATTTAGGGCTTGTCAACGAGATTACGGAGGTCATTTCCGATAATATGCATGTAAACATGCGCAACCTCAACTTTGGTACGGACGGTGGCACTTTCTCGGGACGGATTACCGTTGTGGTAAAAAATAAGGCTATCTTAAAAAAATTGATGGATAACCTAAAACGCATCAGCGGTATTGACAAAGTAACCCGGGTGTAAGCGTATTTTTTAAAAATACGGTATTCTTGATGTATAGGCCATGCTGTTCATAAAAGATTTCCTTGAATCCATTATCTATGTCCGCCAACGGGCAGATCTTATGTAAACATTGGGGAATTCTTAGGATTAAAAACTTTCGGATTACTATAATATTAACTGTACATTTGTAAATTAATGCAGGTAATTTTGCTATGGGCACCAATAAAGACCAAGAAATTGTAAAAAACGTCTTCACTACTTTTTTAGAGGATAACGGGCATAGAAAAACACCCGAACGCTACGCCATATTACAAGAAATCTATGAACATGATGACCATTTTGATATAGAGTCGCTCTACATCATGATGAAGAACAAAAACTATAGGGTGAGCAGGGCTACTCTCTACAACACCATTGAGCTTTTATTGGATTGTAAGTTGGTCCGTAAACATCAATTTGGAAAAAACCAGGCACAATACGAAAAATCCTATTTTGACCGGCAGCATGATCATGTTATCCTTACCGATACCGGTGAGGTGATGGAATTCTGCGATCCGCGGATCCAATCCATAAAAAAAACGATCGAGGAGGTTTTCGACATCAAAATAAATAATCATTCTTTGTACTTCTACGGCACCAAAAACAAAGAAGAAAATACAAACAATTAACCAATTACTTACATGGCAGTAGATTTACTACTAGGACTACAGTGGGGAGACGAGGGAAAAGGAAAAATCGTTGATGTACTTACCAAAAACTATGATATAATCGCCCGTTTTCAAGGAGGGCCGAATGCAGGACATACCTTGGAATTCGATGGAATAAAACACGTACTGCATACCATACCATCAGGGATATTTCATGAGAATGCCATAAACATTGTCGGTAATGGCGTGGTTATAGATCCTGTCATTTTCAAAAAAGAGCTGGACAATCTAAAAAAATTCGACCTCGATATAAAGTCCAAACTTTTTATATCGCGAAAGGCACATTTGATCCTCCCCACCCATAGGCTATTGGATGCCGCCTCTGAGGCTTCCAAGGGAAAAGCAAAAATTGGATCCACGCTAAAGGGCATTGGGCCTACCTATATGGACAAGACCGGTCGTAACGGAATGCGTATCGGAGATTTGGAATTCAGTGATTGGAAGAAAAAATACCGCACTTTGGCCAATAAACATGAGGCCATGATCGGTTTCTACAACGTAGATATAGAATATGATTTAAAGGAATTGGAAACGGAATTTTATGCTGCCGTAGAGGAACTCAAAGCACTTGTTTTTATAGATAGCGAGGAATATCTTTTTAAAGCCCGGGCAAGCGGTAAAAAAATATTGGCCGAAGGGGCCCAAGGCTCCTTATTGGATATTGATTTTGGCACCTATCCATATGTAACCTCTTCCAATACTACTGCGGCCGGGGCATGTACCGGACTCGGGGTGGCTCCCAATGCCATTGGCGAAGTATTCGGTATTTTTAAGGCGTATACCACTAGAGTTGGCAGTGGCCCCTTCCCTACGGAGCTTTTTGATGAAGATGGGGAGACCATGGGCAGGGTAGGAAATGAATTTGGCGCTACCACAGGTAGACCGAGACGCTGTGGCTGGTTAGACCTTGTAGCCCTAAAATATGCGGTACAAATCAACGGGGTAACCCAGCTGATGATGATGAAGGGAGATGTATTAAGCGGATTTAAAACACTAAAAGTATGTACCGCCTATACCTACAAGGGAAAAGAGATTACCCATCTCCCTTATAATATAGAAGCGAAGAATGTGATACCGATCTATACGGAAATGAAGGGTTGGGACAAGGATCTTACCAAAATGAGCAAGGCCGAAGAACTTCCCGAGAACTTAAATGCCTATATCGATTTCTTGGAAAAGGAACTGCAAGTGCCGATCAGGATAGTATCCGTAGGCCCCGATCGAACGCAGACGATACATCGATAGATCCAACAGATGTATTTATAAGCCTTATTAAAAAATTGTTAAGTTTAAACTCTCTATTTACATAAGTATTATATTTTCTATCTTGTAGCTAATATCTGATGGAAAATGAACTTAGGCTTATTCAATCTTATTATAATCAGTGGTGTAATCCAAGGATTCATCTTCACATTTGTCATTCTTTATAATAACAAATACAAATCCAATACCAGTAAATACATCGCCTTAGTGGTTCTTTTCCTTTCTTTAAGTAACATGCAATATTGGCTTATAGAAAATGATATATTAAAAATTAGACACATATTTGTTCCTTGGCAATGGTTGATTATGCCTATGTTTTATGTGTTTGTTTCACGATATCTGAATGAGAACAGGGTCAATCAAAAAACTAAAATACTTTTATTTTCCCCTTTTTTCTAATTATTGCTCTTCATGCTTTTCAAGTTTTTCTTTCTTATAGAACTTCCTACCAAATCCCTACACATTATGAACGTGGTTTTTTTCTGTATTTGGATTACTGCTCTTTTGTGTTCAATTTCATCATTGTCTATTCATCATATAAAAAAATTATACGCTTCCAAAAAAAATTGAAAACCGAAGGAGTAAAGAATAGGATTCAAACAGATTGGCTATTACGATTGTTGTGTATCGGTTTTATCATCTGTATTTTGTGGTTAATTGCTTTGTCCATAACGTTATATCTAAATGAAAAAATTAAATATTTATTCTATATACTATGGTTAAGCATATCCTTTTTGTTGTATTGGTTGGGTTACGTAGCCATTCATCAGTTGAATATCCATAAGGAAAGAGAGAACATTCACAAAAGAAGACCAACCAGGCCGGTACTTGATACATCTACCAAAAAAGATTCCTCAATTTTGGAAAAATTCAAGGTATTGGTCGAAGACGGGGAATTGTACTTGAATCCTGAATTAAAACAATCCGATATAGCTGAAAAAATGGGATTCTCCTCAAACTATCTTTCCAAAATACTTAACGAAAAAAAGTCGATGAACTTTAATGAGTATATCAATACGCTAAGAATATATAGGGCAAAAGAATTATTGTTAAACGACGAATTTCAAAATTATACCAATGCCGCCATTGGACTGGAATCTGGTTTTAACTCTAAATCTACTTTCTTCAAAGCTTTCAAAAAACATACGGGAACCACTCCTTCAAATTTCAAAACTGATTTAAAGAATAAAATTAGTCCCGAATTTTAAACTATTCCAAAATATGGGAGTTACAAAGTGTTTTTAGGTAATAAACTTGTTGAAATAATTAATCCTAAAAACTCAATACCTATGAAAAAAACTGCACTTTTATGCCTTATGGCGATCGGTTTTGTGCTTTTTCAATCCTGTGAGAACGAGGAAATCCTGCAATTGGAACAATCGGCGGTCACGGAATCTCCTAATATTCAATTGGAATCTTATACGCGGACAAAATCCCGTCCTTTGTTGAAAGTCTTGAAGGAATTACCGGAAAATCAAAATTACAGTGGTCTTCCAAGAGTAATGGGGAAGATGCGATGCTCGATGAAAACCGTATTTTGGCGGTAATCGATTCCGTTGGCAATAAAACCTATTCCGTGCGGATGTATGTTCCGGACACCCCTTACAACATTTTCTATAACGTGATAGCCAAGGTAACTGCCGATGGTAAACAAAGAGAACCAATGGTTTTATGTTACGAGGTAGACAAAGACTATTACCACACTTATATAACGACTAGCCGACCAGATGCTCGTTTTAAAGGAACCATAAAAATGTATGCATTGGACAATTTTATTGAAGGTAGCCCCATCTTAGGGAAAACTATTGAGGAACCCTGTATAGAGGCCCATGCGGATGGTAGCAGTGGTGGAAGGGGTGGAGGAAGTTCTGGAGGTGGTACTCATGGCGGGGATTATGACGGTACCGGATTTGATCCGGGAAGTTACTATTCCTATTGGGTGCTTTATGCATCTGATTATGGGGGCGGTGCCGGCCAAGGTACCCAGGCTTTCGTAGAGGTCGGTGATGGTGATTTCGGACCATTTGGAACCGATGGCACATTTAAAAGGTCTTCAGTATCAAAGGATGGTGATTGCCCAGAGGATAGATTGTTGTTCCCGATCAATGAGGTAGTTTTTTGGAATGAGGAAGCTATTTTGGAAGAACTTGGACCTGATACTCCAATAGAAGACTTAGCGGAATTCTTAAAATGTTATGACACTTCCAAACCAGCTACCATTACAATTTATGCAGATCAACCCAAGGAAGGTACTGCACAACCAATAAGCACATCGGGGTATGTTGGGCATGCTTTTGTTTCAATATCTCAAAATGGAAAGACGAGTACTTTTGGTTTTTATCCCAAAGGTAGAGGGCCAAAAGCTATAGGTGGCCCCAGTATAGCTGGTAATGACGGTAGTCACATATATGATATAAGTATTTCCAAAACTGTTACCGGCACCGTTTTGAAAAATATTATTAATGCTGCAACCAACATGAATGACACTTATAACTTAAGTTCATACAACTGTACTGATTATGCTAGGGAATTGGGTAATTTAGCGGGAATGGGAATACCTAATGCATGGGGACTTTATCCAACAATTCCCGCCTCGGGTGGTGAGAATCCTGGCAAATTGGGTGAAGTATTACGGAATATGGAATCAGGTAATGGAATTACCATAAAGAAGACTGGAGGAACTGCTCAAAGTAAAAAAAGTGGATGCTAAAAAATAATGATATGAAGTATTTTATAATAGGGATATTGATGTTTTTTCAGGCTAACTGTCAAGAAAACAACCAAAAGGATTGGACTTCCGATGAAAAACGGAGGTATGAAAACTTAAAAAAACTGGCACAGTATACATATCAAAAGGATGATTCTCAAATATCCGAACAAATACTGTTTGAAAAATACATTGAATTAGATTATGTTCTGAATGACTCAAATAAAAAAAGGTCGCAGAGCAGGTTAAAATATTTTGATGGATACTTTAGGAGTTTTAGGAAGACTTTGGATTCAATAGGAATTGAGAATCTGGATGCCAAACCTATGAGATTTTATAAGGAAAATGAATTGTTCAAATACTTTATCAAATCTCAAAAAGATAACCTGCCATATGTTATGGCCTATTACCTAAAAAGCGATCCTGAAAATCCTTTGGGCACCTTATTATTTGACCCCAATAGTGACAAGTTATTGTCTTGGATTTTTTTAAGACAAGGAGAAACATCAGGGTTTTATCTAACTTTTGACCTAGTAGGAAATTAGATATCATAAAAAGGTATCTTAATATTCTTTAGGAATATCCAATATTTAACTCTGAAACTAATGAACTTCTTGCTTGGATACTATTGAAAGTAGGGTATAGCGGTTGGTTTTTCTAACTTTTAATTTGCTCTAAACGCATAAAATCCAATCTGATTTTAAGAAAACCATGATAAAGATCATTTTGTTTTTATTTTTCGCGACCCATTTTATATTGTTTCATTTACAAGAAAAACCTATTGAAGTTATAGTTACCAAGTCTTCGAAGGACTTGGTATTCAAGGGCATTAACCGTTCCCAAATACAGCAAAAAGTAACGTTAGAAATTGATACGACCAACTTAATAGGATACAGTGGACCCATTACAAAATTTATCGCGGCCCAAGATACTATTGTAATGGTACGCTTATCATTTGCTAAAGGTAAAAAATGGTCCTATTCCACAAATTACTCCTTTGTCCCAAAGCCTACGTCGGCAGAGCTTAGAACCCAGAACGAGCTGTTAAGAAAACAAACCTTAAAAGTATTAAAGACCTTGATAAGGGGATAGTATTATTTTATGATAATGGTTGTCCAAGGTGCAATTATGCATTCACGTATATGCAGAACAATAAAATCCCCTTTAAACTAATGGATATCAATGACAATTCGGAGAACAACCAAATCATGTGGAAACTAATTCAGTTGGAAAAGCCTGAAATAACAAAAGTTACTATGCCCGTTTATTTAATAAATGGGTCTATTTCCTATAATATCGAAGATTTAAAAGGTTTCACTACAAATTTATCAAGATTTAGGTTATGAAGAAGCTTGGTAAGCACAAACAACCATTTTAACTCTGCTGTTAAGTGGAATACTTATGTTATCTGCCTTGCTTATCTTCCTAAATCTATCCCAATCTTTCACACCTAACTTCAAAAAAATCATATTTTTGCTCAAAATCCATATAATTGTTCAAGTTTAGATTTTTAATTGTATTCTCATTTTTTGTTTCCCTTATCACGGTCACAGCACAGGAGCAACCTCCGGAAGCAAAGCAGATCAATATTGTGTATGGGGCAAACTTTACCAAAAACGAGGCGCAATACCCCGGTGCATCAATCTTTAGCAAGGACGACAGACAGGTACAATTTGAACATCAAGGCGCCGATCTATGGTGTGATATCGCTATTTTTTACCAGAAGGAGAACAGGCTAAAGGCCATTGGCAATATTCGTTTACAACAGGGGGATTCCGTCCAAATGACCAGTGGGAAAATTGATTATGACGGTAATATAAAACTGGCCAAGGCATGGGAAAGCGTAGTATTAAAAAATACGGATATGACCTTGCGAACGGACACCCTTTACTTTGATAGGGAAAAACAGGAATCCTACTACGACAGCTCGGGTACGGTAGTGGATTCTGCCAATACCCTGACCAGCGAAATAGGGCGCTATTATATGATTACCAAAAAATATCAGTTTTTGGACAGTGTTTTTATACGAAATCCGGAATATACGATGGAATCGGAGCAATTGGATTATTATACCACTTCCAAGAATGCCTATATGTACGGACCTTCTACTATTACCGGGGAAGCCTATAAAATCTATTGCGAGCGCGGATTTTACGATACCAAAATAGAAAGCGGCTATGGCATCAAAAATACACGGATAGATTATAATAATAGAATCATAGAGGGGGATAGTGTCTATTTTGATAAAGTTAGCGAATTTGCATCCGCTACCAACAATATAAAGATTACGGATACCATCAACCAAGGAATTATTAGGGCGCATTATGCGGAAGTGTTTAAAGCAAAGGACTCCCTTTTTGCAACCAAACGTGCCGTTTCGGTCAACCTGGTGGAACAGGACTCCCTATATATGCATGGAGATACCCTAATGGTGACGGGCAAACCGGAGGCACGTATACTAAGGGCCTTTAGAAACGCAAAGTTTTACAAGACCGATCTCAGTGGAAAATGTGATTCCATACATTTTGACCAAAGAACGGGAATCACCCAGCTCATAACGGAGCCTATCCTATGGAACGGGGAAAACCAAATGACCGGTGATAGCATTCACCTTTTAACGGATAAGGAAACCGAAAAACTGGATTCCCTCAAAGTACTGAACAATGCGTTCGTAATATCCTTGGACAGTATCAGTATGGAGGGGTATAACCAAGCCAAGGGCAAGGACCTGTTCGGGCAATTCATTGAAAACGAACTGAAAATCATTGACCTGATCAAAAATACCGAGGTTATTTACTATATGTATAATGATGATGATGAACTCATTGGTATCGATAAGACCATCTGCAGTGAAATACGTCTAATCATGGCGAACAATGATATTGAGGATATTACCTTTTTTACAAATCCGGACGGAGATATTTTCCCGGAAACGGACTTGCCCGAAAACGCCCGTAAATTAAAAGGTTTCATTTGGCGAGGCGACGAACGTATATTGACCAAGGACGATATTTTTGATGAGGATGACAATAATGTTGAATTGGTCATCATTCGTGGTATAGACAATCCCATAGATATTGATGCAGAGGAGGAAGAACGTAGGCAAAATGAAGGAGATCCCGTTAATGACATTCCAAGAACCAACGACCGATCCACAAAACCCAAAAAGAGCCTTCCCGTCAAAAAAGTCCAATAGCGCTATGAAGGAAGACTTTTTTACATACCAGGCACAGACTACTCCACATCCGATGGCTATGGAGGTTTCCCATGCAAAGGGCAGCTATATCTATGATACCCAAGGCAATGCGTATCTAGATTTTGTAGCGGGAGTATCGGCTTGCAGCTTGGGGCACTGTCATCCCAAAGTAGTGGCGGCCATTCGAAAGCAGACGGAACAGTACATGCATGTAATGGTTTATGGAGAATATATTCAAAAACCGGCAGTTGCCTATACCAAACTTTTGGCGGAGGTATTACCTGCACCTTTGGAGACCACTTATTTGGTAAATTCCGGTACGGAAGCCATAGAAGGGGCATTAAAATTGGCCCGTAGATATACAGGGCGCACACAGATCATTGCCGCGCACCATGGCTATCATGGGAATACGCTGGGCAGTTTGAGCATCATGGGTTTTGAAGCACGTAAAAGTGTCTTCAGACCTTTGATTCCTGATGTTGCCTTCATTCATTTCAATATAGCCTCAGAATTGGAAAAAATCTGCGAAAAAACGGCGGCCGTAGTCTTGGAAACTATACAGGGAGGTGCAGGATTCATTCAACCCAAAAAGGGCTATTTAAAAAAAGTGAGGGAACGCTGCAATGAAGTTGGCGCCCTATTGATCCTTGATGAAATACAGCCGGGATTCGGCCGTACGGGAAAACTCTTTGCTTTTGAGCATTACGATTGTATCCCGGATATCCTAGTCATGGGCAAAGGAATGGCTTCCGGACTTCCGGCGGGTGCGTTTACGGCTTCAAAAGCGATGATGGATACACTTCAGGATAATCCCAAACTAGGGCATATTACTACTTTTGGTGGAAATCCGGTCATTGCCGCGGCGGCTTTGGCCACCCTGAAGGAACTTACCGAAAGTAGTTTGATTACAGAGACCATAATGAAAGAAAAACTAATAAGAACATTGTTGCAACATAAACACGTGAAGGAAATAAGGGGAAGGGGACTAATGCTGGCACTGATCATGGAAAGCCCGGAAATGGCCAGCTATTTAGTGCACACCTGTGCCAAAAGAGGGTTATTACTTTTTTGGCTGCTGTTCGAACCTAAAGCGGTTCGCATCTCTCCCCCACTCACCATATCCGATATGGAAATTAAAGAGGGATGTACCCTAATCCTTCGGGTTTTAGATGATTATGTACAATAATTTGTTAACTAATTTGTTAATAATATAGCTCCAACTTGGAATAAATGCTAGCCTCAAAAGGCTACTTTTAATTCCATAGTTTAACTAAAACGTTCCTATGGCGTTAAATCCTAACGAAAGACCTAACCGACCCATAGCCAAATTTGAATCCATGTTAAAGACGGACGATGTCTATTTCTTTGATGCGGAGGATTTTGAAGATATTATTCATCACTATCTCAATAATGGTAAGGTATCACTGGCTAAAAAGGGGATTAAAATTGGATTACAACAACATCCGGACTCCATAGAACTCAAATTGTTGCATATAGAAGTCCTTGTCTTTGAGGATAAATTGGAAATAGCGGAACAACTGTTGAACGAATTGCAACTATTGGCCAGTTCCAATGAAGAAATCTATATACAACGAGCCAACATTTATTCTAAAAAAGACAACCATGAGGCTGCGGTAACCCTGTTGAAAAAAGCTCTTGAAATATCCCGCGACAGTTTGGATATCTATTCCCTTCTTGGGATGGAATATTTGTTTATGGACAATTTTCAGCTTGCCAAGGAGAATTTTATAAAATGTGTTTCCTTTGACGAGCAGGATTATTCATCGCTTTATAATGTTATCTATTGCTTTGAATTTTTGGAGGATTACGATGGTGCTATTTACTATTTGAATGATTTCTTGGAAAGAAATCCCTATTGCGAAGTGGCGTGGCATCAATTGGGCAAGCAGTATTTTACAAAACAGATGTATCAGGAAGCATTAACGGCCTTTGATTTTGCAATTATCTCGGACGATTCCTTTATAGGCGCCTATTTTGAAAAAGGCAAGGTGCTGGAAAAGTTGGGAAAATATAACGAGGCCATTGAGAATTATGAAACGACCATTACTATAGAAGATCCAACTTCGCATGCTTACTTGCGTATCGGTAGATGCCATGAAAAGTTAATGAACGACGATCTTGCCAAATACTATTATTACCATACGGTACATGAAGACCCGCTTCTGGATAAGGGATGGTTGGCCATAACTGATTTTTATTTCAAAAAGGAAAACTACGAAAAAGCCTACTACTATATCAATAAGGCTATAAATATTGATGGTGAAAATCCGTTGTATTGGAAGACGTGTGGAAGGATACATACGGCCCTGGAGAACTATGATGAGGCAGATTTTGCCTATAAGCAAGCAGTAGATTTAGGAAATTATGAGCTGGACACCTGGTTGAATTGGACCGATGTGGTCATGCAGAACAAGGATTTGGATTCAGCTATACAAATTCTCATCCAGGGATTGGAGTTTTATCCTGAAAAAGCGGAAATCCTTTATAAAATGACCGGGGTTTACCTATTACTACACGATAAGATCAATGCAGAAAAAAACTTGGTGAACGCATTAAAATTGGATACTGAAAAACTTGCTCTTTTCCAAACAGAGTTTCCCCAATTTTATAGTATCGATTGGACCCAAAATATAATCTCAGATACAAAAAAAGCATCTTAGTCCATTTGTTCCAATGCGCGGTCTTACTTTTCCAACACCGCAGTCTATAACACATAGAAACTACTTCTCTGGACCTCATAGAACATAGCTGCCAAAAGTGGAGGTAGATTCCAAAACAGCTTCCAGATAAAAAAACTATTTTTGCTTTTTCAATTTTTATGGAGCGTAGAAAACCTTTACACTATTTTTTTATTACCTTAAAAGGAATGGCTATGGGTGCCGCCGATGTGGTGCCAGGGGTTTCCGGAGGAACAATTGCATTTATTTCAGGGATTTACGAGGAACTCATCACCTCGATCAACCAGATAAATCTTTCACTGTTCAAAACGCTTCGAAAGGAAGGACCCAAGGCATTTTGGACCCAACTGAACGGCAACTTTCTATCGGCCCTTTTTCTGGGCATATTTATCAGCTTGTTTTCCTTGGCAACATTTGTTAGTTGGTTACTGGAGAATGAGCCTATTCTCCTTTGGTCCTTCTTTTTCGGCTTGGTATTGGCAAGCATTTTTTTTGTAGGCAAGGCCATTGAAAAATGGAATTTAGGAACCCTGATCATGCTGGTCTTAGGAGCCGCAATTGCATATTATATCACAATTCTACCACCTATAGAAAATACAGCCAGTATTCCTTTTCTCTTCCTATCAGGTGCATTGGCCGTATGTGCCATGATTCTTCCCGGAATATCGGGCGCATTTATTTTAGTGCTCCTAGGTTCTTACAAAACTATTTTGGACGCCGTACATGAACGGGATCTAACCATCGTTGCCACAGTGGCCATAGGCGCTATTTTTGGCCTGTTGAGCTTCGCAAGGTTGTTAAAATGGATGTTCAACCATTATAAAAACCTAACCTTGGCCCTTTTAACAGGTTTTATCCTTGGGTCCCTAAACAAAATATGGCCTTGGAAAAAAGTGTTGAAAACCAAGGTTTTTGGAGAAAAAATCATACCCGTAAGCGAAGAAAGTATTTCCCCTTTTACATTTAACGGGGATCCCCAATTAATGTATGCCGTAATTCTGGCTATCACTGGATTTTCCCTTATTTTTATACTGGAAAAAATAGCTTCAAAAAAATAATGGTAAACCCCATATGCAAGCACCAAGGACATTTTTGGATAAATTTTTTCTGGTAATCAAGGGATTGTTCATGGGCGCCGCAAACAAGGTCCCAGGGGTTTCCGGGGGTATTGTAGCATTTGTTGGAGGGTTTTACGAAGAATTCATCTATTCCCTACAGAAAATAAACTTAAAAGCTTTTAAACTATTGATCAACGGTAGGTTTAGGAGTTTTTACCGCTATGTCAACGGTCAGTTTTTATCATTGCTGATATTCGGTATGTTGGTAAGTTATTTCAGTGTTTCCAAACTGCTCGACTTTTTTCTGGAAAAAAAAGAACTTTTCGTTTGGGCCGCATTTTTTGGAATGATCATCGGTTCTATCCATTATATTTCCAAAGATTTTAAACATTGGAACAAAAGGACCGTACCGGCGGGGATCCTGGGTCTTGCCATTGGAATATCCATCAGTTTTTTGAGTCCGGCCAAGGAAAATGACAACCTGATTTTTATCTTTTTCTGTGGTATGATAAGTGTTTCGGGGATGACCTTACCGGGTTTGTCCGGTTCTTTCATTCTGATCCTATTGGGCAATTACGTACTCCTATTGGTAGATTCGGTAAATGCACTATACGATACGTTCGCGGAAGTTTTAAAAGGCGATTTTAGTTTTATAAAAAATTCCGATCGATTGACCACTTTAAAGGTGTTAACGGTTTTCACGACAGGTTCTGCCGTTGGGCTGGTTACCATATCGCACATATTGGGATATGTACTAAAGCATTACAAACATATAACTACAGCGGTCATACTAGGCTTTATCACCGGTTCGCTGGGAGTAGTCTGGCCATGGAAAAGGACCATGTTTAAAACTGACGCCTTGGGAAATGCCGTTTTGGATTCCGATGGCAATGAGATAATTGTAAATTTTGAGCGCTATTTTCCGGATTTTTCAAATACGGAATCATGGTGGGCCCTATTTTTTATAGCACTTGGAATAAGTATATTATTAGCTTTGGATTGGTATGGAAAAAATAGGAAGCACAAAAAATAGATTTGGTCTGATCGGAAGGAATATTTCCTTCTCCTTCTCCAAGGGATATTTTACCCGGAAATTTTTGGATTTATCCCTGAACGACCATACGTATGAAAATTTCGACCTGCAAGAGGTCGGTGAATTCAAAAACCTAATCAAAAACACCAATGATCTAAAAGGATTAAACGTAACCATACCCTATAAAGAGGCTATCCTGCCCTATTTGAAAGAGCTACATCCGGAAGCGGAGAAAATAGGCGCCGTAAATACCATTAAGTTTACCGAAAAGGGTTTAAAGGGTTATAATACGGATGTCTATGGTTTTCAAAAATCCATTGAACCCCTTTTAGAAAAATGGCATACCAAGGCATTGCTTTTGGGAACGGGAGGGGCCTCCAAGGCAGTTGCATTTGTTTTTGAAACATTGGGAATTCAATACACCTTTGTTTCCAGAAAACCGGAGAACCATCAATTAAGCTATAAAGACCTTAACGGAACCGTCCTAAAAGAATATACCGTTTTAGTGAACTGTACCCCCTTGGGTACTTACCCTCGTATAGATGACAAGCCGGATATCCCCTATACTTTTATAGGAAAACAACATTTACTTTTTGATTTGATCTACAACCCGGCAAGGACCGCTTTTTTGGAAGAGGGAGCCATGAGAAAGGCAGCGATCCATAATGGACTACGAATGTTGGAACTACAGGCCGAAAAGGCTTGGGAAATCTGGAATTCTTAAGACAAATCGCCCTAGGAAGAAGAGATTTTACATCCTATTATTTTCACATTTTCTTACGAAAATCCCTAAAAGAAGATTCATTACCTTTGCTGTTAGGACTGTTGTTAGTATCTTACGATAGAATCCTAGCATCAATCGATAAACATTTAACATGTTGGAAGAGAAAGATCAGAAACTACATGAAAATGTAGGGGGAGAGGAAAGTTCAGGAACTACTGAAACACCATCAGATTCAGAGAAAAGCACTGAAATAACGCCCGATAATCCAAGTCATGAAAATTCCGGGGACACTGCGGAAGAGAAGGAAGTTGGCCAAAAAGTAGCGCAGGATTCGGAAACGCCTGTTTCGGAAATAACGGAACCGCAACCAGCGGAAGAGGTATCAGAAATTAAAAGTTCGGAGACGCCAGAGCCTCCGTTGGTAACCGAGGAAAAAAAATCAGTGGAGACTACTGAAAAGAAACCGGAAGAAACCGTATTGGACCAAATGGAAGAAACCAATGCGGAGGACGCGAAAAGCACTGAAATAGCCCCCGATAATCCAAATGATGAAAATTCCCGGGAAACTGTGGAGGAGAAAGAGGTCGCCCCAAAAACAACAGAGGGTTCAGAGGCCCCTGTATCGGAAATAGCGGAACCACGACCAGCCGAAGAGGGATCCGAAACTAAAAGTTCGGAGACGCCAGAGCCTCCGTTGGTAACCGAGGAAAAAACTTCCGTGGAAACTACTGAAAAGAAACCGGAAGAAGAAGCCGTATTGGAAGAAATAGAAGAAACCAATGCAGAGGACGCAGAGGACGATGATAATCATCACAGGCACCGTATCCCGTTATTGGACTATCATTCCATGTCCATGGAGAATTTAGTGGGTGAACTACAGAAATTGGTGCGGAACGAAAAGGTACAGGCCATTAAAAAGCACGTAGATGGCATTAAGTACGAGTTCGATTTGAAGTTCCAGGAATTTTTAGAACACAAAAAAGAGGAATTTATAAGCAATGGTGGCAACGAAATAGATTTCCGATACAATTCGGTCACCAAAAGACAGTTCAACGAAGTATATTCCGACTATCGCGAAAAACGGAACCAGTATTATAAAAGTCTAGAGCAGAGCCTAAAGGCAAACTTGACCAAACGCTTGGAAATTATTGAAAAACTTAAGGGCTTGGTAAACGTAGAGGAAGACATCAATACTACCTATAAAAACTTTAAGGACATTCAAGAGCAATGGCGCAATGCCGGTCCCATACCCCGTAACAACTACAACGATGTTTGGCGTACCTACCATCACCATATTGAAATCTTCTATGATTTCCTGCATTTGAACAGGGAGCTTCGGGATTTGGATTTCAAACATAACCTGGAGGAAAAACTTAAAATTGTGGAACGTGCCGAAGCACTCGTAAAAAAGGAGGATCTGAACGATGCATTCCGCGAACTTCAAACGCTACACAAAATATGGAAAGAAGACATTGGTCCCGTTGGCAAGGAACACCGTGAGGAAATATGGGAACGTTTTAGCAATGCCACCAAGGCCATGCACCAACGTAGACAGGAATATTACAAAGACCTGGATAAAGTCTATGAACAGAACCTTGCGGAAAAAACCAAAATTATTGATGCCATCAATGCGGTATCTTCCAACGTTGCCAATAATCACAGGGCGTTGCAACAACAGATCAAGGAGATAGAACAATTACGGGAGACTTTCTTTAAAGCCGGTAAGGTGCCCCAGAAAGTAAATGAAAGAACGTGGAGCCTGTTTAAAGATGCGGTAAGGAACTTTAACCGTAATAAAAATGCGTTCTATAAGAGCCTTAAGAAAGATCAACAAGAAAATCTGGATAAGAAAAGAGCCTTACTGAACCTAGCCCTTTCCCTTAAGGACAGTGAGGATTGGGACACCACAACGGCCGAAATGAAACGTATTCAGAGCGATTGGAAGAAAATAGGGCATGTACCTAGAAAATATTCCGATAAGATCTGGAACGAGTTTAAAAATGCATGTAACCATTATTTTGACCGTTTGCACGCCTTAAAAAATGGGGCCCGGAAGGAAGAAATGGAAAATTTTGAGAAGAAAAGCGCCTGTTTGGACAAACTTAAGGCCTTTGAACTGGGTGGAAACAGGGAAGAAGACCTGAATACGGTCAAAGGATTTATTGAAGAATGGAAAACGTATGGCAGGGTTCCTTTCAACAAAAAAAACATTAATACCAAGTTCAATAAAATTTTGGACGCCATCTTTAAAAAATTGAACGTTGGCCGACAGGAATCGGAATTATTGAAATACGGTAACAAGATACAGCAATTGGCCAAACGGGACGACGAAAGGGCAATCTCCAACGAACGTACTTTTATTAGACGTAAGATCGATGAGAGTAAAAATGAGATACGCCAATTAGAGAACAACCTGCAGTTCTTTTCCAATGCCTCCGAGGACAGCCCCGTGGTACAGGAGGTGATTAAAAACATAAACAATCACAAGGAGGCTTTGGATACATGGAAGGCCAAGTTAAAAAAGCTAAATATTATGGAGAACAACCTCCATAGGGAAATTGAAGAGACTATCGAGCAAGATACGGATACTACCGAGGAAGAATAATCTTCACGGAAAATTGTTGTGCCTATTGTTTTCTGTGTTTTTACGTCATGTTGTCCATATTTTATAAATATTGCGCCGTACTCTTGTGAACAGCGTGTAGTTTAGCAGCCATCTCAAAAAATGAAAGAAGGTTTAATAAAAGATGTTTACGAATTAATTTTAAAAGAAATACAAACAGTAATTACAATTTCTTATGTGTTTGCTGTTGGAATTGGAATGATTTTTAATTATCAAAAATATGCTGAATTTGATATAAATATTTTTGATTACGCAGATGTATTCGACTTTTTAATTGCTCCTTTTTCTGATTTTTACATACTTCTTTTTGCAACCGCCTCAACTGTATTCATTATCGTATTATTCTATCTCGATTCGTTGTGGCAAAAAAAATGGCCAAAATTTTACTCGATAGCTAACTTTGGACTTGACAAGAAAAGTTGGTTCAAAATATATAGATCGGTACTAATTATTTTAAGCCTTATTCTCTATCTATTTATATCCGCTGATTATTACGGCACATACACCAGGAAAAAAGTAATCGATCAAAAAAATATTACGATTACACTAGCCGACAATGAAACAAAAACTGGAAAGTTAATTGGAAAAACCAAGGATATAGTTTTCCTATTTAGAAATGAGAATGTTTATGCAATTCCCATTACATCTTTGGTTAAGGAGATAAAAATAAAATAAAACTACAGCTAACAATGGTGACTGTTGTACAACTAACAATATCCATTAAAAACTAAGTTTTTTACTTTTTTGTTATCCTTAATAGACTGATTATCAGATGTGGTTATTTTTTGATTTGGTAGATTTTTATGATTCATCATCAAAAACATGGTTGTGCAACAGCCACAATGGTTATGGTCAATACGGGGTTTGGTGCTTCACCCAAAGTTTAGAACTTATAACCACAGCTGGCAGATGAATTTGGTTTTTTAAAAATGATACATTAAAAACAAAATATAAAAATCCATCTTGTGACCAACCAAAAAGTTAGTGTCGCCTACCCTTCAGCTTGCCCACTGCCCGCGCAGATGTCCTACGCCACATTTCGTACACAAAACCGTTAGTTATAATTTATAGCTGTAACCTTTGGGAAAAATTGATGTCTATAATCAAAACATAACTAACAACATCAATCCAATGAAAAATAGCAACTTACTATCATTAATTTTTGCCTGTATTTTGATAACATCGAATACCATTTCTGCGCAAATTCATATCAAAGGGAACGTAGAAATTGATATGACCAGCGGGTTATTTAATTGTGATTTTAATCTGACAAATATCCCTGAATTAAAGGATTATTGCATATTACTCAATAAAGGAATGAATATTAAATATTTTAAGGACAGTAAAAACGAATTGATCGACTATAGTGGACATTACAATGGTAAAATGCAGGGAGAAGCCATAGCGTATACCTTTAAAAATGATTCGGCAACCCACATTCTTCCTGAATTCAATATAACGTATAAAGGAGCTTTTCCCGTATATGAAAATGATTTTAATCGATTTGATCATAAAGGTATAATTGCTTTTAATAATGAAACGGTAAGAGCAACGGAACAAGCGAAATGGTATCCTGTTATCTATGATGCTACCAATGACAAATTATTACATAGTTATACCTATGATTTGACTATCCGTATAAAGGGAGGAAATAGCATTTTTATTAATGGAACCGCTCCTAAAAAAGAAAAAACTTCGCATTTTATTTCAAAAAAAGCATACCCTTTATTCTTGTTTGTAGGTAACTATGATTTTATAGAAAATAAGGGAAACTATATAATAAATACTTCGGTATCTAAAGAAACTTCGGAGCAGGTATTTAAGAATATAGAATCCATCAAATCCAACCTATCCAAAAACCTTGATCTAAAATTTACCGACCATATTTACTTAATTAACCACAAAGCAATTAATAAGCGAAAAAAAGGGAGTAGCTGGGGTTTTAACACCTATCCTACATTTGCTTTTACCGGATTAAACTTTGACAAAATATTAGATGATAAAGGAAACTTTTCCAATGACATTTATCGATATTTTGGACATGAGTTTGGGCATAATTATTTTGGGAATAACGTAACGTCCGGAAAGTTAAGTTGGTTTTGGCTAGAATCATTTGCCGAGTATTTGTCCTATAACGTAGCTGAAGATTTATGCGGAAAAGAGTTTCTAAAACAAGTTTTAACAGGGCAACTGGAAAACATTAAGGAAGATAGCTTTATTCCTTTACACAAAATTGAGCATAAAAATGAAATTGGAGAGAAATACAGATATATCTTAGCCCCGTTGATGTTAAAATGTTTTGAGGATAGATTTGGCAGAAATAAAATGAACCTTATTATTAAATCCCTATTGGAATTTGCAGAAAATGAAACGTTAACGTTACAACATTGGAAAGAATCTGCAATGAAAAATGGAATTCTGAAAGTAGAATTTGAAGAATTTGAAATGGAGTTTATCAAGAGTGAAAAGTTCAGCCAAAATATTATAAACCACATCAAAAAAAATTATGGCTAACCACATGGATAGCTTATTGTGGCTGAATTTCTAATCGGAATTCATTGGAACGTACCTAGGTTAATCATGGTAGAAAGTAGACATTCCCCCCTCTCCCACTACCGGAATTAATGGAAACAGCAATAAAAAAGGTGGCCCGTTGCCAGACCACCTCTTAACTTTAAATTATTAGGTCAGCGTTGTAATCACGCTAAATCAAAACGGTCTAGGTCCATTACCTTTGACCATGCGGCCACAAAGTCCTGTACGAATTGCTTTTGAGCATCTTCGCATCCATAGACTTCGGCAAGGGCACGAAGCTCCGAGTTTGAACCAAAGATGAGATCGACCCGTGTGCCGGTCCATTTAAGTTCCCCGGTAGCACGACTATGACCTTCAAACACATTTTCGTCTTCCGACCTTGCTTTCCAAGTTGTTCCCAAATCCAACAGATTTACAAAGAAGTCATTGGTAAGCGCGTCCTGATGCTTGGTGAATACACCGTGTTCCGACTGATCAAAGTTTACATTAAGTACACGTAGACCACCAACCAGAACTGTCATCTCAGGAGCAGTAAGCGTTAATAACTGAGCACGATCAACCAGCATTTCTTCTGCCGATGCAGTATGCACTGTATTCAAATAGTTTCGGAACCCATCTGCAGTCGGCTCCAGAGCAGCGAATGATGCTGCATCCGTCTGTTCTTCCGAAGCATCCGTACGACCCGGTGTAAAAGGTACCGTAACATTATGGCCGCCATTCTTTGCAGCTTCCTCAATACCAGCACTTCCGCCCAAAACGATCAAGTCGGCCAGCGAAACCATTTTACCTCCGGACTGAGCACTGTTAAATTCTTTTTGAACGCCTTCTAAAGTCTCCAAAACTTTCGATAGTAATGCGGGATTATTGACTTCCCAATCCTTTTGTGGTGCAAGACGAATACGTGCGCCATTTGCGCCACCGCGTTTATCGGAGCCACGGAAAGTGGATGCCGAGGCCCATGCAGTAGCTACCAGTTCGGACACGGACAGACCCGAAGCAAGAATCCTACTTTTTAATTCAGTGATGTCATTATCATTGATCAATGTATATGTAGCGGCAGGGATAGGATCTTGCCAAATCAGTTCTTCTTTAGGAACTTCCGGCCCAATATAACGGGTGATAGGGCCCATGTCCCTATGCGTCAGTTTGAACCATGCGCGGGCAAAAGCGTCGGCGAACTCGTCCGGGTTCTCATAGAAATGTCTTGAAATTTTTTCATAGGCAGGATCTTCTCTTAAAGCCAAATCAGTTGTCAACATAAATGGTGCATGGCTTTTAGAATGGTCGTGGGCATCTGGCACTGTTCCCGCACCCAGGCCATCCTTTGGCTGCCATTGGAAAGCACCGGCCGGACTCTTGGTCAGTTCCCATTCAAAACCGAACAGATTTTCAAAGAAGTTGTTACTCCACTTTGTTGGAGTTGTAGTCCATGCACCTTCTAGACCACTGGTAATCGTATTACCTGCATTTCCGCTACCAAACGTATTCTTCCAACCGAGGCCCTGTTCCTCAATGGTAGCTCCTGCAGGCTCTGCACTAACATATTGATTTGGATCGGCCGCGCCATGTGTTTTACCAAATGTATGTCCACCGGCAATAAGTGCAACCGTTTCCTCATCGTTCATGGCCATGCGGCCAAAAGTCTCCCGTATATCACGTGCCGCCGCAACCGGATCAGGTTTTCCATTTGGCCCTTCAGGGTTAACGTAGATGAGACCCATCTGAACCGCACCAAGGGGATTCTCCAGTTCCCTGTCACCTGTATAACGCTTGTCTCCAAGCCACTCACTTTCAGGACCCCAATAGATGTCTTCCTCTGGTTCCCAAACATCCTCACGTCCACCCGCAAAACCAAAAGTATCCAAGCCCATAGATTCTAGGGCACAATTGCCCGCAAGAATCATAAGGTCGGCCCAAGAAATTTTCTTTCCATATTTCTGTTTTATCGGCCAAAGTAATAAGCGCGCCTTATCTAGGTTTGCATTATCGGGCCAACTATTAAGCGGGGCAAACCGCTGGGTTCCAGAGCCTGCACCGCCACGACCATCGGCTATACGGTATGTACCTGCACTGTGCCATGCCATTCGGATCATAAATGGTCCGTAATGACCATAATCCGCCGGCCACCAGTCTTGGGAAGTCGTTAAAACCTCAACAATGTCTTTCTTTACCGTGTCCAGGTCCAAAGACTTAAATTCCTCGGCGTAGTTGAACGCCTCGCCCATTGGGTCGCTTAGGGAGGAGTGTTGACGGAGAATGTTTAACTTTAACTGATTGGGCCACCATTCACGGTTTGAAGTACCACCACCGGCACTTTGCTTTAAAGCACCACCCAGATATGGGCATTTGCTTGATTCGTTTACATCCCAAACTTTACCGTTTGATGTATTACTGTTTTTGTTGTTATCCATAATGCGATTAATTTTTGAACCTATACATTCTCAAACTTACCTAATTGTTTATTAAGTTACGATGATTCGTTATTTATTTACATTAATACGGTATCAATATTATCTATGACCTTAATATAACCCCCATAGAAATTCAAGAGTAAACTATATCTGTAGCGATTAATTTAAAAAAATTATAAAAACCGGTCGCAACATAAGGAGAAACTCAGTAATGGAGTTATCGCAAAAACGAAAATAAATCGGAACCGGTTCAAGAGTTAAAACTATAATTGAATAAAAATGTGCTGCAAAGACGTATATGTTTATGGTAATTGAAGTGTAAAATTAAGACTTTGTAGCATTTAGGCGAGTTCGATTCAGACGGACAATGATATGAAAGCCAACTTCAATGTATATCCAAAAAATGGGGCTTAAAACCACCGGTAAAAATATTGACTATATAAAGATTCCCGACCTGATGGCCTTTTTTAAAAGAAAAGAGGTAGAAAAGACAATTACAATAATCCGGGGATTACGGAGATAAGATTTGTTGGAATTTAGGCATAATGCATATCGGAATTTTGATGGATTAAAAATCCATGTATGGCAAACGGAACTAAATCGTCCATAATATTCGTGGTGTACAAGTCTTGGAAGATTATATTCGACTTTAAAACTATTACAATCCTTGAAATTAAAAATCACAATAACCAATACCAACTATAATTCAGCTTGCTTAATTTTATAACTTAAAAAAACTTAACTTTGCGCAAACTTGATTTCATAGCTAACCCATTTTCCATGAATTTTACAACAGTATGTTATAGCTTAATTCCTAACGGAATCATAGCTTGAACCATTATAGACAATATTTAACACCAGAAAAGCGAATTTAAACCATGAAAAGCAAAATTCTAATAATTAGCGTTGGGAGTATGGTATCTCAAAATGTTTTGGAGACACTTAAAAACAGAAGAAAGGACATTTACCTTATAGGTACCGATGCAAGCGCAGATGCTCCTTTATATGATTGTGATAAAATTTATTTAACACCACTTTCGGAATTACCTCCCTCAAATTATGCAGAAGTCCTTTCAAAAATAATAATGGATGAATCACCAGATGTTATTATTCCAGGTAGAGATATTGATGTAATAGTCTTGTCAATGTTAAAAGAAAGATTTCCTAAAATAGCCGATAGGTTTATTGCCGGTAAATCTAATTTAGCGCAACTTATGGAGGATAAATGGTTAAGTTATCAATTTGCAACAGATGAAAATCTGCCCTTTGCCGAAACAATTATTTGTGATTTTAAGAATAATAAAAAAGGGGTGGATTCATTTATTCAGGAACATGGATTTCCGTTAATCGTTAAACCAAGAAAGGGATTTGCAAGCAAGGCAGTTTCCTTTATACTTAATCGTGATCAACTATCCGACATTTCCTCCAATGGCGAAATGGTCATTCAGGAATATTTGGGAAGCGGGGAGAAAATACTTGATTTCCAAAAAAGTACAATACGAGAAGGCCTGCCTTTGTTTTACTCACTTGAAGAAGTAAAATACAGCATGCAACTTTATATTGGTAAATCCGGAAAATTAATGGGAAGTGTAGTTACAAAACACCATATGAAAAGTGGCGTTAGTGCTACCGTCAATATTTTTGAAAATCATGGATTGGAGGATTTAATCGATAAATATTTTAAAGCTTTCTCAAGAAATGGTTGGTACGGCCCTATAAATATCCAAATGCAGAAATCCAATAAAACAGGTCAATTAAAAGCATACGAATTCAATGGCCGTTTTACCGGGGCAACTGCGGCAAGGTACATTTTGGGTTATGATGAAGTTGGTTTTGCATTGGAACAATTATCTTCGGTCCCCGTGGAAAGAGATGATACCTATGGTTCTCAGAAAAGTGTGCTCAAGCAAACATATATTTCTTCACGGCCCGATAATCATATTGCTTTCCTTGAAGAACACAAACAATGGAAGCCTAGTTGATAAAGCGGTAATCACATTTATAAGTTATTTATTGGTTCAAAAGAAAAAACTATAGCGTTGGATCTAATAAGTAGGTTGTTTTGTGCATTAAATTCCTTGCACTCCAAGCAGATTTTTTAATATCAATCAATTGTATTGCCTATTTGTTTGCAATTTTTGCAACAACCTAGATGATTGTATTATTTGATAATAGGAGTCAAGCTTTATTTTTTCAAAATCGAGCTATAACATATAGTAAATTCTTTGAAGTTATAAAGATTATGACCATCAACCATAAAAAGAAAGTCATAATAATTTATCACCTAAACATAGGTATTTATGCAGCCCCAGTGAATTTTTAAGAATGTTATCCTAGATTAGATTCCGCAATTGTTCGGCCTTACCAGAGGAAACCTGAATATTGTGGGCGCACGCCAGTTCCTAGCCTCCTATTACAAAGAACAATCCAGACGTCACGGTGTCATTGGAGGGGGTTACTGTTGGACATGGATTGATGAGAGGAATAAGATAAATTAGTAGGAATTTGAACTCGACATCCAAACATCAGCGGGTGTATATGTCTTTTATGTTTTGGCGAGCTAGAAGATACCAGACCTGCCGTTTTTTCGTTAACGTTATAATTCGACACTATCTAACCGATCGAAAAGAAAAATTTATGCTTTCACAAAAACAACATATCATGAGAAAAACTATCCTTTTATCTACATTTTGTTTCTTAACAAATCTAATCTTTGCCCAAACAACCGTTGAAATCAATTATACAAAAGATAAAGAAGTATATCTAAATAATAAAAAACTCGATAAATCAACATCATTCGATGATGTAAAAACAATGTTAGGCCAGCCCGTTGTTTTCAAAGAGTATATAGCTACCGGTAAAGTTAACTATCATTATAATGAATTGGGAGTCTCCTTTCATACGGTTAATGGCAAACTATTATTTATAGGAGCAAACCTCAATTGGGACGGGGACAAAAACTTTCCCGAAAAATCATTTGAAGGTGTTTTGAAAATAGATGGGGTTTTAATTGACAAAAATTCTACCGACGAGTTTATCTCGAAAATAAAAGCTATTGAAATACTATGCCCAATACCCGAAATGTGTATGACCAAAGACCGAAATGAGAAAACACCCATTTTAATAGGCTTCAAAGAAAACACGGTAACCCAGGTTGGATTTGAATTTCACTAAAAAAACAGTAGCTTACACCATATAGCAAATAGAGCATTTAGTGAGCTAGGAGCGCTTTGAGCCTTTAAAAATCATACTAAAAAGGATTTTGGCCAAGTACTCCCGGGAAAAATAAACGACCACCAAACGTCCTTCTTGCAACGATTCAACCTATACCCTTAAGCTAAAAAAAATGCGAAATAAGGATAGTTTTTATCTTGATAAACAAGAACCCATGAAAAGCTGTCTATTGGCCATGCGAAAGATTATTCTTAACCATGATCAGGATATTACGGAGACACAGAAATATGGGATGCCCTGCTTTTGCTATAAAGGAAAAGCATTCTGTTACTTATGGGTAGATAAAAAAAGTAATGAACCCTATTTTCTTATGGTCGAAGGAGAACATCTTCACCATCCTGAATTGGAAACGGGTACGCGATCAAGAATGAAAATTTTAAGGGTAGATGCCAACAAGGATTTGCCGATCACCACAATCATTTTGATTATGAACGAGGCATTGGACTTATTCAAAAATGGAACTATATAAAAAACCAGTCAAAAATTTGATGATTAAAAGATTTTAATCCAACTGCACATTTTAATGAAAAATATCAAACCTGAATGACATAGGGCTGTCACGCTTCCTTCTTAAATTTGCTCTAAAGCAATAATCCTGGAAAATAAATCGTATGAAACATGAATGGAGAAAAAAGGAAAAAGAGGTCTACTTGCCCAAAACCAAACCAGAAACCGTTAACATTCCGGAATACCAGTTCCTTACCTTAAAAGGAGAAGGCAATCCCAATAGTAATTTCTTTGCTGAGTGCGTTGGTGTACTTTATGCACTTTCCTATGCAATAAAAATGAGTCCAAAAAAAGGGATTGGGCCTAAGGGATATTACGATTACACGGTTTATCCGCTTGAAGGTGTTTGGGACATTAATGAAAAAGCAAAGAAGACATATGATGGTGTCATCAACAAAGATGACTTGATGTTCACCTTAATGATCAGACAACCAGATTTTGTTGACGATCGGTATGTTGCTAAAATGACCGAACTAACAAAAATAAAGAAGCCACATCCATTATTGGAAAAAGTAAAATTTGAAAGAATAACGGATGGACATTGTGTTCAAATGATGCATTTAGGGAGTTATGATAACGAAGCTGAAAGTTTTAAGTTGATGGAAGAGTTTGCAGCTGCCCAAAATCTTTTTAGAACATCAAAAGTGCATAGAGAAATCTATGTATCGGATTTTAGAAAAACAAAACCGGAAAAACTAAAAACAATATTGCGTTTTCAGGTAAAAAGTATGGATGTTTAGATGTTCATCTACCACAAGCATAAGGTAGGAAGTAAAGGAACCCATTAGCGGTATTTGGGGTTAAACTGTTACATACCCCTAGTTCATTCGTCTACTCTGTGAACACAACTACACAGAATGAATGAAAAAGTAATTAAAGGTCTTAGTCTTACCCTAGTGTCATTTCTTTTTTTGACAAGCGGCCTTCTCCTGGCCCAATCCCATAAAGAAAAAGTTTTAAAATATCTTCAAAAAGAAATGAAGGAGCAAAAAATCCCAGGTTTGCAGGTGGCAGTGGTTAGAAATAATGAAACCATATTGTCCGAAGCTTTGGGATTGGCGAACGTTCCATTTTCCGTGGAAGTCACTAAAAATACCATCTTTTCAATTAATTCGATTGCCAAGGCCTTTACTGCCACGGCCATTATGCAATTGGTGGAAAACGACACCCTTCAAATCTCGGCACCTATTTCGAACTATTTGGAAGAATTGCCCCAAAACTGGGGGCAGCTTACCATACAGCAGTTATTGAGCCATACTTCCGGACTTCCGGATATTGAAGATCCCATTACAGGAGGTCTGATCGGTGGAAAAGGACAGGATTCCGCCTGGGCCAAGGTAAAAAAAATGCCTTTGCAGTTTAATGCGGGTGAAGCTTTTAACTATAACGCCACGAACTATTTATTACTACAAAAGCTTGTTGAGAAATTCAGCAAAAACTCTTTTGAGGAAATCATCCAAAAAAAACAATTTGACGTTGCGGGAATGAACAAAACCATGTTTGGCAATTCATTCGACGTAATGAAAAATAAAAGCCCCACCTATAGTTATTATTATCAGGATAAAGTTACCGGGGAATATAGCAAAGGTAATCAGTTACTGGAATTGAACGAAGAGTTTCCAACAATGCTAAGAGCCGATGCCGGTGCCTTCGCCACTGCAGAAGATATGGCCAAATGGATCGTGGCTTTGCAAACAGGTAGGTTCTTAAAAGAGAAGAAACATATAACTAGCATGTGGACACCCGTAAAATTGAACAACGGTACGTATGATGGTTTTGGGGGAATCTTGAACGCCTATGCACTAGGTTGGCCGGTAATAGATCGAAAAAGCCATCCGGCGGTAGCGTTGATCGGAGGTGGCCGTGCTTCATTTTTTATTTACCCAAAAGATGATTTGGCCATTGTTTTGTTTACGAATCTGTCCGGTAGTTCGCCTCACGAAATCATAGATAAGCTTTCTAAATTCTATTTATCGAACTAAATTATGGACATCACCTGGCCCCTGGGCCGGAATATCAACTTTTTTAGTAGAGCAATTGGGATAGTCCACAAAGATTCTTTTTAATAAAAGCGGGGTTAAAGTACCTCCAAATGCTATCTTTTCCATATGGACCATCAATTCCTTCAAAAAAAATGCAATGGTTTTAAAAAGTTTCGTCTTTATAAATGAAGACCTATTTAAAAAGGTTTTAAATGACCTCGGAAACCGAAAACAATAAAAAACTGGTAGATTTTTTTGGGAAAGAGTACCATTCGCTCAAAGCTTATGTCAATTCAAAGATAAAAGATAGCGCGAATAGGGATGCCGAAGATATTATTCAGGACGTGGCATTAAAACTATTCTCCAGGACAGACAGATATTCGCCTATCAACAACGTAGCGAGTTTTGTATATCATTCCGTTAAGAACAGAATTATTGATGTTATGAGGGCCAATAAATCATTGGATAGCAGAGAAAACGAAAATGAAACCAAATTGATCGAATTCACGGAAACATTATATGATACATCGGACAACTCCTATTCGGAGCGGATGAAGGATGAATTAAAGAAAACCATCTTGAACCTAAAACCTGATTACCGTGACATTATCATTGCAATAGATTTCGAAGGGTATACCTATAAGGAAATCAGTCTAGAAACGGGGATACCGGAAGGAACATTAATGTCTAGACGTCATAGGGCTATTTCATTGCTATACAAAAAGTTAGAAACAAAAAAAAAGATAAACTAAAACAAATAAAAATGACAAATTTCTTGAAACATAAAATAAGAAGTAAATCTCTTGGGGAAATTATAGGATGGATTATTTTGGGGGTAATTGCGGTGGTAGGACTGGCCATATTGTTCGGTTTTGTTATCATGTGGTTGTGGAACTGGCTAATGCCGGAAATATTCGGATTAACAACGCTCACCTATTGGCAGGCAGTTGGCGTACTTATATTATCCAAAATTCTTCTTGGAGGCTTTGGAGGTGGTGGCAAAAGCCATAAATCTTCCAAACACTCCAAATCTTCCTGTAAAAAAGAGACCTCAAGTGAATTTTCCAAATGGAAGCATTACGATAAATTTTGGAAAGAGGAAGGAGATAATGCCTATAAGGCATATTTAGAACGCCAAGGTAAAGCTTACAATAATGAAGCTGGGGAATAAATGAATTTTAGTTTAAGACCCACATTTGATCAAAACTATAGATAAGGTATATATGAAGTTATTAATATTCCGAACCGATATTAAAACAAAGAAAAAGGTTAAGACCATAAAACCTCTTTTTAACAATCTTTCTACTATAACCGATTGGTCCATTGACCTGGAAGATATAGATAATGTTTTAAGGATTGAAACGGCCGAAGATTTAAACGAAAGGGAGATCATTCATTTATTAAGCACATACGGCTTTCAGTGTGAAGCCTTAACGGATTAACATTTGATACAGCATGACCTAAACGGCATAAAAAACCAAGTTTGGCGCAAGCATAGGCCTCTAATTATAAAAAGATAAAAATTAATCAAAACCTATAGCTAATTTTCTATTTTTACAACCTGTATATAAGTTTTAACATAGGATTCAGGTCTTTCCAAAAGACACACACTTCAGTAGAGTAGACATCATATTGGATTATCCCCAATATAGTGTCACAGGATAATTATGTCTACTCTTTTCTTTATCACAACATTTTTTTCAAACAGCATAAAAGCGATTGAACTACAAAGCAATCCCTTTCATGTATTCCGGCCCTCTAGTGTTAATGCGCTCCAGGGAAGGTTAAAACTAAAACAGGATGAATAAAAAACAATTAATAAGTAGCCATATAGAAGACTTTTATAATAAAGCTTCGGAAGAAAATAGGCTAAATAGAGGAATGGGGATTTTCGAATTCGAAAGAATTAAACTGTTGATCGAAAAACATATTACTTCTTCACCGGCCAAAATAATAGACGTAGGAGGAGGAACCGGTAAGTATGCCGAATGGCTTGCTAAAAACGGACATAGTGTTTTTTTGGTCGAACCAATTCTTAAGCACATTCAACTAGCTCAAAAAAGAGCCGCTAAATTAAGGAATAGGTTTACCGTTCATTGGGGAGAAGCAAGAAAACTCGACTTTCCGAATAATTTTGCCGATATCATCATTTTACATGGGCCACTTTACCATCTTCAAAAAAAAGAAGATAGGGAAAAAGCCATTTGCGAAGCAAAACGGGTTTTACGGAATGATGGTATTCTTTTGGGTTTTTCCATCAATTACACGGCATCTACCTTAGTGGGCCTATTGCAAGGGTTGATCCATAAAAACTCCTTCTTTGAAATGTGCAAGGAGGAACTGACCACAGGAATCCATAATCCGCCATATGATTTCCCTTGGCTTTTAGCAGAGGCATATTATCATAGGCCGGAGGAACTAAAAGAAGAATTTAAAAAACAAGAATTGATACATTTGAATACATATGCCATTGAAGGTATAGCATGGTTGGATAAAGATTATTTTGCCAGTATGTCCAATGAAAAAAAGAAAAACACTTTGATGGAACTCGTTCGGATTACTGAAAATGACACCAATCTCCTATCATTCAGCCCACATATGATGATTGCGGCAAGAAAATAAAAAACAGGCAACATTGTATAAAAACAATGGCGGTCCGGGTGAATACCCGGACCGTTTTGTATTACTCCCATAAATTGCACAAGGAAAAGCAATACTTTTTTAATTTCAAACTGCCCTTGTTCCCAACAGCGATGGCATATGAAAGGAAATCCCGGAATCAAATAAAATATCTTATGGAGAGGATGAAAAAGATATTAAGTTTACACTTTTTATTATCTTTCGTATATCGGAAAACTTAGCATCCCAAGGACGCTATTTATCATAAACAAATCTTTTTGGGATGACCTAAAAAGCGAAATGGAAAATGATACAAAATGAATTTGCACAGCAGGCAAAGAGAGTTTTAGAAAGGGACAAAGACGTTATCGGATTGGCCGTCGGTGGGTCTTGGTTGACGCAGGAACTAGACGAATTTTCAGATCTTGACCTAATTCTGGTAACAAAAAACAAAATTTCCGATGACAAGGGTAAAATGATCGGATTTGCAAAACGTCTTGGCGATTTCCTATCAGGTTTTACAGGGGAACACGTTGGGGAACCAAGAGTTTTAATCTGTCTTTACGATAATCCTCTTCTTCATGTGGATATTAAGTTTCTAACGTCCGAAGAATTTCAATCGCGAGTAGAAACTCCGGCCATATTGCTGGACAACAATGGACAACTGCAACAAATACTGGATAATTCTACAGAAAAGTTTCCATTTCCTGATTATCAATGGATCGAAGACCGATTTTGGACCTGGACCCATTACGCGCTGCTCAAAATTGGACGTGGCGAGTATTTGGAAGCGTATGATTTTTTCGGTTTTTTAAGAATGGTGGTGTTTGGGCCCTTGTTACATATAAAGAATGGAAATCTGCCTCGTGGTGTTAGAAAGGTAGAAACCGAACTGGGAGCAAAAGATTTGAACGACTTAAAAGCAACAATGCCCAACTATGAAAGGCAATCCCTATTGGATAGCCTCAAAAGTTCAGTGGCACTTTATAACGATTTAAGAAATTCACTTTTTAAAAAAAATATACACCTGCAACGAGAAAGCGAACAAAAAGTAATGGCCTATTTTGATTACATTGAAAAACAAAAGAAATAACCCGTGTTGGCCAAACACCTATGATGAACACCGTATGAAAACAATGTCCGGAAGCCAAAAACACAATGGGAAGTATGGTACATCAAAAATATCCATCTACCGATACTGCAACTGAAAAGTCAACTTACAAGCTAGTAAACCAATAAATTTAGCCGGAAAATTTGCGTAACCGAATGATTACATTTATATTTGTAACCAATCAGTTACATAATAAGATGAGAAGAGATGTTTTCCAAGCGATTGCCGACCCCGTGAGAAGGGACATTATAGCATTACTGGCAAAGGAAACATTGACCGTGAATACAGTAGCCGAAAAATTCGATGTTAGTCGCCCTGCAATTTCAAAACATCTAAAAATCTTAAACGAATGCGGAATAATAAGCATTACCAAACAGGGAAGGGAACGCTTTTGTCAAATCCGGCCCAAAAACCTTATTCCGGCTTTCCTATGGATGGAACAGTACCGAACCTTGTGGGAGGAAAAACTGGATTCCTTTGAAAGTTATTTGATCGAATTACAAACTAAAAATAAAAAAGATGAGTAAAATGAACGAAATGAACAATCGTACCTTAACGTTAAAAAGAACCTTCGATGCTCCGCTAAAATTGGTTTGGGAAGCTTGGACACGACCGGAACATATTGCCCTATGGTGGGGACCAAAAGGAATGGATGTCAAAGTAATAGAGCACGACTTTAAAGTTGGTGGCAAATGGAAATATAGTATGACCATGCCCGACGGAAAAGAATTCATCACCGAAGGTATCTATTCCGTAATCGTTGCGCTAAAAAAAATATACTCGTCCGCGGACTTTAAACCCATGACCGAAGGTGTAGAAATACAAGCCTTGTTCGAGGAAAATGGGGATAAAACCAATTTTACCTTCAATGTTGTCCATGAAACGGAAGAATACTGTAAACAACAAGAGGAAATGGGCTTTTATAATGGTTGGGGCTCCGTTTTTGATGGACTGGAAACTCATTTAAACACGTTGGTAAAATAAACCGTTTTTACAAATAATAGGGATAGCCAGTAGGAAGTGTGAACTTGCCCTCTCCCTATCCCTTGATAAATACAAGAAATACGTAACTTTTGTTCCGATATATTTAGACACGACTGTTGAGAGCCATTAAAAAGCAAACTATAAATGAAAGGTGAAATTCCAATCGATTTTGAATATCAACAATATCTTCGTGAGGTTCTTCTGGAAAGCGAACCTAAATCATCCTTGTATATAGCAACGGAAAAAGACTTTTCCATGAATAATGGAATTGAATTTCCCTATCGGAGTAATTTTTACGCTTTCGGTATATTACACCAAAGCAAGTGCGAACTTCAGGTTGGAATTAATACCTACGAATTAAAGAAAAAATCATTGACCCTTGTAGGTCCCCGGATAGTTCGGAATTGGACTTTGAACAATTGGGATATGGAAAACACTACCGTTTTTTTTAAGGAGTCGCTTTTTCAAAAGCCGTTCTATAGGAATTTTCTTTTAGACTATGACTTTTTTAAGGTTGGCGCAAAACACGTAGTCAATTTATCGAATGAGGAATACACCATATTAAATTCATTGATTAAAACACTTCAAGAATTTAAAAACAACGCAAACGTTTCGTCCGGTTTGCTTTTTTCAATATTAGAATATATAAATGTTATCTATTCCAGTACCGGCGTAAATCATTCGTTATCACGGTATGAAGAAATTTCACAAAATTTCTGTGAACTTCTCTATAAAAATTACAGAAGTCAGAAAAATGTGAAATTTTACTCGGAAAACCTGAACCTTACTTCTAAACACCTTTCGGAAGTACTTAAAAAAACTATTGGAAAAACCATCAAACAGTCCATAGAAGAAATGACTATTCTTGAAAGCCAAAGCCTTCTAAAACAAACAGCTATGGACATCAAGGAAATTATGTACTGGTTAGGGTACGAAGACCCTTCATACTTCACCAAATTTTTTAAGAACAAGGTAGGCCTTACACCTTCCGAGTACCGATCGAAGGTATAAATCCGTAAAAAGTACCATGTTTACCGAATTTTGAACTAACTACTATACGGCTATTTTCAAGAGATTTGTACTATAAAATTTTACAATCTTAAAAACAGGTACGATGAAAACAAAGCATTTAAGAGTAAACCAGTTATCTGCCCATACCTACCAAAAATACCTTTCTTATTTAGAGGCTATGGACAATAAAGATATAGAAACCTATGGAACGTTTCTGGCGGAAAATGTGGAAATGTGGTTGAATAACCATCCCTTTGGCAAGGGAAAGGATGTAATTTTAAAAGGTCTTGAAGAATACTGGCAGAGTTTCGCTACTATAGAGCACGACTTGACAAACATTTATGGAACCGACAAAAACTTTGTCCTTGAAGCGCAAAACCACTATAAACGACACGATGGAGAGTTAGCAACGATCAAAGCCGTTGCCTTTACCGATATGGACGACATGGGAAAAGTAAGGTCCGTTAGACTTTATATGGATATGGCACCCGTATTCGAGTAAAAAGGTCATACAACAACTGTAAAGGCAATAGCGGTTTGGGAACAACCTTAAAATCGCTATTGCTTTTTATTTATTATATTTCTAAATGAGCAGTGGTCGAGCGTAATTCCTAACCGCAATTGTACAAACCGCTATTGGTATTGAGAAAAAATGATGCCTATGACAATAAAATACTTCACCCATAGAGAAGATTGGAGGCACTGGCTTAAGGAAAATTTCGATACGACGGACGAGATTTGGCTGGAATACCCTAAAAAAACATCTGGAAAACCCCGAATCGAATATAATAATGCGGTTGAGGAAGCATTGTGTTTCGGTTGGATCGATAGTACCGTAAAATCGTTAAATAAAAATACCACTATTCAACGTTTTACCAAGAGAAGAAAAAACTCCACTTTTTCCCAAGCCAATAAGGAAAGGTTAAAATGGTTATTTGAAAATGATATGCTACACCATTCCATAAAAGCACAGGTGCACGGTATTATTAACGAAGAATTTATTTTCCCTGAAGATATCATTGCTACCCTAAAAGAGGATAATAAAGTATGGGACAATTATCAAAAGCTTTCGGATTCATACAAACGAATTAGAGTTGCCTATATTGAAAGCGCAAGAAAAAGACCGGATGAATTTAACAAGAGACTTAATAATTTTCGGGCCAAGACACGAGACAAAAAGTTGATAAAAGGATTTGGGGGAATCAATAAATACTATTAAAACCAAGGTAGCCAACAATATACATTTTAAGTAAACATCTTAAAAACAACTAGCATTGACCAACAAGGTCGTTCATACTACATTTGGAAAACTGGAGTATAGCCTTCTCGGAGAAGGACAACCCATCCTGTTTGTTCATGGTGGCCATTCCAACGCTCATGAGCGACTCTCGCATAAGGGATTTGATCCTGACAAGTATCAACTGATCACACCTTCCCGTCCCGGGTATGGAAAGACGCCCTTAAAACAAAATGAAACAGCTCGTAAAGCAGCTGATCTATTAAAGGGATTGCTAGACGAAATCAATATAGACAAAGTAGTCGTCTACGGAGTATCCGCAGGCGGCCTTACCGCAATTGAGTTGGCCGCCAATCATCCGGAGCGGGTTCAAAAGCTGGTCTTGGCGTCCGCTATCTCCAAAAAATGGCTTACTAAAGATCATAAGACCTACAAAACGGCCCAGGTACTATTTAATCCAAACTTTCAAAAGCTTACTTGGGGTGCAATACGTCTTTTATTGCGTATAGCACCTGTAACGACTGCTAAGAGCTTTTATCAACAATTTTCAAAAAAACCAAACCCGAATATTCCGATCAGTGATACAAAAGAGCTGATCAGTGCTTTAAAGTTTTATGATTCGGGCCAAGGTTTTATCAATGATCTGGAACAAACGCCAAGTGATAGCAGCTTAGAAAAAGTCATATGCAGTACATTCATTGTTCATAGTCATTATGATAACAGCGTTCCTGTGGCGCATGCCGAACATGCCCATCAAAAAATTGAAAATTCGGAGTTACTCATCCTCAAAAACGACTGGGGCCATTTATTTTGGATAGGAGAAGATTCAGATGTCGCAATACGTAAAATAATAGCTTTTATCGAAAAATAAAATTTGGATACCCCATATACTAAAAGACCGCGTACGCAACACTCCCCTTATTGTTTTTATGCCTACATTACGGAACGAAAGAAGAGCAAATTCTAATCTTTCATTATGCTTATCATATATTTAACCAGAAGAAAATTCATTCTTATATCAAATGAAAAGAACCATAACACTCTTATTGGCCTTGATCATAAGTTCAATTTTATTCGGCCAAAAACCAAGGGCCAGGGATTTAGGGATTCCATTCAATGGAACGACGGGTAAGTTTAACACCATAACCGATGTAAAAGGTGTAGAAGTCGGTTACAGTACCATAATTTCCGGAAAAGGGAAAAATTTTTTGGGCAAGGGTCCGGTAAGGACCGGTGTAACCGCCATTTTTCCGAGAGGCAAAAAATATAGCCCTGTGTATGCCAATTGGTATAGCCTCAACGGTAATGGAGAAATGACCGGTACCACTTGGGTAACGGAATCAGGTTTTTTGGAAACCCCTATTATGATAACGAATACGAACAGTGTTGGAATTGTGCGTGACGCCGTTTTAAAATGGTATGTGGATACGGATTGGTACAAGGGAGAAAAATTATGGTATACATATCCGGTCGTGGGAGAAACGTACGATGGGATTTTGAACGATATCTATGGTTTTCATGTTAAGGAGGAACATGTTTTGGAAGCGATCAACGATGCAAAAACGGGAAGCATAGAAGAGGGAAACGTCGGTGGGGGAACGGGAATGATGTGCCTAGGCTTCAAAGGAGGTACGGGAACGGCTTCAAGAGTAGTCAAATTAGGTGATTCCACATATACGGTAGGGGCTTTGGTACAATCCAACTTTGGTGCCAAGAGAAATTTAACCATTGCAGGGGTTCCCGTAGGCAAAGAATTGAAAGACACCTTAAATTATAAAATTGAAGGGTATCCAGAATCGAACCGACAAGAAGGAGACGGTTCAATTATTGTAGTGCTGGCAACGGATGTTCCGCTATTGCCACATCAATTAAAAAGAATTGCCCAAAGAATTCCTTTGGGAATCGGATTGGTCGGTGGTAGGGGAAGTAATGGTTCCGGAGATATATTCATTGCCTTTTCTACCGCTAATGAGCAGGCCTTTAAAAGAAAAGAAATAGCAACTGTACAATCATTTCCCAATGACTATTTGCTGCCATTTTTTGAGGCGACGGTACAATCCGTAGAAGAAGCTATTATCAATGCCATGGTAGCAGCGGAGACCATGGAAGGCATTCATGGGAATACGGCATATGCAATTCCCCATGATCTGCTGATCGAAACTATGAAAAAGTATAACCGACTGGAAGAGTAAGGCCGAAAGACGAAAGATGATGTATGCCAAGCCTACCGAAAAATTCTACCGAACCTAAATCGGAGAGAAAATCACCACTTACAACCCTACTTTGCATATGCATGTTCCAAGATAGTATCCACAAAGTCCTGCTCTGGAAACACTATCGATAAAGACCTCCATCACCTCTCAAAAAAGGCAGAAAGGGCTATAAAAAAAGCCCTGACTGTATCGTCAGGGCTTTGGATTCCTCTACAAACAGGAATACTATCTTATGGAAACTTATTTCTTCTTTTTGGAGCCAGCTTCCATTTTTTCCTTCAACGCCTGTAATTGCTCATTGGCATCACCAAGGGTTGGCTTGGCCTCATCTCCGCCAGCGGCTTTCTTCTTGGCCGCAGTTCTTACATTACGCTGCTCTTCTTCTCTAAAGATGGCCGTATGACTGGCAACAACTCGCTTGAATTCCTTGTTGAACTCAATAATCTTGAATTCTGCCTCTTCACCTTTACCAACTTTCTTCCCATCTTCTTTTTCCAAATGACGTTGTGGTATAAAACCGGTAACATCCTCATTGAAATCGATAGTAGCGCCTTTATCCACAATTTCGGTTATAGCAGCTTTGTGAACGGTGCCTACGGCAAATTCTTTCTCATACTTGTCCCAAGGGTTATCCGTGGTCTGCTTGTGGCCCAAACTTAATTTACGACCGTCCACATCCAGTTCCAATACCTCTACCTCCAGTATATCGCCTACGGTTACGAACTCTGATGGATGCTTCACTTTTTTGGTCCAGGATAAATCGGAGATATAAATCAACCCGTCAATACCCTCTTCCAATTCTACGAAAACACCAAAATTGGTAAAGTTCCGTACAATTCCTTTATGTCTGGAACCTACAGGATATTTAGTAGTGATATCGGTCCATGGATCTGGAGTGGATTGCTTAATGCCCAAGGACATTTTACGATCCTCTCTATCCAAGGTCAAAACAACCGCTTCTACCTCATCCCCTACTTTAACAAAATCCTGTGCTGAACGCAAATGCGTGGACCAGGACATTTCGGAAACGTGAATCAATCCTTCCACACCTTCGGCTACTTCTATAAAAGCACCGTAATCCGCTATAACGACAACTTTGCCCTTAACCTTGTCCCCTATCTTGATCTCGTCGCTCAATGCATCCCATGGATGTTTGGACAATTGTTTCAATCCTAATTGGATCCTAGATTTATTATCGTCAAAATCAAGGATAACTACGTTCAATTTCTGATCTAGTTCAACAACCTCATTAGGGTGGTTGATTCTGCTCCAAGAAAGATCGGTAATATGAACCAGTCCATCCACACCGCCAAGATCGATAAAGACACCATAGGAAGTGATGTTTTTCACTACACCTTCCAATACCTGTCCTTTTTCCAACTGGCTAATGATCTCTTTCTTCTGTTCTTCAATATCCGCTTCGATCAATGCTTTATGGGAAACTACTACGTTTTTGAATTCATGGTTAATTTTCACCACCTTGAATTCCATGGTCTTTCCTACATACTGATCGTAATCACGGATAGGCTTCACATCTATCTGCGAACCTGGCAAGAAAGCCTCGATGCCAAAAACATCTACGATCATTCCGCCTTTGGTTCTACATTTTACGAAACCGGTAACAACTTCTTCTTTATCATGGGCGGCATTGACCCTATCCCAGGCCATAATGGTTCTAGCCTTTCTGTGCGATAGTACCAACTGTCCGCTTTTATCTTCACGGATATCGATCAACACCTCTACCTTATCGCCAATCTTTAGATCCGGATTATAACGAAATTCGTTCAGTGAAATGACACCTTCCGATTTTGCATTGATATCAATGATGGCCTCACGATCCGTTAAATATACTACGGTTCCTTCTACAACTTCTTCATCGGCGGTATCCACAAAGTTTTCCGCTACTAATGTTTCAAACTCCTTTAGTTTTGAGTCTTCTACGCGTTCAATGCCCTGTTCGTACTTTTCCCAATCAAAGCTTTCCAAAAATGCCGCTGGATCTTGTACCGGGGCCTCTACTTTTTTTTCTTTTATAGCTTCGGTAGTTTCTTCTACCGGAGCCGTTGTTTTTTCTTCAGCCATTTGCTGATTATTAATTTGTATTCCCTGGTTGTACAAGAGTTAAACAATCACCAAAGGAAGCTATTATTTTTTTATTTTCAGTTTCCCCTTTTCTCTTGATTTTTTGTTAAAAGGAGTGCAAAAATACGATTAAAAATCGGTTTTACAAATCTTAAGGCCAGAAGGTTAGAAGCATCTTTGGTATTTTATGGATTTCAGGCCTAAATCCTTGGATAATTTGTATCTTGACCCCATAAAATATTAACCATTAAAAATATAATTATGAGTGTTAAAGCAAAATACCAAGGGGTTCTGAACCTTGGCGAGCAATTAGGGATAAAAGATGGAAACGTTACCGAGGAAGGTGGGGTCTTAAAAATAAAAGGAGTGGCCGATACACCCTCTGAAAATGATTTGATATGGGATAAGATAAAGGAACTTGGAGGTGAAAACGCTTCGGATATCAAAGCGAATATTACGGTGGCCGACGATTCCGTATATCACAGGCACGTAGTAAAAAGTGGGGAATCCCTAAGCAAGATTGCCAAGCACTACTACGGTGATATGATGAAATACAAACAGATTTTTGATGCCAATACCAATATTCTAAGCAATCCGGATGTGATACATCCCGATCAGGTTTTGGTCATTCCAAATCCGTAGTACAAAATACGCTCGTATCGAACAGATTTCGAACTTAAAAAGACCACCGAATCCGGTGGTCTTTTTCTTTGCATATTAACCAAAGAATGTTGTATTGGGTTACTCGTTACCTATAACAACGTATTTGTCATAGCGAGGAAATAGCCCGCCCTCCGCGGGAATGACATTTTAGTGGAAATAAGCCTGTTGATTATTGCTTTTCAATGACCCTGATCGCATAGCCATGAATACGTTCAAACTGTTCTTTAAGGCCCATATCGCTATTATCGAATTCAATGGCATCATCGGCTTTCCGCAAGGGAGAAAACTCTCGGTGCGAGTCAATATAATCGCGTTCCTGCACATTCTTAAGCACTTCGGCATACGTTACTTTTTCCCCTTTGTCCAATAATTCCTTATAGCGTCTTGATGCCCTTGCTTCCGGTGAGGCGGTCATAAATATTTTTAATTCCGCATCGGGGAACACTACGGTACCAATGTCCCTTCCATCCATTACGATTCCTTTTTCTTTTCCCATATTCTTCTGCATATCTACCAGTTTAAAACGTACCTGCTCAATGGCGGATACTTGGCTAACTTGTCTGGAAACCTTCAAGGTCCGTATCTCTTTCTCAACATTTTCATTATTGAGATACATTTCCGAAAACCCTAAATTTTCATTATGGACAAACTTTAATTGCACTTTGGGTAGTAATTGTATCAAGGCTCCCACATTATTCTGAGTACCTCCAACAAAACCGTTTCGCATGGCAAAAAGGGTTACGGCCCTATACATGGCGCCGGTATCCACATAAACATAGCCTAAGGCTTTGGCCAACTGTTTGGCAATAGTACTCTTTCCTGTGGAGGAGTACCCATCAATGGCTATGGTTATTTTTTGCATCGGCTAAAATTAGGTAGAATACATTGGATAAAAAAAACGACAACCCCTAAAATACTAGAAAGCGCGATACGAAGCAATTGCAGTAAATTGCTCTGTTACCCTTCCCTTACTGAACAATCAGAGCTTTTTTGCGTTCTTGACCTTCTGATCCAAGAGAGCGATAGCTATCACCTCGCTCATATCGGTCACATAATGAAAAGTAAGCCCTTTTAAGTATGCCTCCTTAATTTCCAGAATATCCTTTTTATTATCCTCACAGAGAATGATCTCTTTGATCCGTGCCCGTTTGGCAGCCAATATTTTCTCTTTTATCCCCCCTACCGGCAATACCTTGCCACGTAATGTAATTTCACCGGTCATGGCCAAACTTTTCTTCACCTTTTTCTGTGTAAACAAGGATACCAAGGAAGTAAGCATCGTTATTCCCGCACTTGGCCCGTCTTTGGGGGTGGCCCCTTCCGGTACATGGATATGTACATTATAATTATCGAAAACCTCGGGTTCCAGACCAAAGTTTTCCGCATTGGATTTAATATATTCCATAGCAATAGTAGCAGATTCCTTCATCACCTTGCCCAAATTCCCGGTAATATTAAGGGCACCCTTCCCTTTGGAAAGGATAGATTCTATGAAAAGGATATCGCCCCCAACACTGGTCCATGCCAGGCCGGTAACCACTCCCGCTACTTCATTATTTTCATATTTATCCCGTTCCATTCTAGCTGGTCCCAAAACCTTTTCTACATCTTCATGGGTAACCTTAATACGGTATTCTTCTTCTATGGCAATGGATTTTGCAGCATAGCGCACCATTTTGGCAATCTGTTTTTCCAATGACCGCACTCCGGATTCCCTGGTATATCCCTCTACGATCTTTTCTAATTGCGGTTTCCCAATTTTTAAGTCTTTGGATGTAAGACCGTGTTCTTTCAATTGCTTGGGCAATAAATGTCGTTTGGCAATCTCCACTTTTTCCTCGATCGTATAACCGGTAACATTGATAATTTCCATACGGTCTCTCAACGCCGGTTGAATGGTAGAAAGGCTATTAGCGGTTGCGATGAACATAACTTTGGAAAGATCATATCCCATTTCCAGAAAGTTGTCGTGAAATTCATTGTTCTGCTCAGGATCCAATACTTCCAACATAGCCGAGGACGGATCGCCCTGATAACTGCTGGAAAGCTTGTCAATTTCATCCAAAATAAACACCGGATTGGATTTACCTGCTTTTTTAAGACTTTGTATGATTCTTCCGGGCATGGCACCGATATAGGTCTTACGATGTCCCCTAATTTCGGCCTCGTCCCGCAGACCTCCCAAGGAGATACGTACGTATTCCCTGCCCAATGCTTCTGCAACGGATTTTCCTAAAGAGGTCTTACCAACTCCCGGAGGGCCGTACAGGCAAAGTATAGGGGATTTCATATCATTTCGAAGTTTAAGCACGGCCAAGTACTCTATTATTCTTCTTTTTACATCTTCCAGACCGTAATGATCCCTGTCCAATATCTTTTGGGCCCTTTTTAAATCGAATTTATCCTTGGAAAATTCATTCCATGGCAAGTCCAAAAACAGGTCCAAATAATTTCGTTGTATGGAATACTCCGCCACCTGGGGATTCATGCGTTGCATTTTGGCCAGTTCCTTATCAAAATGTTCGGCAACTCTGGTATCCCATTTTTTCTTTTGGGCCTTTTGACGCATTTCATCAATTTCCTCATCATAGGAAACCCCACCCAGTTCTTCTTGGATGGTCTTCATTTGTTGGTGTAGGAAATACTCGCGTTGTTGTTGGTCCATATCGCTCCTGACCTTGGATTGAATATCTTTTTGCAACTCCAATTTTTGGAATTCCACGTTCATATATTTCAAGGTCGCCAGTGCCCGCTCTTTTAGATTTCCGATCTCCAAAAGCTCTTGTTTCTCCTTAACATCCAAGTTAAGGTTGGAGGAAACAAAATTGATGAGAAAAGAATTGCTTTGAATATTTTTTATAGCAAAGGAAGCCTCACTAGGAATGTTGGGATTATCCCTGATTATTTTTAGGGCCAAATCCTTAATAGACGCTATGATAGCTAAAAACTCCTCACTATCCTGATCGGATCTTTCCTCCTTGGTCTCCCTAATAGTGGCGGTCATATAGGGTTTTTCCGTAAGGACTTCCGCGATTTCAAAACGCTTTTTCCCCTGAATGATTACGGTAGTATTACCATCGGGCATTTTCAACACCCTTAATATTCTTGCCACGGTACCCAGCGTATTAATATCCTTTACACTAGGATTTTCCGTTTCCTCATCCTTTTGGGATACTACCCCAATGACCTTGGACCCATTATTGGCGTCCTTTATTAGATTTATGGATTTATCCCTTCCTGCGGTAATCGGAATTACCACACCGGGAAACAACACCGTATTCCGTAAGGGTAAAATAGGAAGTGTATCCGGCAGGCCTTCGTTGTTCATTTCCTCTTCGTCCTCCGGAGTCATTAATGGAATAAGCTCAGCATCCTCATCAATTCCTTGTAGCGACATATTGTCAAAATTTGAAAATTTAGAATCTCCCATATATATTGTGTCGGTCATTCTGTCATTAATAAACAGAAAACCATTTTTTATTTTATTCTACAATTGGCCCTGAAGCCCTATAAATATGGTTTGGGCAAGTGCGCACGTACTTTTTTTATACTATTTGGTCAATTGTTGTGCCAATAGATACTAAAATTCTCATAAAAACTGTAACATTCTGTAAATTGGATCATCTCTAAAACAAACCATTCACTTTTTGAGCCACAAAATAGAACATACTGACGCTTTATTACAATTGTGTTTAGAAGGAAAACAAAGTGCACAGTTGGAAATTTACAACCGCTATTACAAAGCAATGTACAACACTGCTTTACGGATCGTAAAAAATAGTGCGGAAGCCGAAGATGTTATGCAAGAATCGTTTTTTAATGCGTTTACGAAACTGCATACATTTAAGGGTGAAGTTACATTTGGATCTTGGTTAAAACGAATTGTAATAAACAACAGTATCTATCATTACAGAAAACAACAGAAAAAAAATGAAGTTGATCTGGATGATGTAATGTACAAGGTCGAAGATAATGATGGAGTTGCTTCGGATCATGTGTTTACGGAACTGAAGGCTCAAAAGGTGCTGGAAACCATGAAACAATTAAAAGAGAACTACAGAGTTTCTTTGACCTTACATTTAATAGAAGGCTATGATTATGAAGAAATAAGTGCCATAATGAATTTGAGCTATGCGAATTGTAGAACTACAATTTCAAGAGCAAAGGAAAGCTTGAGGAAAAAACTAATAAGTGCGTAATGATGGAAAAAGAAAAATTAGAAAACCTGTTTAAGACCCTACAAGGTTCGTTTGATACGGAAGAGCCAACGGATGGACATCAACAACGGTTTTTGGAAAAGTTGGAAGCCTCTAAAAAAGTGGTGAACATAGATAGGAAGAAAAGGAATTCTTGGTGGAAACCGCTTTCTGTTGCCGCTTCTATAGCTATGCTATGTGCCGTTGGGATCAGTCTTTTTAATCAAGGGTCAACGATAGACGAACAAGTAGCCGAGATATCCCCGGAAGTATCAAAGACCGAGTATTATTTTACAAGTCTCATTGAGGAGCAGGTCAGGGTATTGAAAAATGAAGGTACTCCCGAGACGCAAAAAATTATTGATGATGCCATGGTCCAATTGAAAAAGTTGGAGACCAATTATGCCCAAATGGAACAGGATTTATTAAATGGAGGTAACAGCAAACTTATTTTGAGTGCCATGATCACCAATTTCCAAACCAGAATAGATCTTTTACAAGATGTATTAGATCAAGTAGATAGAATAAAAAACTTAAAAAATCTCAATGATGAAAATATTACTATTTAAATATACGACAATATTGCTTTTAATCTTTCCTGCCGTACTTTTGGCACATGACGGGAAGTTAAAAGGAAGGCATACCAAGGAGAAAACCATTAAAAAGGAATTTAATGTAAACTCCGATGCACTTCTAAAAATCAATAATAGCTATGGTAACCTCAACATTACCTCATGGAATGAAAACAAAATAGTCATAGAGGTACATATTAGGACCAATGGCAATAATGAAGAGAAGGTACAGCAAAAGCTAAACCAGATCACAGTAGATTTTGAAGCCAACAGCAGTATGGTCTCCGCCAGGACGAACTTCAATAAGAACAAAGGCAATTGGGGGTGGAACTGGGGCAAAAACAACAATGTAAATATGCAGATCAACTATACCGTAAAAGTGCCCATAAAAAACAGTGTACACCTGAGCAATGATTATGGAAACATTTACTTGGACCGAATAGATGGCCATGCCAAAATAAGCTGCGATTATGGAAGATTGGAGATTGGGGAATTGCATGGGCGAAACAACCAGTTGAGTTTTGACTATACCTCAAAATCTACCATAGGCTATATAAACAGTGGGAAAATTTCCGCCGATTATTCCGGGTTTACCATAGAAAAGGCAGGTGATTTGATTATTAGTGCGGACTATACCAATTCCACTGTGGAAAAAATGGGAAATCTACAATACTCCAGTGATTATGGAAATCTTGAAATAGGCGAAGCCGACAACGTACAGGGTAATGGGGATTATATCAATACTAAACTGGGGACCATTCATGGCAATGTAGATATCAATGCCGATTATGGCTCTCTTAAAATAGGTAACATAGCGGCCGATGCCGGAAATATAGACATACGTACCGATTATACCGGAATAAAAATAGGTTACGATTCGCAATACCATTTTGATTTTGAAATCACCACGGAATATGCGGGAGTGAGTGGAAAAGAGAATTTTGAAATCAATATCAGCAAGGAGAAATCCAATGAAAGATATTATAAGGGCTATTATGGAGAACCCAATAGCGGGAATAGGGTTTCAATTACCAGCGATTACGGAAGTATATCATTTTACAAAAATTAAATTCATCAAATAAACACGATCATGAGAAAACTAGCAACATTAGGACTAACACTATTATTTGTTATCACGGTAAATGCCCAATGGGGCAAAAGGGTAAAAGGAAATGGAAACGTAGTAACCATAGAAAGATCTACGGGAGATTATGACGCCATAGCCGTAGCAGGATGGTTCGATGTTGACCTGATAGATGGTAATGAAGGTGAATTGACCTTAAGGGGAGAAGAAAATCTTCTGGAATACATAAAAACTGAAGTGAAAAATGGCAAATTGGTTATAAAAGTCGAAAACGGGGTCAACCTAAAACCTTCCTCGTGGAACAAGGATAAATCTATATATATTACTGTTCCCGTAGAAAGCGTGCATACCGTAACACTCTCGGGATCGGGGGATGTTGTTGGGAAAAAGACATTATCGGCGGATTATTTTAAAACCAACATCTCGGGTTCCGGAGATATTTCCCTATCGATAGAGGCAAAAAAAGTAGAAGCCACCATGTCCGGTTCGGGGGACATCAACTTGGATGGCAGTACCACGGATCTAGAGGTACAAGTATCTGGTTCGGGGGATATCAAAGCGTATGAGCTACAAGCAGAAAATGTTAATGCCCAAGTATCTGGTTCTGCCGATATTAAGGTTACCGCTAACAAAATGATCAAAGCAAGGGTATCGGGATCCGGGGACATCAGTTATCGGGGAAATCCAGAAAAAGTAGATACCAAAGCATCTGGTTCCGGGGATATCTCCAAAGGATAAAACCATAATACGATATATGTTAGAAGCCCCTCACAAAGGGGCTTTTATTTTGGTGATAATAGGGTGCCAGGCCTTTATATCGGAATACTATTAGAGCTCATCTTCCTTGGTACTTATGTAAAGGATAAAAGACCATTCCGCCTCAAAACATAAGACCTTTAATAGCAGGCAGTAACGGTTGGCATCGGATAAACAGGGTTTACCCTTGGATAAAAGGAAGTCTTCAGTGGGCAGTGGTAGTAAACGGTAGGTATTTGTCGTTGGATAACCAGAAACTAGAAGCTGGAATGTCATTTCAATTTGATAATCGTATCGAAGGCACTGTGTCAAATATTAAATGGCCCTGTTAGAGTGTAAATCTGGGAGCTTTCGGGAATAAGCCCATTTAATTAAAATCCAAAATGGATACTAATGTTCATCTATATTTGGTTCCATACCCTTTTCTTTCTTTGGCACCCTGGTCAATAGAAAAGCACCGACTATAAAGAACAATCCAAGAAAAATAGTGGCATTGCGCATACTCCCGCTGACTTGGGCAACAAATCCGTATAGAAAGGTTCCAATAACGATTCCTATTTTCTCGGCAACATCATAGAAACTAAAAAAGGAAGTGGTGTCCGTTGTTTCAGGGATAAACTTGGAATAGGTAGATCTAGAGAGTGCCTGTATTCCCCCCATAACGATACCCACGCAAGCTGCCGCAATATAAAAATCGGTCGGAGTTATTACAAAATAGGCATAGATACAAATCAGGATCCATAGGATATTAACGAATATCAATGTCTTTATATTACCAAAAGCCTTGGAAGCACTGGCAGTTAAAGTAGCGCCTAAAACGGCCACGATCTGTATCACCAAAATACTAGTAATCAACCCGGTGGTACGTTCACTATCCGACCCCCAAAGTATCTCTTCCTCACCAAAATAGGTAGCGATCAACATAACGGTCTGCACAGCCATACTGTAGACAAAGAAAGCCCCTAGATATCGTTTTAATCGCATCTCGTTGCCCAACTGATACCACACTTTTTTCAGTTCCCTAAATCCGTTCAGAATAATATGTTCGCGGATTCCTTGCTTCTTATATCCCTTAGGCAAATGAAAGAAGGTATATTGGCTAAAAAGTATCCACCAAATACCTACGGTGACAAAAGAATACTTCATCGCCTTTATTTCCGCTACTTCACCGGCATCGCTCTCGATACCGAAAAAAGCAGGCTGCATTACCATTGCCAAATTAAATAGCAACAAAATAACACTTCCGATATATCCCAAAGAAAACCCCTTGGCACTTATACGGTCTTGCTGCTCGGGAAAAGCAATATCCGGTAAATAGGAATTATTAATGGCAAAACTTACCCAAAAACCCACTAGGCCAAAAAAATAGCACAATAGGCTAAAATAGATATGTTCCAAGGAGAACCAATAAAGACCTATGCATGCCAGTCCGCCCAAGTAACAAAAAAACTTCATAAACACTTTCTTGTTGCCTAAATAATCAGCTATTCCTGAGAGCAAGGGAGTAATCAAGGCAATAAAAACAAATGCTATGGAGGTAACGTAACTTATAAGCGGGGCCCTAGCTATTTCCCCGCCGAATACCACTACTTTTTCAATATTGGAAGCCCTAAAAAGCGCCCCATAGAAAATGGGAAATATGGCGGACGCAATTACCAAGCTATAGACAGAATTGGCCCAATCGTAAAACGCCCAAGCGTTCAATAATTTTTTACTTCCCTTTATTGCTATTACTCTTGCCATGGTTTAAAAAGTAAAAGCCGTTCACAAAGAACAGCTTTTATCATATTTTTATTGGTATCATAATCATTATTGGAATGAGGTAACGCCAAATTTTGCGGCCTCTTGCTTCGCCAAAGGAGCCCAACTAGATAGGTTATTTATCCTCGTATCATTGGAAGGGTGGGTACTTAAAAATTCCGGTGGTGCCTGTCCCCCGCTATTTGCCTTCATTCGTTTCCACAGTTCAGCTGCCTCATCCGGATTATACCCGGCAATCGCCATAATCTGTAGTCCGATCCTATCTGCCTCGGTTTCATGACCTCTGCTAAAAGGAAGCATTACACCTACAGAAGAACCTATGCCGTAGGCCTGATTGAACATATTTCTTTTTTCCGGATCTTGTATCGCTACATTCCCTGCAACAGCACCCAGTTGTTGCAACATACCTGCACTCATACGCTGAGCTCCGTGATCTGCCAACGCATGTGCAACTTCGTGACCCATGACTACCGCAACTCCCGTTTCCGTCTGGGTTATAGGAAGTATTCCCGTATAAAAGACAATTTTGCCCCCGGGCATACACCATGCATTCACCGTTTCATCGTCCACCAGTGTATACTCCCACTTATAATCCTTTAAATAGCCGGGATAACCATTGGAAGATAACCAGCGTTCTGCAGCAGAGGATATACGCTGCCCTACTTTAGTGATCATTTGGGCATCCGAAGTTCCTTTTACCACCTTATTCTCTCCCAAGAACTGATCATATTGCGCAAAAGCTGTAGGAAATATTTGACTATTAGGATAAAAGTTCAATGTACTCTTTCCTGTGAACGGATTTGTTTTACATGCGGTAACGCCAAGAAAAATGACCATTACCAAGACTATTTTTTTCATCACCAACCGTGTTTAATATGTGTAAAATACAAAAAATTACTTTCCAATAATATGTAATTCGGTAAAATCCTTGATCACTTCTATTGTATTGTTCCCGTTCAATTTAACATCTTTAAAAGATACCGTTTCATTATCCAACTCTATACAGTCTATTTCAAAGGGCAGCCCGTGAAATTTCAATTTAAACGAGGTGTAGGGCGTAATGAAGGTCCCATTTTTAAATTGCTGTATGATAAGCTCGTTCTTCTTGCCCTTTAATTTAAAATTTCGCAAACTATATCGTCCTTTTTTATAATCATATCCATCCTGAACATCTTCATAAACCGTGGAATTCTCGGTGCCTTCTTTAAAGTAAATATCCAATATTAATTCTGTGATTTCCTTTTCGCCCACATATTGTTGTACGGGATATTTAGGAATCATGGAACCTTCCTTTATAAATAAGGGCAGTTTATCGATATCCGCTACTACCCAGCGTTCCTTTCCTCCTTCTACAATCTCTTCGGTCCAAAAGTTATACCATTTTCCTCTTGGAATATACATTCTTCTCCCCTTTGCATTGGGCTCTTGAACGGGACAGACCAAAATCTGTTCTCCACAGATAAATTCATCTGTTCTAAAATGCGTCTGTGCATCTTCTTGATCGTAATAAACCATGGATTGTAACATGGGTTTGCCATCCGTGATATACTTCCAAAACGCAGTATATAGATAGGGCAGCAATTGATATCTAAGTTCTACAAACTTTCGCACAATATCCGTTACTTCAACATCAAAGGACCAAGGTTCTTGATCTCCATGATCCCCACTGGAATGTACCCTACAAAAAGGATGGAACACCCCCAATTGTACCCATCGGGCAAAAAGTTCCCCATTGGGTTGTTCCGCGAAACCTCCGATATCGGACCCCACAAAGGACATTCCGCTCATGCACATACGTTGTGCCTGCACATTGGCTATCCATAGATGTTCCCAAGTGGCTACGTTATCTCCCGTCCAGGTAGAGGTATACCTTTGTGCGCCGGAATAGGCAGAACGGGTAATTACAAAGGGACGCTTGGGATATACAAATTTCTTAACACCTTCATACGTTGCCCTAGCCATCTGCGTTCCGTATACATTATGGGCCTTTCTATGACTACAGGGATGGCCGTCATAATCATGCCGCACATCCAAAGGAAATGTTTTTGTAGGCACTTCCATGACCGCAGGTTCGTTCATATCGTTCCAAATCCCTTTAACTCCTATTTCCGCAATTAACTCCTTATAGAGTCCTGCCCACCATTCCCGTACTTCTGGATTGGTAAAATCAGGGAAATTACATTCTCCAGGCCATACTTTGCCTCGCATATAGGGGCCGTCTCCCCGCTTGCAGAAATAATCATTGTCCTTTGCCTCTTGGTATACCCAATAATCCTTATCCACCCTTATTCCCGGATCGATAATAGCCACTGTCTTAAATCCATCATCAAGCAGTTCCTGAACCATTTTTTTAGGATCGGGAAAATAATTGTGATTCCATGTAAAACAACGAAAGCCTTCCATATAATCGATATCCAAATAAATACCGTCACAAGGTATCTTTAGCTTTCTAAAGGTACGTGCTACTTCCTTTACCCTACTTTCCGGATAATAGCTCCACTTGGATTGATGAAAGCCCAGGGTCCATAAAGGGGGTAATTCCGGGGTACCGGTAAGATCGGTATATGCCCTCACCACACTGGACATTTCCGGACCATAGAAAAAGTAATAGTTCATTTCCCCTCCATCTGCCCAAAAGCTAGTTGTATTTCTACGCTCATGTGAAAAATCAAAATAACTTCTGAACGTATTATCGAAAAAGAGTCCGTAAGCCTTTCCACTGTGAAGACCCACATAGAAAGGCATGGCCTTATAAAGCGGTTCTTGATCTTTTCCAAAAGCGTATTGATCTGTGGCCCAATTATCTACTCTTTTCCCTTTTAGGTTGCTATGTGTGGCTTTGTCCCCCATTCCATAGAAGCTTTCCGCAGACTGGGTAATCTTACTCATTTTTACGGTATTACCACCATATTCATAATTCTCTTCCCAATGAAATCCAAGCTCATCTTCATTAATGATGTTTCCTTCCAAATCGGAAATCTGGGTCCGTAATGTTTTCTTATCTATGAGAACCTTCAATTTGGAAGTTTCTATCCAATATTCGGAATCGGTTTCTTCCACTTCCAAATGATTGTAACCGTTACTGGCATCTTCACTTATGGCATAGGAGAAGTCGGGCTCAAAAACGTTTTCGGTGGCATATCTGAATCGGATCGCACTGTCCCGGATAACGGTAACTTGTAAAATAACCCCATTGGCAGTGGTAAAATATAGCTTATCCGTATCTTTTTGAAAATCTATAATGTGGTTTGGATACAAATTACCTTTATATTCCAATTCCGTGTTGGTAATCATAGTAGATTATTTTTATGGACTAACAAAAAAAAGACTTTATCATGTAATTATAAAATGATATTATAATCAATTATAAACTATAACGTTATAGTAACATCTTATCATTGCATAATAACTATACCCAACGGTGGAATTGTTATTTCAACGGATTTTTTATACCCATGCCATGGGGTATTTGTAGTTTTTATGGTACTATTTTCCATACCACTACCCCCATATGTGGTGTGGTCGCTATTGAATATTTCCTTGAGTTTACCGGATTTGGGAATTCCGATCCTATAATTCTCCCTGGGAACCGGTGTAAAGTTGCAGGCAATGATCAAATCGTTCTTTGTGTCGTGGCCCTTACGGATGTAGGTCAACACAGAATTTTCATGATCCCCATAGTCTATCCATTGAAAGCCCTCCGTACTGAACTGTTTTTCATACAGCGCGGGATATTCTAGATATATTTTATTCAAATCCTTTACCATTTGTTGTACTCCCGAGTGAAAATCATATTCCAACAAATGCCAATCCAAGCTATGCTGAAAGTTCCATTCCGAAGATTGGCCGAACTCGGCCCCCATAAAAACGAGGTTGGTACCGGGATGGGTATACATATAACCGAATAGCAAACGGAGATTGGCGAATTGCTGCCATTCGTCACCCGGCATGCGGTATAGGAGCGACTGTTTGCCATAGACCACCTCATCATGTGAAAAGGGCAGCATAAAGTTTTCGGTAAACGCATAGGTCATACTAAAGGTGAGGTCATTTTGATGGTGTCGCCTGTATATAGGTTCCTTTTTAAAGTACTCCAAGGTATCGTGCATCCAACCCATCATCCATTTCATACCAAAACCAAGTCCACCGATACCAACGGGCCTAGATACCATAGAAAAAGAAGTAGACTCCTCCGCTATTGTCTGTACTCCACTGAAGCTCTTATAGACTTCCTCGTTAAGTTCCTTTATGAAGGATATAGCCTCCAAATTCTCCCTTCCCCCGAATATATTAGGTTCCCATTCCCCTTCTTCTCGGGAATAATCCAAGTATAACATGGAGGCCACGGCATCAACACGTAGGGCATCCGCATGATATTGATCTAGCCAGAAGAGGGCATTACTTATTAAAAATGCACGCACTTCGTTTCTTCCATAGTTGAAAATAAGACTTTTCCAATCCGGATGATATCCTTTTCTTCTATCCGGATTTTCATAGAGGTGCGAACCATCAAAAAATCCAAGTCCATGGGCATCTTCCGGAAAATGGGAGGGTACCCAGTCCAAGATGACGCCAATATCATTTTGGTGTAATTTATCCACCAAGAGCTTAAAATCCTCTGGTTTTCCAAATCTTGATGTCGGGGCAAAATATCCGGTGAGTTGATATCCCCAAGAAGGATCGTATGGATATTCCATGATGGGCATAAACTCTACATGCGTAAAATTCATCTCCTTAACATAATCGACCAAATCCTGCGCCAAATCTACATAGGACATGAATTGATCTCCATTTTTTCTTTTCCATGAGCCTAAATGCACTTCATAAACGGCATACGGCCTATCCAACCCATTTTTTTCTTCTCGATACCCCATCCAGTCTTTATCTTTCCATGTATAGGAATCGTCCCAAACAAGTGAGGCCGTATTTGGTGGATGCTCACAATAACGTGCAAAGGGATCTGCCTTTTCGGTCTTTATATCGTTATTATGGGAATGTATCTTGTATTTATATTTGGCGCCTTTATCTACCCCCGGGATAAATCCTTCCCAAATACCACTTTCGTCCCATCGTACATTCAATTTATGATCCCCTTCCAACCAAAAATTAAAATCACCCACGACGGATACGGATTTTGCCGTTGGGGCCCAAACGGCAAAATAGGTGCCTTTTTCACCAGCTATCTCTATGAGATGTGAACCTAGCTTTTCATAAAGTCTAAAATGCTTCCCACCCTTAAAAAGGTTGATATCGAAATCTGAAAATAAGCTATGAGGGATTACTTTGCCCATATTTTGGTTGTTAATTTAGTTAGTTTCATTTATAATACTCATGATTCCTTCAAGAGGAATCACCGCCCACATGGGTCTTGAATTCATCTCGTATCCCAATTCGTATACCGCTTTCTCCAACATGCAATATTCCAATATAAATCTGCGCTCTTGGTTGTAGCCAATACTTAAGTTATCTGCTTGAATCAAATCTACATAAGTCCCCAAAAACACTCCGATAAAATACCTGTACAGGATTTCACCCGCTTTAAAAAGATCCTGTTGGGAATGGGGGTAATTGTCCCCATTACCAAATATAGTGGCATAAACGGCATAATGAAAAGATCGGAATATGCCGGCTACATCCTTTAACGGTGGCTGTTTCACCTTCCTATCCCGTATGGTACTTTCTGGTTCTCCCTCAAAGTCCAGAAGATAAAAATCATCGTCTTTTACCAATATTTGTCCCAGATGATAATCTCCGTGAACGCGTATACGCTCCCCTTTCAATTTGGTCCAATCAAAATTTACAAAACGCTTTCTTATCTCGTTCTTTCGTTCCAAAAACTCATTGGCAAGATCTAAAGTCATTCCTTCCAAACGGTGTAAATTATTTTCAACGGTATTTAATCTGTTCTGGAACTGGTACAACAGCCTATTTTTTAACCAAACTTCATAATCACCGTTAAAATGGGTAGGATGGAAAGCGGTATCCTCAAATTCGGAACCTAAGGCAATATGCATTTCCGCCGTTCTTTTGGCCATGACCTGAAGCTTCAGGAAAATATTCAGTCCGGCCCAATCAATAATCTCCGGTGGAACTTCCTTTATGGACAGCCGTTGAAATATTTCCGTTTCAGGCAGACTACTTACGTCTATTTTTTTATACTCCAGATTGCTAAAGACCTTATTTAATTCCCTTAACATATAATCCCATGCATCTCCCTGATTGGGTACCATCTCTTGCATTAAGGCAATAGTAATGTTTACATTTTCCGAATCCGTTATGCTGAGACTTCCCTGATAAGCGGGGGTGTTTTTATAACCTTTTCGCTCTGAGAGAAACCGGCTCATTTCATAATCGGGGTTCTTATCCGCATAAATTCTGCGGAAAAATTTGATTACCGAGGAATCATTTATAATAATAGAAGTATTGCTTTGCTCCAATCCCATAAAACGTGAGGAAACATATACATTATCCTCAAAATCGGTACTTTTATGGTAACTTACCCGGGTTGTATCATTAGGTTCCGCATGGGCAATTCGTTCAAAGACCAATTTTCGGAAAGCTTCCAAATTAACGGCATCAATAATAAATCCTTCTTGCCCCCTGATCGATAAGGTCAAAATCCTATCTTTCTGCGCAAAACTTTCATCGGACACAAAAGCTATAGGCAAAAAATAGTGCTGGTAAAAAGCTTCTTCAAAATTTATCTCCAGCAATAGGCCATAATATACCTCGCCTTTTTGTTGAATCCTAAAGTACTCCTGTAATTCTATATATTTTAGCTTACTTGCTTTGCCCCCATACCAGCGTTGCTTTATAACATAATCCTCCAAAACATCCGAAAGAAAAACCTTTATGAAAGTATTGTCCTCTAACAATTCTTCCCAAGCCACGTCAAAGGCATAGGGAGGTCTTACTATGGGTTCTTGTTTCTTTTTGGACATTGTTATTTCTTAATATGGAACAAATGAAAAGGCAGGGCAGGATGTAATTCTACAAAATTCCATTCGTTATCCCAAATATAACCATTGTCTGTAATAACATCATGTACGTTGATAGATTGTCCGTGCTGTATTCCCAAATCCTCCATAGGCAGTTGAACGGAGCCTTGTTGTGCGTAATGCGGATCTAAGCTGATGATGATAAGCGTTTCATCCGTCTTATCATCGTTCCACTTATAAAAAGCCAAAAGCTGCTCATTTTCCATATGGCAAAACCGAATATTATTGGTCTGCTGTAGTGACGCATGATTTTTTCTAGCCTCATTTATCTTGGTAATTACACGGGTCAATTTATTTTCGTGTGACCAATCCCAATGCCGGACTTCATACTTTTCAGAATTAAGATATTCTTCCTTACCGGGCATGGCATCCGTGACCATGTATTCAAAAACAGGACCATAAATACCAATATTTCCGCTTAAGGTAGCGGCCAAGGCATATCGCAAAAGATGCATGGCCTCGTTGGCCCCTTGTAAATGATATGGGTTAATATCCGGTGTATTGGGCCAAAAATTAGGTCTGTAATACTCCCGCATCTCCGTTTGGGTGAGTTCTACCATATATTCTATAAGTTCATGCTTGCGCACCCGCCATGTGAAATACGTGTAGGATTGGGAAAAACCCTGTTTTGCCAATTGTTGCATTACTTTTGGGCGCGAAAAGGCTTCTGCCAAAAACAGCACGTCCGGATGTTCCTTTTTTACTTCGGCGATCAACCAATTCCAAAAGTAATAGGGTTTGGTATGTGGATTGTCCACACGAAAAATATGTATGCCCAGTTTTACCCAATATAGGGCAATACTTAATAACTCTTCCCAAAGTTCCTTATATGCTTTGGTCTCAAAATAAAAGTTAACGATATCCTGATATTTCTTAGGAGGATTCTCTGCATATTGCATGGTACCATCGGGCCGTTTTCTGAACCATTCCGGATTTGAATTGGTATAGGGATGATCGGGAGCAGCCTGGAATGCAAGATCCATAGCAATTTCTATGTTGAGTTCTCCCGCTTTTTTAATGACCTCTTTAAAATCCTTTTCCGTTCCCAGTTCTGGATGTATGGATTTATGCCCTCCAAATCTAGATCCTATGCCCCAAGGAACCCCACTATCGCCTTCTTGGGCATTTGTGGTATTGTTCTTTCCCTTGCGATTCACCTCGCCAATGGGATGTACCGGTGGAAAATATAAGGTATCGAATCCCATATCCGCTATCCGGGGCAGTAAGCGTTCACAATCCTTAAAAGTACCGTGTTTGCCAGCTTCCGGAGAAGAAGATCTTGGAAAAAACTCGTACCACGTACTATAGTTCGCTTTTTTTCGATCCACATAGACTTCCAATGCGGCACTGCTGTTCACCAAAAAACGTTCGGGGTATTTTAAAAATAATTGATATAACTCTGCTGAAACCGCTTCGGCAATGGCATTGTCATAGGAATTATCTTCCTGAAAAAGCGTTATCAGTTTTTGTAAATAGGCTTTTTCTTGGGCCAAGGCCTTTTTGTTCACTTGTTTCAGATATTGGACTCCATCCAGCAACTCGCTCTTTACATGCTGACCATCCTTAAGTTTAGCTGCGATACCATGTTGCCAATTCAAAGCGTAATCTACCCAAGCTTGAACCTTATATTCATAATAGCCTTGTTTTTCAACAACAAAGGAAGCTGTATACACATCGTTTCCTAAATCCTCCATACGGACATGGGTATGCTTTTTGGTCGTCCCGTGCTTAAATTGAACTTCGGCTTGGATAAGGTCATGCCCATCCGCCAATACATCTGCGGTAACGGTAACAAATTCCCCTATGACCCTTTTTACAAAAAAAGCTCCACCGTGGAGTTGTGGGGTTACTTTCTCTATTACAACACGTTGTTGTCTCAACATATTTTCTAGTTTGATTCGGTTAGACGAAATCGGCCCAACTTTCTCTTTTCTATCTGCCGCTTGGTACGTATGATATCCATATTTTATATTCCAAAGTTTTATACCCGGATAACCTATCAGGGGTTATAGTACCAAAAAAGGACTTCATTAGCACATAAAAATGGTGATACTTGATCAGAAATGAAAGTTCAGACGAGTTTCTTGTTAAAAATAGGAAATTTATGATTAAGAGACCGTTTTGAAATATGTCGATTAATTTTTTATGCCATTTTAGGCAAATTTTTAGGGGAAGATTTTTAAGCTACTTCATTTTTGGAATGCTTTTTGTTAAAATAGCTTAAAAGGTACAGAACGTTTAAAAATTCGATTCTGGTTTAGATAAACAGTAAATAGCTACAATTATGAAAAAAATCACTTTGGCATTAGGCGTATTTTTAACTTTATTCATTGTTTCCTGTGAAGGACCGGAAGGGCCTCCAGGTTTTGACGGCCGCGATGGGGAAGACGGGGCAGACGGCATCCAAGGTCAGGTTATAGAAGTAGAGGGCGTTGGATTTGAGTATATCTTTGACCTTAATTCGCATAGTGCCATTATAGCATTTGAAGATGAAACCACATTTCCCGTTATACGGGAAGATGCCGTTCTAGTGTATCGGTTTGACGGTACAGCAGAGTTTGAAGATGGCGGGGTAGAAGATTTATGGAGTTTAATTCCGCAGAGTTTCTTCTTACCCGAAGGTACCATACAATACACTGCCACCCATACTTCAAGGGATGTAGAGATCTTGATAGATGGCAATTTTGATTTAAGCAGCTTAGATCCCGGTTTTACGCAAGACCAGATATTCAGGATCGTTATTTTACCTGGTGAATTTGCCGCTACTTCCAAAGTGGACAAAAGCAATATTGGTGCTGTAATGCAGAGCTTGGGTGTAGATGAAACAGATGTTCGGCGCATACTGTTGAATTAATTTTTAAATAGATACACAAAAGACCGTATGAAAAGAAGTTTTTCATACGGTCTTTTGTGTACATACCTTTCTCTATTAAATAGGAAAACCACCCGTTTTCAACTATACTTATACCGTTACCGGATGAAGTTTCATTTTTAAAATTTCAGTATCTTTAAAACAAGTCTTTTCCCTCACAGGCTTTGCAACCTAATTGACATTACCGACCGTGTTAAGATTCAAAAACTTGTTTTTTATTTTTTTCTTCGCCTTAGCGTATCCACAGCAAGGAACTACTTATTTTAGAACTATTGCTTTACCGGAAGGAAATAAGCAAACCGAGGTTTTTGATTTATTACAGGATAGCAAGGGGTATATGTGGTTTGGGACTACCAAGGGACTCTTTCGTTTTGATGGTATTGACTTCAAGATATATCGCAATGAATATGGGGATAAAGATACCTTGGCCGATGATATTATCTACAGTGTCGAAGAGGATGCCACAGGAAATATATGGATCGGGACAAAAACTGGGGGTATAAGTGTTTTAAACCCTGCAACGGATAGTTTTTCCCATTACAGGTATGATCCAAAAAGCATCGTCCCCTTCTCCAATTATTTCATTGCCGATATTTATAAGGATACCAAGGGGACTATGTGGGTGGGTAGTCTTGGCGGAGGTTTGGGCAAATATGTCCCAAAGACCGATGCTATACATTATTATCAAAAAAGTGAAGAAGATAATTCTATTGCACATAATCATGTGACCGGAATTATGGAGGATGAAATAGGAAACATTTGGTTAGGATTCAACGGCGGTGGAATTGCAGAATTTAATCCTGTTACGGAACATTTTAAATCGTATCCTTTTTCAGAACTTCCAGACGCAACGGCAAATTTTCGTAATAATGTGATACGGGATATGTACGATGATGGCAAGGGTAATATATGGTTGGCTACCTATGGGGGCTTTAACAAGTTTACCAAGGCAAGCGGAAAATATACGCACTATGACAAAAGTAATGTATCCCTCATAAAGAACAATTCGCTGAATTCCATTAGCGTTAACGATAACATTCTTTACATAACTGCATATGATGGTCAATTCTACAAATTCGATTTAACTAATGAGCTATTCATTTCTTCGGAAAATATGGACAAAAATATCCGCAGTGGCTATATGGACAAGGAAAAATCTTTTTGGTTGGGGTCTACCATTGGTGAAATCATTGTAAGATCATCAAATTTAGATTTTTCCTTCTATAGCATTGGAAAAAAAGACAATCTTGTTTCTTCCATCGTTAGAACAAAAGATGATATTTTTTGTGGCACAAGCTTTTCCGGCCTGTATTCCGGAAATAAAAATGTATCTCTAGGCGAAGATATATTATCGGATTTATCCATTTTAACTATGGAACAGGGATTTGATGATACTATTTGGATAGGGACCAATAGTGGTGGGATCAACCTATATAATACCAAGACCGGTGAAAATAAGATAGTGCGTTTTCAACCGGGAAATACAAAAGGGCTGTCCCATGACACGGTCCTGGATATTCATAAAGATGAATTTGGGGATATTTGGGTATCCACCTATGCCGGATTGGGGCAATGGGTAGATAGTACACGGCATTTTTTGAACCGGGGAAGCGCACAATTTAAAGATGTCATTAGATTGGGAAAAAATGAACTATGGGCCGCTACAAATATCGGAATTGCGATAATTGACCCTATTACCAATGCATTTTACATGAAACAAGCAGATCCTGGCCAACCTAAGGACAGTTTGCTCCATAACGAGGTAAATGTGTTATACACCCCTGACAAGGATAGTATCTTGATCGGCACTAAAAAAGGTTTGAACGTTTTTATAAAGAGCCTTAACAAAATGGTAAACGTTCATGAAATAGTGGATATCCCCTACATCGAAATAAAATCCATAACCCAAGATCAACACAAAAAATATTGGATGGTTTCCGATCAGGGAATTTTACATTTGGACCTTGCCAACGGCATATACAAATACTATGATGAATCTAATGGCCTTAAGGCCAACACGAGTTGGAACTGCTCCCTACAATTTAACAAAAAAACAAAGACGATAGACTTAGGCGGTATTGGTGGGTATTACAGTTTTATACCGGCACCTTTACATTTTGATAAGGAACCCGTTCCGGTAACAATTACCAACGTTAAATTATTTAATGAAGACCTTAAGGGACCAACACGATCCAATACATCTAGAAGCTATAAATCAAATTTGGAGTTAGCCCACGATCAGCATATGATTTCTTTTTCCTATGCCGGACTCAATTTTATGAATCCCTTTAAGATTTCATATGCGTATTTGTTGGAAGGTTTGGACCAAGATTGGATATATACCAAAAATCGGACGGCCAATTTTACAAACCTAACCCCTGGGGAGTATACTTTTAAGGTAAAAGCCACCAATAGTGATGGTGTCTGGAACGAAGTCCCTACTTCTTTTCGTTTCATTATAAAACCACCTTTTTGGGCAACGTGGTGGGCCTATCTCATTTATATACTCCTATCCATTTCAATAGTTTATGCTATTACGAGAACATTTATCCTAAGGGAACGTCTTAAAACAAGTTTAAGATTAGAGCATATGGAAATGAAAAAACTACAGGAACTGAGCGACATGAAATCTCGTTTTTTTACGAATATGTCCCATGAATTCAGAACACCTTTAACACTGATTGCAGGTCCTGTAGATAAGCTTTTAGAGCATACCGAAGATGCAAAAACGAAAGAAAATTTACAGATTGTAAAAAGAAATAGTCAACAATTAAAACGATTGATCGATCAATTATTGGAATTCTCCAAACTTGAAGCCAATAAAGTTGAAGTAAAAAGAACTACACAAGAGTTGTTCGGCTTTTTGGGGATCATTAGTTCTTCCTTTTCATCGCTGGCCGAAAACAATGGGATACACTATTCTGTTAAAATACCATCTCCAGAATTATGGGCCTCATTTGATAAGGAAAAAGTAGAAATGGTAATTAACAATTTAGTATCGAATGCCATAAAATTTACCCCCGAGTCCGGAACGGTAAACGTAAGTTTCAAAACCGTCCAAGAAGATACTGGTCGGCCACAATTGCTGATCAGGGTAGAGGATAGCGGCCCTGGACTGGACAAAAAAGAGAAAGAAAAGATTTTTGAACGTTTTTACCGTGTACAACAAAAAGACGACATGGAGGGCACAGGGATAGGTTTGGCACTTACCAAAGAGATTGTGGAACTATTGCAAGGCAGTATCAAAGTATATGGAGAAAAGGGAATGGGATCTATTTTTGAAGTAGTCCTGCCCTTGGAATTGACAGAAATTCCGTTAAGCAAATCCATCTCCCCCCTTCAAGAAGGGAGCATAATTGTGGAAAAACCGATAAAATCCAAAAAAGAATTGAACAAGGTACTATTGGTGGAGGACAACAAAGATTTGCGAAATCATATTAAAAATGTTTTTGGAAACCAATGGCACGTTATTGAGGCCAGTAATGGTGTAGAAGGTCTGGCCATTGCAAAAGAAGAAATTCCTGATTTAATCATTAGCGACCTTATGATGCCCAACATGGACGGAAATGAACTTTGTCGGAACATTCGTTTAAATCCCACTACAGACCATATTCCGTTTGTTATGCTTACCGCGAAAGCCTCACAACAAGATAAATTAAAAGGTTTGGAACACGGTGCCAACGACTATCTTACCAAACCTTTCAATAACAAAGAACTTCGTTTAAAAGTGAACAACTTGCTGAGGCAAAGGGAAAAAGTACAGAAAAAAATCCAACGAAAGTTACTTGCGTTTCCCCAACCAGTTGAAGTGCATTCACAGGAAGACCGCTTTATGTACAAACTTAGGGAACTGATTTTTGGTCACCTGACCAATCCCAATTTAAATGTTACCTTTTTAAGTAGTGAAATGGGTATTAGCAGGGTACAATTGTATCGGAAAGTGCTTGCATCGACGGGGCTTTCCACAACCGATTTTATTCGAAATATCCGTATTCATAAAGCAGCGGAATTGTTTAAGGGAAAATGGGGGACGGTTTCTGAGGTTGCCTATGAGGTAGGTTTTAACAACTTATCCTATTTTACCAGATGTTTCAAAGACATATATGGGTCAACACCCTCCTCTTTTCTTAAAAGTTTTCATCAAGCTTAATTCATCACCCAAATAAGATTATCGGAATTAGGAGGGTAAGCCATCTCCCGACCACAATTTACCATTTGTTTAAGATGATACCCGGCAGTGTATCAAACGTATTAAAAATTGAAACATCCCTGTTAATCATTCCATTACCTGAAGACTAACTTTATAAAAACAAGAAGTGGTCCTTGTCTATTTAGACTAGACACCTACTTCTATAGAAATAACCTTAAATTTTAATCCTATGGAAACGAAAAAAACAAGATCGGTCTTTTTTATTTTATTTCTTTTGATGTCTTTTGGTCTCGGAACCTCATGTAGCGATGATGAGGATGATTTTTCATTGGATGGTCCCGGTTTTTCAGTGTCCGACCTTGCAGGTACTTGGACTGCGACCAGTGCTATTTTCAGTTTAAACGCGGAAGGTCCGGGCCAATCTATTGATATTGTGGAAGAAGGCGGTTCCGTCACCTTGGTTATCCAGAACAATGGAAGATTTACCATTACTATTTCGGCGCTAGGGGAAACTCCTGAAATATCTACAGGGCGCCTTGCCTTTGATGAGGAATTATTGGTCGTGTTCTTTGACGATGACCCAGACGATTTCGACTTTTTTGTCATTGATTTCTCGGGAAATAATCTATCCCTGCAAAACAATACCTCGGAATTTGATTTTGATGGAGACGGAACCGATGAATCGGCCTCGATAAGCTTAACTTTAGTACGAAATTAATTTCGCTGAACAACTTGTTTATATCCCAATAATAGGGAAGAATTGCAGATCCATATCATCTGGTTAATTATTGAATAGCGTAAAGGAAAACCCCGTCAAATTTCAAATTTTGCCGTAAATTTGAAAGGAAGCACATGGTACTACGTCTAAAAAAAGGCATAAAAAATAGAGCTATGATAAAAAAAATAATTTTTTCCCTTTGTATCGTATTGGCGGGCTGTAAAGGAATTTCTCAAGAAAAAGAACTGGCCATGGAGAAGGGCAAAGAGCAGGAAGAGACTTTTAAAGTAGTAAAAACCGATGCGGAATGGCGCGGCGAACTTACCGATATGCAGTATTATATATTGCGTAGAAAAGGCACGGAAAATGCCTTTACCAGTATCTTTTTGGATCATAAGGAAGAAGGAGTGTATGTCTGTGGAGGTTGCGGAGCAAAACTTTTTAAAAGCGAGCATAAATTTGATTCCGGTACCGGATGGCCCAGTTTTGATAGGGAAATAGAAGGAAGCGTATCCTTTGATACGGATTATAAGATAGGGTACGCCCGCACGGAGGAACACTGTGCCACTTGCGGCGGCCATTTGGGCCATGTGTTCAATGACGGACCCATTGCGACCACGGGTAAAAGGCACTGTATCAATGGGGCCGCATTAGAATTTATCCCAACGGAAAAATAGCGTAATTGTAAGATGCTGAATTAGGTTCAGGGTCGGATTTTAAATGAACATTGCTATGCAAAAAAAATATGCAGTAGATAAGACAGCGGAAGAGTGGAAAACCCAACTTTCCGATGATGAATATCGTGTGCTTCGTAAAAAGGGCACCGAATATCCGCATACCGGAAAATTCAATTTACATTTTGAGAACGGGGATTACCACTGTAAAGCGTGTAACGCCAAACTTTTTGAAAGTGCGCATAAGTTCGAAAGTGGTTGCGGATGGCCATCCTTTGATGAAGCCGTGGAAGGCGCTATAGAATATATTCGGGACAACACGCATGGGATGATCCGTACGGAGACCGTTTGTGCCAATTGTGGAAGTCATCTGGGGCATGTCTTTAATGATGGCCCCAGGGAAACCACCGGACAACGGTATTGTATTAATTCCGTAAGTATCGACTTTGATCCTTCTAAATGATTTTGGTCCAAAGGTTTTTTGGTGCAAACTATATGATTAGGGCTAGACCATGAACTATACATCAAATTATTTAAAAAGCGTCCTTTTTGAATTTCAGCGCTACAAGACCCTGGGCGATAAAACCTTTGACCAATTAAGGGAAGAGGATATTCATTGGACATATAACAAAGATGACAATAGCATAGCGCTCATTGTTAAACATATGGCAGGCAATATGTTGAGCAGGTGGACCAATTTCCAGACCGAAGATGGCGAAAAATCCTGGCGCGACCGAGAGGCGGAATTTAAAAATCCCTACCCTACTATGTCCATGATGAAAAAAGCGTGGGAAGAAGGTTGGGCCTGTCTTTTTCATGCTTTGGAATCCATAAACGACAAGAACTTTGACGCTCCCATCAAAATTAGAAACGAAACGCATACCACAATAGAGGCCGTAAACCGGCAATTGGCCCATTATGCAAATCATGTGGGGCAAATTATACTTATGGGCAAAATGATCAAAGGCCCGGAATGGGTTTCCTTATCTATTCCGAAAGGCGGTTCCGAGGCTTTTAACCAAAAGAAATTTTCCAAATAAGATCCCTCCCTATCTTTATATTAATTTTTGAAAGCCAACTATGGGCTTTCATTTTGGTTTCGTAACTTTGCAACTTGATTTTTAGACATTAAAAATTTATATACATGAGCAATTTCGATGTTATTGTTTTAGGTAGTGGACCAGGTGGTTATGTAACAGCTATTAGGGCTTCACAATTAGGATTAAAAACCGCTATAATAGAAAAAGAAAGTCTTGGTGGTGTGTGCTTAAATTGGGGATGCATACCAACTAAAGCATTGTTGAAATCCGCTCAAGTATTTGAATATCTGCAACATGCCGAAGATTATGGACTTAAAGTTGACGGGGTAGACAAGGATTTTGATGCCGTGGTACAACGAAGCAGGGGCGTGGCCGATGGTATGAGCAAAGGCGTGCAGTTCCTAATGAAAAAAAATAAAATTGAAGTCCTTAACGGATTTGGAAAACTAAAATCCGGTAAAAAAATCACGGTAACCGATGCCGATGACAAGGAAACGGAATATACCGCGTCCCACATTATCATTGCTACCGGTGCCCGTAGTAGAGAACTTCCAAGTTTACCACAGGACGGGAAGAAAGTCATTGGTTATAGAGAGGCAATGACATTGGAAAAACAGCCCAAAAGTATGATCGTTGTGGGTAGTGGGGCTATCGGGATAGAATTTGCCTATTTCTATAATGCCATGGGTACCGAAGTTACGGTGGTGGAATATTTGCCCAATATTGTTCCCGTAGAAGATGAGGAGGTATCCAAGCAATTGGCACGGAGTTTCAAGAAGGCGGGTGTAAAAATAAAAACTTCGGCGGAAGTTACCCAAGTGGATACTTCTGGCGAGGGTGTAAAAGCCACTATTAAGACCGCCAAGGGAGAAGAAGTATTGGAAGCTGAGATTGTACTCTCGGCCGTTGGTATAAAAACCAATATTGAAAATATAGGATTGGAAGAGGTAGGCATCGCCGTTGATCGGGACAAAATCATAGTGAACGATTACTACCAGACCAATATTCCCGGATATTATGCCATTGGGGACGTGACCCCAGGACAGGCCTTGGCGCATGTAGCTTCTGCCGAAGGGATTCTTTGTGTTGAAAAAATCGCTGGAATGCATGTGGAACCTTTGGATTATGGTAATATCCCTGGATGTACTTATTGTATGCCGGAAGTGGCTTCCGTAGGTATGACCGAAAAACAGGCCATAGAAAAGGGATTCGATATTAAAGTAGGCAAATTTCCCTTCTCCGCTAGTGGAAAGGCGAAAGCCTCAGGGAATGCAGATGGTTTTGTAAAAGTAATCTTTGATGCCAAATACGGAGAATGGCTGGGATGCCATATGATAGGTGCCGGTGTTACCGATATGATCGCAGAGGCGGTGGTAGCCCGTAAACTGGAAACTACAGGACATGAAGTGTTAAAAGCGGTGCATCCCCATCCCACTATGAGCGAGGCGGTTATGGAAGCGGTAGCCGATGCCTATGATGAAGTAATCCATTTGTAATATCGGTTTGTACAAGAAAGCGCTTATTGGTTTTGACCGAAATATACGTTGTTTTTAAAAACCATGAAATTGCAAAGAGCTATTGGGTTATTAAATTATTTGTTATGTCATTTCGATACGATTTTCTATTCGAAAATCACTTAATGACCTTTTTCGGTGCCTGAGTGATTGCCCGGCAATCGTATCGAAGGCACATGGTCAAATATGAAATAGCTTCTTAGAAACGGAAAGTCTTGTACTAAAAGTGCCTGCGGTAGCTAAGGTTTCATCTAACGATTGTAATCAATGAACAAACTTCTCAATCTTTTGAAAAATGCTTAAAACGTTTAGACTAACCGCCATTCTTGAGGGTATATCCTATTTATTGCTTTTTGCCTTGGGCATGCCCTTAAAGTACTGGGGTAAAATTCCTGAACCCAATATTTATATTGGCTATGCACATGGATTTCTATTTATCGCTTTTGTGGTATTGGCCGCAGTATTCTGCTATGAAAAACGGTGGTCCCTAAAGCGCTTTGCAGTATTGTTTATTGCTTCGCTCCTACCCTTCGGCACTTTTTATATCGATAAAAAATATTTGAGAAATCCATCCTAGTAGTCGATTACACAGGCAGTCATTTATTCGGAGGCTATTGGGAAGGCTGCTCAAACCGATAAATAGATCCATCAAAACTACAGATGTACAGTTCATTGTTGGTATCCGTACCAAAGGAGGCAATACCCAGATCGGTATCTATTAGAAGGGTGTTTGTAGGGTCGGTATTGGTGGTAAGCGCCCAAATACGCCCGGATATAAAATCGCCGTAAATATAGCGTCCCTGCAATTCAGGCACTAGACTTCCCCTATACACATATCCTCCGGTTATGGAAACATCGCCCTGATCCTGGTTATATTCAAATACGGGTAGGGTCAGACCCGTTTGGTCGCAATTGTCACTTTCGAAACATTCGGTTCCCTCCAAAATATTCCAACCATAATTATTACCGCTTTCCAGAATATTGATCTCTTCCAGTCTATCCTGTCCTACATCACCGCTCCATAACAGCCCCGTTTGGATGTCAAAACTCATTCTCCAAGGATTTCGAAGCCCATAAGCAAAAATCTCCCCTCTGACATTTACATCGTCCACAAAGGGATTATCGGTGGGAATGGCATAGTTGAGGCCGTTTTCCGTACGATCTACATCTATCCGTAAAACAGCTCCTAGAAGATTAGCTCTATTCTGTGCATTTCCCTGTGGATCTCCTCCGGAACCTCCATCCCCCGAAGCGATATACAGAAATCCATCAGGGCCAAATGCCAATTGACCCCCGTTATGGTTGGTAAACGGTTGCGGGATTTCCAATAAGATGAGTTCACTAGTCCCATCTGCGACATTGGAATCGGTTGAAGACACTTGAAAACGTGAAACTACGGATAGGTTCGTGGAAGGATTGTAACACACGTAAAAAAAACCATTCGTGGCAAAGTCAGGATGAAAGGCCATTCCCAACAGTCCTTGTTCATCTGCCTCATTGGATACGGCATCATCAATGTCCAAAAAAACGGTGGACCTGGCAACATCCGCTACATTAGGAAATACCCGGACTATACCTCTTTGCTCCACTACAAAGATACGATCGGTGCCATCATCCGGACTCTGTAAATCCAGCGGTCGGCCAAAACGTAGTTCCGGAAAAGCGTTTACCAACACCAAAGAACTTGGATCCGGCGGAGTGGTAGGGTCCGTTCCATTGGTACCATTGTCATCGGAATTGCAGGAGAACGAGAAAATAAGAAGGGTGATAACCAATTTTTCGATAGTAGTTTTCATAGGTGATGGGGGTATACCAAAACAGTCTCTTAATATAGAACGTGTAACCTTCCTTCCAAAGTATGCAGATTGATAAATTGTTAAAAACTATGCTCTCAAGGGAGCAGGTCGCAATACCAAAAGGAGGTGTCCCAAGAATGGTCGTTCGGGGAAACGACATCATCATCCTCCGATGGAGTGTAGCCCCTAAGCACTTTATCTCCTACGGTATAATCTATGGGCCTGCTAAAAATTGGTCCATCAAAAACAAAAGTATGGAACTCCCCATTTTCACCGCATACATCCACTTCTGGAGGCAAATCCTCAAGAAAACCCCTATCTATGATCCTGCCACAAAAAGAGGAATCCAAAAGCTTGGCATTCACACAGACCGTGATGGCCTTAAATCCCAAATCCAAAAATTCCAATACCAGGGCCCTGGTATTTTGTTTCCAAAGTGGGAACAGCCCTTGGACACCAACTTCGGCCAACTTTTCCTCCCGATAGGCTTTTAGATCTTCTAAAAAAATATCCCCAAAAACACCGTAGCCATATCCTTCGGCGATCAGATTGGCCATCGCATCCCTCATTTTAGCATTATAGGAAGCCATGGAAAGATTCCCGTTCAACTCAATTTTAGTAAGCGGTATTCCAATGGATTTGGCCTGATCCTCTAGTAAGGGGGTTCTTAGTCCATGCATGGAAACCCTTTGGTGATCGGTATTTACGGTCGTGACCAGCCTTGAGACCTCATATCTCCCTTCTTTCAAAATTCGATATAGCGCCAAACAGGAATCTTTACCACTACTCCAATTAAAATATGCTTTCTCCAACTATAAAAAACTAAAGATTGCAAGATCATAACTTTGTAGGCCAAAGCCCAGAATCACTCCCTTTGCCCCGGAAGAGATATAGGAGACATGTCTAAAATCCTCCCGTTTAAACGTATTGGAAATATGCACCTCTATAACAGGGGTTTCAATGGCCTTTACCGCATCGCCTATTCCTACCGAAGTATGGGTATAGGAAGCAGCGTTCAAAATAATACCATCGTAGGAAAAACCGGTTTCCTGTAACTTATCTATAAGCTCTCCTTCAATGTTGGACTGAAAATAATCCAATTGAATATTCCCGAACTTAGACCGCAATTGGTCAAGGTACTCCTCAAAAGTAGTACTCCCGTAGACTTCCGGTTCCCGCTTGCCCAATAGGTTTAGATTGGGTCCGTTGATAATCATTAGTTTCATCCGTTGGTATTTAATTGTTCAGTTCAACAAGCTCCCTATACATTTAAAAGACCGGACCTGTCTGTCATAGGTAGGTGTACTTATTTACATCCCAAGCGGCCTTTTTTTAAAGGTGTTCATGAATCCTCCGTTTCGCCCATAAACACTTTGGACGATTTCCGGAATGGCAAGACTCATTTCACAAGGCTAAAAGTAGTAAAATACAGGGCACAAAAAAAGCGGCGGAAAATCCGCCGCTTTTAAGCTCCAAGCTAATATAAGTTAAGCATTTTAATTGAAAGCATATCTGAATCCTAGACCAAATCTAGCGGGTTCAAAGGTGTCGCCATTATCCCCAAAAAAGATCCAAGGTCTCCAGTCGAACGAAAATGCCAAAGGCACATTATTTATTTTGAAATCCAATCCTACTACAGGTCGCAGCAAGAACTCGGTATCGTTATCAAAAAATGCCAACGATGGTCCAGCTCCCGCAAACCACGTAAGACCTCCCGCATTTGGGAATTGGCCATGGTATTCGTACAAGAACGTTAGGAAGGTAACATTATCGCCAAACGCAACTTCTGCCATACCTGCATGTTCCGTTGTGAAAAAATGTTTTACCGAAGGCCCCACAAGGGTTTGACCATCACCAAAATCGATACCTAGACCTAAGGCCGTAGTGTAATTAGATTGCGCATTGGACTCAAATATTCCAAATGCGATAACAATAAGTACTACTGACAAAAGCTTCTTCATTTGTTTATGTTTAAAGTTAAATATGTCAGAACAAATTTACTTAGTTCTATGCGTATTTACGAAAAAAAAGCTCAAAAAGTTGTCCTGATAAAATGAAACGGCATAAACAAAGGGAAGAAACTACATTTAAAAATGGACTACCTTTTTATGGTTCAGATGAGCCCATAAAGGTTTGAAACAACTATCGGCAATGACAATAGGGATAGTATAACCGTAGTATAAAGTTTTCATTGATATCCTACCGTATCCCAAATACGGGAAAATTCAATCAAAGTATCTCTACACTTTGAGTTTTGTTAAAAACAAAAAAGCGGAAGCTTATGGCTTCCGCTTTACTATTATTAATCAACTAAGATTCGGTTTTCGCAAAATAATCTCTAAGAATCCCCTAGAACCTGTATCCTAGCCCCACTTGAAATCCTTTGGTATTTAATTCAGTATTGAACTCATCGCCGTCCTCCAAGATATTTGAAACGCCAAAATTATATCTTACATCAAAGAACAATCCTGCTTCCAGCTCATAGGCGGCTCCAACATTAAGGGAAATGTTGGTGGATTTTAATCCCTCGGTGCCACTTTCGGCATCAACCAGAATACCTAACTGGGGACCGGCCTGGATATTGAACCCCTCTACCAAATAAAACTTACCCATTAAAGGAATATTCACATAAGAAATATCCTCATCTTTTGACCCTTCAATGGAATACAACACTTCTGGTTGCACATGAAATTTTTCCGATACAGAAAAGTCTACGAGACCTCCAATGTAAAAACTGGTAGCCCCATCCGGAGATCCGCCACCAAGGTCAGTATCCACCTTAAGGTTTGAAAAATTAGCTCCGGCTTTAACACCAAGTTTGATATCCTGTGCGCTAGCTCCGAACCCAATCAAGGCCAAGGCCGCTATTACTACAACTTTTTTCATAAAATTTGTGTTTGTTATTTGTTTAGGGGCAAACATATACGGAATACAAACTTCCACATAAAATAAGTTGCGAAAGACGGAATAACTGTGGTAAACTATTTCCTCAAGGGTATAAGCCCTTAAAAATTCGATTTTCTAAAAATCACTTGGCGTATTGCAAAACGGCTTAATGGTGAGGTAGCTTCAATCATTCATACGAAATTAATATCGGCAGAGTCGGCATAAGAATCAAACTGTAATCCAATAGGGAAACATGCTTATTCGTTATACTACATTTTTTTGATATTCAACTCGATCAAAATTTGAATCCCGAACTTAGTGTAAGCATATTGGGCCTTGGTGCCCTATCGAATTTTTTGCTAAATCGTTGAATGGTAAAATCTCCCTGCGCCTGTAGAAAAAAGTTTTCCTTAACATCATATCCTGCACCTAATACCCCACTTAAGCGTGTAGGTCGTATTTGTCCCGATGCCTCATTCTGATAGAAGTCGACTGCCGGACCGCCCAATAAATACCCCTTTTTAGTAACGTAATACTTCCCCAAAAGCGGAAAATGATACGTACCTCCCAACCCCACGCGTTCATAAATCCCTTGTAGTTGAACGCTAAATTGTTGGGATAGACTGTATTCCTGTAACAGGTCAAAATGATATACTTTGGCACGGGATTCGCCAAAAAACCCTATATCTTCCGACGAAGTTGTAAAGGGTTCGTTTTCATCGACTTGGGCAATACCTATGAAACCATGTAAAGATAAAATAAAACAGAAAACAAGGATACGCATAGGTTTGGGATTCAGGTGGATACTTCGTACTTAAAGTTAAGATTATTCAAGCAAATACCAGTGACCACCCATCATTTTTATGATAAATTTAACCCCCTTTCAAACCATACTAAGAGACTGTTTTGAAAAACAATATCGTACAAAATCATAAAAAATAGCTTGTATGTTAAAAGCTTATGAATAATTTTAAACCATGAATTGGGAACAGGCCTTACAGGATTACCGACATTACTTGAAAATAGAAAGAGGACTATCCCATAATTCCATTCAAAACTATCGTATGGACGTGGAGAAACTCTATACGTTCCTAGTGACACAAAAAATATCCGAAAGCCCAATTGAAATCAAAAAGGAAACCGTACAGCAATTCATTTATGAGGTAGCTAAAATTGTCAACCCAAGATCTCAGGCCAGGATTATATCCGGTTTAAAGAGTTTTTTTACATATTTGGTCTTTGAAGACTATAGATCGGATAATCCAATGGATCTTATAGAATCGCCCAAAGTGGGCCGTAAACTGCCAGATACGCTTTCGTTTCAGGAAATCAATGAACTTATACATGCCATTGACCTCTCCAAAAGGGAAGGCGAGCGGAATAGGGCCATGTTGGAAACCTTATATGGCTGTGGACTACGGGTATCCGAACTGACCGATCTTAAGATATCGGATCTGTTTTTTGATGAGGATTTTATCAAGGTAACCGGAAAAGGGGACAAACAACGCTTTGTTCCTATCAGTAACATCAACAAAAAGTACATTACGATTTATAAAAATCAGGTAAGGGTGCACCAAACCGTTCAGAAAGGGTTTGAGGATATTCTTTTTCTGAACAGAAGGGGAAAACAACTTACCAGGGCCATGGTTTTTACTATTGTGAAGCAACTTGCGGAAAAAATAGGCCTGAATAAAAATATAAGTCCCCATACCTTTAGGCATTCCTTTGCCACACACTTATTGGAGGGTGGTGCAGACCTGCGGGCCATTCAACAAATGTTGGGACATGAAAGTATTACTACAACGGAAGTTTATATGCATGTAGACCGTACGTATCTGGCAGACGTATTGAACAAATTTCATCCAAGAAACGTGGATGAAATTGAGGAAGAAGAGTAAATTGGGAATTTTGAACTACACATTGCGATTTGGCCTACACCCAAGGGTAAACCTACCCATTAAAATTACAAATCCAACGCAAACGATATCGTCGAATTTTAGTAGTGTAGCCGTCATTTTTCTCAACAAGAAAACAATATATTTACACCTTAAACAACAACGTACATGAAGAAGATCACGAACCGTCAATGGTGGAAAGAAGGTATTGTCTATCAGATTTATCCAAGAAGTTTTCAGGATACCACAGGAAACGGTGTAGGGGACATTTCCGGTATCATTAAACGACTGGACTATATTAAGAGCCTGGGTGTAGATATTATCTGGTTATGCCCTATATATAAATCTCCCAACGATGATAATGGATATGATATCAGTGATTACAGGAATATCATGGAGGAGTTCGGCACCATGGAGGATTTTGATGCCTTATTGGCAGCGATGAAAAAGAGGGACTTAAAATTGGTCATGGACTTGGTGGTCAACCATAGTAGCGATGAGCACAAATGGTTTATGGAATCCAGGAAATCAAGGGACAACCCATACCGTGATTATTACCATTGGTGGCCAGCGGAAAAGGGAACACCCCCCGAACGCTGGAGTTTTTTTGATGTAGATAGCAATGCTTGGAAATATGATAAAGTTACCGATGCCTATTATCTACATTACTTTTCGGTAAAGCAGCCCGATTTAAAATGGGAAAATCCCAAGGTACGGGAGGAAATTTATGATATGATGAAGTTTTGGTTCGATAAGGGAATCGATGGTTTCCGCATGGACGTAATCCCCTTTATTTCCAAGGATACTACATTCCCGGAACTTCCTTCCGAATACGATGGGGATTTCATTCCTTTTTATGCGGATGGTCCAAAACTACATGAGTATCTCCATGAAATGAACCGTGAGGTATTGAGCAAGTACGATATTATGACGGTTGGCGAAGGTATAGGGGTTACTTTGGATCAAGCTTTGGAATTCGTAGATGAGGATCGTAAAGAGCTCAATATGTTCTTTCATTTTGATCTGTTATGGTTAGATCGGGATCCGGAAGAGGGGGTTAAGATGCGAAAGGAGCCATGGAAGCTTACGGAGTTTAAGGCAATCCATTCCAAATGGGACGCCGTTTTTGCCAAAAAAGGATGGGGAAGTATGTTTTTGAACAATCACGATTTCCCACGCAGTGTTAGCCGTTGGGGCAATGATGCTACCGCCTATTGGTACAATTCGGCTACTATGCTACAAACCTTTTTGCTCTCCATGCGAGGTACGCCATACTTTTACTATGGTGAAGAAATTGGTATGACCAATATCCGATTCGACAAAATTGAGGATTACAGGGATATCAATACCCTGAACCAATACGAAGCCTTATCCCAAAGCAGGGAGGAACTAGCCGCATTTATAGAAAATGAAAAAGATGCCAGTAGGGATAATGCAAGAACACCCATGCAATGGGATACGACGGAAAATGCAGGATTCACTACGGGAAAACCTTGGATAAAGGTAAACAAGAATTATACGGAAGGTATTAATGTAGACTCCCAACTCTATGATAAAACCTCGGTACTGAACTATTTTAGGCGTATGGTGCAGGTTCGGAAAAACAATTTGGTATTGGTCTATGGGGCATATCAATTACTATTGGAGGATAATGAAGAAATATATGCCTATACCAGGACCTTAGGGGACGAACGCTGTTTGGTATTACTGAGTTTCGCTACACAACGCGTGTCATTTTCGCTGGATGAAATAAAATTCGATGAAGCCATATTGATGATCTCAAATGATGAGGATCACGCACCTATGACCAAAAAAGACGCTAATTTTGAACTCAAACCGTACCAAGCCGTAATTTATAGATTGTTGTAAGTTTGATTTTATGTATCTTTTTAGTGAAATTCTAAACCGACCTATTATGAAAAAAATTTTCGTCTATGCGCTGCTTTCCGCAATCTCTTTTGTAAGTGTCCAAGGACAAAAAAAAGTGGAGGATATCCTGATGGACCTGGATAAAAAAAGTGAAACCTATGGCAACATTGCCCAGAATATTTGGGAATTGGCGGAAATGGGCTATTTGGAGGAGAAAAGTTCCGAATTATTACAAAATACGTTGCGCGATGAGGGATTTACGATAAACAAAGGAGTAGCTGGCATCCCAACAGCTTTTGTGGCGGAGTATGGGACCGGCAGTCCTGTAATTGCTATTTTAGGAGAGTTCGATGCCCTACCTGGCCTATCGCAGCAAGCGGTACCGGAGAAGAAAACGGCCAATAAGGCCGCAGGACATGCTTGTGGGCACCATTTGTTCGGCACGGCATCTACGGCCGCTGCCATTGCCGTAAAGGATTGGATCAAAGCAAATAAGGGACAAGGTACTATACGTTTTTATGGATGTCCGGCAGAAGAAGGGGGCTCCGGTAAAGTATACATGGTACGGGAAGGCCTTTTTAACGATGTGGATATTGCACTTCACTGGCATCCCAGCTCACAAAATGCAGCTAGTGCCGGGGCAGCGCTTGCCAATAAATCGGCAAAATTTCGTTTTCATGGAATTTCTGCGCATGCGGCGGGATCACCAGAAAAAGGTCGTTCTGCCCTGGATGGGGTAGAAGCTATGAACGCAATGGTAAATATGATGCGGGAACATGTTCCGGAAAGGGCACGTATCCACTATGTGATTACCAGCGGAGGAAAAGCTCCCAATGTAGTGCCCGATTATGCAGAAGTCTATTATTATGCGCGCCATAACAAAAGGGATGTGGTCATCGATATTTTCGACCGAATCGTTAAAGCTGCGGAGGGAGCTGCACTGGGCACTGGCACTACCATGGATTATGAGATGATCGGAGGTACCCATGAACTACTTCCCAATCTTACTTTGCAAAAAGTAATGCACGATAATCTCACCAAAGTCGGAGGAATTACATATACGCCAGAAGAAAAGGAATTTGCGGACAAAATCGCTGTCAGTTTAGGATACGGGGAAGCAGATCAGCAGCGGGCAAAAAACGTTCAGCCCTATGAGACCGTGGCCAAGGCCTATGGCTCCACAGATGTGGGAGATGTTAGTTTTACCGTACCTACGGTCGGTATGGGAACCGCTACCTGGGTTCCGGGTACTCCGGCCCACAGTTGGCAGGCTGTTGCCGCCGGCGGAACGTCCATAGGAAAAAAAGGAATGATGGTAGCGGCAAAAACATTGACCCTAACAGCTATTGACCTCTTTAAAAACAAGGACCTCATTGTAAAGGCAAAAGAAGAATTTATGGAACGCCGTGGGGCCGATTTTGTATATATTCCACTTTTGGGGGATCGTACGCCGGCACTGGATTACAGGAAATAACGGCGTACAGGTACAAGGTATAACGAAGTAGCTATACATCTCTTTACCAAAAACACTCCTATAGTATTAGGAACCAACGTATTAGCGGTTATATTCCAAAATCCATCGATATGCGGAGAATGAATCTTGGCAAGTGTATTCAACAAGGACGATCTTAGGTCACAAATCTTAAAATTTTATCCATAGGCTGTAACAAAAAATGAAACTACCCTACTAATCCTGTAGAGACAACCAACCCAACAGTGAATAAAGAATTGGAACATCGTTTTGTGACGGAACTTGAGGACAACCAAAATATTGTTCACAAAGTCTGTAGCCTATATACGAACAACAGAGATTCGCATAACGATCTCTTTCAGGAAATAACCATACAATTATGGAAAGCCTACCCCAAGTTCAGGGGAGAGGCAAAATTCAGCACCTGGATGTACAGAGTAGCACTAAATACTGCCATTACCCTGTATAGGAAATCTAAAAAAAGTGTCCGTACCCAAGATTTCGATTCGGTAATCTACAGGATAAAATCAGACGAATATGACGAAACCGAGGAACAACAGCTCAAATTAATGTACAAGGCCGTAAAGCAGCTTGGCGATATTGAGAAAGCGTTAGTTTTTTTATACTTGGAGGACAAAGATTATAGTGAAATAGCGGATACTTTGGGTATTACGGAGGTAAATGCCCGGGTAAAGATGAATCGGATAAAGAATAAATTAAGAACCATACTTAATCCTTAGGAATTATGATGGATGAATTGGAATTACTAAAAAAGGATTGGCAAAAAAAAGATGACCAACACCCTAAATTATCTTATGATCAGATATATAAGATGCTATGGAAGAAATCATCTTCCATAGTGAAATGGATTTTTTATATCAGCATCATCGAATTTGTTTTCTGGGCGGCCATAAATATCGTATTCACCGATAAAGAATCTTTAAATACGATGAAAACGATGCATGTTTATGAAATAAATATGGTACTCACGGTAATCAACTACCTTATTCTATTGTTCTTTATCTATAAATTTTATATCAATTATAGAAAAATATCCTTTACGGATTCTTCCAGAAAGCTTATGAAAACGATTTTGGATGTCAAACGCACAGTAACGCAATATGTATGGTTCAATATCGGCATTTTTACAATTTCCTTTCTCATTATCATTTACGGGGCCTTCAGTTATGGTGAAGAGGGCGAAAAAATTGCAAACGCCGCCTCCAATGCAGGGAATGAAACCATGTTTTGGGTGATGATCATTGGAATTTCGGTAGTCACCATAACCATACTATTGCTGCTTATCTGGGGATTTTACAAATTACTGTACGGTATTCTCCTCAAAAGGCTCAGGGAGAACTACAAAGAATTGAGGAAATTGGAAGTTTAGGTTTTTTTAGTTCTCCATTTACGCTGCTTGTTCTCCTCTTCATAAGCCAATAGCTCTTGCTGCGGAATAACTTTAAGAAAGGAAGGATGCTGCTCTATGGCGTATTCCAATTTTTCAATAATGGCATCTACCGATTCATTTTCATAATCTATCTCCAAAGGTTCCTTGATGACCATGGATTGTAAAATCCCTTTTTTCTTTACGTAAAGACCTTTCTTATCAAATGAACGCCGAAATCCATCGATTACTACGGGAACCACCACCGGATTATATTTTTTTATGATAAAGGCCGTACCCTTGCGCAATGGTTTCCATGGTTTTGTAGTGCCTTGGGGAAAGGTAACCACCCATCCATCCATTAGTGCCTTACCAATATTGGATATATCGCTCATTTTAACCTGTCTGTTCACATCATGGCCATCGGCACGCCAAGTACGCTCAATACTAATAGAACCAACATAGGCCAATATCTTTGTCAAGAGGCTTTTTTTCATGGTTTCCGCCGCAGCAACATAGTACATATTCAATTTAGGGTTCCATAGATAGCCTAGATTTTTAATACTATCGTCCCTGCCGCTAAGACTTGCATTAAATACATGGAACATGGCCACCACATCCGCAAAATAGGTTTGGTGGTTGCTAACAAAAAGTACATTGGTATCCGGTAAGTCCCGTATTACTTCCGAACCCTCTATTTCCAATTTATTAAATCCCTTATAGCGTTGGTGCGTCATAAGACCCAAGATACGGATCAGCCATTTTTTGAGAAATAAGATATGTCCAAAAGGATTTTTTTTAAATATGCCCATAGTTCTAGCCAGTATGCTAAAATACGAAAATGAGGGTTATAGCACCTGTTTAAAGAGTTCTTTGATTTCACTGAGCATCATGGCCGTGGCCCCCCAAACGGTATAACCATTTAATTCAAAGGCAGGTACGGGAATTTTTTGCGTACTGTAGGACGTTGTTAATCTTTGGTTAATGACTTTCTTATCGTCCATAAAATCGGTCAAAGGCACCTCTACCAAGGCCTCTACCTCCGTTTCTTGAATTCTAAAGGGATCCGCTTTTTCATACAGACCTATATAAGGCTGTACTTCAAAGTTGCTGGGGGGAATATAAATTTCTGTTAGGGAACGTACTACTTTAATTTGCCGGGAATCTACACCTACCTCTTCCCTTGTCTCCCGTAACGCCGTCTCCAGGATGTTGGCATCCCCGTGTTCCGCTTTTCCGCCCGGGAACCCTATTTGATTGGAATGTACCCCTTCATAAGTTTTTCTTAATATCAAAAGTAAATGGGTATATTGTTGGGAATCCGGATAAAAAAGTGCCATTACACCTGCCTTTTTCGGGTCTTCTTTTTTAGCTTTTATGGCCTTTAATTCCTCAATTCTTTCCAAAGGGGCCATTTTGTAGTGAGAAGACTCGCCTGGAAGAGGTAGATTTTTTATTTTTGAAATCTGTTGGGAAAAAGAATAAAAGTTCATGGATAGAAGGGCCTTCAATTACTGCACAATAATAATACTATTTTTTTTAGTCGCCTGTAAAGACACACCTGAAAAAAAGGTGTCCCCCGAACTGCAGGAAACGAACAAAGATACGGTTACCATAAAAGATAGCGTAGATACACAGGAAGATAAGGAAGAAGAAACAAAATTCATACTCACCGAGGAAAATGCTATCGACTTCTTTTTTAACTATAGCAAGACATTAACGGAAGACAAGGTAAAATTGACCACCAGCCTTGGCAGCTTTACCGTTGAATTATATGATAATGTTCCTTATCACAAGGCCAATTTCATCTACCTCACCGAAAAAGGATATTTTGACAACACCTATTTCCATAGGGTCGTCAAAAACTTTATTATACAGGGAGGAAACGCGGATAATAAGGAAACCGCCCAAAAAAGAAGGGAAATAGGAAGGTACTTGTTGCCTCCGGATACCCGCAAAGGCCATAAACATCACCGGGGCACCATTTCCATGCCCAGTAGTGAAATAAACAATCCTCATATGCTGGCATCTCCCTACGAGTTTTTTATCGTAGTCACCAAACCGGGATCCTATCATTTGGATGGTGGGTATACCCCTTTTGGAAGAGTAATCGAAGGTATGGATGTAGTGGATATTATTAACGCCCAGCCTGTAGATAATGGGGATTGGCCTTCCCAGAACATCTATATTTACAAGGCGGAAGTTGTTCAGTGAGTAGTGAACGGTCAGCATTGAAAGACTAAAAACCTTAAACCAGAAACTAAATTCTAGAAACTAGATAACTGGAAAACGGACGCTGGAAACTTGAAGTTGGAAGCTTTAAATAATAAACTTACCCTTAAGCAAAAAACGATACTCCCGACACTTCTTTGTACTTCCCTGATTACTGATTACTGATTACTGATTACTGAAAACTATCCTTCTAAAGACCAAAGACAAAGGAAAAAAGATAAAAGACCTGAATCCTTCACCCGCTACACATACCCTTCCGGCTCTTGGCCGGGCCAAGACCCACCTTCCCTTGACCAAGGGAAGGAGCTAAAATTCATGTTCCCAATAGAATTTTTGGCAAGATGAGTGATATATATCAACTTATTCCCGCCTAGTATCTTAAACTTTGAAACCAGGGGCCAAATCCCAAACTTACTTCGCCGGTAGGCAAATTCCGAAACCAGAAACTAGAAACGATACAACCCCCGACCGTCACTGAATACTGAATACTGAATACTGTAAGTTGGCAAAACTATTCATTCCCGTTACTATTAGAACTATAAATACTAGGTAAGGCGATCTTAAATTTTACGGCCAGTAAACGTATTCCGATGACTACGGCAATAGCGGCAATATGGGCATAAGCATCGTCAAAAGGTAGTTTACGTAACAAAAAATAGCTCGACCCACCCAAAATACAGGCAGTGGCATAAATTTCCTTTCTAAAGATTACTGGAATTTCATTACATAAAATATCACGGATAACACCTCCAAAACTAGCGGTCATAGTCCCTAATGCAATACACATTATTGGTAACAGCCCCACACCCAGTCCTTTTTCTATTCCTACCAAGGTATAAAGACCTATCCCAATGGTATCGAACAAAAACAAGGAGGTTCTGAAGTATTTTAATTTTCTTCTGAAAATAATGGCGAAAACCACTGTTCCTATAATTGTAAATATATAGACAGATTCCCGTAACCAGATAACAGGGGTATTCCCAATGAGAATATCCCGTAAGGTCCCTCCTCCTACTGCTGTTACAAAGGCCACTATAAACACTCCGAAAAGATCTAGCTTTTTATCCATGGCGACCAAGACCCCTGAAATTGCAAAAGCAATGGTCCCCAAAATATCTATGGTAAAGTAGAACATAGGTTAAAGTTGTTGTGTATAGAAGTTATAATCCTTAAGAACGGTATCCAAATATTGTTTATCGTATAGTTCGGACTTGGTCTGTAAAATACCTTCTACTTTATCCCTAAGGACTTTCATGGTCTTAAAGTCATTGCTTTTTTTCGCAATGAGATAGGTATCTTTTATCAAGCGTACATCCTTATCGGTAAGTAGGGTCACGTTGGTGAATTTTGGCTCATAGGTCTCGGCAACCTCTTCCAAGATGGTATGGGATACCTTGGTATTGTTTTTGGTACTTATGACCACGGTACCGGCCGCTGCATCTCCCAGTCGCTGTCGTCTATCGGAAAAGAGAATCGTCAATAGTCCGACGGAACCCCAGAAAATCCAAATATCCACCAAACGTAACAACCAACGCACCAAATAATTTGACCAATGTACCGGAGTGCCATCTGCTCGCACTACCCTCATTTTTAGCAACATTTTACCAACAGTTCGGCCGTTGAACAAACTGTGCATCCAAAGGCTGTAGGACATGGCCGGTAAGAATATGAGGCCCATCAATCCCCTTTGGGTCCACCCATCTTCATACATATATCCAATGGCATCACCTATAAGACCTACCAAGATAGCGTAGAGGTACAAAATAAAGCCGTCGATAAAAAAAGCTAAAATTCGCTCACCAATACTGACAATTTTATAATCTAAGTTGACATTTTGCGTTGTATTGATTTGAAGGTTGGACATATTAATACTATTTTTATCTTTTAAGTAAACTACCCTATGCGCGAGGCCGCTTTTGTGAAGCAAAATAAAGAAAAATGGATAGCATTCGAAAAGGCTATCAACTTTAACTCCGCCATTACCCCTGATGAACTTGCCAACGGATACATTCAGTTAACGAACGATTTGGCATATGCCCAGACGTATTACGCAGAAAGTAAGACTTTATTGTATTTGAACTCATTGGCCTCACGGGCACATCAAAAAATTTATAAGAACAAGAAAGAGGGTCGCAACCGGATTATCGATTTTTGGATGACGGAGTTTCCCCTTTTCTTTAAGCAATACCATAAAACTTTAGGGGTAGCCTTTTTAATTTTTGCGGTGGCATCGGCGATAGGGAGTATTTCTGCCCTGAACGATGCCTCCTTTGTACGTTTGATCTTGGGCGATGCCTATGTGAACGAAACCTTGAACAATATTGCCGAGGGAGACCCGACCGCCATTTACAAAGGAGGTAGTGAGATAGGTACTTTCCTGGGCATTACCATTAACAATATCCGAGTAGCGTTTTTGGCCTTTGCCTTTGGGGTCATGGCAAGCCTAGGTACCGCCTACATTCTTTTTAGCAATGGTGTTATGCTAGGTGCCTTTATTACTTTTTTCTATACCAAAGGCGTGTTTTTTGAGGCTAACAAACAGATCTGGTTGCATGGCACTATTGAGATTTCGGTCATTATTATTGCTGGTTGCGCCGGACTGATTATGGGGAATAGCATCCTGTTTCCCAAAACCTATTCCAGAAGGGTTTCCTTTATGAAAGGCGCCAAGGACGGATTGAAAGTTGTGATAAGCACCGTACCCTTTTTTATCATCGCAGGTTTTATAGAAGGTTTTATAACCCGTTACTCCAACATGCCGCCTTGGTTGGCCTTTCTGATCATAGGCAGCTCATTGTTATTGATTATTTTCTATTATATCATATATCCGATCCTATTAAATAAAATAGATGCAAGACAACCTATCCAACAAGTATATAGAACTTAAAATAGACCGTGGTTTTGGCGATATCATTACCGCCTATTTTGATTTTATAAAGCAAAATTTAAAAAAGTTCACCAACGTATTCTTAAGCTATAACGGTATCTTTTTAATAGGACTGCTAGTTGTAAGCTATTTGTTGGTTTCCGGTTTTATAGGTTTGATCACCTATCAGAACAACAACGTTTTTGGTACTTCCAGTACCGGCAGTTCCGATGAGACCTATATTATTTATTTCATCGTTGGAGGAATTTTGTTCTTTATCATTTTCATCATGGTTGCCATTATGAACTATAGTTTAGCGGCATCCTATATGATCAAATATGAAACTATAAAAGGTAATCATTTTGACAAAAAAGAGGTATGGAACCTAGTGAAACAAAAACTGGGGAGTGTCTTTTTGTTTATTCTTCTAGTGATCCTGATTTTTGTGGCCTATACTATTGTTAGTGTTATACTTGTATTTATTCCGTTCCTTGGGGCAATTGTCCAATACATCCTACAGTTTTTTATACTTTCGTGGTTTGGGGTTTCCTTCTTTTGCATGCTACAGGAAAATAAGGGTGTGACCGAAGCTTTTGGAGAAGGATGGAACTTGGTGAAGAATAATTTTTGGAAGTCCGTGGGGGTAAATTTCATATTGGGATTGCTGAACGGTATTTTGTTGATGGTGGTCTTGGTAATTCCAGGCATCCTAATCGGTTTTTATACCTATCATGTAGTGCAGAACGATGTGGATATCGCCGCATCCATAATTCCTACCCTCATTTTTACCTTGGGTACCTGTGCATTCCTGATTATATTGGTGTATGGACAATGCCTTTCGCAATTTATAAACGGTATCCTATACTATGCCCTACACGAGAAAACCTATAACACCAATACCAGAAGTAAAATTGAACAAATCGGAAACTTAGATCAGTGATCAGATTCTACCTTTTATTTTTATGTATCCTATCCGTTTTTCAAGGGTTTTCCCAACAGAAAAAGGATTCCCTTGTGTTGTTGGATGATAAGACTACTCTCCTGGAAAATAGAGCTCTCCAAGAAAATCTAAGCGAAAAATACAGCGGGGACGAATTTAATTATGATATAAAGGATGGGGAAGCCCAAAACCTCTTAGGGCGCTTCCTAAACTGGTTCTTTAGTTTGTTGCAAAACACCTTTGGAATCAACGTTGATCCGGGAATACTCAAAATCCTGGAGTATATCATCTATGTACTCATGGCCGCCTTGGCCATCTATTTCCTCGTAAAATTCTTTATCGGTGAAAGGCTCTCTTCCGTATTTAACAAAGAAGCTACCGCTATCTTAGATATCAACCTCTCCGAAGACCATATAGAAAATGTTGATCTGGATGCGCTTATAAAGACAGCTTTGGAGCAAAGAAATTTTCGCTTGGCCATACGTTATCAATATCTAAGAACGTTAAAAAACTTATCCCAAAAAAGTCTTATCGAATGGCATTATGAGAAGACCAATTCCGACTATCAAAAAGAAATTTCGGCACCAAAAATACAATCCCTCTTTAAAGAAGTGTCCTACTTGTACGATTACATCTGGTATGGGGAACAGGATATTGATGAAAATAAATACAAAGCTGCCCAATCCCGGTTCGTAGCCTTAAAAAAAATAGTATCGCAATAATTTGGATAGACGCTCTAAAATAGTCATAGGTATATTTGTTGCGGTACTCGTTGGAATCGTAGTGATGGAGATTGTTCGCCCAAAACCTATTAATTGGAAACCTTCCTATACCGCTTCGGATAAAATTCCGTTCGGATGTTACGTACTATTCAATGAACTATCCCATTTGTTTCCTGGCAAGACTATTAGTTCTATCAATGAAAGTGCTTATGAAACATTGGTCTATAGGGATTCCGAGATATTTTCCAACTATATCTTTATCAATAATGGAATAGAGTTCGATCAAGAGGAAACCCATGAACTGTTAGATTATGTAAATGACGGGAACGATGTTTTCATAGCGGCTACCTATTTTGGTACATTGTTGTCGGATACGTTAAATATAAAGGTACAATCCTCCTATACCATTAAGGAGGATACCGTAACCGTGTCCCTAACGAATACTAATTTTTCCAAGGATAGATTCTTTTATACCAAAGGACTCCAAAAGACCCATTTCACAAGTGTGGATACCCTAAATTCTACTGTTTTGGGATATCTTTCATATGGTATCACGGATAATTTTCTTGAAGGCAATACGAATACCGATAAGCGTTTTACACGGGCCAACTTTGTTAAAGTAGCTTTTGGCAATGGAAACTTCTATTTAAGTACCACCCCACAGGCCTATACCAATTACTATATGCTGAAAGGTAATAAGGACTATGTTGCGCATACATTGGCCTACCTTAAGGATCAGCCCCTATATTGGGACAATTATAAAAAATCCGGAAGGATTGTCATAGATTCCCCATTGCGCTTTGTGTTGAACCAGATTTCGTTAAAATGGGCCTACTATCTTAGCATGTTGGGAGTGTTGGTCTTTTTTATCTTTAGGGCCAAACGGGAGCAACGCATAATCCCCGTAATAGAACCTTTGGAGAATTCATCGGTAGCATTTGCCAGAACCGTAGGTAGCCTCTACTATGAACATGGAGATTATACGGACCTTATTGCCAAAAAACTAAATTATTTTTTGGCATACGTGCGTAGCCATTACTATATAGATACCAGTGTGATAAATGAAAAAACTGCACAGGATTTAGCTGCCAAATCCGGGAAATCCATGACGGAGGTAAAAGCATTGGTAGATTTTATTAGTTACCTTAAGAATAAGGAGCGGCATACCGAGCAAGACAGTATTCAATTGAACAAAAAAATTACATCCTTTAAACAACAATAATGGCATGGATGTTTACAATGATGTAAAAGCTAAAACCAAATCGTATAATATAAAACGATGCAGCGTTGGTTAAATAAAATTTCTAATTAAATATTTAAATACGTGGAAGAACAAAACCAAGAGCAGGGGCAAAATCCGTTGGAATTCGATAATAGGATAGACCTTACGAAATTACAAGCGTCCGTAGAGCAAATAAAATCCGAGCTGGGAAAGGTTATTATAGGTCAGCAAGATATGATCGAACTCCTTCTTATTTCCATTCTGGCCGATGGCCATTCCCTGATCGAAGGGGTACCCGGAGTAGCAAAAACAGTAACCGCCAAACTGTTGGCCAAGACCATGAACGTAGATTTTAGCCGTATACAATTTACACCGGACTTGATGCCCAGTGATATTTTGGGCACCTCCGTTTTCAATGTAAAAACTTCCGATTTCGAGTTTAAAAAAGGACCATTGTTCTCCAATATTATTCTCATAGACGAAATCAATCGCGCACCGGCAAAAACACAGGCCGCGTTGTTCGAGGCTATGGCCGAAAGACAAATTACCATTGACGGCAAAGAGTATCCAATGAAACCGCCTTTTTTAGTGTTCGCCACCCAAAATCCTATAGAACAGGAAGGCACCTACCGTCTACCCGAAGCACAATTAGATCGCTTCCTTTTTAAAATTCAAGTGGACTACCCTACCCTGGAAGAGGAAATACTGATTTTGGAAAGTAAGCACCGGCAAAAAAGCAAGGATGTGGAAAGCCTTATTACAGCCGTACTAACAGCGGAGCTCATTGCAGAATATCAGGACACCATCAAGGAAATCATCATTGAGGATAATTTAATGAAGTACATAGCCGCTATTGTGAACAATACCCGCACCAATGCCAATTTGTATTTAGGTGCATCCCCTAGGGCTTCCATTGCGATCATGGATGCTTCCAAAGCACTGGCGGCTATTCATGGGCGCGATTTTGTAACCCCGGACGATATTAAAAAAGTATGTACCCCAATTTTGGGCCATCGTATTATTTTAACCCCCGAGCGGGAAATGGAAGGGGTTACCGCGGAAAAGGTAGTGCAGCAAATAGTGGAAACCATAGAGGTGCCAAGGTAGGTTAAGGAGTTATGGGTTGTGAGTTAGGAATTATGAGTTAAGAATTATAGGTTTAAAGTTCAAAGTTTTGGTCTTTTGTCTTTTTTCCTTTCTCTTTGGTCTTGGTTCAAAGTGGTCGATGGTCGATGAATATACATAGGTTATGAATTATGAGTTACGAGTTATGAGTTATGAGTTAGGAATTATGAGTTAAGAATTATAGGTTCAAAGTTTTGGTTTCAAGTTTCTGAATACTGATTTCTGAATACTGATTTCTGATCGAGTAAGGTTTAAAACTAATGGATGTCGTGATAAAGTGTGAAGCATAAAATCTACTATGAGTTTATAGTTATCTGATTTAAAAATGAAAAAACTCTTTAGGAATATATATTTGGAAAAACGGTTTTTCATTGTGATGGCAGGCCTTGTGCTGGGTTTTTTGCTTTCCTATAGCTATCCGGATTTGTTTGGGGCGGTAAAGCTGCTGTTTTTTTTATTTGTATTGGCACTTATCGTAGATCTACTCCTTATTTTTGGATCTAAGGGACGTATCCACGGGGAACGTATGCTACCGGATAAACTATCCAACGGGGACGAGAACCCCATTAAGATACGTTTGATCAATACGTATTTGTTTCCTGCGCATGTCCGTATTATCGATGAGATACCACATCAGTTTCAAAAACGCGATTTTGAAATCAAATCCAGTATAGGAAAAGGTGAAAACAGCTTTTTCAATTACCAGCTTCGTCCCGTGGAACGCGGGGTGTATTCCTTTGGGAACCTCAACATCTTTGTCAGTTCGCCCCTTAAGTTCATTGCGCGTAGATACACCTTCAACAAGGCACAGGAAGTGCCGGTGTACCCATCCTTTCTACAATTGCGGAAATATGACCTTATCGCTTTTACCAATCGCCTGTTTGAATACGGATTAAAAAAAATACGTCGTATAGGCCATACCATGGAGTTTGAACAGATCAAAGAGTACATTCAAGGAGATGATATCCGCAATATTAATTGGAAGGCTACGGCCAAGAAAAATCAATTAATGGTAAATCAATACCAGGATGAACGATCACAACCTATTTATTCGGTCATCGATAAGGGTAGGGTTATGAAAATGCCTTTTGACGCACTTAGCTTATTGGACTATGCGGTCAACGCTACTTTGGTTATCAGTAATATCGCCCTAAAAAAGCAGGACAAAGCCGGAATGTTCGCCTTTAGTAATAACATAGAGAACAGGGTGGTGGCACAAAGGCGTAGTTCCCAAATGAATCTCATCTTGGAAACGCTCTATAATCTGAGGAGCAATTTTGTGGAGAGCGATTACAGTAGGCTATACGTGGATGTAAAACGGAACCTCAACCAACGAAGTCTACTCCTACTGTATACCAATTTTGAAACTTTAGATGCCCTGCACCGACAACTTCCCTATTTACAGGCCATAGCCAAACAGCATTTATTGGTCGTTATCTTTTTTGAAAATACCGAGTTGGATGAATTCGTGGAAAAAAAGGCAGAGACCACTCACCAAATCTTTGAACAGACCATAGCCGAGAAGTTTATCTACGAAAAAAAACTGATCGTAAACGAATTACGCAAACACGGTATCCAAACCATATTGACCAAACCGGAAAATCTGACGATAAATACGATCAACAAATATTTGGAAATCAAAGCAAGGGGGTTAATTTAGTGGTAAGTGTTTGGGTAACTTTGATCAAAAGAAAATAAACCAAAGAACTAAATCTTAATGATCATCAGAATATTTCGGGCTACGGTCCCTGTGGAACTTCATGAAGAATTCTGGGAGAAATTCAAGGAGATTTCAATTCCCCTGGTAAAAACCCAGAAAGGATTGGTGGCTATGGATATCGGTAGGCCTACCCTATGGAGTCCCTTGGAATTTGTTATGATCTCCAAATGGGAGTCGGAAGCAAACCTAGAGGATTTTGTTGGGGAACAATGGAACCAAGCACATATCCCGAACGGGATGGAAAAATATATTTTGGAATGTTGGGTACATCACTACAAAGTTGAAGATGTATAACTCAATGTGTATAGTACTATATACGGCTGGGGAAACGGAAGTACCTCCGTGGCAGATAATTTGTTGTGGTACAATTCATTGCTGCTTATAAAATTATAGCTTGGTTGTGCTGGCGCTTAATTTGATCGTAGCGGAGTTTTTGATGATTAGAAGGTTAAATATTACCTAATCATTTGGCTTTCATTCCCAAACTATGCTAATTTTAACTACAAATCGGTTGATATTCAATTGGCTATCCTTTGAAGTATTAAAGCGGACATGTGGATAGCTATAGTTTTACTACTATTGGTTAAATCTGAACTTAAAAGTAACCCTATGCAGACTATATTAGGCTCCGGTGGCATTATCGCCACGGAGCTGGCCAAGACCTTAACGGAATTTACGACGGATATTCGGTTAGTGAGCCGCAATCCAAAAAAAGTGAACCCTACGGATACCCTCTTGTCCGCAGATCTATTGGATCAGGACGAAGTGAACAAAGCCGTTCAAGGCTCTTCCGTAGTATATATTACCATAGGTTTTCCCTACCGTGCCAAAGTCTGGCAAAAAAGATGGCCAAAATTTATGGAGAACGTTATTTCGGCCTGTAAGAAACATAAAAGCAAACTGGTCTTTTTTGATAATATCTATATGTACGATGAAAGTTATTTAAACGGTATGACGGAAGAGACCCTGATAGATCCACCCAGTAAAAAGGGAAAAGTCCGTGCGCAGTTGGTCCATATGATCATGGACGAGGTAAAAAAAGGGGGACTGACCGCTCTAATCGCCCGTTGTGCAGACTACTACGGTCCCGGAATAGAACGGAACGGAATGCTACGGGAAACGGTCTTCAACAATTTAGCCAAAGGCAAAAAGGCCAATTGGCTGGGATCCGATGCCTACAAACATTCTTTTACCTATACGCCCGATGCAGGTAAAGCGACCGCTTTGTTGGGAAATACTATGGAAGCCTACAATCAAGTATGGCATTTGCCCACGGCGGCCGATCCCTATACCGGCAAGGAATGGGTAACGCATATTGCCAAGGCCATGGGGAAGGCTCCTAACTATCAAGTCGCCCCTAAATTTTTAGTCCGTATCCTTGGCCTGTTCATGCCCATCATGAAGGAAATGGTAGAAATGTTGTACCAATATGACCGCGACTATGTATTCGATAGTAGCAAGTTCGAAAAACAATTTAATTTTGCTCCTACCCCCTACGCAAAAGGTATTCAAGAAATCATAGAAAAGGATTATTCGGCGAGCTCGTAAATCCCAAACCATAAGTAAGACATCAATGAAAATATTCAAAACTTTTGTAGTCGCCCTTATTCTTTTCAGTTTTGGGCCACCCCTACTACAAGCCCAATCCGAAGCAGATTACAAAGACTTGGACCAAACCGGAAAAAATATAAGGGATGCCTTCGCAAAAGGGGATTTGGAGACCATAAAAAAGTATCATCATCCAGATGTAATCAAAGCACTTGACCCCACCAAGGTCTTGGAAGGTAGGGAAGTAGTACTATCCAATCTAGAAGGCACTTTGAACAACTTCTATTTGGAATTCCAAAAAAATGAACTGGAAAGTATGTTAATCAATGGTGATACCGCCGTAGAGCAGACCCGTTTTGAAATTAAAGGCACTCCAAAAGTAGGGGGCGATTCCTGGATATTCAAAGGAAGGACTATGGTCGTCTACGTACGGTACGATAAAAGTCCAACCGGCTGGGCCAGTATTAGGGAAATTATACAAGTAGCAACCGAATAAACAAATAACTACGAATGGAAAATCATTTTAAGCTGAACGATACAGAGTTGCAACTACAGTTCACCGATTGTAGTCTAGACCCTAGCCTATTTAGTCACGAGGCGCATTTACGGTTGGCTTGGATACACATCCAAAAATATGGCTTGGAAAGTGCCATCCAGAACCTATGTAAACAAATAGCGGCCTATGCCACTTCCGTAGGCGCTACCGACAAATTCAATAATACCGTTACAGTGGCGGCTATCAAGGCCGTATATCATTTTATACAAAAATCGAAATCCGATAATTTCCGTGATTTTATACAGGAATTTCCAAGATTACAACATAATTTTAAGGAATTGATGAACGCCCATTACGGTTTTGATATTTTTACTTTGGAACGTGCCAAACGGACGTTTATGGAACCGGACTTATTGCCATTTGATTAATTGTTCTTTCCATTAAGCGAATCAACAAATATGCAAACCGACCAATTTATGGTTTTAGCCTTAACCCTAGAGAACTATGCATTTAAAAGATAAGAAACCCGCCTTATTGCTCATAGACATCCAAAAAGGAATGACAGGAGCTGAAAATAATGCCTATTGGGGCGGGAATCGGAACAATCCCGATGCGGAACTCAAATGCAAGACCATACTGGAAAAATGGCGGGAGCTACAACTACCCATCTTTCACATTAGGCATAGCTCACAAAACCCGGATTCCAAACTACATGCATCCCATGAAGGATTTACGTTCAATCCACTTGTGACACCCAAAGAAGGAGAGCCTATTATTACGAAGCATGTAAACAGTGCCTTTATTGGCACCGATCTTAAGGAGCGCTTGGATAAAGCAAACATAGATACCGTAGTTATCATAGGGCTGACCACCAACCATTGCGTATCTACCACAACCCGTATGGCAGGGAATTTTGGGTATCACACCTATCTGATTTCCGATGCCACTGCAACCTTTGATAGAAAAGGAATCCATGGGGAAACCTATGATGCCGAAACGGTACACCTCACCACCTTAGCAAGTCTAAACGAGGAATTTGCCACCATTTTGGATACTCAAGGTCTTTTGGGCCTCGTATAAAAATTAGAGGCCGATGATTACAGAAACAAAAAGGCTTTTGATCGAACAAGCAAACTTAGCGGATAGTCTGTTTTTTCTAAAACTCATGAACAGTACAAACTGGATCGAGTTTATAGGGGATCGGGGAATAACGTCCGAAGAAAAAGCGAGTGAATATATCCGGAAAAGTCTATTGGACAGTTATACACGCCACGGGTATGGATTGTTTAAAATAAGCTTTAAGGAAACCGCACTTCCCATAGGTATTTGTGGCTTTATTAAACGTGATTATCTAAACCATGCGGATATTGGCTTCGCCATCCTTCCGGAATATGAGGGAAAAGGATATGCTTATGAAGCTATGCAGGCAACCATGACCTATGGTAGAAATATCTTAAAGCTTCACCCTATTTTGGGAATAACGACCCATAAGAACAGTAAATCGCAACATCTTTTATCTAAAATTGGTCTCCGCTTGATCAAGCCTATAAAATCCCCTGAAAATGAAAAGGAATTTCTGTTATTCTCCAACGCATGAGTTTTGTTTTCCATAGTTAAGGGAAAGAACCCAAACTCATGATTTTTCATGCAGACCCTTCCGTCTCTTGACAAGGCCAAGATCCACCTTCCTTTGGTAAAGTGAAAAACTTAAATCCGTCACTCGTTACGCAGACCCTTCCGTCTCTTGGCAAAGCCAAAATCCACCTTCCCTTGACTAAAGGAAGGAGCCAAAATTCATGTTCCCAACGGAATTTTTGGTTGGACGAAGTACATATGATCTATTTTTTCTTACCCTTGAACAGCTATACAAATCAACCTATCTTTGAAATTCTAAATCAGTTTATTTCAACTAAAAACCATGAACCTAAGAATCCTAGTAGTCCTCTTGTCCTTTATCGGAATCCTTTCTTGTAATACTTCCAAAAAAGAAACCAGTCCCATTGCCCTTGCAGAGCAATATTACAGGGCCATGAATACTTCGGATTTCACCATAGTAACAGGATTGTTTCTAGATAGTATTCGTATGAAAGAGAACGATTACAGCGCCGTTTTTTCTAAAGAAGATTATATCCATTGGTTGCAATGGGATTCCGTTTTTAAACCCGCCTATAAAATCCTAAAGATTTCCGAGAAAGACGGAAAAGTAAACCTACATATTTCCAAGGAATGCCGGCGTACTCTTTTTCTAAATGAGGAACCGGTGATCAATAATGAGCTAATGGTTTTCAAGGATAATAGGATCGTAAGCATAGAAATCGATAATTATATTGTTTTTAATGATTCGCTTTTCTCTCAAAAAAGGGCAAAACTATTAACTTGGATAGATGAAAATCATGCTGAACTCAATGGTTTTATTCATGACCAGACCAAAGCAGGGGCCTTAAATTATATAAAAGCCTTAGATTTATACGAGGCAAGGGAGTAGTACTATCCCGATAGTTATCGGGACCAAATTCCAACCTGCAGACCCATTATCAAAATAAAACTGCCTACTACCACTGATTAAATCATTTCAAGGTAAAACGTAGTATTCAACACTTGGCATGGTTCACTGCAAACGGTACACCATTCGTTACCAACCATACATTTTCTTTGAACAAAATTTGTATCTTATTATATATTAACACAGTACATTCTCCCCCTTGGAGAAAAATACCTATTACTCCTCCTTGGCATCTTAAATTTGTGTTAAACACTCAACCAATGAGAACCTATATTTTTTTGATTATTTTATGGGGTTGTACCACCCTAAATGCGCAAGAAAAACTTCCCATTATAGATATGCACCTACATGCCTCTCCCGCATCACAAAACGGACTTCCACCGAACGCCATCTGTGCGCCTCCCAAAGAAATGCCCTCACATGACCCGGCAAGACCTTGGGTACAGGTTTTTGGCGAATGGCTAAAAAATCCCGACTGTGAAAACACCGTATGGGGACCAGTTTCGGATAAAGAGGTTATGGACCAAACGTTGGAGCTGTTACGGAAACACAATATATACGGAATAACCAGTGGTCCATTGCTGGACGACTATATCAAAAATGGGGGCGAACGGATCCTTCCGGGTCAGAGTTTCAGTTTTTTCCAAAAGAATTTAAGTCCGGAGAAGGTCAGGGAGCTATTGTCTACTGGAAAATTTAAGGTGTTCGGGGAAGTCGCCATTCAATATAATGGCGTATCGCCAAGCGATTCGATTTTTGCGCCCTATGCCAAAATCGCGGAAGAATTGGATATCCCTATGGGGATCCATGTGGGAACAGGGCCTCCAGGCGCCCCCTATCTACCTGGAGTTCAAAATTATAGAGCAAAACTCCACAGTCCGCTGGTAGTGGAAGAACTACTTATGGCCCATCCAAAATTGAGGATCTATCTAATGCATGCCGGATATCCTATGATCGACGATCTTCTAGCCGTTTTATGGGCACATCCACAGGTTTATGTAGATGTAGGGGTTATTTGTTATGCTATCCCAAGGAGGGCGTTTCACACCTATCTGAAGCGTATTGTGGAGGCCGGTTATGGGAAACGTGTCCTCTTTGGTTCCGATCAGATGAATTGGCCAGGAACCATTGAAGTGGGGTTGGAGGCTATTGAGATGGCAGATTTTTTGAGTTCGGAACAAAAAAGGGATATCCTGTATAACAATGCGGCCCGGTTTTTACGTTTCAGTAAGGAAGAGATTGCAAAACATCATGGTAATTAATTGGCGAATACGATGAAACCAAAACCTATGGGGAAAATTTTAGGCGCCCTTAGAAATCCCAAACCTTCCTACCGGTAGACAGATCCCAAAAATCCAAATTCATAATCCTTTATGCAGCTCCTCCGTCTTTTGGCCAAGCCAAGATCCACCTTCCTTTGGTAAAGTGAAAAACTTAAATCCATCACCCGTTATGCAGACCCTTCCGTCTCTTGGCAGGGCCAAGATCCACCTTCCCTTGACTAAGGGAAGGAGCTAAAATTCATGTTCCCGACGGAATTTTCGGTGAGATGAGTTGCATACAACTTAAATTATTTCAACCTAACACCTTAAACTTTAACATTCCGATCACAAGATTTTGGCATTATGCATCTATTGTTGCTACGTATATACTAGTACAACAGTAGCAAAAATAATGAAGAAAATAGCCGTAGTCGTAGGACATAATAGGAGATGGCAAGGTGCGCAAGCCATTGCCCCGATCAATAAATCAGAATTCGATTTTAATTCCGACCTGGCCCGAATCATGATGACCGATTCAGTAAACTACACTCTAGAAATCCGTGTATTCTATAGGGAATACCTAGGCTCATACAGCAAAGAGATACAAAAAGTATATGGACAGGTAGATGCATGGGGTGCCGATTATTCCATGGAACTCCATTTTAATTCGGCCGTGTTCACAGCGGCAGGCAGTGAGGTATTTAGTAGCGGTAGCCAAGGATCATTACAATTTGCAAGACTCGCCCAAAAGGAACTTGTGGCCCTTTTCAATAGAAGCGGAAAGAACGATAGAGGGGTAAAAATCCGTAGAAAAGGATCACGGGGCTATCTTTCCTTGGTCTCCGGGAAAGCTCCCGCTATTTTGGTAGAACCCTTTTTTGGTTCCAATAGAGGAGATGTACAACAAATACATAGCCTCGGATTACAAAAACTGGGGGAAGCCTATCTTAAGGCTATGGATGCCTTATAAATAGACCTCGGGATATCCTATTGCTTCCCTTAGCTAACGAAGAACCCAGATTTATACATTTTTATGCAGCTCCTCCGTCTCTTGGCAAAGCCAAGATCCACCTTCTCTTGACTAAGGGAAGGAGCTAAAATTCATGTTCCCGACGGAATTTTTGGTGAGATGAGTTATATACAAATCAACTTATTCCAACCGAGCACCTTAAACTTTGAATTAGATACCTAGAAACTGAAAACTATCTTTCTAGAGACCCGAAGACAAAGGAAAAAAGATAAAAGACCAAAACCTTGAGCTTACAACCTTGAACCTTGAACTATATGACCGCTTACTTTTTTAATCATTGAATAGACCCATTTTTCATTTTCCGTTTTCAACTTAAAATAGTACCTTCAAGCCATACGCTAGCGCGTACTTTATCATTTAAAAATACCAAACCGTTCCTCCCCCTTGTTTTTTCCTTTTGCAGGATTTTACATACCGAACAAAAAACGTATCGAACCATAAATGCAAAGAAGAGATTTCATTATCATATCTACCGGAGCGGCCCTTGCGCTTGGAGCTACGTATTGGTACCTCGCCTATGATTCCCATACCAAATCCTATTCGTCTATGGCACCGGAATCCCTATCACATATCTGGGATGAGACCACCATTCGTAACATGGGCACGGCTTACCGAAGTGAAGTCCCAAAGGAAGATAACGAACAGTTGCTGATACAGCTTTTAAATAAGGATCACGGGGGTGGCTACCAGTCCATTGCGGCCTTAAGGGAGAAAATTAAAAACGATTTTGAAACGGAGAATACCATTATAATCGACGGGTGGATCCTCAGCGTGACCGAAGCCCGTCAATGTGCACTTTTCTCTATAATCCCATCTAAGTAGATAGCTGTGCATATAGACGCAAGAACTTTGGAAAACAATTCGCTCATTCAGGGCGATATCTGTATTATAGGGGCGGGAACCGCTGGCATCAGCATAGCGTTGGATTGGATCGACACTCCATATAAGGTTATCCTTTTAGAAGGTGGGGGTTTTGAATACGACAGTAGCATACAGGAACTGAACAAGGGAACATCTACAGGACAAAAATATTTTCCGTTACAGTCTAGCCGACTACGTTATTTTGGAGGTACTACCGGACATTGGGCCGGTATGTGTTCCCCGCTGGATCCCATAGATTTTATGCAACGGGATTATGTGCCGAATAGCGGATGGCCCATTGATCGAAAAGATCTGGACCCTTTTTATGCAAGGGCGCAAAAAATCCTTAAACTGGGACCGTACAACTATGATTTTGAGTATTGGCGCAAAGAACTACCCAACCTACACCCGTTTCCCATGGATGGGCATGTGGTCTGGAACAAGATGTGGCAATATAGTAGGGCGCGCTTTGGACCTTTGTACAAGGATACCATAGTGCATGCCAAAAATATTCAGCTATATACCTACGCCAATGCAGTGAATATAAGAGCCAATGAAAATGTATCCTCCGCAACCGAAGTAGTCGTTAAAAACCATGAAGGTAAAACCCATATCGTCAGGGCCAAACATTTTATTATGGCCTGCGGTACCTTACAGAATAGCCGACTCCTATTGGCCTCCAATACTCAGGCGAAGCAAGGGCTTGGCAATGATCAGGATTTGGTAGGGCGCTATTTTATGGAACATTTGGAAATTGCCTCCGCAGAGCTGTGGTTGCTAAAACCCTTTCCTACCGATCTCTATTCCTGGGATTATGGAAAAACCAAGGCGAGTGCGGAATTGGCCATTACGAAAGAAACACAGATCCAACATAGGATCCTGAACGGTACCGCATCGCTAATGCCCTTGACCTTAGGCCGAAACCGAAAACCTAGAATAGAACCCTGGCAAGAAGAAGATCCCAGAAAAGCTGGGGAAAAAACCTTTAGTCATTGGGATGAAGCCGCGGAAAAGGCGGAAAAAGAAAATAAAGGGGCCATTTCACGAGCCTTTCAACTGAATACCCGCATTGAGCAAGCACCGAATCCGGATTCCCGACTTACCTTAGGCGATGAAAAAGATGAACTGGGAGTACCTAGGGCCAGTTTACATTGGCAGTTAACCAATCTGGACAAACGCAGTATCCGCAAAATCTACGAACTGATCGGGCATCAAATGGGTATTTCCGACATTGGCAGAATCCGCCTACTGGAATTTTTACAGGATAAAAATGATATGACCTGGCCTCCCGGTACCAATGGAGGTTGGCATCATATGGGTACTACTAGAATGAGCCATGATGCCAAAACGGGAGTAGTGAACGCCAATTGTAGGGTACATGGTATTTCCAATCTATTCGTGGCAGGCGCCGCTTGCTATAGCACCTCCGGAGCACCCAACCCCACACTGACCTTGGTAGCCCTATCCTTGCGTTTATCGGACCATGTAAAGGGACTGTTATGATTTTTCATAATCACACCTTGTTCAGTGCTTATTATTCGTCAAGAAAAATAGTATTTTAGTAGCAAATACCTAAACAATGACGATATACAGAACGCTGCTCACCCTCTTTTTTACCCTTACTTTTTCTACGATCATACTGGCACAAGATGCTCCCTTATGGCTAAGG
>JBATTK010000051.1:0-19987 GCA_049670505.1 Saonia sp.
AGTGTATCGAGAATAGAGTTTTGAATCAAAAAAAGCTATTCTCGATACAATTTTTCTCCACTTTGTTGCGAAAAACCACTCGAACTGACGCTTTTTCCGCTTTATAACCTCCAAAATGCACAACGGGGAAAGAAAGGATACCTTGGCTACGCTCGGCATAAGTAATCCGTGCTTTTCGGCTACAACTCCGTTTTGCCTCAATGGCGGATTACTTACATATTTCTTCTATACTGTCCGCCTACCTGAAAAAGTGCTTGTGTAATTTGTCCCAAGGAACACACTTTGGTGACCTCCATTAATTTTTCAAAAATATTACGATTCTTAATAGCCGCCTCCTGAAGATCCAACAATTGTGACGCAGCAGCTTCTTGGTTGCGTTTTTGTAATTTTTTTAAGGTGTCGATCTGAGCTTGCTTTTCTTCCGTAGTGGCCCTAATTACTTCCGCCGGCAAAATCGTAGGGGAACCCTTGGAACTTAAAAATGTATTGACCCCAATAATAGGATATTCACCGGTATGCTTTAGCGTTTCATAATACAGACTTTCCTCTTGTATTTTAGAGCGCTGGTACATGGTTTCCATAGCACCGAGAACTCCACCCCTTTCGGTAATACGGTCGAACTCCAATAAAACGGCCTCTTCTACCAAATCCGTAAGTTCCTCAATAATAAAAGAACCCTGTAGTGGATTTTCGTTCTTTGCCAATCCCAATTCCTTATTAATGATCAATTGTATGGCCATGGCCCTACGCACAGATTCTTCGGTTGGTGTAGTTATGGCTTCATCATAGGCATTGGTATGCAAGGAATTACAGTTATCATAAATAGCGTACAAGGCCTGTAAGGTAGTACGAATATCGTTAAAATCTATTTCCTGTGCATGTAGACTACGGCCCGAGGTTTGAATATGATATTTCAGCATCTGGGCCCTTGGATTCCCCCCGTATTTATCTTTTAGGGCCTTCGCCCATATTTTTCTGGCCACCCTACCGATTACCGCATACTCGGGATCGATACCATTGGAGAAGAAAAAGGAAAGATTAGGGCCAAACTTATCAATATCCATTCCCCTACTTAAATAATACTCCACGTAGGTAAATCCATTGGACAAGGTAAATGCCAGTTGTGTGATGGGATTAGCGCCCGCCTCGGCAATGTGGTAGCCAGAAATGGAAACCGAATAAAAGTTACGGATTTCATTTTGGATAAAATATTCTTGTACGTCCCCCATAAGCCTTAAGGCGAATTCGGTAGAAAAAATACAGGTATTCTGTGCCTGATCTTCCTTTAGAATATCGGCTTGCACGGTTCCCCTAACCTGGTTCAAGGTCATGGCCTTAATCTCGTCGTACACTTTTTGCGGTAGTATCTGATCCCCCGTAACTCCAAGCAGCATTAGCCCCAGGCCATCATTTCCCTCGGGAAGCTCCCCTTGGTATTGGGGACGCTTTTTGTTCTTGAACAGCGTTTTGATTTTGGACTCCACCTGCTGTTCCAAACCATTTTCTTTAATATACTTCTCGCAATTCTGATCAATGGCGGTATTCATAAAAAAGCCCAATAACATGGGGGCCGGCCCATTAATGGTCATACTAACGGAGGTCATGGGATCGGTAAGGTCAAAACCGGAATATAACTTTTTTGCATCGTCCAAACAACAGATAGATACCCCGGCATTTCCTATTTTTCCATAGATATCCGGTCTATGTCCCGGATCATTCCCGTATAAGGTAACAGAGTCGAAAGCAGTGGATAGACGCTTCGCGGGCATACCCAAGCTAACATAGTGAAAACGTCTATTGGTACGCTCAGGGCCTCCTTCCCCAGCAAACATTCTTGTAGGATCTTCTTCGGTCCTTTTGAAGGGATACAATCCGGCCGTGTATGGAAACTCCCCGGGAACATTCTCTTGAAGGCTCCAACTTAACAAATCGCCCCAAGCTGAATATTTAGGGAGTACCACTTTTGGAATCTGTAAGTGGGACAGGGATTTGGTATGGGTTTCTATTTTGATGTCATTGTTCCTTACTTTAAAGTTATATATTGGGTCTTTATACCGTTGTACCTTGCTTTCCCAATTAAAAATAATCTCCCAGTTATAGGGGTCCAAATTCATTTTAACCCGATCAAACTCCTCAAATAAAAGCAAGAGGAATTCCTTGTTCCCCTTTTCGTTAAAAAGGGCCAGCGCCGCTTCTTTGTCAATGCCCCCTTTGGTTAAAAGAGACTTCTCCCCAACACCCGTTTTAATAGCAACGGTATTGTTTGAGCTGATATCTATAACCGATGTTATAGTTTTATAAACACCATACAAGCGTTGGGCAACTTCCTGTTGAGAAGCAACTTTAGCGTCATAGGCACGATTACTTTCTGCTATTTCCGATAGATATCTCGTCCTTGCCGGAGGGATAACATAAACCTTATCGGTCATTTCGTTGACAACCTCAAATTTGGACCTAAGGGTGGTCCCGGTCTTTTCAACAAGTTTGTCCATAACCGATTTGTACAGACTATTCATTCCCGGGTCATTGAATTGGGAAGCCATAGTACCAAAAATAGGGAGGTCCTCTTGCTTCACATCCCAAAGGTTATGGTTGCGCATATATTGCTTTTTGACATCGCGTATGGCATCCAAGGCACCTCTTTTATCAAACTTGTTGATGGCCACCAAATCCGCAAAATCCAGCATATCTATCTTTTCCAGTTGGGTAGCCGCACCAAACTCCGGTGTCATCACATACAGGGAAACATCACTATGCTCTATAATCTCGGTATCGGACTGACCGATTCCCGATGTCTCCAAAATAATCAAATCGAACTCCGCGGTCTTTAATACCTGTACCGCTTCATGTACATATTTGGACAAGGCCAAATTGGATTGCCTAGTGGCCAAAGATCGCATGTATACCCGATCATCATCAATAGCATTCATACGTATACGATCTCCCAATAGCGCACCTCCCGTTTTTCTTTTGGAAGGATCTACGGACACCAAACCAATGGTCCTATCCGGAAAATCGATCAAATATCGCCTCACCAATTCATCTACTAAACTAGATTTACCGGCTCCACCTGTTCCCGTAATTCCTAGAACGGGAGTTTTCTGCTCGGATTCCTTTGCAAAAGAAAAGTGTTTTTCAAATTCCTTGGGCCTATTCTCGGCAAGTGATATTAATCTGGCAATAGTATTTATATTTTTACGCTTTACCAAAGTACATATGTTCTCTCCTTTGGTAATCTCCAAGGGGGGAACGGGAAAATCACTTTGCATGACCAAATCATTGATCATTCCTTGAAGTCCCATTTGCCTTCCATCATCAGGTGAATAGATTCTGGTCACCCCGTAGTCCATCAGTTCCTTTATCTCTTTGGGGAGGATTACGCCGCCGCCGCCACCAAAAATTTTAATATGGCCGGCTCCCTTCTCCAGCAAAAGATCATACATGTATTTAAAATACTCATTATGTCCTCCTTGATAGGATGTTATGGCAATGGCGTTTACATCCTCTTGTATGGCACAGTTCACCACCTCTGCAACACTTCTGTCGTGCCCCAAATGAATGACCTCTACCCCGGTAGCCTGTATAATTCGCCGCATGATATTAATGGCGGCATCATGACCGTCGAATAGGGATGCAGCGGTAACTATTCTAACTTTGTTCTTGGGTGTGTATGGCTTTATTTGTTCCATTTGTAATTAAGAGACCTTTTTGTCGCCGCAATTTACGGAAAATGCAAAAAATAACCGATTCTAATTCGAATTTTATAAAAATATAATAAGGAGATAGCCTTTGATTCTTAATATCCTAATTTTATGGTCTTATAAATTATCAATTTGAAGATCACTATTCTTATTCATTGCCCGGACCAATCCGGAATCATAAGTTCCGTTACCGGATTTATTCAAGTCGAAGGTGGAAATATTATCTACTTGGACCAACATGTAGATAAAGAGGCCGGCGTCTTCTTTATGCGACTGGAAAGTGATTTCGATAAAAAAATACCTTCGATTTCAGCATTTAAGGACGAATTTGAAAAAAATCTTGCGCAACCATATCAGATGGAATGGAGCATACATTTGGATGACATTAAACCTAAAATGGGGTTGTTCGTATCCAAATACAATCATTGTTTGTATGATTTGTTGAGTAGGTTCAATTCTGGGGAATTGGAAGTTGAAATCCCTTTTATCTGTAGCAATCATAATGATTTGGAATACGTTGCCAAACAGTTCAACATCCCCTTCTACCATATCCCGGTGACCAAGGTTACAAAGACCAAAGCGGAAACCGAACAATTGGAACTACTGGAAAAACATGGAATCGATTTTATAGTCCTTGCCAGATACATGCAAATTGTGACCAAAAGAATTATTGATCGGTACCCCAATAAGATTATCAATATACACCATTCTTTCCTACCGGCATTTGCAGGCGCAAGGCCATACCATGCCGCTTTTGAAAGGGGTGTGAAAATTATTGGTGCCACAAGCCATTATGTAACGGAGGAGTTGGACGCCGGCCCCATTATTGAACAGGATGTTACTATGGTCTCCCATTCCCATACTATTAAGGATTTCATCGCCAAGGGCAGGGACCTGGAAAAAATAGTACTCTCTAGAGCCGTAAAACTTCATGTCCGCCGAAAAACCATGGTCTACAATAATAAAACGGTAATCTTCTCTTAGCCTGATCCAAAAAACCCCGGATAAAAATTCTACCTAGGTTTGCCAATTAATGCTTAATTTAGGACGGATTAACATTTCTATAGGTATGACAAAGAAAATACTATTGTTTTTTGTGATTTTTCAATTTTTTGCCTGTACTGAACTTCAGCAGGTAGTCAATCAACTCCCTCAGGGAGGATCAGGATTAGGCAATGCGGAAATTGCACAAGGATTGCGGGAGGCTCTTAATTTGGGTATCGAAAAACAGGTAGGAAAGCTCACTCAAAAGGACGGTTTCTTCAGAAATGAGCTGGTTAAGATATTGCTTCCGGAAGAGCTCAAGAAAGTGGATAAGACCTTAAGGGATATCGGCTTAAATAAACTTGCGGACGAAGGACTACGGGTTTTGAACAGAGCTGCGGAAGATGCCGTTGGAGAAGCCACCCCTATTTTTGTAAACGCCGTCAAAGGAATTACCTTTGATGATGCCAAAAACATTTTATTGGGAGCAGATAATGCAGCGACCCAATACTTAACGAATACTACCCAAAAAGAGCTTTATGCGAAGTTTAATCCGGTAATAAAAAAATCTTTTGAGAAGGTAGGAGCCGATAAAATATGGAGCAATCTGATCACAAAACACAATAGTCTTCCATTAACAAACGACGTAAATCCGGATTTGACAGATTATGTTACGCAAGAAGCATTGACCGGGGTATATACCATGATCGCCGTTGAGGAAAAGGAAATAAGAACAAAGGTTTCTTCAAGGACTTCGGATATCCTTAAAAAGGTTTTTGCCCTGCAAGATTAATTTGTAGCTATGATAAAAATTGCCATTTTAGGACCCATACCTAGGGATACTATCATTACCCATAACAAGGAGGTAATAAAAAAATATGGTTGTGTTACTCATCCGGTCATTGCATTATCCAAACTTTTAGGAAGAGAGGGAACCGTTATCCCCGTTTCAACAGTTCATCAAAAGGATAGGCAGGGTATTTCGGATCTTTTCGCCCCTTATCCAAATATTGATGTATCCAGAATATGTGACAAAGATGATAAGGGTACCGTAATAGAGCTGCATTTTATAGATCAAAATAATAGGGTTGAAAAACAAACCGCCTGTATGCGGCCTATTCTGCCCAAGGACGTAGCGCCCCTGGACCAGATAGATGCATATGTCTTTGTACCTATAACGGATTTTGAAATTTCCTTGAGCACCTTGGCCTACATTAAAAAGGAAAAGAGCGGAATGATTATTTTTGATGCCCATGGCCCAACTACTACCATGAGTATGGTCGGTGATAGATACCGAAAATTTTGGGTCGATATGGACGAATGGTTACCCTATATTGATGTGCTTAAAATGAATTTGGAGGAATCCCAGGCCTGTTGGTTCAAAAAAGAATATGCTGCGGATGAAATGCTGAGCTATGACGAGGAGAAGACGGATCATTTAGACGACATGGCCGAACATGTCCTTAAAAAGGGAGTTTCCTATATGTATGTAACCTTGGATTCCAGGGGATGTGTATTATACCAAAAGACCTCGGATGGTATTAAAAAGGAACTTATAAAATCTATCTTCATGGAAGATGTAGTGGATACCACGGGCTGTGGCGACTCTTTTGCCGGTGGACTGGCCTATGGTTTTTCCCTTTACCAAGACCCCATAAAAGCTGCCCAATACGCTAATGCTTTAGGAGCGCTTAGAACCCAGGGCAAAACCTTCGATGTATTTAAAACCAAGGAGGAAACGGAAATGCTTATTGCGCAACATTATTAATTACAGCTCCATTTAACGATCTTCAATTCCATTTCAAAAGATTTTCTTCATAACAGAAGAACCATTTTAGTACTATAATTCTTGTTAAAACACAATAAAGTGTAAACACCCCCGTTTTATTTTAAAAGATAAACATTACAAATTGCTAATGTTTAGTTAACTCTTCGGAGGATAGAATATTAAATCTTTGTAACGAATTATTTGAGTTAGTAATTTTTTGAGTTAGTTAGTTTAAAACCGGTGTCTTCGCCGGTTTTTTCTTTTTAAACAAAACTGCTATTATATCCCAGGGCCTTGTTATTTTAAAGTCTAATTTTCATTGGTTTATAGGTAAATTATTATCGGGAGTTACTTCGTTTAAGACAATTTTAACGTTTCATCCTTATTTATTCCATAATTTAATAACTGCTAATTCATCAATCAATTCATCGATCAATTCATCAAAATGAGACAGTTAGGGATATTATTCGTCTTGTCTACCTTAATATACCTATGTGGCTATGCAAACACTTCTGTACCTTCTAATACTACTAGCAATGACAAATCTATTTTTAAAGATTCCATTGCTTGGGCAGATTATTATTATAATATCCATAGGCACAGGAAAGCCATTGATCTTTACAAAAAAAGTTTAAAACTGCCAGAAGCGGATCAACTACATATATACAAAAGATTGGCCCTTAGTGAAGCTGCACTAGAAAATAGTGAAAACTCCTCCCACTATATCGATAAGTATTTTTTTAGGGATTTTAATACTTCTTTTCTACAACATGAAGGTTTTGATATCATTAGACAAACTGATGCATTCGAGTCCATTCTAAAAAAGTATTCTCCCAACACCAGCATATGGTCATTTATATATCTGTATGTTGCCTTCATAGGTTTTTATGTTGTTATCGTACTAAATTTCAATAAAAAGATTGATCGTTGCGCCAGAATATTAATTGCTGGATTCATCTTTATCCATTCGTTTTTTATCCTCCATATTTGTATCAATATTACCAACTATCAATATGAATATCCCCATTCCTACTTGATGTCCACTTCTTTTTCGTTTTTATATGGCCCTTTATTGTATTTTTATTTTAAACGTACCACACAACAATATAAGTTTAAGATTCAAGATCTCTTACATCTTGCCCCTACCATACTTTTCTTAATTTACATTATTCCTATATATATCTTACCAGCTAATGAAAAGCTAAACATAATGTTAAATCGGGCCAGTATTGGTCTTAATTCCTCTGATTCCGATAAAATAGCCATTATTGCGGGATTAAAATTATTATCCTTGATCATCTATGGCTATTTTATACGTGAAGTATATCTAAAAAGCAAAAAACAAAAAGAGTTGGGCAAACAGAATAGAAATTGGCAAAGAAATCTTTACCGCATTCATATTCTATACATATTTGCCTATGCCGTATATGGTTTTTTAATAAGTACCAATATGTCATCAGGTTTCTTTTACCACTTTCAGATAATGGCAATGGCATTGATGGTATTATATGTAGGATATTCGGCATATGTGCAACCTAATGTATTTAGCGGTATCTATTCCCTGAACAATCAGCTCTTCTTTAAGTACAAAAATTCAGGGCTTACCGAAAGCTTGTCCGAGGAGTTAAAGGAGAATTTGATCAGCCTATTCGACGAGTTCAAAATTTACAAGGAAAACGATATCAGCCTTGAAATTTTGGCCGAACGTTTGAATACGACCAGGCACAATGCATCACAAGTAATCAATGAACACTTTAGGATGAACTTTCATGAACTGATCAACACCTATCGGATCAATGAAGCAAAAGAAATTTTGGACAACGACCGCTTAAAAAACCTGAACATTATAGATGTTGCCTATGAGGTAGGTTACAATAATAAAGTAACTTTTAACAAGGCCTTTAAAAAGGATACTAACCTTACGCCTACGGAGTATCAAAAAAAAACTTTTAAAAACAACTTGACACTGGTAAACAGAACGTAAACTTTTATCGGAAAAAGTAAACGTTTATAAGTTTTTCCTAAAAATAAGTCTATAGCATGTTTCTTTGGTTTTATAACTAAACTAAATGTAAAGCAGCTCTGATAACTTACTCCTAAAAAGACAACACTTTGGTCTCATTTTTTGAGTGTTTATTTGAATTAGTCATCAAATATTCAGGGCTGCCATTTACAGTACTACGATAAAATCTTTTTCCCTCCCATAGGCACTAGGACATTACATCCTATTTTACTTAAATACCTAAGGCTATCGCCCTAATTTTGATATAAACAAAAATAGCGGTTGTACTATTCTCCCCTTGCCTGTATCATTAACCTACCCATATCATAAATCGTACTAAGGAAAAACGGACCGCTATCCACAAGTGTAACATAGGTTTCCTGTAACGGAAGATAACTTTTTGTTCCGTTCAAAAATTTGTGTGTTAAAAATGGCCAAGGTTTCTCGTTGCCATAACCAAATTTTAATGGTGCAAATACTATGCAACTTCATAATGAATTGAACCCACTAGTAAATCAAGAGTAAACATTCATCGGAAAAGTAAACGTTTATAAGACTTTCCCAAAAAAATGTTAATAGCACTTTACTTTGGGTCGTATGACTAATTAAAATGTAAAAAACAGCTCTGAAAACTTCACTCTTAAAAGTAAAATAATTCTATCATTTTTTCGAGTATTCATTTGAAACAGCTTCAAAACTATTCAGTACTGCCATTACATTAGTCAAAGACTAACTTAATTAAAACTCGATGTATGAAAAAAAAATGTAATTGGTTGTGTATGATATTCCTTCTGGGGATATCTTTTGCATACACACAAGAAAAAACAGTTTCCGGTACCGTCACGGATCAAAATGGGGTGCCCCTGCCCGGGGTCAACATTTTGGTAAAAGGCACTACAAATGGAACACAATCCGATTTTGACGGTAACTATGCTATCCAAGCAAGTGAAGGTCAAAGCTTGGTCTTCTCTTATTTAGGACAGACTACGGTAGAACGTAACGTGGGTTCCGCCAATACCATAAATGTGCAAATGCAAGAGGATGCCCAGGCTTTGGAAGAAGTGGTGGTTATTGGATACGGAAACCAGGAAGAGAAAAAGATTATTCAAAATGTTGGTATCGTAAAGCAGGAAGCTATTGAGAATTTGCAGGTAGTATCCGCCGATCAATTACTACAAGGACAAAGTGCAGGAACGCAGATCGTTAACGCTTCCGGTGTTTTGGGATCGGCCGCTATTATACGGGTACGTGGAGTAAACTCCATTAACTCGGGTAGCCAGCCTTTAATCGTTATAGACGGTGTTCCCATTACGGATACAGAAGGAAATACTTTAAATCGTGGAGGTAATACGGATATCAATCCCTTATCCTACGTAAATCCCAATGATATTGAATCATTGACCGTATTAAAGGATGCGGGAGCAACTTCCATATATGGGTCTAGGGGAGCCAACGGGGTAATCCTAATAACGACCAAGAAAGGAAGAAGGAATTCAAAAACAACCTTGACACTGGATGTAAACACCCAATATTCCGAATCTACGGATGTACCGGAAATTTTGAGTGCTGATGAGTTTCGCCAGTTTAAATCGGACGTAGCCACCATACAGAATGGAACGCCTACTTCTCCGGAAGATTTAGGACTGGGTGCTTTAGGCTCTGGAGGAACCGATTGGTTAGGCGGTGTACAACGTACCGGTATATCCCAAAACTATAACCTAGGTGTTAGAGGTGGAGGCGAAAGGACATCTTTCTTCTTTGGATTGGATTTTCAGGATGCCCAAGGTTTTATAATAGGTAACGATCAACAAAGAGCCGGAGCCAGAATTAACATTGATTCCGATGTGAACGATTGGCTCAAAGCCGGCATGAACTTGGGAATCACCAACAACAGGTTAAATCGTGTGTTTATAGAAAACGAAATCGATGCTCCTTTTACAACCGCATTTTTACAAAGTCCTGTTGTACGGGCTTTTGATGATGATGGTAACTTTTTACAGTCCGGATCTTTTATTCCCAATGTTTTTGCAAGGGTGGCATTGGATGACCGGGAACTAAAAACCTTCAGGGTCATTGGGAACGCCTTTACGGAAATCACTCCATTTGAAGGCCTCACATGGCGATCCGAGTTTGGTATGGATAGACTGGATGTAGAGGAAACTACAAGGGAAGTAGAATTTAACTCCCCTGGCGGACTTGGACAGTTGGTGAGTGTTAGGGAAGAACGATGGTTGACCAACCAAACACTCAACTACACCCCTAATCTTGGTGAAGACCATACGCTGGGCGTATTGTTGGGACTTAATTATGAGGAAACCTTAAGAACCAGATTAAACGTATCGTCCACAGGATTTTTGACCGATGACCTCAGAAACTTAGGTTCAGGATCAACACCTACCGTGCTAAACGGAGATCGTTTCCCCTCCAGATTGTTCGGTCTCTTTTCCAGGGTTACTTACGACTATAAAGGAAAGTATTTGGTAGAGGGATCTATACGTCGTGACGGTTCCTCTCGTTTTGGATCCAATAACAGATTTGGATATTTCTGGTCCGCTGCCGCTGGTTGGATATTGTCCGAGGAGTCTTTTATGGAAGATGTCACATGGTTGGACTATCTCTCGCTACGGGCCAGTATAGGTACCGTTGGTAACGATCGTCTGGGAACTTTTCCATCATTGGCGTTATTTAGTGCAGGACCCATTGCCGATTACAACGGGGAGTCCGGTATAATTCCCAATCAGCCAGAAAACCAGGACCTGAAATGGGAAGAAAGTGAGACTTTGGATATAGGGGTAAAATCTACCTTTCTAGGTGGGCGTGTTAATTTTAACGTGAGTTATTTTAAAAAGACTACCAGTGATCTATTGTTAAATCAGGTACTACCGCCACAGACGGGACTACGCTTTATCAGTAGAAACATCGGTGAACTGGAAAATACGGGATGGGAATTTGAATTAAGTACCGTAAACGTGCGTTCGGAAAATTTTGAGTGGCGAACCAATTTTAACCTGACAACGATCAATAACGAGATTACAAGGCTTAATGAAGATGCCGCAACGGATCCCCAAGGAAGGAGAATCATTGATGGTACTATTCAGAGGGCTATTGAAGGAGAATCCTTAAATAACTTCTATCTCATTAGATATGTAGGGGTAAACTCTCAGACCGGTGATGCGGAATGGTTGGATGCCAATGGTAATATCACTACAAACCCCGGTACTAACGATCGTGTAGTTACCGGTAGTCCTTTGCCCGACTTCTCCGGAGGTATGACCAATACGTTTAAGTATAAGAATCTTGATCTGTCGGTATTGATGAATTATTCGTACGGGAATGACGTAGTGATAGACGGATTACGATTTGCGGATGGTAATGATGCCATTGGGGGTATCGTAAACGTGAGAAGACAGAACCTGAACTTCTGGAGACAACCGGGCGACAATGCATTCTTGCCCAGCCCCACGAGTTCTACTTTCAACCTGTTCAACCAAAGATCTTCGCAACAACAATTGGATGCTTCCTATCTGCGTATAAAAAATATCACACTAGGATACAACGTTCCGGAAAAGGCATTGGAGCGGCTTGGTAATTTCATTTCCGGGATTCGCTTTTATGCAACGGCCACCAATTTGTTTACCTTAAAAAGGGATGAGATGGATGGCATTGACCCTGAGCTTACGGACGATATCGATCCAAGATTCCAGGGGGAATCCTTTTTCACGGCACCGCAGGCCCAATCATATTCTTTAGGAGCACGTTTAACATTTTAAAAAAATAGCGATGAAAACATATAAAACAATAGCAATACTTTTCGGTCTTATCCTGACTTTTTCGTGTGAGGACAGGTTGGATGTGGTTCCGGAAGACAGCGTTATTACTGAAACAGTATTCAATACACGCGGATCGATCAATGGCGCCGTAGTGGGAATCTACAGTAAAAACCAAAGTGGGGATTTAAATGGAAATGCACAGTTAATATCGGATTTTATGGCCGATAACGTAAACTTTGTAGGCAGTTTTCCTTCACTGCAGGAACTCGATCAATTTGAAACCTTGGCCACCAACGCTACCATTGATAACATTTGGTTGGATGCGTATGAGGTAATCGGTGCCGCAAATAATATTATCATCAACCTGCCAGATGTAGATTTAATAGATTTAACGGAGGAAGAGAAGGCCCAATTTATCGGAGAGGCCAAATTCTTAAGGGCGGTAACCTATTTTCAACTGGTAAGTTTGTTTGCAAAACCTTTTCAATTTGAGGGAGGTACTAATCTAGGTGTTCCCCTAAACTTGGACTTTTTTACCCCGGAAAGTGAACTTTCGGATTTTCAACTGCCCCGATCTACCGTAAATGAGGTCCATGCCGCAATAGAGCAGGATTTATTGGATGCAGTCGCCAATCTTCCCGAATCTAACGGGGTAAGAGCGGAAGCCGGCTCCGCCAGGGCACTTTTGGCCCGTTTGTATCTGTATCGTGAAGATTGGGCCAGAGCCGCGGACTTTGCCAATCAGGTAATCACTTCGGGAGAATATGCGCTTGCACCGGATTTTGATTTTTATGACGACAATCCAACATCTTCCGAGCACATTTTTGTAGTAATCAACACTCCTACCGATGGTCCGCAAGATGAAGATGTTCCAGGTTCGGATGAAGTGTATGTGAATTTTTACAATGCCGCTCCGGGCGGAAGGGGCGATGCACCTTTTAGCCAAGATCTTTTGGACGCCTTTGCTACCGAGCCGGGAGATAGGAGATTGGATGAACTCTCTGTAGCCGCTACCGATGCGGGAGGTAGTGATGCCGTATTTACCACTAAATACCCGGATATTGTAAATAATGCTTCCGATGGCATGGTATTACGTATTGCCGAGATGTATCTGATTCGTGCGGAAGCCAACCTGCGTGGAGGTACTTCCGTTGGAGATACCCCTTTGAACGATATTAATGTAATCCGCACGCGGGCAGGATTACCCGATCTAGGCTCCGTAGACCTGGATGCCATTCTTGTAGAAAGAAGAAAGGAGTTTTGTTTTGAAGGTCAACGAAGAATGGATCTGCTGCGTAATAATTTAAACTTAAGACCCGGGAACAATCCTGTATCCGCAGCAGGAGCCAACAAAGTGATTTTCCCCATAGTGGATAATGAAACCACCAATAATCCCAACATAGTTCAGAACCCCGGTAATTTTTAATTTTTTTAATTAATAGTATATTACTTAAATAAAAAAGAACCACCTTGGACTTTGATTCGAGGTGGTTTTTAAGTATTATCACCAAAACTTCTAAGTATAACGGTATGAAAAAACTAATCTTTTTAAGCCTTTACTCCTTATCGCTATCCATTTCGGCCCAGATACAGCAGATCAATAACGGATCCTTTAACGAGTTAATCTTTTTTGTGGGAATCAGCAATCCCGAATACGATAATGCGGAAGGTTCCCGTTACCTTGACAAAGAGTTTGTTTTAGCTAAAATAAATGATATAAAAAAGGCGCAGCTTATTCGTTTCAATGTGGTAGAAAATAGCATTGAAGTCATGAAAGAGGGTGGCAAAATAATGTACTTGTCACAATCACATCCGTATACCATAAAATTATTGGGCGGTTCCAATAAAGTATATGAAACCAAGCCGTATATAGATGATAATGGAGCCAAAAACACTTCTTTTTTTGAAAAGGTACATGTGGATGAAAGATATACCCTCTATCGTAAGGAACGGATAAAGTATGTGCCAAAAAAAATAGCTAAAAGCAGTTATGATCAGGATGTTCCGGCAAAATTCGTAAATGTCAACGACCACTTCTATATGACGGATTTCAAATCCAAATCTTCGGAATTGATAGAAATACCGAGAAAGAAAAAAAGCTTTCTAAACTTTTTCAAAGATAGTTCCAATAAGCTGGACAAATTTGTGAAAAAGGAAAAATTGAAATTTGAAAACACCGATGATCTTATAAAAATACTCGATTTTTATTTTGCCTATAAGTAATACTGAAATATTCAAGCGGTGACCTCAAGTATCAAAGTCAAAAGCAAAGGTCTACGGTATGTTCTTTGCAAAAAAAGATCCAGTAAATTAAACGTAAACTTTTATCGGAACGGTAAATGTTTATAAGCCTTTCCCGAAAATAGAAAAAGAGCCTGTTTCTTTGGTATAACAACCTAATCACCTGTAAAGCAGCTCTGAAGACTTACTACTAAAAAAACTTCTGTCTCATTTTTAGGGTAATTTATTTGAATTAGCTATCAAAACCTTTCAGAGCTGCAATTTACATTCCCACTACATAGTTACTTTATCTTCCTATACAAGCCATCAAAGGCAACACTTATCACTTTATCGTCCTGAAGTACCTCCCACAATTGACGAACGGTACCATCCGCATTTAAGGTCCAAGTAATTCTGTTCACATATACTTCGCCATCGGTATGGGTGAACTTGTCCGAAGAAAGTATCATTTGATTACCCGTTCTGTTTCCTTTTAGCTTTAGGTGCGCCCCTGAATTATCTATCCAAAGTTGTTCCCATTGCTTGGTTTCCAAATTATAAAAATTTGTGCTGGAACCTGTAAATTTCCCTTTGGCACTTGTCCAATTTTCCCTCAGCAGACAACTATCCTGTACTTTTTCTATACTGTTTTTACCTGCTGCGGTGCCATCGGCATTGGTTACATCCCAAGTTCCGATCCAAAAATCAAAGGCCTTATGGTTTTCGGTGCAACAAGCGCATGCACTCTGTGCCTCCAAAGTATAGCCTATCAAAAGGATGATTAAAAATGTAAAATACCGCTGTATCATAGGAAAAGTCTTGCTGTTGAAAAATACACTGCCTATATAGCTATCCCATTTTGGATAGATAATGGATTACCGCATCATTAAAAACTTTCGGTTGTTCCACATTTACTACATGCCCACAATTCTCCACCACAAATAGTTCCGATGTTGCATGTGTTGTCACCACCTTTTTTATGGTAGGGAGAAACAGATAATCCTCTCCCCCCATTACATATAAAGTAGGTATTTTAATATCTACCGTTCTAAAAAAACGAAGTAAGGGATTAATCTCGGAAGTTAGTTTGAACCAACGAATAAACTCTTTCTGGTATAATTTTTTAGCCTCTCGCACAAATAACGAACGAGATTCTTTATGATTTTTATTGGGCATGATTACAAAAGCGAAGAACTTGTACAACCAAAGATAAGGTACTATAGATTTAAAGACGACGCCCAGCCGCATCAATACCTGTGATCGGAAATTTAATTTCATGATAGCTCCGCCCATAATCATGCTTTCTACCCTATCCGGATACCGTTCTGCGAGATTGCGTATCAAAATAGTTCCTAAGGAGATTCCTATGAAGTGGGATTTCTTGACACTTTCGTGATCCAATACTTCCATAATGTCATCCGTTATGGAATCAAAGGTATATTTATCACTAAAGGCATCCTTTAGGTTAGGTTTGGAATTCCCATGACCTCTTAAGTCAAGAAGTAAAATATTAAAATGTTCCTTAAATTCCCTTAACTGTTTGTACCAGATGGAAGAACTACCCCCGGCACCGTGTACGAAGGTCACCCATTTTTTGGAAGTAGTATGCTGATAAGTAGTATAACTAAGCAATAGTTTTTTTATAAATGTAATTCATTTCTTTGATAAGGACATAAAGTTTATCGCTTTTTGATACGAAATGTAGTATATCCATACCATTCTAAAACACCTTTGCTTGTTATAGAAAGAAGAATTTCTAAGTTTTTTTGTTAAAAAATAGATAAAACACCTGATTATTAGTTGAATACACTTGTTCATTAACATCTAAAACCTGTTTTCCACCGTATATTTGTAAGAACAAAGATTTTGATCATGGAAAAGCAGTATTGTAGAGTAGGAACAGTTACACCGATTACTTCCGGCGCACATGCCATAACACTTTTGGAATACCAGTATCAAGCTTTTATGGAAAAAGCGTCCAACATAAAATACATGGATACCCAGCTCGGTGAATTTTTTGAGCAAAAAGCACAAAAAATTAAGAAGACCTTGGAAAGCTTAATGTAATGGTCAAATTAAGGCTTCCAGTTCCCTTTTCATTTGAATTTGTAAGGCCATAGCCTTTTCAGCGGCTATATGGGCAAAATCCGACTTGCCCGAAGCGTAGATAATACCTCGGGAAGAATTTACCAACAAACCTACATTCTTGGTCAGGCCATGATGGCAGACCTCTTCTAGCGACCCTCCCTGTACACCCACCCCGGGAATCAATAAAAAGCGATCGGGTACAATTTGTCTAATTTCGGATAAGTAGTTCGCTTTTGTAGCTCCAACAACATACATTAGATTATCGGCATTTGTATATAACTTGGAAACCTCCAACACCTGTTTGTATAGTTCCTTGCCATTGACCATTTTGGTCTGGAAATCATACGCCCCTTCATTGGAGGTCAATGCCAAAAGAATCGTATGTTTATCATTAAAAGCCAAAAAGGGTTCTACGGAATCCCTTCCCATATATGGAGCAATGGTAATGGAGTCAAACCCAAGGCCATCAAAAAAGGCTTTGGCATATCTGGAAGATGTATTACCTATATCTCCCCGTTTGGCATCCGCAATGGTGAAAACCTCTGGATAATTTGCATTCAAATAGACCATCGTCTTTTCCAGGGCCTGCCAACCCTTGATACCATAAGCTTCATAGAAAGCAATATTGGGCTTATAGGCCACACATAAATGATGTGTAGCATCTATAATAGCCTTGTTAAAGGCAAAAATAGGGTCTTCTTCTTTTAACAAGTGTGTTGGAATCTTCTCCAAATCTGTATCCAACCCTATACAGAGAAAGGATTTTTTTAAGTGTATTTGCTCTATTAGATATTGCGTGGTCATTTTTTATGTTTTGGACGTTAGGTATCAAAAAGATGAGCCGTGAGAATCTATTTTTTTTAGCGCTTGGATATTTTTCTCTAAACGATTTAATTGACCTTATCCAAGGCATCCATGCGGGTGCTAAACCTAGCACCCGATATCTGTTAGAAAATTTCCGATGCCTCTTTTAATTTTTCGGTATTCTCAACTAACATCAATTCGTCTATAATTTTTTGGATATCCCCATTAACGATATTCTGTAAATCATAGAGCGTGAGTCCGATCCTATGGTCTGTAACCCGTCCTTGAGGATAGTTGTATGTCCTGATCTTGGCAGAGCGATCCCCACTACTTACCTGAGAGTTTCGTTTTGCGGCATCTTCTTCCTGCTTTTTGGCCAATTCCATATCGTAGAGTCTAGATCGCAATACTTTAAAGGCCTTTTCCTTGTTTTTATGTTGGGATTTTTGATCTTGGCACTGCGCCACCAATCCTGTTGGAACGTGGGTAAGTCTTACTGCGGAATAGGTAGTGTTTACCGATTGTCCTCCGGGGCCGGAGGAACAGAAAAAATCTATACGTACATCCTTGGGATCTATTTGTACGTCAAAATCCTCCGCTTCGGGAAGTACCATCACTGTTGCGGCACTGGTATGTACCCTTCCCTGGGTTTCAGTTTGCGGTACGCGCTGCACCCTATGTACACCGGCTTCAAACTTTAGGGTGCCGTACACATCCTCTCCTGTTACCTCAAACTGTATTTCCTTAAAACCACCACTGGTACCATCGCTCAAATCGATTACGTTGGTTTTCCATCCCTTAGACTCGCAATATTTGGTATACATCCTGTAAAGATCACCTGCAAAGATACTAGCCTCGTCCCCACCTGTCCCGGCACGAATTTCTACAACTACGTTCTTGCCATCCTCGGGATCTTTGGGTATCAGCAAAAACTTGATTTCCTCTTCAAGCAGTGGAAGGGCATTTCTGGCTTCTTCCAGCTGCATTTTGGCCATTTCCAACATTTCGGCATCGCTTCCGTCGGAAATAATTTCCTCGGCCTCATTGATATTATTGGTCAATGTAATGTATTCACTCCTTTTATCGACCAATGTTTTAAGGTCCTTGTATTCCTTGTTCAATTGTACATAGCGCTTCTGGTCGGAAATAATATCCGGCTGAATGATCAGGTCCGCTACCTCATCAAAACGCTGTTTAACAATGTTTAATTTATCTATCATAAGCTATCTTCACTTGGATTGCGAATTTACGATAATTTTGTACATTTAAATATATCCCAAGGACGAGATGAGTTCAATTTTCAATTTAAAAACATATCGACTTAGCTTTGGCTTTTATAAAAAGTTTCTTTTGACGTGTTTGCTGATTACTATTTTTCTTTTTTTTTCTAAAATGCCCCTTACCCTAATTCTCGTTTGTAAATTTTTGTTTTTTGTGCTTCTTTTCTTGATTTATTTTGAAACCGGATTTAGCAAACAGCTAATCTTTTATAAAAATTTTGGTATCACAAGGATCAATCTCTTTTCCGTTTCTTTTTTGATAGATGTAATATTTACCGTTATCCTTTTCTCAATTCTTCGTTTATTTTGATTTTAGAGGTCGACAACATAGAACTCGGTTTTGACGAAAGGGAGATTCTTTATGGGGTTTATTTAAAGTCAGAAACCGGTAAGGTTACCGGTATTCTTGGGAGAAACGGAAGCGGAAAAACCTGCTTATTGCGCATTATTTTTGGAGATATTGTCCCATAATATAAAAGTATCCGTAAGGATGGTAAGCACCAACGAAGAAAATTGTTCAAAACCCATACCATAGCCTATCTCCCCCAGCACCAATTATTGCCCAACGGCCTTAAATTAAATCTGGTATTTCGATGGTTTAATGTAAGCTGGAAGGACTTCATCTACGTATTCGACTCTTTTAAAATTTATGACCGGACAAAGACCAATGAACTATCTTCTGGTGAGCTTCGGGTGGTGGAGATCTATCTTATTCTATTCTCAAATAAGGCAATTACCTTACTTGATGAACCATTTTCTTTCATCGCTCCCCTATACGTAGAAAAGTTTAAGCTTTTAATCCAGAAGAAGAAAAAAGAAAGTGTCATTATCATCACGGACCATTTTTACCGTGATATTTTGGATACGAGCGACACCATTTATTTGTTAAAAAACGGATATTCCAAGATGATACGGTCAAAGCAAGATTTGGAAGATGAAGGTTATCTAAACATCAATTCCCCACAAACGTAGTTCCGAAGGTCACAATAAAGGCATTGAGCCCGTTACTTCTATCATATTGGCTAAAACGAAGGTCTATGGTCTTTAATCCAAAAGCAAAAACCTTTGTATTGGCAAAGATATCGGTATAGCGGATCCCCATGCCATATTGATGGGCATCATAAGCGGAAAGGTCGTAATCCGAGGTATAAAATTCAAAGGTGGAGAGCGCCCCCTCCTTTTCATTAAAATAATCGGCCGCTGTCTGGGTATAATAGCGATAGGTGGGGTATACCGTAAATTTATCATTTAATTTTACCGGTGCCTCCAAGCTTGCCGTATGGGAGGTTATACCCCAATTGTCGTTATAAAACCTATAGTACGTTCGTAAGACGACGACATCGTTCAGATAGTAATTTAAACGTCCCCCT
>JBATTK010000052.1:0-51851 GCA_049670505.1 Saonia sp.
TCCAGTTTCTCAATACTGATTACCGAATACTGATTTCCGGTCTTTTATCTTTTTTCCCTTGTCTCGGTGCTTGGAAAGACAGTCTTCGAAAAGCGGTGATGGTCCGCGGTCGTATCCTTTTCGGTTATCCAGTATCTAGCTTCTAGCTTCCAGTTATCGGTTTCTGGTTTCTGCGATTTGGGATTTGTTTTTTGGAATTTGAGTTTCTGTTCTTTCGTCTTTTTCTCGTTTCCAGTTTCCAGTTATCCAACAGTAAAGCCCTACGACTCTCACTGAATACTCGCTACTGAATACTAATTTTAAATATTAATTTTTTACTGCGATCATGGAAATTTCTACGTTCACGAACATAGGTAGGTTGGCAACTTCTACAGTTTCCCTGGCAGGAGCGGTTGCTGGGTTAAAATAGGAGCCGTAGGCTTCGTTCACCTGTGCGAATTGATGCATATCCTTGACAAATATTGAAGTCTTTACCACATTTTCAAAGGTCATTCCCGCTTCCGTAAGAATGGCCTTTAAATTTTCCATACACTGCCTGGTCTCTTTCTTAATATCTTCTTGCACCAATTCTCCGGTTGCTGGATCCATAGGGGTTTGTCCGGAAATATATAATGTATTACCGCTAAGTATGGCCTGATTATATGGGCCAATAGGAGCAGGGGCACTGGGGGTAGTAATAATCTTTTTCATACGTTTAAATATTTTTAATTTCTTGATAATGAATTAATTAAAAAAATGAGAACGTATGTAACCGCTACGCTCTCGCATTAAAAATTTTAAACATTGCCTTTAGTGAAGTAATGTTTAAAATTTCTTAATGCTCGTTTCATATGGATAGTTTTATACCGATAAATTTAATTCAAAAAAACGACTATTATTGCCTAGGTGGCTGACTTCTGTTTTCCCATTTAAGATCGCTAAGTATGGAACTTTTGATACCGATAAAGAAAAACCATCGTTCATTACGTCCAAAAGGAGTCCAGTCAAAATTAAGCCTAAAGCTTTTAAGGTCCCGTTCAAATCTTAAGTTCGTAATTACAAAACCGCTATCCACAAAATCATAACCAGAAGTAACACCTACTTTCCACCTTGGGGAAAGTTCTATATTTCCACCAAAAGATAAGGTATTTGCGGTTATTTGGTTCTGTCTATTGGAATTACTGTAATTTATGGTATATCTTAAATTTAGATCCCAAGGAATTTTGGTCCCATAAACCGGGTTTTCAATATCATCGGTATCCCTATCGTCATCACGCCTATCCTGTCGTTGTCTACCAAATTCGTCCTGCTCCCCAAAAAGGGCATCGAACCCATCATACGATTCTTGCCCTTCCTCTTCATCATCTTCTTCCTTTCGCCTTTTTTTATTGAATATTTCACTGCTTAGACTATAGCCTATATTTGCCCGTGCCGAGGTTAACCTAAACAAACTTCCTCCGTTATCAATATTAAAGGTGTTTATCCTTGTACCGTTATTGTTTATGGCATAGGGATCTAAACTGGCGCCGAAGTTGATCTGCATCTTATTATTGAGTATGGTAGTACCCCCGGTAATGTTTACAGGGCTTATACGAAGCGAATCGGCTTCAAAATTATAGCCCGAAGATAAATTAAAACTATTCAGGATAAATACTTTTTTAGGCTCCGTAGCCGTAGAATCCCTGTCCCGGACCTTGGCCTCCAAAGTATTGGCAAGAGAAAAGCTAAGTGCATTGGATTGCCCTAATCTGGGCGTACCGAATAGTCCGCCCTCAAATCTGGTAAATTGAATGGTGTCATTGGTGACGGTATTGATATACTCATCGTAAAACTGATCAAAAGAAGGGGCATAGCCATAACTTATATTCGGACGCATTACATGTCTAATGGCCTGTATTTTTTTGTCCTCCCCAAAATTAAAAGTACCGTACAATGTGGTACCTACGCCCACACTAAAATTATACTGATTAAACCGATCAAAACCACTTATGGTATCGGTGACCACCGTTTCGGAGACGGCATCAAAATTCCGATCAATGGTCTCCAGGGCCCAAACATCCTCATAGGAGCCACCTAGGCTTACGCTAAAATGTTTGGCCACTTTAAAATTGGTGTTGATAGGAATACGATGTCTTGCCCCGATTCTTGCATCATCGAACATGCGTGCGGTAAAAAATTCTTCCCCATTGGTCTGGATACTGTTTTGGGCATTTACGTCATATTGAAAATTAATATTTTGTACCACACCTTTTTTAATCCCATCCCTTTTGGCAAATGGAAAAATACGTTCCATACTTGCCTGTAATGTAGGCAAAGTAAGACTTACCCTATCAACATCTTCGTTGGTACTCTGGCTATGGCTTGCCGTTAGGCTCAAATTCACGGAAGGATATTCTGGGAAAGTCTTGGAATATGATATAGAGGAATTTAATTGATTGGTTACCGTATTACGCACATTTTGTTGTAACAATGAATTTGTAAAGACATTGTTACTCCCCAAATTAACATTGGCGGAAAGTCTGGAATTGGGATTGGATTTGGGGTCTTGGGTATGGTTTATTCGGACTTGATAACTGGTAGACCTGCTAAAATCATCAAAACCTTTTTGACTGTTAATGATGTTTTCAAAGTTAAAAGAAATTCTTCCCCTAAACCTGTATCGTTTTGAATATTCATTTTCCGCTCTAAAACCATAACTCCCATTGGTATAAAAATCCCCAAAAACCGCTAGGTCCGCATAATCACTGAAAGGAAAATAATAACCTCCGTTTTGAAGAAAATACCCCCTATTGGGATCATTCCCAAATGTAGGAAAGATGAGCCCTGCGGTGCGTCCGGTCGTTAATGGAAAATATGCAAAAGGCAACGCAAGGGGCGTTGGGACATCCACAATATACAAATTACTAAAACCGGCGATTACTTTCTTTTTAGGAACAAATTTTGCCTTTTTCACGCGTATATAGTAATCCGGATCTATAGTGTCCTTTGAAGTGGTGAGCTTGCCTTCGTTCAAAAAATATACGGAATCGTTTTCTTTTTTTGTAATCTCCGCATATACTTTCATAGCATCGCTCCCCAACTGTCCCAGACCGGCTTGCTGTTCCGTTCTAGAGTTCCATATGAGCGCTTTTTGCGTATCAAAATTGAAGCGAATGGAGTCCGGTATCACCACATTACCGCCCTGTTTAAAATAGGGTATTTGTGTGTAATTCCCCAAAGAATCCTTTATACGGCCTGCATAGACCTCATTTTTAATATAGTCCATTATAATGATACCGGCCTTAAGTTCGGTATCCTGATAATATATTTCGGCCTCGTTGTACAGGTATATTTTTTTATCTTTTTGACTTAATTTTACATAATCCTTTGCCTTATATTTTATTTTATCCAGAAGAAGGGGATCTTTTCCGTTGAGCGAATCTACCTGTGTTGAATCAACCAAAGTAGTGTCGCCCACCATGGTCAAGGGGAGTTTAGGGGCAACTATCGTATCTTGTAACGGTTTGATAGGAAGAGGCTTAATAAGGTCTTCTTGGGCCAGCACCGATAGAGTACTAAATAGCAGCAGTAATAGGAAAAGTAAATGATGTTTGTTTGATTGCAAAGCTTTAAATCCTATTTTTGTGAAGGTTTGGCCTAGTTTTTGGAAACCAAACTTACATATATTTTTTATTCCGCTACTAGCGTATTACAATAAATTTAACCATTGTAAAAGCTTTGAAACACTATTGTTTATATGAAATTGAAACGGTTTTATCTTATTCCCATTTTAATGTTGGTCGGCCTACTAACATCTTTTGTCAAAAATAATACCGGAAATACAGAAGTTGACAAATTTATTGTTGTTTTGGATGCGGGTCATGGGGGCCATGATCCGGGAAATTTGGGAAATGGGTATTTGGAAAAGAATATTGCACTGAATATTGTTCTCAATGTAGGTAGGATTCTGGAACAAAACCCTGATATTGAAGTAGTCTACACCAGAAAGGACGATACTTTCGTAGACCTTTTCGTTAGAGGGGAAATCGCCAACAAGGCAAATGCAGATTTATTTGTTTCCGTGCATTGTGATTCCCATACCTCTGATGCCAGTGGTGCCGGTACTTTTGTTCTGGGATTGCATGCCAACAAACAAAACTTTGAAATTGCCAAAAAGGAAAACTCGGTAATTTATTTGGAAGACAATTATGAGTCCAGATATGCGGCATACGATATTAACTCCCCTGAATCCGTAATTGGCCTGACCATAATGCAAGAAGAGTTTTTGGACCAAAGCATTATGCTGGCCAAAATGATGCAGGACAATTTTTCAAATAGGTTAAAACGGAACAATAGGAAGGTAAAGCAGGCAGGATTCATTGTGTTGCACCAAACCTTTATGCCCAGTGTGCTTGTAGAGACCGGATTTCTTACGAATAAATCCGAGGGAACGTACCTAAATTCAACATCGGGGCAAACCGAAATGGGTAAGGCCATAGCTGATGCTATTATAGCCTATAAGAATAGTATAGCTGTGGATATAGCTACCCAAACTGTTCCGGAGACTCCTGAAGTAGTTTCCACTTCGGGACCTGAAGAAAAGGAACCGACTTCCGAACAAAAAGATGAAATCGCTGCAATGGAACTTGTAGCTAAGGAAAAGGCCGCCCAGGAAGCTGCGGCAAGAAAAGAAGCTGAAGCAAAGGAACTTGCCGCCAAAGAGGAAGCAGCAAGAAAGGAAACCGCAGCCAAGGAACTTGCCGCTCGGGAACAGGCCGCCAAAGAAGAGGAGGCCAGAAGAGAAACCGCTGCCAAGGAGCTTGCCGCCAAGGAAGAGGAAGCCAGAAAAGAAACTGCGGCCAAGGAGCTTGCCGCCAAGGAAGAGGAAGCCAGAAAAGAAACCGCTGCTAAGGAGCTTGCCGCTCGGGAAGCAGCAGCTAGGGAACTTGCAGCAAAGGTAGAGGCGACCAAAAAAGAGGAAGCTATAGAGGTGACGGATACCGCTGAAGAAGAGGTCAAAAGTGATGATGCCGCTACAAAAGAACCTGTTACTTCACCCAAAAGAGAAATTAAAAACACCTATAATATAGTTTTCAAGGTACAATTATTGGCGAGTTCAAAGGATTTGCCACTACGATCAGCCGATTTTAAAGGATTGAACAGGCTTTCCAAAGAACCGTATAAAAACCTTTTTAGATATATGTATGGCAATGCCAGTACACATTTTGACGCGGAATTATTGAAGTCCAATGCGGATGCAAAAGGGTATACAAGCTCATATATAGTGGCTTACAAGGATAATAAGCGCATTCCTATGGCGGAGGCCCTAAAATACGTTTCGGAATAATAGTCACTCTTCTAAAAATTATTTCTAATTTTGTTAGGAACTGAAAAATACTTTTTTTGAAACTATCTAGGGAAATTAAAACAGGGATTATTGTTCTTGGCGGCATCTTCTTGTTTATTTTAGGCTTTAGCTATTTAAAATCGGCCCCACTTTTTGAAGACAGTAAAACCTTCTATGCGGTCTATGATCAAGTTGGGGGATTGCAACCCGGCACCCAGGTTTCCATTAATGGATTAGCGGTGGGCAATGTGCAAAGTATACGGTTCAAGGATAAGACCGGTAATCTGTTGGTTACTTTTTCCGTAGTTGACGATTTTGAATTTTCGAAAAATAGCATTGCACAACTCTATGATACCGGAATAATAGGGGGCAAGGGTATACAGATAAACCCTGTATTCGATGGGTCTCCCGTTGCCATGTCCGGAGACACCCTAGTGACCAATACAAAACCTGGATTGACGGAATTAGTACAGCAAAATCTAGCTCCTTTACAAATGAAAATAGAAGGCGCGGTCACTCATGCAGATTCGCTCTTGGTAAATTTCAACGAAATATTGGACAAGGATACTAAACGGGAACTGCGCGAGAGTATTCGTGGCCTTAATGCATTGGTAAAGAGTTTTCAGGGAAGTGCAACTACTTTAGACGGTCTATTGAAAGACAATAAAGGCCAGCTCGACAGTTCCATTGCGAATATCAATCATATCACGGATAATTTTTCAAAATTATCGGACTCCATTTCCCAGGCCGGTTTGGCCAAAACGATGAAAAACTTGGAATCCACCATTGGCAATTTAGATCTGTTGTTGACAAAAATTGAAAATGGTGAAGGCTCTTTGGGGAAATTGGCAAAGGACGAAGCATTGTACAATAATTTATCCAATGCCTCAAAAGAACTGGATTTATTGCTGCAGGACTTCCGATTAAATCCAAAGCGTTATGTTAATGTATCCGTATTTGGGAAGAAACAAAAGGAATATGAGCTTCCGGAAGATGATCCGGCAGAAAAAATAGAAAATTAATAAATGGGATACCTTCCAAATATTATCTTCGGGATTATACTCGTTGCAGGTATCGGTTACTTTGCAAGGAATGTAAAGCGACTTTCTAGAAATATAAAATTGGGGAAGGATGCCGATGTTACGGACAATAAACCCCAAAGATGGAAGAACATGGCCAAGATTGCTTTGGGCCAGACAAAAATGGTGGTTCGCCCTATTGCAGGAATACTTCACGTTATTGTTTATTTAGGATTCATCATTATCAATATAGAAGTATTGGAAATTATTATCGACGGCCTTTTGGGAACCCATAGGGTATTTGCCCCACTTGGAGCAATCTATGATTTTCTGATAGCTTCTTTTGAGATTTTGGCAGTATTGGTGATTATAGCCGTGGTCATATTTTGGTTGCGAAGAAATATAATCAGGCTAAAGCGTTTTCTAAACCCCGAAATGAAAGGGTGGCCAAAGCAAGATGGGAATATGATCTTGTATATTGAGGTAGTACTAATGGTGCTTTTCCTTACGATGAACGGTTCTGATTATCAATTACAGTTGATGGACGCCGCGCATTATACCAAGGCAGGTGCTTTTCCAATAAGTCAGTTTATTGCACCGCTTTTTGAGGGCATGTCCATTTCAAGTATCGTACTGGTAGAACGAACGGCCTGGTGGCTTCATATTATAGGGATACTGTTCTTTTTGAACTACTTATATTATTCAAAACATCTTCATATTTTATTGGCATTTCCAAATACCTACTTTGGTAAATTAAAACCTAAAGGTCAATTTGATAATTTAGAGGCGGTCACAAAAGAAGTAAAATTGATGATGGATCCCTCCATTGATCCTTTTGCCGCTCCACCTGAAGATCTCACTGCAGGCGAAGCTGGTGCTCCGGTTCCGGATAAGTTCGGCGCGTCCGATGTTATGGACCTGAATTGGGTACAGTTATTGAATGCGTACACATGTACGGAATGCGGGCGCTGTACAAGCGAATGCCCGGCAAACCAAACGGGAAAGAAATTGTCTCCCCGGAAAATAATGATGGACACCAGAGATCGGTTGGAGGAAGTAGGCAAGAATATAGATACGAACAAAGGCGAATTTATTGCGGACGGCAAGCAATTGTTAGGAGATTATATTTCCCATGAAGAGCTTTGGGCCTGTACTTCCTGTAATGCATGTGTAGAAGCTTGTCCCGTAAGTATAGATCCCTTATCCATAATTATGGATATGCGCCAGTATCTAGTAATGGAGCAGTCGGCCGCACCGTCCGATCTGAATAATATGATGGGAAATATAGAGAACAATGGAGCTCCATGGCCGTTTAATCAAATGGACAGATTGAATTGGGTGAATGAATCTTAGGATAAAGTAAGGATATGAACAGCGATATTAAAGTACCTACCATGGCGGAACTATTTGCAGCCGGCACACAGCCCGAAGTGTTGTTTTGGGTAGGCTGTGCAGGGAGTTTTGATGATAGGGCAAAAAAAATCACCAAGGCATTTGTAAAAATCCTGAACAAGGCCAATGTTAGCTTTGCAGTTTTGGGAACGGAGGAAAGCTGTACAGGAGATCCTGCCAAACGTGCAGGCAACGAATTCCTTTTTCAAATGCAGGCCGTTACCAATATAGAGGTAATGAACGCCTATGGCATAAAAAAAGTGGTAACCGCATGTCCCCATTGTTTTAATACCATTAAAAACGAATACCCTGGATTGGGGGGTGACTATGAAGTGGTACACCATACACAATTCTTAAAACAGTTATTGGAAGAAGGAAGGATTTCTATGGAAGGAGGTCACTTCAAAGGCAAGCGCATTACCTTTCATGACCCCTGTTATTTAGGCAGGGCCAATGGTGTTTATGAGGCGCCCAGGGACTTGATAAAAAAACTGGATGCGGAACTGGTAGAAATGAAGAATTGTAGGAAAAGAGGACTGTGTTGTGGAGCTGGTGGGGCACAAATGTTCAAGGAACCGGAAAAGGGGGATAAGGATGTAAACATAGAGCGCACCGAACAGGCTATGGAAACCAGACCGGAGATTATTGCCGCTGCATGCCCTTTTTGCAATACCATGATGACCGATGGTGTTAAAAACAAGGAGAAAGAGGCTGCTATAGCGGTTATGGATATAGCAGAGCTTATCGCTTCGGCCGAGGACCTATAATATGCTGTCAAAAAATAGGGTACTTAAGGATTCCAAAGGTTCAATACATGATACCTATGTTTTATCCATAACGTTCTTTTTGCCCATAACCCCAAATAATTATATATGTTAGTAGCATTCAGTGTATTACCGGAAACCGCAAGGGTTTGGATTTATCAAGCCAGTAGAAGCTTTTCCCAGAAGGAACTGGAAGAGGTAAAGCAAAGCTTGGACCAATTCATTCAAGATTGGACTGCTCATGGTAGCGAACTACGGGCAGGGTATGATATAAAGTACAATCGATTTATAACCATTGCGCTAGACCAAACACAAGCCGGTGCATCCGGTTGTTCCATTGACGCATCCGTGCATTTTATACAATCTTTGGAGAAAAAATATGACATAGATCTGTTGGATAAAATGAACGTATCCTACAAGCAAGGAGAATATGTTGCCTACAAAACACTTACCGACTTTAAAAAGATGGCAAAACAGAAAGCGGTTTCTAAAAATACGATCGTCTTTAATAATTTGGTCACCAACAAATACGAATACTTAAACGCTTGGGAAGTGCCTGCAGCAGAAAGTTGGCATGCCCGTTTTATGTGATTTTATAAAAAATAACCTTTGTACGGCCTAATTTCATTACAAAGTTCGATGAAATACAATATTCCGTACGCTTTTAAGTTACTACCTTAGATTATTTTTTTTATGCGATTTCCCCTCATTGTTCTCTTTTTTTTTATAACCGTTATCTGCGCCAATGGACAATCGGATCCTTTGGTGACCCAGGATAGTCTTGCCCAACAACAATGGGTAGACGCTACCTATAATACCATGTCGCTGGATGAAAAAGTGGGGCAATTGTTTATGGTAGGCATCGCTTCCGATCAAGATAAAGCAGCTACGGATAGGATAACAAAGTTGATTACGGCCCATAAAATAGGAGGTGTTATATTTTCTAAGGGTGGGCCGGTACGCCAGGCCAAACTCACCAATGCATATCAACGGGCCTCTAAATTACCCCTTTTAATAGGAATGGATGCAGAATGGGGATTGGCCATGCGTTTAGATTCTACCTATGCATTTCCCTGGAATATGACCCTTGGTGCCATAACCGATAGTGCTATTGTTGAAAAGGTAGGAAATCAGATTGGGATGCATGCAAAACGTATGGGAGTACATATCAATTTTGCTCCGGATATCGATATTAACATCAATCCACAAAATCCGATCATAGGGAACCGCTCGTTTGGTGAGGATAGGGAAAACGTTGCGCAAAAGGGCATAGCCTTTATGAAAGGAATGGAAAAAGCCGGAGTATTGTCTAGCGGTAAGCATTTTCCGGGACATGGGGACACCGCGGTAGATTCACATAAATCATTGCCCCTTCTAGATTTTTCGGAGGAAAGGTTGGACAGTATTGAGCTTTTCCCATACAAAAGATTGATTAAAGAAGGTCTTAGTAGTGTTATGGTAGCTCATTTAAGTGTTCCCAGCTTGGAGGAACGGGTAGGATATCCTTCCTCATTGTCGGAAAAAATCATTTCAGATCTTCTTATAGCCAAACTACAGTTCAAAGGACTGGTATTTACCGATGCGCTTAATATGAAAGGAGTGTCGGGTTATACGAAGGCAGGCGAGGTGGAGTTATCGGCTTTTTTGGCAGGTAACGATATACTATTGATGCCTACAGAGGTAGAAAAAGCCAAAGAAACCCTCCTTAAAGCCTATGATGAGGGAAGAGTTTCCGAAGAGCGTTTATCAAATTCAGTAAAGAAAATATTAAAGGCCAAATATAAAGTAGGGTTACATACCTATAGTCCTGTTGAAATAAAAAATCTGTACGAGGATTTAAATACTATGGATAATGATCTTATCTATGAAGAGGCCATAGAAAATGCGATTACGGTTGTAAAGAACAATTTTTCATTATTACCGATTAAAAAATTGGAAAATAAAAAAATTGCCTATGTCAAGTTTGGGGAGGCCAATAGCGAACCTTTCTTGGAGGAATTGAAAAAGTACGCATCGGTTACCCAGATCAAAGGAAAGGATATAGCCACCTTAAAGAACAAATTGTCCGCATACAATTTGGTAATCATTGGTGTTCACAAAAGCGATGAAAGTCCATGGAAACCCTATAAGCTATCAAAAAACGAACTTTTTTGGCTGCAGGAGATTGGAAGGGAAAGAAGTTCTAACATGATTCTAACCGTTTTTGCCAAACCGTATGCCTTGTTGGATATTACTTCGTTCCATACTATAGATGCCGTTGTTGTTGGGTATCAAAACAGTACATTGGCTCAAAAGAAGGCTGCTCAAATCCTATTCGGGGCTATTCCCGCCAGAGGCATTTTACCAGTAACGGCAAATCCAGTATTTCCTATAAATACCTCAATCCCTTTAGAATCCCTTATGCGATTAGGGTATAGTGCTCCTGAACGTGTGGGTATGAGTTCTACCAAATTGGCCATGGTGGATCGTTTGGTCCAAAATGGGCTGGATTCCTTAATGTACCCAGGTGCACAGGTATTGATCGCTAGAAAGGGAAAAGTGATTTATAACAAAGGTTTTGGTAACCCAACCTATACTTCCAAAGAAAAAATTGGTCCCGACCACTTATATGATTTGGCTTCATTGACAAAGATATTGGCTACTTTACCCATGATTATGCGGATGGAAGAAGAAGGAAAAGTTGCCCTGAATACCACGTTCCAAGAACTTATACCGGCCTATACGGATTCCGAACTCAAGAATGTAACGGTCTTAAAAGCATTATCGCACTATGGTAGACTTCCGGCATGGATTGCCTTTTATGTAGATACTTTGGACAAGAAAAGAAGACCATCTACCGAGTTTTATAGAAGTAGCCCCTCCGATGGATTTTCGATTCAGATAACGGATAAACTCTATCTTAAAAATGCTTATCAGGATTCCATATATAATCGAATTGGGAGACAAGACCTTAAATCCAACAGATATCGTTATAGCGATGTGGCCTATTATGTATTTAAAAAATATATTGAGGATACTTATAAGGAAGGTTTGAATAACTTAACCGATGATTTTCTTTACAGGCCCCTAGGAGCGATCTATACCGGCTATAACCCCTTGGAAAAATTCACTAAAAACAACATAGTTCCTTCCGAAGTAGATAATTATTACCGATATCAGACCGTTCAAGGATATGTCCATGATATGGGGGCCGCCATGCAGGGTGGGGTAGGCGGACACGCCGGACTCTTTAGTAATGCCAATGATGTTGCCAAAATAATGCAGATGTATCTACAAGGTGGTTTTTATGGTGGGGACCGTTTTTTTGAAGATCGAACCGTAAAAAAATTCAATACCTGTTATTTCTGTGATAAGAATGTCCGTAGGGGCGTTGGTTTTGATAAACCCCAATTGCAAGAAAAAGGGCCGACCTGCGGCTGTGTTTCACGGAAAAGTTTTGGGCATAGCGGTTTTACAGGGACCTATACATGGGCAGATCCGGAAGAGGAAATCGTATATGTTTTTCTTTCCAATAGAACATACCCTTCGGCAACCAACACCTTATTGGTTAAATCCGGGTTAAGAACCAGAATTCAAAAAGCCATCTATGATGCGATTATAAATTAAATGGTAGCTTTGTACCTAACGAATCATTGATCACAGTTAATGAAAATAGCCATTGTATGTTATCCTACCTTTGGTGGGAGCGGGGTAGTAGCCACGGAATTGGGAATAGCCTTGGCCAATAGGGGCCATGAGATACATTTTGTTACCTATCGCCAACCGGTACGTTTGGAATTGTTGAGCAATAAAATACATTTTCACGAGGTACACGTGCCAGAATACCCATTGTTCCATTATCAACCCTATGAGTTGGCCCTATCCAGTAAGTTAGTGGATACCATTAAGCTTTTTGGAATAGAACTTTTGCATGTACATTATGCCATACCACATGCCTATGCAGGGTATATGGCAAAAAAAATACTGGAAGAAGACGGTATTTACATTCCTATGATTACTACATTACACGGTACGGATATTACTTTGGTGGGCAAACATCCATTTTATAAGCCCGCGGTTACATTTAGCATCAATAAATCCGATGTGGTGACTTCCGTATCGGAAGACCTTAAACAGCGTACGTTGGAATTGTTCGATATCAAGAAAGAGGTGGAGGTAATCCCCAACTTTATAGATAAGACCAAATACAGTCCCAACTTTACGGATTGTCAACGTTCTTTAATGGCAAATGATGATGAACGCATCGTAACCCACATCAGTAATTTTAGAAGGGTAAAACGCATTCCCGATGTAATACATATTTTTCACAAAATTCAACAGGAAATTCCGGCCAAACTGATTATGGTAGGGGAGGGCCCCGAAAAAGAGAACGCCGAGCTTTTGTGTGAACAGTTGGGAATAAAGGATCGGGTAGTCTTTTTAGGAAATAGCAATGAGATCGATAGGATCTTGTGCTTTTCCGACCTGTTTTTATTGCCTTCACAATCGGAGAGTTTTGGATTGGCCGCTTTGGAAGCCATGATCAACAAGGTTGCGGTAATATCGAGCAATGCAGGTGGTATTCCAGAAGTTAATGTACATGGGGTGACCGGTTTTTTGAGCGATATCGGGGATGTGGACGAAATGGCGGAGAATGCCTTAAAAATAGTTAGGGATGAGGCCGTTATGGAAGAATTTAAGGAAAATGCCGCTGAAGTTGCTTCAAAGTTCGATATTTTAAATATTTTACCCTTGTATGAAGCCGTGTATGAAAAGGCGTATAAGGCCCATTATAAAGATTCGTACTGATGATAGCTATGAAACCGAAACAGTTTCTTATACTAATTTGCTTAGTCTGTATTTCCTGCAAGAGTTCCAATAAAGGTGTACAGCATGTGGAAAACTACGCCTTGGAGCAGAGTAATAAGTTGACTTTGCTTTTACAGGACAGTTATGGCGGTACCGATACTGCCGAATTGATCGTAATCAAGAATCAAAAAACGTTCAAAAGTTTTTTTTCAAAAATCAATAGGACCCGCAAACCAGGTCTTCCCGTACCCGAAATAGATTTTACAAAGGATATGGTCGTAGTTTACTGTAGTGGGGAAGTAAAGGGAAATGCGGTTCCAAGTCTTTATGCCACAAACGAAACCTCTGAGGAAATGATTCTAGAGGTAAAAGAAAATAGAAACCGGGAAGAATATAGTTCAACCGTAATATCTACTCCTTTTTGCATGTATAAAATGCCGTTGACCCCAAAAAAAATCACCTTAAACAAGGACGTAAATCGCAATCGCTAAATAGGAATAAAAGTTACTTTTTTTAAACAATCATTCCTGCCGCCACTGTTTCGTTTGTGCTTTCATCAATGAGAACAATACTACCGGTTGTTCTATTTTCCCGATAGGAATCTATCATTAAAGGCTTAGTAGTCCTTACTTTTACTTTACAGATATCGTTCATTCTCAAATTCATATCATCGGTTTTCCTACTTAAGGTGTTGATGTCTATCTTGTAGACCACTTCCTTTATCATAGCTTTTTGTTCGTTGGAAGTATGTCTTATAGTATATTTAGCTCTTGGCTTGGCTTCATTGTTGTTCAACCAGCAAAGCATGACCTCAATATCCTGTGAAGGTTGGGGTTGGTTGTTTGATCGCACTATCATATCACCTCGGCTAATGTCTATATCATCTTCCAATGTCATGGAAATGGACATAGGGGCAAAAGCCTCTTCCAGTTCACTTGACGGACCCTCTATCGATTTAATTTTTGAAGTAAAGCCAGAAGGTAACACGGTGACTTCATCTCCCGTTCTAAAAACACCACTGGCAACACGACCGGCATAACCCCTGTAATCTATAAAATCCGAGCTCTGAGGTCTTAGTACGGTCTGAACCGGAAATCTGGCATCTACTTTATTAATATCACTACTTATATGCATTGTTTCCAGAGTATGCAACAAAGGGGCACCTTGGTACCAATCCATATTTTCGGAGCGGTTGACTACATTATCTCCCAAAAGGGCGCTAATGGGAATAAATCTAACATCCGTTACCAGCAACTTGGAGGAAAACTCCTCGAATTGTTTCAAGATTGTATTGTATGCTTCTTCTTTAAAGTCTACGAGATCCATTTTGTTGATGCAAACAATAACATGGGGTATGTGAAGCAGGGAAGCTATAAAAGCATGTCTTTTTGTTTGCTCAATAACACCGTGTCTTGCATCTACAAGGATAATGGCCGCGTTTGCAGTGGAAGCTCCCGTGACCATATTGCGGGTATATTGTATATGGCCAGGAGTATCCGCAATAATGAATTTACGTTTTGGAGTAGTAAAGTAACGGTAGGCCACGTCTATAGTAATGCCTTGTTCCCTTTCATCCTTAAGGCCATCTGTAAATAGAGCAAGGTCTACACCATCATGCCCTCTCTTTTTACTTGTGTTCTCAATGGCTTCCAGTTGGTCTTCAAAAATGGATTTAGAGTCATATAATAATCGCCCTATCAATGTGCTTTTTCCGTCATCTACACTACCGGCCGTTGTAAATCGTAATAATTGATTGTTATTAATTTTCATAATAGCATACGTTTTTTTAAAAATACCCCTGTTTTTTTCTGTCTTCCATTGCAGTTTCAGACCTTTTATCGTCAGTTCTGTCACCTCTTTCCGTTTTTCTCATGGCGGATACTTCCTGAACAATTTTATCAAGCGTATCTGCGTCGGATTCAATACCACCTGTTATGGTGATATCACCTAAGGTTCTGAACCGAATTTTTTTAGTTTCAATTTTTTCTTTTTCCTCAAGAACTAAATACTCTGAGTTTGGAATCCAAGAATTGTTGCGCCACACCACTTCCCTTTCATGTGCAAGGTAAAGTGAAGGTATTTCAATTTCTTCCCTTCTTATATAGTTCCAAACATCCATTTCGGTCCAATTGCTAATGGGGAAAACCCTAAAATGCTCTCCTTCAAAATGTTTACCATTGAACAAATTCCAAAGTTCGGGACGTTGATTTTTAGGATCCCATTGCCCAAAATCATCACGATGCGAAAAGAAGCGCTCCTTGGCCCTTGCCTTCTCTTCGTCTCTTCTTCCACCACCTATGGCGCAATCTACTTTGTTGGATTCTATCGCATCCAATAGCGTAGTAATCTGCAAAGCATTTCGGGTAGCATTTTTCCCTCTTTCTTCCGCTACGCGGCCCTGATCTATAGATTCCTGTACAGAACCTACAATCAATCGTGCGTCCAATTCCTTTATCAAATCATCCCTAAATTGAATGGTTTCCGGAAAGTTGTGACCGGTATCTACGTGCATTAGGGCAAAAGGAATTTTACTTGGATGAAACGCTTTTTTTGCCAAATGGGTGACAACAATTGAATCCTTGCCTCCCGAAAAAAGAATTACGGGGTTTTGAAATTGTGCCCACACCTCGCGCATCACGTAAATAGCCTCGGATTCCAATTCATCCAGATAATTTAAATAATACCTACTCATTTTTCTTCGTGTATTAATTTGTTTTTGATTTTCTTGTATATGATATCCACAGCTTCTGCTATGGAATGCTCATGCGTAACCTCTATTGTAGGGTTAGAAGGCCTCTCGTAAGGAGCGGATATTCCGGTCATATTTTTTATTTCACCTTTTCTTGCCTTGGCATATAACCCTTTAACATCCCTTTGCTCACAAACCTCCAAACTAGTATTGATAAAAACCTCGACATAGTTATCCGCACCAACAGTTTTTTCGATTGCTGCCCTATCTTTTTCGTAGGGTGCAACGAATGCGGCAAGCACAACTATTCCTGCATCTATAAAAAGCTTGGATATTTCACCTATCCTTCTATTGTTTTCAGAACGATCCTCCGGACTAAATGAAAGATTTTTATTGATGCCCCGCCTTACATTGTCGCCATCCAAAACATATGTTCTTATGTTGTTTTCAAAAAGCTTTTGCTCCAAGGCGTTGGCAATAGTGGATTTTCCGGAACCGGATAAACCTGTAAAAAATAGGAGAAAGGAATTATGACCATTAGCCTCCTGTCTTTCTTTCCGATTTATTTTATAGTTGTGTGGTATTATATTTTTGCTCATTGCAATTATTTCGATTTTGAAATGGTCTTTTGAGGATTAGCAAGTAAAGCTCGCTCAAATATAATTATTTTGATTATTGATTTGCATTTACTCCGGATTCACGAGGATGTACTTTTTTAGTCCTTTTTCGTCTTAATTTTCTTCGGATAAGACCAAAATCAACCCTATACCATGCCCTTTCATGAAGATAGTATAGAATCATTTTAGTGATTATTTCTACGAATCCGATTTTAAGACCGGTAAGTGGGTTGCCCGAGATAAACCAAGAAAGAAGAACAGTATCCATGGTACCGATTAAACGCCAAGATATGGTTTTGATCAAATGCCTTGTCCTACTTTCCGGTATGCGCACTTTGAACCACAATCTTTCATGCAGATAGTATAGTATCATTTTGGTAATTACCTCGGAAAAACCAATTTTAAGGCCTGTAAAAGGGTTGCCGGTGATCATCCATGAGATCAGAATGGTATCCATTGTACCAACGGCCCTCCAGGTTATGGTTTTGGCTAGGTGTCTTTTGTATGATATATCTCCCATTATTAGTTACTGACGAGAAAATGAGGATTTAACAGATTTTCTTTGTTATACTCCAATTCTCTCTTGGTTTCTTGGGAAGTCACTTTAAGACCTACAGAGGTGCAAATGGCATGACCGGCGGCCGTATCCCATTCCATTGTAGGGGCAAATCTTGGATACACATCGGCTCTTCCTTCCGCTACAAGACAGAATTTGAGGGAGCTACCTTTAGAAACAATATCTATTTCCGTATATCGTTTTTTCAGGTCGTCGATAAAAGTAAGGGTTTGTTCGTTCATGTGCGAGCGACTGCCCACTACCCCTATAGTACTTTCGGTACCGATCGAAGGAGCGATTAAATCTTTATCATCAAAAAACGGCCTATTGCTCACATGTTCATCATTTAGAACAGTCTTATATGCTTTTCCTTCTTGAACATCGGCATAATATAGTTCCCTTGTAACGGGTACATAAATAACACCAAGTATAGGGATGTTATTTTGTATCATTGCTATATTGACCGTAAACTCTCCATTCTTTTTGATAAATTCCTTAGTTCCATCCAATGGATCCACCATCCAACACGTATCCCAGTTTTTCCTGACTTCAAAATCCAGGGTTTTATTTTCTTCACTAATGATGGGTATGTTAGTAGCCTCTAAATAGTCGTTAATAATCTTGTTGGAAGCCATATCCGCTTCGGTTAAAGGCGATTGGTCATCTTTTTCGTAGATTTTAAAATCGTTCTCATAAATTTTAAGAATTTCCTTACCTGCTTCAATTGCACTTTCTATAGAAATACTAAGATAATTGTTCACAAAAAAAAATTTAAAGTTTCTAAAGTAAATCAACTTGTTAGGTCAATTTTTTTTCAAAACTACTAAAAACTTAATGTTTAAAATTGGTAATCGGACAAAAACCTTTTATTATCGATGATGAACGCTAAAGCATCCGATATATTCCCCATTGGTTTTAATACAAGTATTATCATTGGTCTAAATGGCCTTAAAATATGTTATGTTCGGTCGGAGCGTACAAGGCATTTCAAAAAAAAGCGATAAGTCTAGTATTCGTTAAAGAACCTAATAATAGGGATTTAAGCTAGAATCAATATCGCAAAGGTCTGTTGAAAGACAAATTACCGTATGTACTGGCCTGCCCATGTTTCGCGAGGGGCCGTCAAATAGCAACTATAGGCAAAGTGCTATGAAGAAGGATATTATAGTATCAAAATATTGACGGCAAAGTAAAAGGTCAAAACATTTGTGAATACTACAATGTGGTGACACAGAGATAGTGAACAAAGAAAAGCAACATCTTAAAAGTGCCTGAATGATAACTTTCAAAAGAGTAGCTAATAAAGCTATTTTTCCTTTGTCACCTTGTTTTTTACTCCTTAATATACCTATAATATATAGCATTATGTCTGGTCCTTATAATATTCATAGCTTTTTCTTGGGTAATTTTTCGCTAAAAGACAGCATTATATAGACCATGTGTATTTTTTGAGCTTCACATCGAATATTAAGGCGCTTTAAAGTAATTCGGATAGTTAACTGTAGCACCGCCGTAAATTTGTACTTGTATTAGTCCCAAACTTGAAATTTATGAAAATCTACGGTACGTTAAATCTTCTTGTTTTTATATGCCTTATTTCTAATCAAATTACTTCTCAAGAATTAGAAATTTCCTCTAGGGATAGTATTGTTAAGAGTTCATGGATAGTTGGATTCGGATATAATATCGTTGATGATTCCGGTGATGCCTTTAAGGATATTACCACCATCGAGAATCAATGGAATGCCGTAGCATTTCCATCAAGACTTAGTATTGGCAGATATTTTGAGAACGGCTTAGGAATTGAGGCTATTGCTTCCTATAATCGCTATAAACAAGGAAATATCATTGATGGATCTGTAAATCCCGAGGATAAGGATTATTATGGATTTGATACACGATTAAGCTATGATTTAAACAAAATTATCGGACAGACCGCTTGGTTTGATCCCTACATTGGGGCAGGACTGGGATATACCGATGCAAATGATGTAGGTAGAGGTACGTATAATGCGGTTATTGGTTTTAGGGCGTGGTTTTCCGACCGTTGGGGTTTGGATATCAACTCTAGTGGAAAATGGTCTTTTGGAAATGAAGCCACCAACCATATACAACATGCGGCCGGAGTAGTATATCAATTTGGAATTGAAAAAGGACTATCGAAAAAGGGACAAGAAAAACTAGCGATGATTGAAGCATTGGAAAAGGAGAATCAACGTGTGTCGGACTCTATAAACGCTGCTAAAACAGCAGAGGAAGAATCCCGGATCTTGGCCGAGAGACTGGCTAAGGAAAAGGAAAATGCACGATTGGCCGCTGAGGAAAAAGCAAAAGTTGACGCTGAAAATCAACGAAGAGAAAATATTGAAAGTGCCATTAAAGAATTGGGATATGTATATTTTGATTTGAATTCTTCCTACATTTCCACGAGATATAAAGATTTGCTAGATCAATTGGTCACATTGATGAAAAACAATCCCACATTGGAAATCAGGGTCAGTTCACACACCGATTCCAGAGGGGACGAAGCGTATAATTTATGGCTGTCCGAGAGAAGGGTAAAACAAACTTTGGATTATATCGCCAGTGAAGGTATAGATGTCAATAGAATTCAAGGTGAGGCTTTTGGGGAAGAACAATTGACGAATGATTGCAAAGATACTGTTCCCTGTTCTGAAAAGGAGCACCGAGCTAACCGAAGATCGGAGTTTTTGGTAATCAAGATATAATTTCATTTAGGCCGGATATCCCACCTCCCAAAAATGTTTCGGTATCAACAGTTATGTTGGCACCGATCGTTACACCAAGAGAAACTAAAGCGCCTTTTTTCAGAATTGAATGGTGGGAAATTTTACTCCCAACATTAATTGTGGTATAGTCCTCAATTTTAGTATATGGCATTATAATCACTCCGGGGAGCAAGTAAACCTCTTGCCTAAACTAACGTCCTTACTTAGTAGTACTACGGACTCGTGGATTGAATTAGGCGTGATATAACTCAATTGATCTAATGCCTCAAGATATTTCATCCTTGCTTCATTGTTTCCTGTAGAGCAAAATATTCGTTGAATCATTTTTATATTCTGGGGACATTAAATCTTCATAAATCCCCAATACCTAAATACTTCCAATTGTTTTTCCTATTCTGTTCCGATGATTAGCAAAAAACCGAATACATTATAATTTTATTCCCTTAAATAGGTCAGAAACACTTCTCCGTAATATCCGGAGCCCAAAATAACCACGTCTTTTGAAGACATAATTTCCATAGTCGGTATTAATTAGTTCCGGTAAAAGAAGGCATTGTTGTATTGTCATCGTTATTTACATCTTCTCTGAAAAGCACTTTTTTAACCGTTTTTAATAAGATTTTTACATCCAAAATAAAAGTGAGGTTGTCTACGTAAAACACATCATAGTTAAATTTTTCGGTCCAACTTATTGCATTTCTGCCATTAACCTGAGCCCACCCTGTTATTCCCGGTCTCACTTCATGACGTTTTTTTTGTTTTTCGGAATACAATGGTAAGTACTTTACTCTTAAAGGCCTAGGGCCAATAAGACTCATATCCCCGACCAGGACATTAAACAGTTGTGGAATCTCATCTAATGAATATTTCCTGGCAAATGCACCGATAGCTGTTATTCTTTCCATGGAGGGTTTCAGATTGCCTGAATCATCCTTTAAATCATTCATAGTTTTAAACTTGATAATTCTAAAGATTTTCTCATTTTTTCCGGGTCTCGATTGTAGAAAAAAAGGATTGCCCTTGTTAGCTAAAAAGAAGCTTAAGGTCAAAACTACTAAAACCGGGGAAAGGAAGAGAATTGCGGTTACGGCTAGGACAAAATCCAAGATTCGCTTTAAGTGTGGATAATACATGCTACAAAAATAATATACTTAATGAATATCTAGAATAATTATGGTCAGAAATCTATTTTAGGATAGCGGTAGGCTTTCAACCAATTCAACAAATTGGGTACACAAAATTGATTTATCAAATTTTTCTTCGGCCAATTTCCTTGCGTTTTCCCCATAAGTCCTACATAGCGCCGAATCGTTTTTTAACTTGATTATTTGTTCCGCAAGCTTTTTTGGTCGAGTGGGATCCACAAACACTCCGCATTGGTGCCGCTCCACCATATCCTTGGTCCATCCGGAAGAATTTACGATAATGGGTTTACCGGCTGATAAAGAATCGAATAACTTATTTGGAGAATTAGTCGCCAGAATAGGTAAATTTGTAAAGGAGACCAAGGAAACATCACAAACATTCACAATTTCGGAGAGACGATCCATGGGTACTCTACCGTAAAAATTCATATGGGGGATACCTTCTTCCTTACACCTTCTTTTTATGGTATCCTCTACGGATCCTCCTCCTAAAAAGACAAACTCAATATTGCTATCCCCATTCAGGAACTTGGCCCCATCAAGGATGTAATCCATACCATTGGCCAATCCCATGGATCCGAAATACACGACCTTAAAAGAATTTGGGTTTAGTCCTAATTCGGTAATTAAGCTTATTTTCTTTTCTCGCGGCCAAAACTTGTCGATTTTGGACATATTTGGGATGGTGGTAACTTTTTTGTCGGATACTCCGGTGCTTGTTACGCCCTTACGCATTCCTGGTGATAAGGCTACAATGTGCATAGCATTTTTATATATTTGGTTTTCAAACCAATACGCAAACTTAATGGCAAGCTTATTTTTTAAACCTCCCATTTGTACCGGAACTTCGGGCCATAAATCTCTCACTTCAAAAAGATAAGGTATATTTTTTAATTTTTTCCCTATCAAAGCCGGGAATCCAACCGTTAGCGGGGTAGAGGTAGCTATAATCAAATCATAGTCCTTGCTTTTTAAGACTTTCCAGGATGAAAGTAGCATAAACTTCATAAATGACATGAGTCTTTGCAAAATACTCATATGATTGCTGTAAGGGATATTAAGATAAATGACATTTATATCCTCTATCACTACCTTTTTTGATTTTCCCCTACCTTTATTCGTAGTGAGCATGGTTACCTGATGCCCTTGTTTAATAAGTTCTTTGGAAATCCAATATGATCGGGTACCACCGGGTTCTTTTGGTGTAGCAAAATATTGATGAATATATAGAATTTTCATTGTTCGACTTTTGGATTCAAAGGTTATTTTTAATGTTTGGAAGTATTGTTCAGTTGCAAAACCCTTATACAAGGGTTAAAAGTATAAATTTCCGTTAACATTGGTTAAATAAATATTTTGGACATACTAAAAATTAAAGTTCAATACTTTTTTTCCAACTTGATAAATCATACATTTATTTAAAAAAAGAACAACAACATTTACTGTAATAATCAGTTATTACTGTAATCTTATTCAGATTGATTATCTATAATTAATTCAATATGCTAATTTCACACAAAAAAAAATTTGTTTTTATTCATATATATAAGACTGCCGGCACTTCTGTAATGAATGTTTTTTTGCCGTACGCAAGATTAACAGACAGAATGGTGTTCGACTTTAAATTTACCAGTAAAATAGTTTCTTTTATCATACGGCTCATGAACTGGTACGATGATGGTCAAAAACAGTTTACCGGTGTACATAAGCATGCCCCTGCTACTGACATAAGGAACCTTATCGGTGAAAAGCTGTACAACGAATACTTCTCATTTATTTTTGTTAGAAATCCATTTGACCTAATTGTAAGTCTATATTTTTACATTTCTCAATCCAGGGTTCATATAGATCATGAAAGCGTATTGAAAATGACCTTTTCCGAATTTGTTGAATGGTATATTTCCTCAAAACCCGCGCTACAACTGGATTTTGTTACCGATCCAATAACCAAGAAGGTAATCGTTAATTATATTGGGCGTTTCGAGACGTTAAATGATGATATGAATTTTATAGTTCAGAGATTAGGTCTCCCGTCCGAACGTTCGTTACAGCACAGAAATCCTTCGAAAAAAAGAAAATCAAAAGATTACAAGTCTTATTATGATGCTGAAACAAGAGAATTAGTCGCATCGTATTTCCAGAAGGATTTAGATAATTTCGGATATTGTTTTGAAGGAACTTATACCCCTGAAATTCCTGTATTAAGCATATAAGTAGGATATTTATAAATAAGAGTGATCTATTCCCTTTTTGTACCGAGTATGATGTACTTCACCTTGTTATCCGAGTCAAACAAACCTAATCCACCGATAATTCGGGTTTTGAGTATCCAAATAATTTAATATCCTCCTTGTACCCTTCATAAATCAAATCGATTGATTTTTGAGAATAGTAACCTAAAAATCCATCTGTTGCCGTTCTGCTAGAATTTAAACGTTTTAACTCGGATTTAACCCCGATCTTATCACATATAGCTGTAAACTCATCGTTCAAATTTTCCATTTTACCTATGTGATCCATAAGGCAAGTATCGTCTTCATAAAAAAACTCTTTTTGCAAATGAAGATCATTGTGAACCCTCCAATCAATATACTCATCAAAGTCTTTCATCGATTTTACCAGTTCATGCTGTCTATGACCTTCGCGTTTCAACATAAATTTATATAATGATACTTGCCAATCCCATGGGTTTCTCACAAATCCAAACTTATAATAGTCGTTAAAAATTGTTGGTGATATTTGTGATTTTAATTCGGGTGCCTTTATATGGTGCTCAAATTGTTTTGCATAAACCTTAGGGTAATCTCCTGTTATGAATTTAATTTTATCACTAAAATTTGATGCTAGAAAGGATCTATTATTATAACTCTTTAAAGCGTTGCGGACGCTTGTTCCTGCTACCTTATAATTATGGACAAAAATAAATTTTTTGCTATGCGATAGTATCATATTTGCGCTATTAAATTGAGGTCAATAGTTTTAATGGGATTTGACTAAAATATGGCAAATCCTATATATGGATTTACCTGTGTTTTGGCAAATATATTAAAGTTATTATTCGTGTACACCAAAAGCCTATGATTATTCTTAAAAGTTGCGGATTACCGGATATTAAGGAAATTCGTGGAATAATTTAATCCAAAACAATAAGTTTAAACTTGTGTATACAAGTGGAGGAGATACAATAAATTACAATGATTTGTACAATTAGGGATCTCCTAAAATGACTTATTCGGCATTAAATCCGTAGGTGCAATTTAATATATCCTTTGTTCAAAAATTGTATTGGCTTCCTTTGCGCTACTACAAATGGTCAACGACGACTTTTTGAAAAAACGGTAACATATACGTTTGGAAAATACAATTTTAACCATCCTGCTAAAACAAGTATAGGATATCTATAAGGAAAAAACTTTTTCATGTATTTTAGGTAGGACTTATAGGCCAAACCGGTTGGACTGTACAGTGTTTTTTTTCTTTCCTTAAAGGACAGCTTACTAAAATCGGCATAGATGTCCTTATGGTCATACTCACAATGTCCGCCATATTCCGGTGATACGATGATGGGAATTTGACTTCTGTTCGCCGTAAGCGTATAATCATAATCGGCTATGCCATGAGAATACCCCTCGGCTAAAATGCCTATTTTTTGAACAACTTCATTAGGTACGAACATAATATTTGCATTGGCCAAATCGCATAGCTGAAATTTACCATTGGGCGCTAGTCTTTTTTGCGTATATAGAAATTTGTTTTTTATAAGCGATCCGCTATAGGTAAGCCGGTGATTCTTCTTGTCTTCGGTAGCGCCTATGTATATGCCTGGTTTATTGAAATTGTTAAGACTATATTCATGGGTCTTCAGTATTTGGGCCAGTACGTTCCCATAAAGCTCAACATCATCATTAAGCAATAAATATCCGTCATAATCCTTTTGAAGTGCATATTTCCATGAATTTCGCATTCCTTCGGCCCAAAACAAGTTTCCATTACCTTTCAGTAAAATTACTTTGGGAAAGGACTCCCTTATTGCCATACTAGTTCCGTCTGTTGATCCGTCATCGGTTATATAAACATCCAGGGATAATTGATCTACGGAGAATTCGTGGGCTTTGTACAAAGAATCCAAAGATTTTAAAGTTTTTTCTTTTCTGTTGTGACATGTATATATTGCTGCAATTTTTTTCATTCTTCCTATTGATTAATCGGTTATTAATAAATTTTAATAACCATTGGCAATGTATTTAGACTGTTGTATTTATATGATGATTACGATTATAAAATAAAATGTAGTTTTTAGTTGCGCCTTGGAAAAAGGAATAGACTAAAAAGAAAGAAAATAACCCTTCTGTTACAGGTTCAACAAAAAACATAAGATTAGCGGCCAATGTAAATGAAAAAAACATGGCTTTCACGGACATGCTGTCTTTAGTGATAACAATTGCCCGCCTGACGTTTATGATGGATCGAATTGAAAAAATCAACAAGATAAAAAAAGGAATTACGCCATGAATTCTGGCGACATCCAACCATAAATTGTGGCTATACCCGAATTCCGATCTTTCCCATCCCAAGGGTTTCTTGAGCATGTTTTCCAATGATCTGGCCCAAAGCTCGGTTCTTCCCCCCGCACTTCCCGTATTATCGCTATTCTGCAGTCTTCTTCCCAAAGTAGACATATATTCCGAATTCAGGTCAAATGGGACGTATAGATATATAACGCAAACAGCAATAATAAGTGCAATAAACAATCGAACATTTTGATTTAAAGACTGTCTGGGAATTATGAAGATTAGGGTTGCTGCGGTAGTTATCAAAAAAATCGCTAACTGTGTTCTACTCCCCAATCGGAATACACAAAGCAATGATAGCGCAAAAATAAAAGAAATAACAATTTTGAACGGTAAGTTGAACTTTGGAAAACGGACAAGTAATAATGCCGGGATACACATGTTAAAAGTAAAATAGGCAGCCATAAGTGTAGCTTTTATGGGCTTGCTTCCATCCCAGAACATTGGAATAGATCGATCAAATTGTGCAAAACCCCCTCCTTTTAGATTTAGAAACACAGAAAACAATGCTGATATTGAATAGAGAAAACCGACGGTCAACATTATCATAAAAATGTGCTGTACCTTATCTGTTTTGGACATAAGATACTTCCCCAATAGATAAAAAACAGGCGGAAAAACACCATAAAAAATAACTGTTTGTGTGAATATATCCGGATCTAAAATGGAAAAAAGCGCATAAACTACTGAAAACAGGAATAGGATGACAAAGTCAAAATCCAAGCTCCTGACAAAGAAATCTTTTTTGATATAAATGAGTGCGGTAAGAAGATACCCTGCTAGAAAATTCTTTTGATAGGGATCTACAAGAAAGAATATCAACAAAGCGATTATTAGGAATCCAACCCTATTTAAATATACTTTGATTTCTGACATAGAAAAAGAGTTCTTCTGTTATTATTTATATGGCGAGCCAACATTTTATCAAAATTATTTCTTATCATTTTGAATCCTACTATGGAAAAGTTTAAGGGGTAAAACAATTGATTATGTTAAACTCGTAAGCTTCTCTTTCCATAATTGCAAAATAGAGTTTCTTATTTACGTATTATATTATAGATATCTAAAAGTCTATTAACATTTGTTTGCCTTTCATGCCTTATCGTTGCAACTTGAATAGCGTTGGATGAAAGTTTTTGTGCCATATCAGGATTGTCAAATATTTTAATAATCGCTTGGGCCAACATCTCCACTTCTTCAAAACGGTACAGTAGACCTGTTTCACCATCAACGACCATATCGGGAACCCCTCCAACATAAGAGGCAATACAAGGAACTCCTAGTAATTGGGCTTCTCCCAATGAGTTAGGACTGTTCTCAATACTTGAAGGACAAATAAAGATATGGCAATTCAAGTATTCTTGTATCATTTGTTCCGAGCTTAGAGGGCCGGTAAAAGTAATATGATCTTTTAGACCATGCTGTTTTAACAAGCTGTTTAAATAGCTCTGATAACCTCCCAAACGTAATCGCTCTTTAAGGGTCGTTTTGTTTATAATATTACTGCCGGCAACCTTGATGTGTATGTCGGGAAATTTTCTTTTAACAATACTAACGGCTTCAATGACCTTGTGGAGACCTTTTAGGGGATAACCGGCTTGGCTTAAAAATAAAGTATGGTCCGTTTTGGTATTCTTGTTCCATTTAACAGAACTGTAGAAAGGATCTCGTAACGACTCGTTACAAAAATGATAAGTACTATTGGGATTAATGGTCTTCGTATGATCAAAATCCCATTGTGTCCTGCCAATGACGTCCTTTGCATTTCTCAAATAAGCGAGTTCCACGTCACGTCCCTTTTGCTCAAATTTTAGCTGTGCCCGAATTACGGAATCTCGTTTGAAAAAATCTCGGATCGTGATGTGTTTCATTAAATCTTCTTTGGCAATACCAGCATAGTAATATCTGGAATACACACTTATCAGCCCTTGAATCGATATGACGAATTTTAGTTCAGGGCATACTTTTATCAAAGCCAGACCCTGGGCATATTCCGTGCCATGGATATGGACAACGTCCGGGTTTATTTCTTCGACTATTTTTTTCCATTGCGGTTCTAGGGAACTATCATATTTTGCCCTGTCTTTTGAACCACTTAACAAATAGTAATTAATGTTATTTATTATCCCCTGATATTTTTTAACTTTAGGTCTAGAGGTTACCACTGTTAGACTTATTCCATGTGCCACCAAATCATTGGCAAGACCGTACATCCAACCTCCGGCAGTTGGTAGTTTTCCATTCAATTTTTTGGATAAATCCGGAAACAAGGTATTTACGACCCAAAGTACTTTCATATTATTCCATTAATTCTTTTAATACCTTAATTTGATAATTGGGATTGTATTTACTATCGATAACTTGATAGGCATCCTTTCTTATTTGAGCCCTTCGTTCTTTGGATAAATTTATCCAGGCAACTATTTTGGCTGTTAAATCTTCCAAGTTATTTTCTTTATAAAAATCTCCCGTAATATTTTTAAGGACGACTTCATGTTCGGGCATTTGTTTGGAAAAATTGTTATTCGTGATAATCGGGGTACCGTAGGTCATAGCATGTAATGCGGTAAGACCAATGGGCCCTGGGGACACACATAAGTCCGCATTGTACATCAAGTTTCCGATTTCCTCTTCGTCATAACAAGGTCCATAAAACCAAACGTTGTCACCCAGATTATGCTTTTTTACAAGATCCATCAGGTTAATTTGCTCAACATCTTTTCCAATGATAACCAAGTTGCAAGGTATGCCACGGCCATGTATTGATTTAACGGACTCAATTAACAAATCCAATCTTTTGGATTTTTGGACTCTTCCGATATAAATTAAAACGGGGGAATCATTTTTAAAATGGTCGATAAATATTTTAGATGGTTTTAAATTTGTCCTGACTTTTAATTGTTTTGAATGATCTAATGAATTGTATATAAGAATTAATTTGTTTTTCCTAAAACCTTCCTTGAGCATAATGTTCCTGGAATGCTCGCCATAGAGCAATACCTTATGACATAGCCTGTGATAGGTTTTGTTCAAAAACTTGGCTTTGCCCAATTTATTCCCTTTCATTCCATGACCCCATATCATTACTTTTTTGTTTAAAAAAATTGCGGCAATTGAAATTAGCCAATGGGAAAGATATTTGGAATCGCCCGAGATAATATAATATTTATAAGGTTTGAATATCAGCGAAAAGGAACCTGATAACCAATAGTAATTCCATCTCGATACGGTTTTCCGAACAAGCGTTTTCTTATAGCCTTTTAATTCCTCTACATTCATTTTAACTATAGGAGTATTAACGCTATTGCCAAAATAAAAATCGCAATTAAGCTCTTTGTCCATTAGCTTATAAATAGGAGCCCTGTAGTGAGGTGCCAAGTTGAAAATGCAACAAACCTTTTTTTTCATTCTTTGTCTCCTTCTTGTTGAAATGGTAATAAAAAACTTTGGTTTCAGATAAATACAAAAACACTTACATAAAAAATATGGTGATTGTGCTATTGGAGCCTATAACAGTTCCTTAATTTCACCATATCGTTTTAATTCTCCCGACACCATTACGTTAAATAGCCAGTTTATCTTTAAATGATACCCAAATTTGTATTTGCAAAGATGCTGATTTAGAACAGAAACGAGATAAAATTTATATAAAAAACCATTTTATACGTTAAAGTTGACCTAGTTGTTTTTGAAGGGGGGCGTTCAAAGGCAAATGGAAACATCTTTTATTGTAGATTATTCCAATATGGGGCAATTAGTGCCTTCGTTTATACTAAAATTTGTTTTCCAGAAATTCAAAAGCAAAGAAGGTTAGTAGTAAACTACATTGTTTTTTATAAAAAGTACGCTCTGATGTAAACCCAAAAGACGGTAAACTAGTTGCTGCCTTCTATAAATGAACAGTTATTGCAGGTATAGTTTTTTAGTCATGCGGCCAATATTTTTCCAATCATAGTAGTCAAATATTGCTTGCCAAACATTTTCTTTTGGATGATTATTGTTTTCGAGAACTGCTTCCGCCAGCACTTTATGGAGATGGGCCACCGTTAATTCTTCTAGGATATATCCTATTTTCCCAAATTTGAAAGGTTCTGTCAATCCTCCTTTATTGGATACGATTACTCGTTTTTTCTCGCTTAATGCGGTCAGCAGGACTCCACTTTGGGAAATTTTAAAATATGGAAGAAGAATGTAGTCCGATAATTGTAAAAAAGCATTGAATTCATTATCATCTAGGGCTCTGTTTATTATCGTGGTGTTATGGAGTTTATCCAATTCGTTCAAAACATCGGAATCCCCTTGTCCTGCAATCAATAGATGCATTTTCTCCTTTGAGGAGGAATCTAAAGAATGCCATGTTTCTGCTATTAGATGAATTCCCTTATATTTATTTATTCGTCCAAGCACGCCAAAAACGACTTTTTTTTCCAGTTGATTTTTTTTGATGAAGGCCTGTTTCAATTTTTCTGTTTCCAAATCGTTTACTCCTTCCATCATAAATATTCCATGGGGGATAACATGAATTTTATTTGGAAAAATTCCGAAGATGTCGCATAACTCCTGCTTGGTATTTGATGCATGAACTATGATGTCATCTAATTCATTGTAGATTTTTTTATAGATAAATTTATATTTATCCCCACTGTTGTGTGGTAATATGTTATGCACCGTTAAGACTAATCTTATACCTCTTTTCTTTAAAATTTTCAATAGCATAAAATCAAAATAGGGCATTTTTAACCATTGAAAATGTGCCGTGGAGCCCTTATGCTTTGCGATTGAACGAAAAAGCATGGATTGGGTTTTTAGATAACTCCAAAATTTTAGCAAACCTCTTTTTGTTGAGTACTTGTATATTTTTTGAATATGGATGGTTTCATCCTTGATTTCGGACTTTTCATTGCAAAAATAGGTGATATCCAAACCTTCGATGTTTCCAATGATATTATAGTCATATTTGCCCAACGTGCCATAGCCCATAGGGTTCACAAAGAATATTTTAGTATTGTTTGTACGCATTTTTCAAGTTGTTTTCCAAAAGAACAATGGGTCTGTCATACATTATGAACACTGTATTAAACACAAATCAGGTTCTAATTATACTCATTTTTTAAAAAAAGATTTAGTTTTTGAAATTAGAACAAAAAATTCCTTAACCTTAAATAAGTACATAAACGCAACATATACCGGTATGGCTATGACAGGAGCTACCAGCAGTTTAAGTATATCAGTTTCAATAAAATTAATGACGCCGTACACTAGGGCAATCATTATTAAACCGGAAATAAAAATGGTTGCGATATCCTTCAATTGCGAAAAAGCACCGTAGGACATAATTTTTCCTGGATAATAGGTATTGATAAAAAAATGGATTATGATAGATGTCAGTTCCGCCAGGGCAATGTAAATTATTCCAAATTTTAACGCTACCACTAATAATACTACCCGTACGGCCAGTTTAACAAATTGCTGTCTCAGGGACAGATCTGTTCTACCTATGACATAAAGAAGATTTACATTAATACTTGAAATTAATGTAATCATTCTGGCCAAACAAAAGATTTGCATAATAGGAACAGCCGGTAACCATTTCTCGGTCAATAAAAACCGAATAAGTGGCTCGGCTATTATCGCTAAAAAAAGAAATACGGGAATAACAAGAATAGCGGTAGCCTTAATAATTTTCCGTGTATAGTTTACTAAAACCTTTCGCTGATCCTGAACGGTGGCCAGACCGGGCAACAATACCCGGCCCAACATTGATTTCATAATATTAAGGAAAAAACTTGTAAACTGGGTACCGCGCGTATAGTATCCCAGGTCTCTTGTACTAGTAAATTTAGCTATAAAAAGAGCATAAAAATTATTGACCGTTGTCTGCAATAGCGAAGCGGCCAATAAATTGGAACCATATTTGAATAATTGTTTTAATGAGGATTTGGAAAAGGCCCAATTGGGTTGCCATTTGAGTAAAGTCCACATTAAAATGGCCATAACCAGAGATCTTAAAAGTGTCTGGAATACGAGTGCCCATACCCCGTATCCATTGTATGCCATATATATGGCAATGCCTCCCGATACAATGGAAGCTACAAAGTTGATCTTGGCCAAAGACTTAAAATCCAGGTCTATGGTAAATATTGTGGCAGGTACGGCAAACAACGCGTTAATAAGTAGGGATAATGCCAGCACGCGCAACAGCGCAGAAAGTATATCCATTTCGTAAAAATCCGCAACCAAGGGTGCAATAAACCATAGTATTACGTAGCAGACAATGCTAATGGCGATGTTAAACAAAAAAACGGTAGAAACGTCGTCCTCCGTTCTATCCTGTTTTTGAATCAAGGCCTTGGTAAAACCACTTTCGATAAAAACCTCCGAAATTGCCATAAAGACCACCAAAATTCCAATCATTCCGTATTCCGTAGGAGTGAGTATTCTTGCAAGAATAATACCTATTACAAATTGAACGGCCTGTATGGAAATGCGTTCCATGGCACTCCATACCATACCATGAAATAGTTTATCCCCTAATCCCATTTGGTCTGTTTGCAATTAATGTCATTGTATTGGAGAGTAATTTTTTGGAATATGATATATGACAAGGAATTTCTTAAAATTAGTTCTGCTATCTTAGGTACCATTCATACAATTTTTTAATACCCTCGTTCAAATTAATCTTGTGTTTCCAGCCCAAGGAATTCAATTTGCTGACATCGGTCAACTTTTTAAGAGTTCCATCCGGTTTCTTAGTATTGAATATCAATTTCCCGTCAAAGCCCACAATGTTTTTAATTTCAGCGGCCAAATCGCCAATGGAAATATCTTTTCCGGTACCTATATTGATATGGGTATTTCTTACTTCTTTTAAATCAGTAGGATAGGTGTCCGAAAAATTCTGATGTTCCATAATAAAAACACAGGCTTCCGCCATGTCCTCCGACCATAGGAATTCCCTCATTGGTTTTCCACTTCCCCAGATTTCCACTTGAACGTTGCTATCGGAAATTCGAAGTCCAAAATCAGAGAATTTGGTCAAAATGGTTTCGCGATCAGATTTCCCGTCGACACCTTCTATGGGTAACCTGTCCAGGTCCTTGCGAATAACCGCCCAGTTATTGTCCTCAAGGGCCTTTCCCAAATGCATCTTGCGGATCAAAGCAGGTAAAACGTGGGATTTCTCCAAGTCGAAATTGTCATTGGGGCCATACAGATTGGTAGGCATTACAGATATGAAGTTAGTACCATACTGTAAATTATAACTCTCACAAGTTTTAATACCGGCAATTTTTGCTATGGCATACGGTTCATTGGTAAATTCCAGCACATCGGTCAAGAGGTAATCCTCTCGCATAGGTTGAGGGCAGTTTTTTGGATAAATACAGGTACTTCCAAGAAAAAGAAGCTTTTTTACACCGTATACATAGGATTGGTGAATTACATTATTTTGAATCATCAGGTTTTCATAGATGAAGTCTGCCCTATATGTATTGTTTGCTATAATACCACCAACCTTTGCAGCGGCAAGGAAAACATAATCCGGCTTGTTTTCTTGAAAAAAATTCGCAACACTAAAAGTATCGGTGAGATCCAATTCCGAATGCGTTCTCGTAAGGATATTATGATATCCCTTGGACTTTAGACTTTTGAGTATAGCACTTCCTACTAGACCCCTATGTCCCGCTACATAAACTTTTGAAGCCAAGTCCATAGGTTTATTCAAAATAGTTTAGAATTCGGTAACCCCCATCCCTTAGGAATTGCTCTTTACGCATCAGTTTAAGGTCACTTTGCACCATATCCTGCACAAGACCATTCAAGGTATATTCTGTTTTCCAACCCAATTTGTTCTGAGCTTTGGATGGATCTCCTATAAGCAGATCCACCTCGGTAGGTCTGAAGTATTTGGGATCTACGGCTAAAACTTCCTTGCCTACTTCAATCTGATATTCAGGGTTGTTGCAGGTTTTAACATATGCTCTTTCTTCTATTCCTTTACCTTTAAATTCCAGTTCAATACCAGTTTCGGCAAAACTCATGCGAACAAATTCCCTTACCGTTGTAGTCTTTCCGGTGGCAATAACCCAGTCTTCGGCTTCATCGGCTTGTAAAATCATCCACATCATCCGAACGTAGTCTTTGGCATGTCCCCAGTCCCTTTGTGCATCAAGATTTCCCAGATAAAATTTATCTTGTAGACCCAATGCGATTCTTGCCGTGGCCCTGGTAATTTTTCTAGTTACAAAAGTTTCTCCTCGTATAGGTGATTCATGATTAAAAAGTATACCATTTGAAGCAAACATGCCATAGGCTTCCCTATAGTTTACGGTAATCCAATAGGCATACATTTTTGCTACCGCATAGGGACTTCTTGGATAGAAGGGAGTGGTTTCCGACTGTGGCACTTCTTGTACTTTTCCATAAAGCTCCGAGGTAGATGCTTGATATATTCTTGTCTTCTTTCCAAGACCTAACAAACGTACAGCGTCCAATATCCTTAAAGTTCCCAAACCATCGGCATTACCTGTGTACTCGGGCACTTCAAAAGAGACATGCACATGACTCATGGCTGCCAAATTATAAATTTCATCAGGTTTAATCTCCTGTATCAAGCGAATTAAATTTGTACTATCTGTCATATCCCCATAATGTAAAATAAAATTTCTGTTCTCCACATGGGGGTCTTGATATAGATGATCGATACGATCGGTGTTAAAGAGCGAAGATCTTCTTTTAAGGCCATGCACCACATAGCCTTTCTTCAAAAGAAATTCGCTTAAGTATGCACCGTCCTGTCCGGTAACACCAGTGATCAAAGCCGTTTTTTTCATTTAATGATTAAATTTTATATATTAGTCTCTGATTGAATGTCTTTTTGCAAAGATGCTGATTTAAAACAAAAAGGCGACAAAATTTATATGAAAAGCTATTAAATACGTTGAAGTTAAATAGCTGTTAGTCATTCTGGGCATTGTTTCTTCACATTAAGTCCCCAGAATATTGCTGGTCCCCCCCGAAACCATTTTTTATTAATTAATAATTATAAAAATGAAGGAATTCGTCAAAGATCTATTGAGGCCGCATTATGTAAATTATCGCCAAAATAAAAAAAGAAGAAGATTTAAAAAAACAGTAGCTTCCAGCTCGGATTTAAAAATTGTGGTTGGGAGTTCAGGGGTTTATCAGGATGGTTGGATTCCTTCGGAAGTATATTTTTTGAACTTGTTGGATGAAAATAATTGGACGACCTATTTTAAAGAAAATTCCATTAACAATATTGCCGCAGAACACGTATGGGAACATCTGACATTGGAGGAAGGTAAAACCGCTGCTATAAATTGTTATAAATTTCTTAAAAAAAGCGGAAGATTAAGGGTGGCCGTTCCTGATGGATTTCACCGCAGCGAAGACTATATTGATAAAGTAAAACCAGGAGGCACCGGTAATGGTGCACATGATCACAAAGTGCTCTATAATTATAAGACCCTGGGAGCCATATTTTCGGAAGTGGGATTTAGGGTTGAACTACTCGAATATTTTAATGAGAATAATGAATTTCAGGCCAAGGAATGGGATGGGAAAGATGGGTTTGTTCGCCGTTCCAGTAAGCATGACAAAAGGAACTACGATGGAGCACTCAATTATACGTCCTTGATTGTAGATGCAATAAAGCAATAAATCCCCATCATAGGCCGAACTTCAAAAAGCTGAAATATTATTTAGAAATCATAAGAAAATATATTCAGGTCCTTTTCATAAATTTTGGCAACTTTAGCTCTTAAGCTATCATTGTAGTAGTCTCTATAATTCAACTTATTCTTTGATGATACGTTCTTTTTCGTGATTTGTTGAAAATCTATATTCATAGTTTTAAAAACATGGGAAAGATCTTTTTCAAAATTTTCAAACCTACCTATATAGTTAACGCTATTCAAATCTATTAATTTCGATTGTGAACGAAAATGTATGTTACACTTTTCTATGTTTTGTGTTGCAACAAAATCAACGAAATGTTCAAAATTCTGCATTTCTAATAGCTCCTCATCAGAGAATCCAAAAGCATTTGAATCAACCACTTTGTTCCTCCAACATGAAACGAGTCTATCATATGGATTTCTGACAAAAGCAAACTTAAAGTAGTTGTTATACATAGATTTAGGGTAATGGCAAAACATGGGGTGTTCTGCATCCAAATGTATTCCCGATATTTTTAATACATCAAAAATTGTTCTTGTACCTACTTTGGCAACACGGAACCAAACAAATTTCTTTTCGTGACAAATTGTAATATTATATTTTCCAAAGGAAGGCAGAAAAGGAATTCCTTTTACTAAAAGGTGACTCGCTTTTTGGTATAAGTTACTACCAAATGTCAACTGTCCTGAAAGATTATTTGTTTTATTAATAGTTTTGATCATAACGACTTCAATGATGAGAATAAAAAGTTATTGGAAATAAGTTTTTCATATTTTCCCTGATGAACAACAAGAACGATTTAAAATTATACTTTCCATGATGTTAAATCGCGATCTATCATGTTTTCCAAAATTTCTATATCCGGTTTATAACGAGTAAGCAGTTCCTCCTTGATACTAGGAGAAAAATCGGGTTTTTTATTGTTTCTAAAAATTGAATTAAAAATAATTTGATTCATTTTTTCAATACCCTTGGCACAGAATTTATCCAAAATGGATTGTTGTTTTTTAAAAATGCGGGTTTTATCCGAGTTGTAACTGTACCGAAATCTATTTCTAAGGGCCAACAGTTTAGTACTTTGTAGCGAGTAATTTACCTTTTGGGGTCTATTTTCCAATATTTCGTGAGGTATAAAAGTATCGTCAAGGTTTAGAAATTGGTAGCACTTTTTTATGAGGGATATCTTATCTTTTTTTAATTCATCAAAGGTTAATACCAAAAGATTATTTGGGAAAAGAGCCATATATTTTTCTAAATACTTTCCATAATACCCAAATTCCAAAACTTCTGAAGATCTGGGATAATTTTCACGATATTTATTGTTTAGAATACCCTTGGCACCGTTATTTAAGGAAACAACTGGCCCGGTTCCTCCGTTCATTTGGTGAAAATAGGCCGATTTAAATCTTTCGAGCGGATTTCTAAGAATTACTATAATTTTAATACTCGGATCAATTGCGTAAATTCTTTCCGGGACTTCCGGTTTGGCTAAATAATTCGGCCTTTTTATCCCAATTACTTTGCTTTGATCCAATCTACCAAGTCGGTCCTTTAATTCTTCCAAACCTCCATTTTCAAAATCCGGGCTTTCAAGATGCGGACATTCCTCATCAATCATATCCACTTGCGGATGATGTCTTATCGTTTTATGAATATAGGTAGAACCACATTTTTGCCCCCCGATTATGATAAAATCCAATTTCATTGTTTAGTAGACATTTTAAATCAAATGATTATTGATCGATTTAATTTTTGATCCTCTCATAGTTCATTGATTTGAGTAATTCAGGTTCAACTATTTTATTAATTTTTTCCAATGAATCATTGTCATAATCGCTTAAAAACCCCTTATTTAGATAATAATCAACCCTTTTGTTTGAAAAGGATTTTGAATGGGCTACTTTTTTAAAGGAACTCTTTACTCCACCTAGTTTGGTAATGAGATTTAAACTCAGCTTATATTTTTTCTTTATTATTTTTAGTTCATCCGAGGGATTTGAAAGCAAATCGACATATCTCACAAAATGAATCCTATCATCCTGCTCCGAAAAACTCAACCATTTTTTATAAAATAGATTATACTCCTGTGCATAATGATGCTCGGCTTCCGGCCAATCACAATTGGCACGCCAGTTCATGTAACTTAAAAACCAACTATACGGATCTTTAGATATTATGATAATACCATCTATCCGCTGTTCGATTTCTAAGGATTCCAAATATTCCCAAAAGTGCGAAAAGAACAGATTATTGTCATATTGAGGTTCGGGAATAAGATTTTTTTCATCATACAACCGGAAATGTTTTTGTAAAGGATGTGCCCGATCCTCATTACTGTTTAAAATATTGACCTGAAAATTCTTTTTAAGCAGATTTTCAAGATAATTTGTGCCACTACGCTGTAGTCCGTAGTGCAGTAGATTTTTTTTCATGATTTTAATTTAAGCAATGCTCTTTTCTTTAATATCCAAAAAACAATCAAAGGTACATAAGTATACTTTAATCAAAAAGGATGATAAATCTGCGCAAATCAAAAAAAAAGAAAATAAGAGTAAAAGAAAATACGTTAACAAGCAGCGAAATCTGTCCAAATACCCAATTCACGAGTTATTTTTCGGGTCAAATAAATGTTTACTTTATTCATTATAGATTAAATCAAATTGGATATAGATTTTATTAAAAAAAGTGCAAAGTTAAAATAATATTTAGAAGACCAAATAGTATAAATGTAATAAGTTCTACCCTTTAGTTAACCGCCATGGCTTCAATAGCTATTCCCTTGTGACGGAGCTAGAAATTATCATAACAATTGCTTTCTTTTCGTGGATAGTACAATTTGAGGATTTTACTAATTCAACATTTCAAATTGATAAAAACAAGTGGGCAAGGATGGTACCATTATACACCTAACCCAATAGCGAATTTTGACCAGAACTTAATAAACGACCAAAGTTTAACAAAGTAGTGTTAGGTATTAGTAACCAATATATGTATGAAAACATAAGGGTACAGAAAACTTTTCAATCAGGTTTTGGCACAGCAAAACAACATTAAGAATGAGAGCTGGCAATGGCAAATTCAAAACGTAAACTCAGCTGGTAAATTCCTTGGAGATAATAATCCGCGACCAACTGATACCTAGGAATACCACAATTAGAGCTACAGCAATTTTCCGTTAAAAGATATGGTTGTGATTACAATAAATTTTCTGTGTGATTATTCCTATTCTGGATACACTGGCCTGCCATCATCCAAAATTTTTCTATTTAATGCGGCTATTCCCATTGCTTGCCATTCGCGAGATCTTACTGATGAAAGTGTATAATGGTTACGAATTCTATTTTGCAGGTTTTCATCAAACCTACCCACGGTAAGCATTCCATGAGAAATTACCTCTTTAATGTCACTGCCTCCGGAACCATCAATATTTTCCGCAAACTTTAATGGACTGTTGCTCGTCCAAACCACATCGTTTGTGGTTGCCACCAGAGCTTTCATGTCGTTCAAATCCCAATACATGCCATTTTCGTAGGCAGCGACCCAAAAGCTAACAATATCATCACCATGATTAACATCTTGAATCACATTTGAATCCCATGTCTGATACCATGAATAGGCCTGTGGGTTTGATGGATTAGTATATATCCGACTTCTTAAACTTGCTCCGCCATAATTAGGCATCCCGGCAAATGAAATATTGTCGAACACCTCTCTGTATTTTTGATTACCTTCAATAATATACAGTTCCATTGCAATTCGTGCCCAATGGCTTGTCATGTGCGTACGACTTCTATAAAGGTCGTTTAGATTGGAATTCCTATTGTACCATTTATCCCATATATGGGTCTTTGTAAAAGCTAAAATATCATCATATCGTGCCTGGTATGATCCACTTGCCCTTAGATTGGGGGATTGGTTCATTATACGTAATAGTGTGGTGACGTATCGATATAAAAAAGACTCCCATAAATTGGTCCCTTCATTATTACGGATTGCACCATACTTATTTAAGTCCGATGGCCAGCCCAAATATCCGGAGTTGGCTCCACCCATTGGTACCGCGTCATCTATGGTATTCTCAATGAGACCTAGGGCATCATCCAAATACTTATTGTCACCCGTTGCTTGCCAGACCTGAATAAGGCCATCAATAGTATAGGCGAGAAAATAGTACTCCTGAAATGCATTGCCACTCTCCGATTTCTCCACAGCGTCTGAATATTCGGAAGCCCAGGCAACGTCAAATAATTCTTTCCAATAAGTTACATCACCACTGATTTCGTTATTGCCCTCCTGTTCTTCTTCCTCTTCCTCATTCCCTCCTTCTTCTTCAGGAGATTGCTCTGGGATATCTTCTGAACCTAAAGGGGCATTGTAGGTTACCACAAGTTTAGGACCCTTTTCTGAAGGATGCTCCTTGGAAGCAATGGCTAAATCGTTACCGTTGTCATGGACCATAATTATGGTGGTTCTTTCCGCTTTTATGTCCTTGGATTCCAAAACTACTTTTTCTGTAGAAGCTACAGCATAAGTTTTATTAATGGACTCTAATTGAACACCAGCGGTGGGAGAATTGTTATCGGATAAATTTTCTTCGGTCCATTCATTGGATTGACCTTTCAGAATATTAATGGTACCGTTTCCTTGGTCACCATACACCGTGAATTCAAGAGTGACCTCCGTAATTTCTCCGTTAATTTCACTTAGGTCGAACATTAAGTAACCTGTTCTATTGTTTTCCTCAAGTCGTACTATAGATTGATCAAAACCTTTGGAGCCTTGCAGAAATGCATCATTGATCGGTGAAAAAGAAAAAGTCTTCACATCGTACTCCGCATCCGGGTCGGCATCAGGATCTTCACCCTCACGTTCATCAATGGGAGCGTCAGGATTATTTAAGACAGCTTCTGCTAACAAATCGGAGTCTTTTTCACAGGAAAATTGTAAAAAAAGAATGATAATGAGAAATACCAAATTAAAAAATTTGATGGGGAAATTTTTCATAAGTAGATTTTTGGACAATACTGAAATTTATTTGGGAGATATAAAATTAACATAAAAAAATATCTTTTCGATAAAAGCGCACTAATTTTCGACGAACTGCATATTTTCTGCTAAAATAGTATCTAAAAAATAGAATAGCTCCTTAAATAAATTTAGTTTTCAACATTTTGATTAACAATAAAATAATAGTTATGCTTTAACAGCAACGAAGTTAATACGTAGCTCAACGGATTAATGGATCACTTCTCCGATGATTTTAACACAATTTTTTAATTAAAATCGATGAAATACATATTTAAGATGTTTTTTCCCTGAATTGCGGGTACAAAAATGTACCATGCCCCTGTCCGATAGTGAAATTTTGAAATACAGTTTTTAAAGGATATCCAAAAAGGGTTATATTACATCATGTTTTTCTTTGGAGTAATAGCCCTTTCCTATGTAATTATAATTTCCAAGTTCGGTGAAAGCATAGTATCAAAAAAACTTATGGTTTAAACTAAAATTTCGACGATTTTAAAATCGATATCCTAAATATGTAGACGGGTAGCGAAGAGAGTCTCTTTTAACTATAGTATAAAAATGGTAGCAGGTATAAGGAAAATATAGTAAGTGATACTGCAGATGGGTCAGATAGTCTTAACACTGGTTCATACGTATTTATACCCAGAAGGGACATTGGCCTCTATTCTTAGTCATAAGGAAAGGCACTTTAAAATGTGAAGTATAGGTTCTTCTGAAGAATAGAGGTACTAATTTTATGATAAACGGAATGGTAGTTTTTTTGCCTTGCCTATAATTCAATTGAAACTCAAGATTCTTTTTACAACACTTGCCCAGGAATTACTAACTGCCAAATCCTTAATATTTGAAAGAATCAAATCTTTTTCGTGTTGTGTTAGTTCTTCATAAACCGTTAGAACCTCTGATACTTTTAGTCCATCGTTAGTAACCCATCCTATTTTTTTCTTTGTAACATAGTCCGTTAAGTCGGGAGGTCCGGAAACGATAACAGGCTTTACATAGGTTCTTGCAAGCTGTGCCGTGCCACTTTCATGACGTATAAAAGGCTTATATAGATTAATGACCACATCCGAAGCTATGAAAAACGACTTCTGTTCTGAATTTGTAATAAATTTAGGAAACGTAATTATTTTCTCTAGGATGTGGTGTTCTTTAGCCATTTCAGTAATCTTTTCATAGGAGTAATCTCCCTCTGGACCGGCTATGATCCACTCCCAATTTGTGGTTTTCCTTAGGGCTTCAACGATAGGTAAATATTCTTTGTCCGAGCGTAATGTTCCAAAGGAAAGTAGGTAATTTTTATCTGTTTTTAAGCCTAGTTGACTTTTCGAATCAGCTTTATCTTTAGCGGAACTCACTATCGGCAATGGAGCCCCATAAGGTATTTCTTCTATTTGATCAACATATTTGTTGCCCATTTGGGAAACAAAATTTGCTTTCATTTGCGAGCCATGTACAAAGGATTTTTTAGAATGCCCTACAATTCTTCTAGAAGGAATTCTTGCCAAATATTTATAGATTCCGGCCAACAAAGAAGTTTGACTAAAATTGAAATTGGTATCGTGAAAGACACAAAAGTAATTTCCCGAAAAATTCTTAACCTTTTTGGATAAGCCAAAATATTCGAAAGTTTCAAATAATACCAATGGTTGGTCTTTAAAGGAGAAATAAAATTCTACGAACCCTTCCAAAGACTTACTTGAGTTGAACAAACGATTCATACCCCAGCTCATTTTTTGTAATAATGTTTGTTTTTTCTTTAGACCTTGAGGGGAACTTATTCTAATTTCGTTGACAAAATCTGGGAATTTGAGTGGACCATCCATCCCATAAATATGCACCTTGTACCCCAATTCATGAAAGGATTCCAGAAGCCCTTTGGAATAATCAAATGCATGTCCGTAAGCCTTAAATGCCCCAGGGCTGTATATTACTATTTCATTCATTTAATGGTCTGGATTAATGTTTCTATATTGGTGAATACATCTTGATCATATAAAAGATATAGGAAACCGATATCTTAAAAATGGTTCATCTTCTGTAAAATCATAAGGGTCGGTTCATATGTCCTAAGAATTTAATGAATCCCATAATATTGCTTAAACCAACTAGCATATTGCCGTACTCCCATTTGTAAGCTGGTTTTAGGACTATAATCATAGTCTTTGATGAGTTCATCTACATTTGCCCAAGTCTTAACAACATCACCAGGTTGCAGGGGAAGCATTTCTTTTTTTGCCTCCTTGTTCAAATTGATTTCAATCTCTTTTATGAAATCCATTAATTTAACCGCCTTGTTATTGCCTATATTGTAAAGCTTATAAAATTCTTTTTCTTCAACTCGTTGGTCCACACTTTTTTCTACAACACGGGTTACACCTTCCGCGATATCATCTACGTAGGTGAAGTCACGTTCCATTTGCCCCTTATTGAATACTTTTATTGGCCTATTGTTAATAATTGCACTAGTGAAGAGGAAAGGAGCCATGTCTGGCCTTCCCCATGGCCCATATACCGTAAAGAATCGCAATCCCGTTGTAGGGAAATGAAATAAATGACTATAGGCATGTGCCATTAATTCATTGCTTTTTTTGCTGGCGGCATATAAGCTTATGGGTTGATCTACTTGATCTTTGATATGAAAAGGGATGTTTTTGTTAAGACCATAAACACTTGAACTACTTGCATACACCAGATGTTTTATATGGTAATGTCTACAACACTCCAAGATGTTCAGGAAACCTACTATATTGCTCTCCACATACGCATCGGGGTTTTCTATACTATTACGTACTCCCGCTTGTGCCGCAAGATTGCAGACCAAATCGAATTTTTCGGATTCAAAAAGTTTTGTGAGTTCGTCTTTACTCGTAAGGTCCATTCTTACAAAGCTAAAACTATGATTATCCTTGGTAACGCTTTGACAAATAGTATGGATTTTTTGAGCCTCTATTTTTCTTATTCCCAGTTCTTTGAGTCGGTCGTATTTAAGATTTTGGTCATAATAAGAACTAATATTGTCCAAACCGACCACATAATGCCCTTTGGCTAATAGTTTTTGTGTTGTATGAAACCCAATGAAACCTGCCGCACCGGTAACCAGGATTCTCATGATTGTCCTATTTTGTAGTATTTAAATCCGATGGAATTCATTTTCTCAACGTCCAAAATTCTTCTTCCATCAAAAAGGAAGGCAGGTTTTAGCATGTTATCATAAATTTTTTCCCAATCGTATGCTTTAAACTCGTCCCATTCTGTTAAGATAGCAATTGCATGGGCATCTTCCGTTATTTTTAAAGGATCTTGGGCTACTTTTAAAAGTTTCCTGTTTTCTTTTGGGTCCCTAGTGCCCAAATAATCAAGATCCGCATATATTTGACTTTCTGTTACTTTTGGGTCATATACAACTATTTCGGCTTTTTCATCAAGCAATGCATCCGCAACATAAATGGCGGCAGATTCCCTGGTATCATTGGTATCCTTCTTAAATGCCCAACCATAAAATATTATTTTTTTCCCAGATACGGTATTGTACAATGTTGTTATAATATTTTCGGCGAAACGCTTCTTTTGATAATCGTTCATAATAATCACCTGTTCCCAATAATCGGCCACTTCCTGAAGCCCAAAACTCCTGGCGATGTACACCAAATTCAGAATATCTTTTTGAAAACAGGACCCACCGAATCCAACGGAGGAATTTAAGAATTTTGGGCCTATTCTACTATCAAAACCTATTGCTTTGGAAACTTCTGCAATATTGGCATCTGTTTTCTCGCACAAGGCGGATATGGAATTGATAGAAGATACTCGCTGTGCCAAAAACGCATTTGCTACCAATTTGGAGAGTTCGGACGACCATACATTGGTCTGTAAAATCCTTTCTTTGGGCAACCAATGACCGTAAATGGCACTCAGCGCATCCTTTGCCATCCTGCCAGACGGGGTTTCATCTCCTCCTATTAGAACCCTATCGGCATTTAAGAGATCGTCTATAGCAGTGCCTTCCGCCAAAAATTCTGGATTCGAAAGAATCTCAAAATTGACACCTTTCCCGGTATTATCCAATATACTTTTGATGGCTTCTGCAGTTCTTACGGGCAATGTGGATTTTTCCACTACAATTTTATCATCCTTTGCGACCCTTGCAATATTTCTGGCACATAACTCAATAAATTTCAGGTCTGCCGCTTGTCCTTTACCCTTCCCATAGGTTTTGGTAGGGGTGTTTACGGAGATGAATATGATTTCGGATTCATATATAGCTTTATCTACCTCTGTAGAAAAGAAAAGGTTTTTACCACGGGTCGCCCCAACCATTTCCTTTAGGCCTGGCTCGTAGATAGGAAGATTGTCTAGATCGGCATCATTCCATTGAGAAATTCTTTCTTCGTTAATATCAACGACGGTTACCTTAATTTCAGGACATTGCTTGGCTATAACCGACATTGTGGGGCCTCCAACATAACCGGCTCCAATGCAACATATCTTCGTGATTTTTTTCATGGATTTTTTTGTCTTTGAAGATGCAAAGATTACAAAATAACTTAACAATTTGCTGCATATAGTCGATAAAAAGGTCTAATTTATGGGTTGAGCGCAGGTATAACGTATGAGAAAAAGCTTCCATTAAGGATGATTTGCCGTTAAAGTTCATTTAAACGATGAATTTGAATTCTTAAACGAAATATCAACCGTATTTAACCGTAACCTTGAAACTATTGTTACTTTTGAATTTACAGAACTTAACTAATAAGCATTTTAGTGGAAACGCAAACAAAGATTTGGCTTTCTTCCCCCCATATCGGCAATAATGAACAACATTATGTTGAAGAGGCATTTAGAACCAATTGGGTCGCTCCTTTGGGTCCTAATGTAGACCTTTTTGAAAAAGCTTTAGAGGATTATTTGGATGACAATGTTTATGTTGCCGCTTTAAGCACAGGAACAGCCGCTATTCATCTTGCCTTGGAATTATTGGGTGTTACCCATGGAGATGAGGTAATCTGTCAAAGTTTTACGTTTTCCGCTTCCGCTAACCCTATTTTGTATTTAGGCGCAACCCCCGTTTTTGTGGATAGCGAGGAAGATACTTGGAATTTATCTCCAGATTTACTTGAAGAAGCTATAAAAGATAGAATGGAGAAGGGCAATAAGCCAAAAGCCATTATAGCGGTGCACCTATACGGAATGCCCTACAAAGTGGAGGAAATTCACAAAATAGCAAGTAGATATGATATTCCTGTGGTAGAAGACAGTGCGGAGGCATTGGGCAGTACCTATAGGGAGAAACAATGTAGTTGTTTCGGAGATATCGGAATCCTTTCTTTTAACGGGAACAAGATAATTACTACCTCTGGTGGAGGGGCATTGGTGACCAAAAATATGGACTTTAAGCGAAAGGCGGTTTTTTTAGCGACCCAAGCACGTGACAATGCGCCACATTATCAACATTCCTCAGTAGGTTATAATTATAGGATGAGCAATGTACTTGCGGGAATTGGTAGGGGCCAAATGGAAGTGTTGGATGACAGGGTGTCGGCTAGAAGGGCTAATTTTTATATGTATAAGGAGCTTTTAGGGCATCTATCGGAAATAGAATTCTTAGAAGAACCCACTGGGTTCTTCTCCAATAGATGGTTGACTTGCATACTCACGCCTTCATATGAAATTAGAGAAAAGATTCGCTTGGCACTTCTACAAGATGATATAGAGTCTAGACCCTTATGGAAGCCTATGCATCTACAGCCAATTTTTAAAAAATACCCGAATTATACAAATGGTATTTCTGCCGATTTATTTGAGCGTGGGCTGTGCTTGCCCAGTGGATCAAATTTGAGTCGGGAAGATATGGAAAGAATTATAGCCTTAATCCTTAAATCATTGCCCTATGATTAAAAACTACTTAGTAAGTAATGCACATAGATACGCTTCAAAATGGTTGGTACTGGTTATAGACGTTTTTACTATTTCCATAGCATTCATACTTTCCTATCTTATCCGATTTAATCTTACGCTAAATTTTGATACGGACAGACTGTTTGTTCAGTTGCCCATAGTATCCCTGATCGTTCTTATGTCCTTTGTTTTTACGGGCTCCTATAAAGGAGTGGTTCGGCATACCGGAGTTAGGGATGTATATAATATTTTTAATGCTATCTGTCTATCCAGTATTCTTACCATATTTATGGTAATTGTAAATAGACAATTAAACATTATGGAAGATTTCACTATTCCACTCTCCATAATAATCATACACAGTTTAATCAGTTTTGTGGCCCTTACGGCTTCCAGATATGTGTTTAAAACGGTATATTACAATTTGGTAAAGAAGTTTAAGATTACCAAAAACGTACTCATATATGGGGCAGGGGAATCAGGTATCCTCACCTACAACGCTTTGACCAACCATACTTCTAGCAATGCCAGGGTTGTAGGATATATTGATGACGATATCAAAAAGGTTGGTAAAAGTATCAATGGAGTCAAGGTATACGGAAGATCGGACCTAACCGAATATTTTGTCAAAAAAAGGGATGTTTCCGAAATAATAGTCTCCATTAATGACATTGATAATAATACGCTTCGTGTTTTAGTGGAAGGCTTGGTAGATTTTCCCGTACAAGTGAAAATAGTTCCCCCTGTAGAAGATTGGATCAATGGGGAATTAAAGGTGTCCCAAATAAAACAAGTACAGATTGAGGATTTGTTGAATAGAGTTCCTATAAATATAAAAAAATCAAAAGTTTCTAACGAATTAAAGGGCCAGGTTGTTTTGGTAACCGGGGGTGCTGGCTCCATCGGTAGTGAGATAGTAAGGCAAATTGCCAATTACGATTATAAATCCCTGATTGTAATAGATCAGGCAGAATCTCCGCTTTATGATCTACAGCAGGAATTGAAGCAAAACGGATTCCATAATTTTGTGCCTATAGTCGCCGATATTAGGGATAAAAACAGGATGAACACTTTCTTCCAAGAATATAAACCAACTATGGTTTTTCATGCTGCGGCGTATAAACATGTTCCCCTTATGGAGTATAACGCCTATGAAGCTATTAAAATTAATGTAGCCGGCACAAAAATGATGGTAGACCTATCGCTTACCTATAACGTGGATAAGTTTGTTTTTGTCTCTACGGATAAAGCAGTAAACCCTACCAATGTTATGGGTGCCACCAAAAGGATTGCCGAAATGTATATTAGTTGTATGCATCAGGAGAATAAGACTAAATTCATTACCACAAGATTTGGCAACGTATTAGGTTCCAATGGTTCGGTAATTCCTTTGTTTAAGAAACAAATAGAAAAAGGGGGTCCCCTTACCGTAACCCATAAGGATATTACTAGATACTTCATGACCATTCCGGAAGCATCACAGTTAGTATTGGAAGCTGCAGCTATGGGGCAAGGAGGAGAAATATTCATTTTTGATATGGGAGACTCCGTCCGGATCTTTGATTTGGCAAAAAATATGATAAAACTGTCTGGATTGAGGTATCCGGAAGACATAGACATAAAAATCACCGGGCTTAGACCGGGAGAGAAATTATATGAGGAGCTATTGGCAAACGGGGAAAATACGTTACCTACCTATCATAAAAAGATAATGATCGGTAAAGTAAGAGAGTTGGACTACACTTTAATACGATCAAAAATAGATGAACTTTGCGTATCCAATATGTTCTTTAATGGCGATACGATTAAGCTTATGAAGGAAATTGTACCCGAATATGTTTCCAATAATTCAAAATTCTGCAAGCTCGATGAAAAAGATGAAACCAAAGACGACAGCAAAGAAGAAAAGAAAGTTTTTCAGTCATAAATTTTCACTATACTTGTAAAAAAATCATCCTGATTATGTTTAGAAAAAATAACCCTTTTGGTACCTATCAAGTAGTATCAATTATAGTTATCTTATTTTTGGCTTCCTGTGCTACCAAAAAGGAGGTTGTATATTTTCAAAACGCCAGTGAATTTGAAACTTTAGTGAATAAGAACACTTTTACACCTAAATTCAAGGTAGATGATTTAGTAAGTATATATGTTTCTACTTTGGACAACGAGGCAAGTGTTCCTTTTAATCTTTTCCGAGGAGCTTCCGAGGGCGGTATAAGACCGGAACAAGTAGATTACCTAATCGACAATGCCGGCGAAATAGATTTTCCGGTCATTGGGAAAGTCAAGATTGCAGGACTTTCACCCGAGGAAAGCAGGGTGCTTTTGAGGGAAAAGTTATCCGACTATCTTAAAGACCCTATTATTAACATAAGGCTACGTAATTTTACCGTTACAGTTTTGGGAGAGGTCAGAAGGCCTGGAACATTTCCTGTAAATAGTGAGCGTATCACCATTCTCGAAGCTTTAGGATTGGCGGGCGATCTAACCATAAAAGGGCAACGACAAAATGTTATGGTCATTCGTGATTTTGACGGTACCAAGGTATATACCCGCATAGACCTTAGAAAAAAAGAGGCATTGACCTCTCCGGTCTATTATTTAACGCAAAATGATGTTGTATATGTAGAGCCTAACCAATCCGCGGTGACCTCGTCCAGTTTGGATAATAGGGCAACGATAGCAATTTCTATTGCATCTATACTCATCACTTCTACCGTAATCCTTATTACCCGAAATTAAATTCGTTTAACACAAGAATGCCAGGATGAATTTGAATACCCAAACCCCAACGTCCAATAATATTGAAATAAAAGAACTTATTTCTACTTATACCAAGCATTGGAAATGGTTTATACTTTCTGTAATCGCTTTTTTGATTTGCGCATTCCTTTTTATCAGATATTCCACTCCTGAGTATGCTTCTGAGGCAAAAATTCAGATATTGGATGAAAAGAGTGGGGGCTCGGGAATTGACTTGTTTAAAGAATTGGATTTTTTGTCCGGGGGTAAAAGTCAAACGGAAGACGAAATCCAAATTATCAATTCCAGATCAAATTTTATTGAAGTCGTAGAAGAATTGGGACTTAACACACGTATTATGGCGCTCGGAAATATAATGAATTCCGAGCTTTATGTAAACCCTCCAATAACACTTAATTTTATTGCGCCCGACTCCACCATACACAAGGCAAACTTTGAATTTTTTTTGCAACTATCCTCTTCTACCACTTTTGGGTATAGTGAGGAGGAAGATAACCCTGTTAAGGTACATGCATATGGGAAAAATATCCCTACACCTATCGGAGATATTGTAATTACACCTAATATAGAGAATTTTGATAAATACAAGAATAAAAAAATAAAGGTGGTAATCAGTCCTGTTGAAATTGTGGCACAGCGGTATAGAAATAAGGTTAACATCACTAGTTCGGACGAGTATTCCACTATAGTAAATATCTCCTTAAGCGATCCCGTTAGAGTCAAAGCTCACGATATCGTCAATTCTTTGATAGGGGTATATAATAGAAACGCTATTGAAGATAAAAAGATTATTGCGGATAGGACTTCAAAATTCATCAATGATCGCATCACGGATATATCTACCAATCTTTCCAGTGTAGACCAATCGGCTCAGGATTTAAAGACCAGCAAAGGATTAACGAATATTGCTTCCGAAGCAAATATCAATCTAAATGTTGGTGCGGCTAATCAACAGGAGTTGACCAATTATAGGACACAGTTGAATATTGCCGGTTCCATGAAGGATATTGTGGATCAACAAGAAGATTTTGAAGTGCTTCCTACGAATCTGGGCTTGTCAGATCCAACTATTGCCAGCGCCACCCAAAAATATAATCAATTGGTTTTGGAAAGAAATCGATTGTTAAAAAGCTCTAATGAAAAGAATCCGGTAATTGTAAACTTAAATCAGCAGATTATGGGACTAAAGCGTAGCATGCAGTCCAGTTTAAATAGTACTGTTAATAATTTAGGAATACAAGTAAACACATTGAGTGGTCAACAAGCAATAATCAATTCCAAAATATACTCGGCACCCAGAAACGAAAGGGCCCTTAGAGATATCACCAGGCAGCAACAAACTACAGAATCCCTATATCTTTATTTATTACAAAAACGTGAGGAAGCGCAAATTGTCGTAGCATCTACCTCTCCCAAGTCAAAGATTATTGACGGTGCATATAGCCCAAGTATGTTCCCTGTATCTCCTAGAAAAAAAATAATTTATTTAGCATCATTTATAATGGGCCTTTTGTTGCCTTTTTCAGTTATTTATGCAAATGATTTGTTGGATAATAAAGTGAGTAATATGCACACTTTGGAAAGACTTACCAAGGATACTCCGGTTTTGGGCGAAATTCCCAAGCTTTCCAAAAAAGAGGAAAAAATGGTTTTAAAGGAAGACCGTTCGGTTTTGGCGGAATCATTAAGAATAGTTAGGACCAATTTGGATTATTTAATAAAAACCAAGACCAAAGTCGGAAAAAATAACATTATTTATGTTACTTCTAGTGTTCCGGGGGAAGGTAAATCCTTTTTATCCTCTAATTTATCTATGATTCTTGCGAGTACTAATAAAAAAGTACTTCTTATAGGGGCCGATGTTAGGAATCCCAAATTATATACTTTTTTTGTAGGAGATCAAATAGATAAAATGTCCAGACCAACTAGGAACAATGATGCAGGTCTTACGGAATTCTTATATAATGACGCCTTGGAAGTCAAGGATATTATTAACCCTATGTTAGTCCACCATAATACTATTGATGTCATATACTCTGGTAGAATCCCTCCCAATCCGGCGGAATTATTGATGAGCGATCGTCTTGGAGTTCTTTTGAAGAAGGTCTCTGAAAGGTACGACTATGTAATTGTGGATACCGCCCCCTTGATGGTGGTTTCGGATACACTTCTTATCAGTGAATATGCAGACCATTTGATTTATGTGACGAGAGCTGGTATAACAGATAAAAAAGCTGTTGAATTTCCGCTAAAACTTAAAAAAGACGGGAAAATAAAGGGATTGTGCTTTGTGGTCAATGATGTTAAAGCATCCAATCTGGGATATGGGGGAAAATATGGATATGGATATGGGAAGACCACAAAGAAATGGTGGAAGTTTTAATTGAATAAGATTACTTTTTTTGGTTTCATTTTTTTTGGAAAATGATTCATTTCTACGCTCGGGTCCCTTTGCACTTTCATTCTATCTAATTTTCGTATAGGATTACCTTATTAACTACCTCTTAATTTAACAGTTCACTGTAAGAAATCACAGTTTGGGAACGCAGGTGTATTTTACCGATAAACCCTCTGGTTTAATCGAATAACGAAGGTGTTTTTCAACTACTATAATACCTTTGATGGTTGAACTCAATCGGGACACTCTATTGTTTTGTTAAAAAATACCATAGCTATGAAAAAGAATTACCCCATTTACTTATATTTTCTAATTGTCTTTTCTTTATTTCTTGGAAATATACTCAACGCGCAGGTTGATTTTTCGAGCGGCACGTTGGATTTCAACGGTGCCGGTTCTGTAAAGTCGGGCACATCGCTGATGTTCGGTCCTGACGGCCGTTTGTACGTTGCGGAGTACCGTGGCCTGATCA
>JBATTK010000053.1:0-21172 GCA_049670505.1 Saonia sp.
GAATATGAACTATGTAGATGAGACCAACCCCGGGGAATTAATGGATACGGCCATAAAGAATATGCTGAGCGACCTAGATCCCTACACCAAATTTCTGAACGAACAGGATGTAGAGTCCTATAGAATCAACAATGCCGGTGAATATTCCGGTATAGGGGCATTGGTACGTTCCTATAACGACAAATTATTGCTTGTAGAACCTTATAAGGATTATCCAGCGGATAAAGCCGGACTAAAAGCGGGGGATGAAATCATAAAAATAGGTGACATTACCGTTGCCGATTTTAAGGATAATGCCAGTGAACTCTTAAAAGGGGCCAACGGTACCAGTATATTCGTCACCTATAAAAGGCAAGGACAGACCAAGACTACTGAATTGACAAGGGAAGCGGTTGAAGTAGATGCAGTGCCCTACTACAAGATGGTAGATGAAAAAACCGGTTATATTGTGCTTGCCAAGTTTAACAAAAAAGCTTCTAGCCAAACCAAGTCTGCCTTAGTAGACCTTAAGGGTAAGGGGGCCGAAAAAATTATATTGGATCTACGCGGAAATCCAGGCGGATTATTATCCGAAGCCATAAACGTCACCAATCTTTTTGTCCCAAAAGGGGAGTTGATCGTTACCACAAAATCCAAGGTAAAGAAATTCAACAGGCAATACAAAACCAAAAACCAGCCTTTGGATACCAATATTCCCTTAGTGGTACTTGTTAATGGCAGTAGTGCTTCGGCAAGCGAGATCGTTTCGGGAAGTCTACAAGATTTAGATCGTGCCGTGGTCATGGGAGCACGGAGCTTTGGCAAAGGGCTGGTACAACGCCCTTTAAAACTAACCTATGGCACCCAGTTGAAAGTCACCATTTCCAGGTACTATACCCCTTCCGGAAGATGCATACAATCCCTGGATTATTGGAATAGGGACGAACAGGGCAAAGCCATTAAAAATACGTCATTCAATGATTTTACTACACGCAACGGACGAAAGGTGCAGGATGGCGGCGGTGTACTGCCCGATGTGGAAATAAGTTCGGTAAAGACCAACGCACTTACCAAGGCCCTGTTAAAGGACAATGTGATTTTTGATTATGCTACAGCATATCATTATAAGAACTCTTTGGAAAAAGTGAATGATTTTGGGTTTTCCGAAAGTGATTTCAACGCTTTTAAAAGTTTTGTTTCCCAAAGCGACTTTAGCTTTGAAACACAAACGGAGAAAGCCCTTAAAGAAGCAATAACCGGTAGGGAAAAGGATATTTTTGGAGAAGCGGTAAAAGAAAATTATAAAAGCCTTTTGGCGGAAATCGACAAAAGTAAGATAGCCGCTCTGGACAAGTACCAAAAAGAAATCCAAAAAAACCTGGAGGACGAAATCATAAAACGCTATTTCTATCGTGAAGGACTTTATGATCACTACCTAAGCCATGACGATGCTATTTTAGCCGCTACCGAGTTATTGGCGAACGATTCAAAGTACGTGGCTATTTTAGATTAGTACCATGTGGGAAGAAAAATTAAACTTTTACGATGCCCTGATAAATAGAAACCCGAATATCGAAAGAAAGGGTAAAACAATGCCCTATACCTCTGTAAACGGGCATATGTTTTCTCAGCTGAACAAGGCGGGCGAAATTGGTATACGGCTTCCAAAGGATAAAAGGGAGCAATTTATGAAGGAATATTGTTCCGCACCCTTTAAATCGTACGGCGCCGTAATGAAAGAATATGTTTTGGTGCCGGAAACCTTATGGAAAGATGTGGAGCTGCTCTCGTCCTATGTAGAAGCGGCCCACGATTATGCAAAATCATTAAAATCAAAAGCTTAAAAATTTCTATTCGGCAAAATCAAAGAATTGCCTATGGGAAACTACCCATTCATTCCCTCCTATTTGTTTTGTGCCGCCACGGTTTATTTTTTACTTTTAGAACTGTAAATAAATTGCCGTTCATGCATAGGCTTCAACGATATAGTTTCTTCTTATACACCTGTTTGCTTTCCCTTTTAATTCTAAATTGTACAAATTCGGGGAAAACCGAAAAAACTTTCGGGAAATACAATACTTGGTCTTCCTATCTTGGTGGACCGGACCGCAACCACTACTCTACCCTGTCTCAAATTACCAAAGAAAATGTTTCCCAACTAAAAATAGCATGGTCTTACAAGGCTCCGGACAGTGGGCAAATGCAAATGAATCCTATTGTGGTAGATACGGTATTGTACGGGGTAACGGCCGCGTTAAGGGCTGTAGCGCTTCATGCGGAGACCGGAAAGGAAATATGGCGTTTCGGTGATTCCCTAAAAGTATGGCATTCTACCAGTAGAGGAGTGGCCTATTGGGAAAAGGGAAAGGACAAGCGCATATTATATACCATGGGGTCCTATCTCTTTGCACTCAACGCTTTGACCGGAAAACCTGTTCCAAGTTTCGGGGAGGGAGGGAAAATTGACCTTAGGTCCGGGATGCCAAAAAAGGCAAAGGATAAGTTCGTTATATCCAACACTCCGGGAACGGTATATAAAGATCTTATAGTAATGCCGCTTCGTGTATCGGAGGATACTGGGGCAGCCCCAGGGAATATTATGGCTTTCAATGTATTGACCGGTGCCGTGGAATGGGTTTTCCATACCATTCCCTATCCGGATGAACCCGGTTATGAAACTTGGGAAAATAAAGAGGCGTACAAAAACGAAATGATAGGTGCGGCCAATAACTGGGCAGGTATGGCCTTAGATGAAAAGACGGGCATCATCTATGTCCCCACAGGTTCCGCTGCACCGGACTTTTATGGAGGTCTCAGAAAAGGAAGTAATTTATACTCCAATTGTCTTTTGGCCTTAGAGGCGGCAAGCGGTAAATTACTTTGGTATTTTCAATTTACCCATCATGATCTTTGGGACAGGGACGCTCCCGCCCCGCCCAATCTATTGACCATATCTAGAAACGGAAAGAAAATTGAGGCCGTGGCCCAAGTTACCAAACAAGGATATGTGTACCTTTTTGATCGTAAGACAGGAACTCCCTTATTTAATATAGAAGAAGTTCCGGTACCGGCATCCTCTTTAAAAGGGGAAAAAACTTGGGAGACACAGCCTTTGCCCATAAAACCAAAACCCTTTGCGCGTTTGTCCAAGGATTTGACCGAAGCGGATATTAGCCCTTATGCCGAAAACAGGGAAGAACTAAAAGAAATACTAAAAACTGCGGATAAACGCTTATATGCGCCACCTAACCTTAGTCCTATTCTATTGTTTCCGGGATATGACGGTGCCGCGGAATGGGGAGGAGCATCCGCAGACCCGGAAGAGGGTATACTATATGTGAATGCGAACGAAATGGCATTTCTTTTACAAATGGAAGCCAAAGACCCTGTCCTGGACCACCTGCCCCTTGGTAAACGTACCTATCATAGATACTGCGTCAGCTGTCATCAAAAAGACAGAAAAGGAGCTGCGGCCAGTGGATTTCCCTCACTCATAGGTATTAAATCCATTCGCAAAAAAGAAGACATAGCTCAAATCATTACACAAGGAAAAGGCATGATGACCGGGTTTCCACAAATTAGTCAGTATGAAAAAAAGGCTTTGTTACAATTCTTGTTCGAAGAAGAGGAAATGGCTGCCGAAATTCCTAAAGAGGTCACCAATGATTCCAGCGATCTTCCCTATAAACACAGTGGATATCATAAGTTTTTGGATAGTAACGGACTTCCCGCCATATCCCCACCTTGGGGAACGCTCCATGCCATTGATTTGAATACCGGCGAATATATTTGGTCGGTGCCGTTCGGGGAGACACTCCCTTTAAAAGAAAAAGGGTTCCCCACTACCGGCACCGAAAACTACGGTGGGGCCGTAGTTACACAAAATGGCCTTCTTTTTATAGCCGCCACGAAAGATGGTTTTTTTAGGGCATTTAATAAACATACCGGGCAATTATTGTGGGAGTTTAAACTTCCGGCGGCGGCTTTTGCCACTCCCGCCATGTACGAGGTAAACGGAAAACAGTTCATTGCCTTGGCCTGTGGGGGAGAAAAGTTGGGAACCAAAAAAGGAAATCAAATCATAGCCTTTGCCCTAGAATAGTTAAGAAGAAAATCCAATCGTTAACTTTAAAAAATGAAATTGTTCCTGATTTTTATTTTTTTCTGGACATGTTCCGCGGCCGGACAGCAAACTTTTGAAACCGGAAAGATAATAGACTCCATTCCGGTATCGGATGCTACGAATGAAACCTTTACACTATACCTTCCCAAATCCTTTGACGCGAACAAACTATCTCCTATTGTATTTATTTTTGATCCTGCCGGAAGAGGAAAGACAGGCATAGCTCCTTTTGTCAATGTCTCTGAGACCTATGGACATGTTCTGGTCTGTTCCAATGCTGCCAGAAATGGGCCTTATAACCGAAATTTTGATATTGCCGATCGTCTTTTTGCGCACATTTTTTCGCAATTCAATATCAAAGAGAATCAAATATACTTAGCCGGGTTTTCTGGAGGCTCCCGACTTGTTTCGGCAATTGCGGTCTTAACCGAAGAAATAGCCGGTGTCATCGCCTGTGGCGCGGGCTTTGCCCAAAACCCTTTGTACAGGCCATCTACCCAAAAGTTTTCCTATGTGGGGCTATGTGGGGACCGGGATATGAATTATAGGGAAATGATCGCCGTAAAAAACTGGTTGCAAAAGATTAGTTTTAACCATACGCTGATTACCTATGATGGAAATCACAGTTGGCCAGCATCTGATCAGTTACTAAAAGCCTTCGATTGGTTGGCCATACAAGCGCATAAGAAAGGCCATAGCATAATGACGGATAAAGAAATATATGAAAGCTATTCCCGTAGCTATGTATTGGCGAAAAAATCGGAGACCGACAAGGATTGGTTGCAAGCAACTGAAAATTATAAAAGAATCATACAGACGTATGGCTCATTTTATACTACGGACAGCGTTTTACAAACACTAAAAAGCTTGCGTAAAAGAAAAGGGTATAAAGAATCCTCCAAATCAAATGCAAAGGCTCTTGAAATAGAAGCTGCGTTGACCAAAACTTTTAACGACCGTTTGTTCAAAGATTTTGAGCATCCCGAAAAAACCGATATCGATTGGTGGATAAAAGAACTCGAAGAATTAAAAAAAACAGCAAATTCCCCCAATGCTGAAATGAGAAAAATGGTAGAAAGGGTTCGCTTTAATATCTTTGCCATAGCGTATTCCAGAAGCAATCCTAATTTGAACGAAGCGAACGAAGCGCAAAAAAAATTAAGTGATACCATTAAAAAATTGATTCGTCCCGAATAAGAAACCAACAATAGCAATGAACGAAGAAAGATTAAAGGTCGTTGAACTTTTTGCAGGTGTTGGCGGATTTCGTATCGGACTTGAAAATACTGGGAAATATGACGTTGTATGGAGCAACCAATGGGAACCATCTACCAAAACCCAACATGCATCTTTGGTATATGAAAATCGTTTTGGAAAGAAAAACCATCATAACAAAAATATAGAAGAAGTATCCGTTTCCGATATTCCGGACCACGATATACTGGTTGGGGGATTCCCCTGCCAAGACTATTCCGTGGCAACCTCACTTCACAACTCCAAAGGGCTTATCGGTAAAAAAGGAGTACTTTGGTGGTCTATTCATAGAATCTTAAAGGAAAAAACAAACAAGCCCAAATATCTTTTCTTTGAAAACGTGGATCGTTTACTAAAATCACCTGCCGATCAACGGGGAAGAGATTTTGCCATTATGCTAAAAAGTTTGGACGAATTGGGTTATGCAGTAGAGTGGCGGGTCATTAATGCTGCCGAATATGGTATGCCGCAAAGGAGAAGGCGTGTTTTCTTTTTAGGATATCATAAATCTACCGCTTGTTATAAATCACTAAAAGCATCAGATACTTTGGATTGGATATTGAAATCCGGAACCATTGCCAATACGTTTTCGTTAAATGAACCAACCACCCCTCCCCTACGTTTTGGATTAAAGAGTGACCTAGTACATATTTCAAACAGTTTTAATTCAACAAAATCACCCTCTCCCTTCCTAAATACCGGAGTTTTTATCAATGGGGAAGTTGCTACATTAAAAACTACTCCTAATTATGATGGGCCAAAAATAGTTTTAGGAGATATTTTACAAAATGGTGAAGTTGCTCAAGAGTTTTTTATTCCACAAAAGGATTTGATCAAATGGGAATATCTAAAAGGGTCAAAAAAAGAAACACGGAAAGCAAAAAATGGCTACACCTATAGTTATAGTGAAGGTCGTATGGTATTTCCCGACAATACACATGCCGCATCGAGAACTATAATAACAGGTGAAGGCGGAAAATCCCCATCAAGATTCAAACACGTGGTACAAACCAAAAAAGGATTACGGCGCCTCACACCGGTAGAATTGGAACGGTTGAACATGTTCCCTGACAATCATACACAACTGGAAGGAATAAGTGACGCTAAAAGGGCTTTTTTTATGGGCAATGCCCTTGTAGTTGGTGTTGTGGAAAAACTTGGAAAATCACTTTTTACCAAAGTTAACGCAAGCGCTAAGAAGTCCTGATCATACCTATATGGGGAATACCATCTTCCAGATATTCCTTTCCCTCTGCTATAAATCCAAGGGAATTATAGAATTTTTGCAAATACGTCTGGGCAGATAGATGTATAACCGTCTCTTTTAGATGTTCTTCGGCAGCCTTGATAGAAGCCATCATAATATCCCTACCATAACCATATTTTCGTTCCGATTCCTTTACGACTACCCGTCCAATACTAGCTTCTTTAAAATAATCTCCCCGTTTAAATATTCGGGTATAGGCTACAATTGTATTGTTTTTTACACCTATAACATGTAATGCCCTTTCATCCTTTCCGTCTATATCCTGATAGACACAATCTTGTTCCACAACAAAGACCTCGCTTCGCAATTGAAGGATAGCGTATAACTCCTTAATGGATAGTTCACTAAATGCTTTAACGGTTATCCGCATCTTTTTAATCCTGTACAATCACTTTTTTATTATCACACTTCCCAAATTCCGGTTGAATATTTACATGATTGATACCGAACTCATGATATACTTTTTCTTCAATTTCGTTCAAGATATCATCAAACTCGGAAAGCTTTATATCCTCGGTAAAATCTACATGTGCTTCCAGGTGCACCTCATCCTCGTTTAATTGCCAAATATGTACATGATGTACGTTCTTTACGGGCGATACTTCACTTATGGCAGCCACTATTTTTTTTACCTCTATAGTTTCAGGGGTAAATAGCATCAATACCTTGGTAGATGCCTTAAGGAGGTCATATCCCATATAAATCAAATAAAGGGCAATGGCCAGGGTCAGCGTGGGATCCACCCAATATACTTCGTAGAACTTCATTAAAATACCCCCTATCAATACTGCTACGGAAGCCATCATATCCGTCAACAAATGTAAATAGGCGGATTTCATGTTCATATTGCTGGCCGAATCTTTCTTAAGCAAAAGCACACTAAAGCCATTGGCCAAAATTCCCAACAAAGAAAGCCATATTACTAAATCCGATTCCACTTCTTGCGGTTCCAAGAATCGTTCTACCGCTTCCTTGATCAAAATAACAGCAACAACGATCAAGGTAGCCGAATTCACAAAAGCGGCTATAATCTCTGCCCGTTTATAACCGAACGTCTTATTGGTAGACGCCTCTTTTTTGGAAAAAACCGTTGCAACATAGCTTATGATCAAGGATAGTACATCGCTAAAATTATGAAGTGCATCGGATAATAAAGAAAGGCTACCGGAAATAAGGCCCCCAATAACTTGGGAAACCGTAATTACAATATTCAATAGAATAGAAATAACAAGATTTCTACCTTTCAAATCTGAATGGGAACGGCTGTGGTTATGATGTTGGTGGGAATGTCCCATGAATTAAATACATGGTATTTTTTCTATCCTTCTCTCATGTCTACCACCTTCAAAACTGGTATCCAAAAATGTTTTTACCATTTCCAAAGCTTGCGGCAAAGAGATAAAACGTGCGGGGAGGCTAAGAATGTTCGCATCGTTATGTTCTCTTGCAAGTTGTACTATTTCCTTGGTCCAACACAATGCGGCCCTTACCTTTTGGTGTTTGTTCGCCGTCATTGAAGCTCCATTACCACTACCACAGATAATTATGCCAAAATTTACCTTACCGGCTTCCACATCACTTGCAACAGGGTGAATAAAGTCCGGATAGTCCACACTGTCCATCCCATCGGTACCATAATTAATGACCTCTATGTGTTTTGATTTTAAAAGACCTAAAACCGCAAGTTTATACTCGGTGCCTGCGTGATCATTTCCAATAGCTATTTTCATTTTATCTATGGATTAGTGTCTTACAAAGGTACAAATACATACGATTTCACAACAAATACCCGGTTATTAACAACGTAAATTTTTTAATTCGCCCTTAAGCTTGTTATTTAGCACTTTACTAATTTCGGCCAATTGTTAACAAACTACGTATAAAAAGTAAATAGTATATTTTTATTTCCTTTAAAAATGTCGCCTTATAAAACAATTGGAAATTATCATAGTTTACTTCTGAAATAATATAGAGAAGATATTCAACAATAAACTTTAGAAGTTAACATTGAGATAACATTTACTTATCAAATAATTCATGTTGAAATAGGTTATCAATACTAGTTGATAAAAAACACAATATGCTGATTTTTAAAATAAAAGAAAGATTTAAAAGATTTATAAATTGTAAATAAGATTCTATATCGTTTAAAAACAAGGTTTACTTCATTTTTTTATTTCCTTTATCAACAGCCTATAATAACCATCATTTCTATTTTAAATTTATAAAAAACAAAAGTCGATTATAATATAGTTGTTCATAAGAAAAACTATTTAAAAAATGTTTTAAGTTTTATCTTACAGGGCGTCCACTAGATTATAATTCGTAATTTTCCCGAAATAAAAATTTTTAATGTCGAAAAAGAAAAGAAGAACAAAAAGTCATAGGAAGAACGAGATTACAAAAGGAATCTTTACCATACTTGAAAAAGAAACAAACAGAGACTACAACTATAAGGAAATAGCATCAAAGTTGGGAATAACCGACGCGAATGGAAGAAACGTACTGATTAAAAAATTGGTGCAATTAAAGGAAGGAAGAAGAATTTTAGAAGTGAGCCCGGGCAGATATAAAGCATTGGCTACGTCCAAGAGCCATCACAAGGGTAGAGTTGATATTACCGGAAGGGGAAATGCCTATATTATTGTGGAAGACATGGACGATGATATTTTTGTGCCCTATAATAAATTAAAAAAAGCTTTTCACGGTGATACGGTAGAGGTCTATGTTTTTCCGAAGAGAAAGGGAAAAAAGAGGGAGGGTGAAATTGCCAGGATTTTAGAACGTAAAAAGATGGAATTTGTTGGTATCGTGCAAATGCAGCCAAACTTTGCCTTTGTTCGCCCAACGGATTTTAGAATGTATACGGATATTTTTGTACCTAAGGAAAAAATAGGTAAGGCAACGGATGGTGATAAAGTAATCGTAAAAATAGACGAATGGCCCGATAATGCGGACTCCCCCTTTGGTGAAATTATAGATGTACTGGGAAAACCAGGGGAACATCAGACGGAAATACATTCGATTCTTGCGGAATACGGTTTACCATACGAGTTTCCCTTGGAGGTTGAACGCTACGCGAATACTTTGGATACTTCCATAAAACAGGAAGAAATTGCAAAAAGAAGGGATATGAGAAATATCCTGACCTTTACTATAGACCCAAAGGATGCCAAGGATTTTGATGATGCACTCTCCTTTAGGCCACTGGATAATGGAAATTACGAAATAGGGATACATATTGCGGATGTTTCGCATTATTTGGTCCCCGATACTATTTTGGACGAAGAGGCGTATGAAAGGGCTACGTCTGTTTATTTGGTAGATCGGGTAGTACCCATGTTGCCAGAGGTACTATCCAACAATGCGTGTTCCTTACGCCCCCATGAAGAAAAATATACCTTCTCGGCTATTTTTGAATTGGATGATCGAGCCACTGTTAGAAATGAATGGTACGGACGTACGGTCATTAATTCCAATGAGCGTTTTGCCTATGAAGAAGCACAACATATTATTGAAACCGGACAAGCAAAGATTCCTGAGGAGATCTCCATTAGGGAGGGATCGTATTTGGTAGATCAAGAAGTAGTGGATGCAACCCTAAAAATGGATAACCTCGCCAAGATAATGCGTGCGGGAAGAATGCGCGAAGGAGCCATTTCATTTGATAAGGTAGAAGTACGGTTTAATCTTACCGAAAACAACGAACCGGAAAGTGTTTATTTTAAGGAAGCCAAAGATGCCAATAAGCTTATTGAAGAATTTATGTTGTTGGCCAATAGAAAAGTGGCCGAGTTCATTGGAAAAAAGAAACCTAAAAAAACATTTGTATATCGTATTCACGATGAGCCCGATGAAGATAAATTAATGGCCCTCAATGGTATCATTTCCCGATTTGGGCACAAACTTAACTTTAAGGATAAAAAAGCCGTTAGCGACTCCTTAAACAAGCTTTTAGAGGATGTTAAGGGCAAGAAAGAACAGAATTTAGTAGATACCTTGGCCATACGAAGTATGAGCAAGGCAATCTATACTACAGATAATATAGGACACTACGGTCTGGCTTTTGATTACTACTCACATTTTACTTCGCCCATTAGACGTTATCCGGACGTCATGGTACACAGATTATTACAACACTATCTAGATGGGGGAGCAACCGCTAAAGCAGAGATTTATGAGCAAAAATGCAAGCACTCCTCTGATATGGAAGGTCTGGCGGCAAGTGCCGAGCGGGATTCTATTAAGTATATGCAGATAAAGTTTATGCAAGACCATCAGGATAGGGAATTCGTAGGTGTTATATCCGGTGTGACGGAATGGGGTATTTATGTGGAAATAATAGAGAACAAATGTGAGGGAATGGTTCGGATAAGGGATATAAAAGATGATTATTATACCTTTGATGAAAAGGAATATGCAATTGTAGGGGAAAGAAATAAGAAAATCTATCAATTAGGGGATGAGGTGCTGGTAATGGTCAAAAGTACGGATTTGATGAAAAGACACTTGGATTTTACACTATTGGAAAAACTGGATTAAAGGATAATCTTTGGAGCAGAATTTGTTAATCTACGCGGGAGTGTACCTAAAAACCAATATGATGAGAAAACTGTTTTTGTTTGCGGTCTTATTATGGGGATTTCAGACAATATGGGCCCAGGAAGAAAAGATAACACAGGAATTACAGAAGTTTACGGAGGTAAAAGGTTTTGACGGTATATCCATCAACCTTATTAAATCCGATGTGAACAGAGCGGTCATCACAGGGGCCAACACAAAAAAAGTAGCGATAGTAAACAATAATGGAGTACTAAAACTACGAATGCAAATTGATAAATTATTTAGCGGATATCGTACGTTTATAGACCTGTATTATACCGAGACATTGGTTGTTATAGATGTGAACGAGGATGCCAGGATTACTTCCGAAGAAACGTTAAAACAGCAAATCCTTGAACTAAAATCCCAAGAAGGGGGAGAGCTTGTCATATATGTGGAGGTAGAGCAGTTATTGATTAAATCCGTAACAGGTGGTGTTATCACAGCAACTGGCAAAGCGGACCTACAGGACGTGAACATAAATACGGGAGGTGTCTATGAGGGCAAAGATTTAAAGACAAAGTTTACCACCATTAATGTAAATGCGGGTTCTAATGCGGTAATTTTTGCTACTGATTATGTAAAAGCTTCCGTTAAGGCGGGAGGTGAGGTACTGGTGTATGGAAACCCCGCCAAAATGGATGAAAAAACAGTGTTTGGGGGCAAGATAACAAGAATGTAAAACAAGAATGATTATTTCATGCTAGAAGATGTACAGGCGGCGATTCCATTGGGCTTTTTATTGAGCTTTATTATCGGCCCTGTTTTTTTTGTCCTTTTGGAGACGAGTGCCATTAAGGGATTTAGAGCCGCTTTAAGTTTTGATCTTGGCGTAATTTTAGCGGATATTCTTTTTATTACCATAGCCTATTTCAGTAGTTTTCAGTTGTTGGAAAATCTGAGTAACCTTCCCGGCCTATATGTTTTTGGAGGTGTTATACTTTTGGTCTATGGAATCACCACTTTTATTAAAAAGAAGGAAAAAGAACGACCGCCGGATTTTAAAATTTCCAAGGGAGATTATTTAAGCCTGTTCATTAAAGGGTTCCTGCTCAACTTTATCAATATAGGTGTCCTGGTATTCTGGTTGGGAGTAATCATAGTTGTAGGTCCTAGTTTGGACAACGACCCAGCTCGAATAGTGATTTTCTTTACCGGGATGATTTCCGCTTATTTAATAACTGATATTTTTAAAATCCTTTTAGCAAAGCAACTCAAAAGAAAATTGACTAAAAAAAGAATCCATCTGATTAAGAAGGGAATAGGCATTATTTTGATTATTTGCGGCCTTGTATTGATTACCAAAGGCTTTTTGCCCAAGGACAAGCTAGATATAGAGAAAGGGATAGAAATGATGAGGGATTAAAAAAGCCCTGACGATTCTGTCAGGGCGTTTAGGAGGCATCGAGCGGATTCGAACCGCTGTACAAGCTTTTGCAGAGCTGTGCCTAGCCACTCGGCCACGATGCCATTTTAAGCTGCAAATGTAGTACTTTTTAGTGAAAATATCCTGAAACTTCGGTATTGAAAATAGTACCATCCGCAAAATCTTACCCTTATTAAACCTTTAGGTAAAATTATTCCCTGGTCTCCTTCATAGCTATGGTGACCGATGCTACATCGCCGCCTATGGGAGGGTTGATTTTTGAAACGGAAACCTCGACCTCGGCTACTATTTTTATTTCCAAAAAAATACGGTCGATTATTCTTTTGGCCACATGCTCCAAAAGTTTGGAAGGTGTTTTCATTTCCTCTTTTACAATGCGATTAATGTGGACGTAATCTACGGTATCCAACAGATTATCGGAAACAGCGGCAGTGGAGAGATCCGAACCGATGGTTACGTTTACCAGATAATCGCTTCCAATAATACTTTCTTCCCTTAAACATCCATGATATGCGTAAACGCGAATATTGTCAACTATTATTTTTCCCACGGATCAAATTGATTATGGTACAAATCTAAATTAATCTATGGACAAAAAGGGTCATTTGACGACCCAAAAACCAGAAGGATTTATGAAATCGCCCCCTCCTATTTGAACAAAGGTCTTTTCTTTAATAGGTACATCTACAATTACTGATTCCCTGAAAGAGATCTAGACCTACGGTAAGAACGTGTGTACCTGTACTGAAACCTAATATTTCATTAAGTATGACTTGATAGGAGTAACCAAAATAGAAGTTATTCTTTTTTAGTCCTATAATCGGGGCTATGTAGAGCGGGTCCCCTATTTGATCGTTCAAAAACCGATAAGTAACACCGGCGTAATAATAATCCTCAAAATCATACCAGCGGAACTTTACGTTTACATCGGTCACAGATCTTCCATCACTTTCAAACAGCTGAAAGAAAACAGAAGGTTCGATCTCCATGTTCGTATTTTTGTTCTTTCGGTAGCGATATCCGGTATACACATAGTAGTTTCTAAGGGTATTGGGTTCAAAAATGGGATTAAAACTAGTCAGATCCTTTCCTACAAGGTTCGATGCGTTTGCGCTAAAATAGAACTTATCCTTTCTGTACAATAGACCAACATCAAAATTATGGTTGGTAGTAGCACGATCATCGGTGACCGCTTGATCATTATTGTCCCTAAAATTTTCTATATCTATTCTAAACTGATTAAAATTGTAAGATACCCCGAAGGACAAAAATTCATCATCGTATCGGTCCAAGGTCAAATGATGCGCAAAAGATGCCCTTGCCCCCCGTTGTTTGGTTTCACCGTTACTATCGTTATATAGTACCATTCCTATACCCGATCGTTCACCAACGCGCATGTCTGCGGCCAAAGATTGGGTGTCCGGGGCATCTTCTATACCCACCCATTGGGTAAGCCCGTTCAAACGTATTTTTACATGGTCTCCAATACCCGCGTAGGTAGGGGACATTACAAAGGGGTTGTCCGCCAAATACTGGGATAATTGCGGAAGGGTTAGCTCTTGTCCGGAGGCACCCAAAGCGGCCAAGAGTAATAATAGGGTCAATAATTTATTGCGCATAATTCTGTAGGTTAAGATTTTTATCGATAAAGGGTAAAATGGCCAACAAATTCTCGGGTATCAGTTTCACCGTTAAGCTTAATGATATACCAATAATCACCAGTGGGTAGTTCGCTACTTTGGTAGATACCGTTCCATCCACTGTCATTGAGCCCCATTCTATAGATCTCTCTACCATAACGGTCAAATATGATCGTTAGTATTTCGGGGAATGCTTCCCTGTTCCTTGGGATCCAAACGTCATTAAGGCCATCGCCATCCGGCGTAAAGAAATTGGGGATTTCTATGTCTATAAACTCTATAAATATATCGGCGCTTGTCTCACATCCGTTTTCATCCGTCACGGTAACCGTGTAAGTATCCGTTCTGTTGATAATAAAGGTGTTGTCATCACCGTTGTTCACATCTCCAAAAGAGAAGGTATATGCTTCTAATCCGCCTGTTGCCGTTGCCGTAATTTCGTTAATATTGCGCTGCTCCAGAACTAGCTCAAGTGGGGCAAAATCCTCGATTTCGAAATCGAATCTACGCACACAACCGCTGGTTATAGATGCAATAGCTATGTAATGTTGTCCGGCAGGCATATTCCTAAAATCCGGGGTCAATTGCATATCGGCGGAATCCATCGAATTTAAAGCATACATTACGTCGCCAAGGACGGAATCGTCCTCAAGTGTAATGTTCACAAAATTGTTGGGGGTATCTCCAGTACATTCATAGACAGGAGTCACATTGGCATTTAGGTTAACGCCACCATCTACAACAATAGTAGTGTTAACTTGACAACCATTGGCATCGCGTATAAAGATGACGTAAGTGCCTGCGGCCAAACTACTAAAATCCGTTTGATCCTGTATAAAATCAGCATCGCTATTGGAATTTAATGCAGTGCTATATGGGGCTACACCACCTGTAATCGTTAGGCTAATGGTACCATCCTCGTCACCTGCGCAAATTTCTGGCGTGCTTACATCGGTTACCATAATTTGTGTTGCAGGCTCAATGGTATATTCCCGCTGTACAAAACATCCGTTCGCATCTTGGGCTATTACGGTATAGTTACCTGCCGCTAGATCGCTGAAGACGTTAATGGCGTCAAATTGATCCAAGTTGGGTGAAATGGCATATTGGTAGTCGCCCGTACCTCCGGACAATGTTATCGTAATGGTACCATCATTGGCACCCATACAAGTTTCGTTGGTAAAATCCTCGGTAAATGCCAATGGAATAGGCTCCGTGATTACGACCTGTTGCGGCGGTGCCGTACAATCTTCGCTGATTACATTAACATAGTAGGTCCCTGCAGTCAGACCGGGGAATTGGCCGGTTCCAATAGGTCCTGTTACCGCTATTCGGTCGGCGATATTCAAAACACTTGGATCTAGGGCATTAAGGTTGGCCAAAGAACCAGTATAGTTATTGTATAGTTCATAGATATAATTCCCAAGACCTCCATCTGCGTTTGCATAAATAATGGCGGTATTGTCTCCGGTACAGTTGATAAAGGCCGCAGATGTATCTACATCCAAGGATAGATTAATAATAGGATCTTCGGAGATTTCGTTGGACCTGACCGATATACATCCATTGGAATCATAAACATAATAGCTATAGGTACCTGCACCAACATTGGTAAAGGGATGTGTAGTAGCATTATCAAAAGGATTCAAGTTTAGGCCGGTATCGTCCAAGCTCCAAAAATATGGTCCTGTACCTCCGCTGGCTCTTAATTCAAGCGCGGCATCGGTCAAACAGGTAAGCGGACTTGTCCGCACCAAGAGCGCATTTACTTCCGAAGGGTCGGAGATCGTAGTGGGGCCAAAAGTATCTCCACAATTACCCTCATCTACAATAGTAACACTGTAAGTACCTGCAAAAAGATCGGTAAAGACATTGGATGCCTGTGGTACGGAAGTACTTACTATGGTAGTACCGGCATCGTCGTATACGTTCAATAAATATTGTATAGTTCCGGTACCGCCCGAAAGTACCGTAGCCGTTACAACACCATCATTATCCCCTTCACAATCCAAAGTGTAGGAAGTTGATATTCCAGCGGTAATTGGTGCAGGTCTAACCAGTACCTGGCTGTAGGCTGTATTATCACAACCCAAAGCATCTGTAATAGTTACCTCAAAGGTGCCTTCGTATAAGCCTTCAAAAATATAGGCGGATACATTGGTTTCGGTAAAGCTCTGCGTTCCGGAATCTATGTTAATGGTATATGGTCCTACTCCACCTTCCGGGTCTACCAAAATCCTGCCTTGATCACCCGTACAGGTCACATTGGCCACTTGATTCACTGTGGCGGTTATAGGGTCTTGGGGCGTGGTTATCGTAAATATCTCATCCTTGAAACAAGCAGGGGCATTGTTCTGCGTTACGCGTACCCGATAGGTTCCCGCGAAGAGCGCTATAGGGGCCGTAGGGCCATTATCAGGGCTCGTATTTGGACCTATAACCGAAGTATCATCAAGAATATCCGCTGTTCCGTTGGTATTGAAAATTTCCCAATCAAAAGGACCGACATAGTTATTAGTGGCATCCGTCAATTCTAGGGTAATAGAGCCACTGTCCGTACCATGGCAGACCACATCGCTAATTTTGTTGATGACAATATCGAACGTATTGGGTTCACTAACTTCATGGGTTACATTGATAATACATCCCGTGGTAAAATTCATTACTTCAAAAACATGAACCCCTACGGATAGATTATTAAACAGATTTGATGTACCGAACGTACCACTGGGCAGCTCCCTAAATCTATAGTTACTTAGATCGGCGGTTGAATTGGTAAGGGAACTAACAACATCTATTCTGATATTCTCCCCAGAACACATGGGAGAACCAATAAGAACTGCAGTAACGGATTGTAATTCATCAAAAGGCACTATTGTAGCGGTAGTAGTCCCAACACAGCCTTTGTCATCATACACGTTGATAACATAGTTACCCCCGGCAAAGTCGGTCTCAATATAGGTAGGATCGGTTCCGTCCTGTACGGGCGTGGGATTACCATCCCTTAAAAATTCATATCGCACATAGTTGGTAGATCCGCCTGTAGCCCCTGCAAATGTTAAGCTTGCATTATCCGGATTGTTTCCTGCCGCACAGCCGTAAGGAACGGGTGTTATGGCATTGACCACCATGGGTTGGGGCTCTGTGATAAGCTGATCTATGGTCAAGGTACAGCCGTTATTAGCTGTGCCCGTAATGGTATATTCTGTTCCCGTAAGCGTTCCGGTCAGTCCGGTAAAGGTCGCGGTAGTTGCTGTATTTAGGGTTGCATCCGAATCTATTGGAGTGGTTAGTACTCCACCATCCACAGCGGTAATCTGGAATGTAAACGGTGAAATCCCATTGTTCGTTGCACTTACCGTAATGGAACCATCGTCCGAAACAGCACAGGTTTCATTAACCACGGTATCGATATTCAATACAGGATCGATTCTATTCGGCACCTCTACGGTAAAACTTCTTGGCGGGCATGTAGGTGTATTGTTATCATATACACGTACCGTGTATGTTCCGGAAACATCGGCTAGGTTCCATACCTCCTCATTGGCCGGTACGGGAAGCGTGGTCCTGGATTGGTCCGATGCTCCAGGGCCATCAATTTCATAATCGTAACTTCCTGAACCCGCGGTAGCCCTAATGGTAATTTCTGCGTTCGGGGAAGCCTGGCAATCCAATAATTTGGTCTGCATGGCACTGGCTTCCAAAATAGGATACACTTCGGTTGCCGTTGGGGAGACAACGGAGCAACCGTTACTGTCCATTACCGCAATGGAATAACTTCCTGCCGCAACATTGTTAAAAACACCCCCGTTGTCTACATAAGTGACGCCCCCGTCATTGGAATAAAAATAGGGTGCGGTACCGTTAGCGGCATTTACTGTGATCGATAATGGACTTATGCAATTATCCACAACTATAGATGCGATGGTGGGACTTTGTGATACGGTAATGGACACGGACCCTAAGGGATCGGTACATCCATACTGGTCCGTCACATTAACGGCTATATTGAAAGGAGTTATCGTAGCATCTACCAAATTACCGATAGGTACTTCTACAGGGTTGTCCGTACTAACGATATCGGTTGTAAAATTAGCACTGGATAAGGTATAGGTATAAGTACCTCCACCTCCAAAAATACTCTGTATTTCAACCAGTCCGGGAGATGCACAGGTAATATCACGTGTAACCGCTGGAGTTCCCGTAATAGGATTTAGTTCTTCCAGCAATAAATTTTCGGTCGCACCTACACAACTACCTACACCACCGTCCACTTCGGTTACTTGTATGAAATAATTACCAGCTGGTAATCCAGGCACCGACACATTCTGGGGGGATGTATATGGCAAGTTACCACCACTATCTGCAACGGATAAAGCCGAGCCTGAACTCATATCAAAAACTTCCCAACGGAACTCGGTTCCAAAGGGCGCTTGGGTATCCGTAACGGTATAGGTAATACTTCCAGTGCTCAACCCATCGCATGTAGGTTCATAGGAAGATGTTATTTCCAAAGGAACGGTGATAATATCATTTACATTCGTGTTACTCTGTCGAATACATCCAACGGCATCCCTAACATAGAAAGTATATGTTCTTCCAGGGACAAGACCAACAAATTGATGAGGATCTGCAAGCCCTTTAGCAGGAGTGGTCCATGGATTTGCAGGAGATAAAGGGTCAAAGTTTGCCGGATCATCACTCCAAGTGTAGTTGTAAGGATCTGTTCCCTGACTACCTTGAACGGAAACCCTTAATTCGTTACAGTTTACTACAATAGGAAGAATGGTAATATCCAGATCATCCAAGGGAAAAGGGATAATAAATTCAGGCAAGACAGTTAAACAAACCGTATTTCCAGAACCATCGGTTGTACGCATTGCCGGAGTTACGGTACTTCCTGAAACATATCCAGTGAATATATCGGTAAGGGTACTGTTGCCGATCCATGTGGTTCCTCCATCATCACTAAACTCAATAGTTCCTAAGGTTCCCGGATATCCGGTGAACTGAAACCCAAAATCATTGGGGTCTCCGGTACATGTGGAAGGTGTAATACCTACAATGGTTGCGGTTAATTCATCTGGATTGGTAATGGTCACGGGCGTTTCGGTTCGTACACATCCATTGGCATCGGTCACATTAATGGTATAATTGCCCGGGGCAAGATTAAAATATGATCTTGGCACCGTAACTACATTGGTATTGGTTTCATCGGAGGCTCCACCATTATCCAAATCAACGATCTGGATGGTATACGGACTATCTCCCGCTGTAATATCTACTTCAATAGAACCTGTGCCATTATAACATACGGGATCGGTTGGGGTAGCGGTAAACGCCAAGGGTGTTGCGGGATCAACGGTAACTGTTTCCATATAACCACAAAAAGGCGAATTGATACTGTTATCCCGGACATAAACATCATAGTCACCATCGTTTCCGGTGGTTACCGCAAAAGTGCTGGTCATACCGAATAATCCTGTTGGGTCCGTAGTGGTGGGCACAAAGGCATATTCTAGCGCACCCGTGTCACCCGTTGCGTTCACGGTAATACTTCCATCGGCACAGGAGCTAATATCCACTACATCTATGTCCACGGACAAGTAGCCTACGGGAATTGCCGTACCTACACATCCCAAACCATCTCTAACATTGATCATATAGGTCCCTGTGGTCAAACCGTTGAATATATGTCGAGTTGGATTCGTATTGGGATCCACCCACGGATTGCCATCGATCTGGAACTGATAGGTCCCATTCCCTCCGGTAACATCAACTTGAATGGTACGATTTGCGGTATCGCCGGAATAGCAGACGGTAAATACAATAGGATCTGTTGTCGGGATATTTATAGGGGTATCGATAACATCCTCGCACAAATTGGCATCCCTTACGCGAACGATATAGTCGCCATCGGCAATTCCAGTGAATACGTTGTTGGTTCCGTTTGCGGCAAAATCATATCCTGGGATAGGTGTCCCTCCGGTGTCTTCCAATTGATATTGATAGGCAGGCGTGCCTTCCGTGGCACTGGCCGTAATGGTTGCGCCCCCATTGGTACAGGTGAGCGCCGTAGTAATACTGGCACTGGCAACCAAGGGATTGGGCTCCGTTATCGTATGTGTGACAGAAGTGGTACAAGTGGTTTCATTGGCCCTACGTATGTCTATGGTATGTGACCCTGCATCGAAAACCGCGGTAGTGGTCACTGGAGAGGTGGTAGAACCGGTCCAACTGGTACCGCCATCCACGGAATATTCAAATCCGGTAGCGGCATCAAAATTTTCGACCTCAAAGGTGATGGTACCATCGGAAGTACCATTACAACTGGCATTAACGGCGGAGATAAAATTAGCGGTAAAATCTTTTCCCGCTTCTATGACAATGGGAGTGTCAATAGAAAGCACACAGACCTCAGGGGTTTGGGTGACCAAAATATCATCTATGGCGACATCGTTGCCACTTATTTGGCTCTCTTCTGTAACAATAACCAAATCCAATGTAGTGTTGGTTCCGGGATTCAATACAATGGTCGGGGGTTGATTCCAAATGTCGTTTTCAGGAATATTTCCCGTGGTTTCATCTACCACCACAGTGGATGTACCTGGAATTCTAAGCTCAATTCTCAAGTTTGGATTAACGCCTCCTGTTCCGCTTCTCTGGAGATTGATGGCCCAAAGGGAAACCTCCAAAGGTTGGTTGGGAATAATATCATTGATGACTTTTTTGTAAATGATTTGACCAGGATCTGGAGCACCAATATTGATGACCAGATAACGCCCATTTGTAGCTCTAGTGTTCGTAGTATGGTCAATGGGGTTTAACCACGAACCGAAGGGTCGTGCAATAGAATCGGTTATCGCATATTCATAGTCATTGATGGATTTATTTGGATCCACGGGCGCACCACTAGGGGT
>JBATTK010000054.1:0-31974 GCA_049670505.1 Saonia sp.
AAAAAAAAAGGGACTCTATAACCGCAGCAATTTTAGTATTCATCATCAGTGCGTCCATAATGGCCGTAGCCAGTGGGGCCTTATTTCATCAAGGAAAACCGGTCACACAGGTATTGGATATGGTACATACTTTGGAACCTGTAGCAGGCAAGTTTGCATTGACTTTATTCTTTTTCGGTACATTGAGTGCCGGACTTTCATCTATCTTCCCATGCTTGCTGATTGCGCCTATATTATTGGCCGATTACCAATCTGGCGAACTAGATACGAATTCCAAGCAGTTTCGGGTCATAACCGCCATCGCTTGTCTGTTTGCATTGATCGTACCCGTATTCGGTGCCAATCCAATTGAGATGCAGATCTTATCGCAGGTATTCAATGTATTTGTCTTGCCCATTGTCATTATTGGAATATTATTATTGATCAATGACCGTAAAATCATGAAAAATTATAGGACCGGGATTTGGATAAATATGGGCCTATGCATAGCCTTTGTTTTTTCTTGCATCATATCTTACAACGGTATTTTGGGGTTATTGGAATATTTCTAGTAAATAGTTTTCCCTAGCTTCCGAAATTAGTGCGTTGAAAATCTTGAGATTCCTTTTTTTGGAATTAAGGGAGGGTTTTTTATTGTGAAGTAGTTGAACGTAAAACAGGATGAGTGGGGTAAGGTTTTATCGTGTAGATACTATTGCGTGTTGTTAGAAGTAAAAAATAGAAAAGCCCTGACGGCATTGTCAGGACTTTATATGTTACATTTGGCCTTTGGATAAATTTATATAAACACTTACCCAAGAAATGTCTCGTAGATCTATAATACTCCTACAATAGCTAGTAACCCTCCTAGGGCAATTAGTACTAAAATGGCATCCAGTCCAATTACTACTACTGATAATACGGCATCCAATACTCCACTTCTAAATGATAGTTCTTTCATAACATCTTAATTTTAATTCCTACTAAGATTTTTGCTGTACTTTAAGTTAGGTAGACAAATTGTACCTGAAGGGGAAAATGTTGTGAAAATGATGAATTTTGTGGTTTAAACGCTTTTTTAGTGCATTTCATCGATAAAACATAAGAAATCTGTTCCGTGTTCCGTCGGTTGGAAAATGAAATGTGGGTATAAGACTGTAGTGTTATTAATGTACAAGACCCTTGTACAAAACCAGGTTCAATATAGCAAAAGGAATCATGTGTATTTTAATAGTTAAAATACTTCATGTGGGGTCTTTGGGGAAGCTAGACTTCTTTTTGATCTAAAAGAATCCAAAGGCCGCTAAAATTAGGCTGACCACGACGGCAACAAGAATCGCGACGAGCACCACAACCATAATGCTGAGGAATCCGTTCAGTACCCTGGTGCCAAAATCAATTTCTTCCATAATCATATAATTTACTACAATGTATGAATAAATGCTTAATATGTAATAGGAGAGGTCTACAAATCGACTAAATGGCACATTGTTAGTATATTAAGAGGGTGTACTGCCTAATTAATCGATAAACCGCTATAAATAAATTGGTCAAATATGTTTACGATGGCTGAGTTTTTTGCTCAATTCTTCCAATGATATTCCTTTGGTCTCCGGCATAATGAAAATAACGAACAACAATTGTAGCAACATCATAAAGGCAAAGAAAGCGAATACGGGGCCAGGGCCTATCCAGGCAAAAAGACTGGGAATGGAAGAAGGTATGATCCATGCCAAAACCTAATGAACGGAGCTTCCAAATGCTTGTCCGGAACCGCGTAAATGATTGGGAAAAACCTCTGATATAAACACCCAAATGACGGCTCCTTGCCCAATAGCATGCGATGCTATAAACAAGAAGAGGAATATGGGTACGGCTATACCTTCCCATTCCAAAAGAAAAGCCATGGCCACCAGTGATAAAGAGATGATATAACCGATTGAACCAAAACGCATAAGCTGTTTTCTACCTAATCTATCGATTAAAAATATTCCCAACAGGGTAAAAAGTAGATTGGTAACACCGATGCCGATACTGCTCAATAACGCGGTACTTTCCCCCAGACCGGCCGCTTCAAAAATTCTAGGGGCATAGTAGAGAAATGCGTTGATACCCGAAAATTGGTTAAAAAATGCAATTAGGAAAGCCAACATCAATGGAAATCTGTATTTTTTTAGGAATATATTTTCGGATACTTCGTTATTGTTCCTTCCATTGGCGATATCTGCCTGCAAAGCTGCTAACGAGATTTCCGGACTAATGGAAATCAATACTTGTTCCGCTTCTTTGGTTCTGTTTTTGGTCAAAAGCCATCTTGGACTCTTGGGTACCGTAAGCACGAACATTGTATAGACTATGGCAGGAAATGCTTCTACCCCTACCATCCATCGCCAGTCGTTGTCTCCAATACCACTAAAAGCATAATTAGAAATAAAGGCCACAAGAATACCAAAAACCAACATGAACTGATACAAACCAACCAATCTTCCCCTATCCTTGGCCGGAGCGATTTCTGAAATGTATGCGGGAGCCGCTACCGTTGATGCTCCTACGCCCAATCCTCCAATAAACCGGAATAGGCCAAAAGTGACCGGATCATAGGAAAATGCAGAACCTATGGCAGATAGTGAGTACAGTATTCCAATCCATATCAGTGTATTTTTCCTGCCAATTTTATTAGTAGGTATTCCTCCCAATATGGCCCCGACAACTGTCCCAAAAAGCGCCATACCTATAACCACGGTGCCGTGAAATGCATCGGACGAATCCCATAAAAGTTGAAGTTTTTTTTCGGCTCCGGAAATGACAACCGTATCAAAACCAAATAAAAAGCCGGCTAACGCGGCTATAAGGGAAATCTTAAGGATTTTGTTGTTCATAGGGTTGGTGCTACAATTCCCGTAAAACTAGTAAAAAAAAGAACAGATGTTTTGGGGAGCACCTATTAGCGCGCCCTTATGGGTCGTAAGGTGTCTCTGGTAGCAATTTTTTTCTTCTTTTTCGGAGCTCTTTTGGGAGTGGTCTTTACCGGTTTTTTGATGGATTCTTTTGGAGTACTTTTTTCAATTTTCGGGGACTCCATGGTCGGGGCCGTAGTTTCTAGAGGGCTTGCATTTTGCCTTTCTTCTGTTTTTCCATGGCAGGAAAATAAGAGCATGCCAAAACACAAGAGTAGGGATAGGGATGGGGAAAACTTCATAGTATTATTCGTACAATATTACAATAATGTACGGATGTGGTCCATAATTTGGATGCTTGCCCCTTTGTTTTTGAAAACGTATGACCTATTGATTTCGCCTGTTTTTTGCGTAAATTCCTTGTCATCTACAAATCGGTCTAGCAGGGTATTAAACGCCAGGCTGTCGTTGACGGCCCAGATTCCCTCTAACAAGACCAGATCTTCTGCTTCTTTAAATCCCGCATAATTTGGGCCGATGATGATGGGAATGCTGAATATGGCAGGTTCTAACGTATTATGTAGTCCGGTGGCAAACCCGCCGCCAACATAAGCAATGTTGGCATAGCTATAGATTTTGGTCAATAGACCAATGGTATCTACTATCAAAACTTCAAAGTCGGAAATATCAGCTGTACTTATGCTAGAATACAAGATTGTTTTTTTATTTATGGATGCCAACAATCCTTTGATATGATCGCCCTTAATGGTGTGTGGGGCCAGAATATATTTTACATTTTTTGATGATGAATTGATGTAATCAACGATTATGGTTTCATCCTCGGGCCAGGTACTTCCTGCAACAAAACAAGGTTTCGTGCCTTTGAACCGGTCCATAAATTCCAACGAATTATCACGTTCCAAAATTTCGGAGACTCTATCAAATCGAGTATCTCCACTGATGAATACATTATTGAGGCCGATAGAATGTAAGAGATTTTCGGAATTCTTGTCCTGAACAAAAAAACAGGAAAAATTACGCAGTGCCTTGCGCATAAAATTGCCATACCATTTGAAAAAAACCTGTTCCTTTTTAAAAATCGCAGAGATAAGGAGCGTAGGGACCTTGTTCGTCCTAAGAATCTTCAGGTAATTCGGCCAGATTTCATACTTTACAAAAATTGCTAATTTAGGTTGTACTAAACGAATGAATTTTTCGGCCTTGGTTTTGGTATCCAAAGGCAGATAGGTAACTAGATCAGCTGCTTTTGTGTTCTTTTTTACCTCATATCCCGAAGGTGAAAAAAAAGTGACCAATATTTTATACTCCCCATATACCGCCCTAAGTTTTTCTATGATGGGCAAACCTTGTTCAAATTCGCCCAAGGATGCCGTATGTACCCAAATAGTTTTGTCATCCTTGGAAATCCGATTTTTTAGAAACGTAAAAGTATCCTTTCTGCCATCTACAAATAGCTTTATCTTGGGATTGAAAAGGGCAATAACTTTCAGGAAAAATGATGAAATGGATATGGCTAGGCTGTATATGGCGAACACCTTTTACTAGTTTACGGCTAAAATACGCTTCTTTCCATAAATTCATTGGCAGCGGTTCCATATTTTTGTAATATTGCTTGTGCCGAATTCATTTCGGCATCTATTTAATTACCGCAGATGAAGAAAATTCAAATGGTAGACCTTACCGGTCAATACCAACCCATCAAAGAACAAGTAAATTCCTCCATTTCCAAAGTTTTAGATTCGGCCGCATTTATCAATGGTCCGGAGGTTCATGCTTTCCAAAAGGAATTGGAGGAGTATGTAGGGGTCAAACATGTGATTCCGTGTGCCAACGGTACGGACGCCTTACAGATCGCTATGATGGGTCTGGGTCTGGAGCAAGGAGATGAGGTTATCACTGCAGATTTTACTTTTGCCGCTACGGTGGAGGTCATCGCATTGTTGAAACTTACACCGGTACTTGTAGATGTGGATCCGGATACCTTTAACATAGATCCTATCGCCTTGGAAAAGGCCATAACTCCAAAAACCAAAGCTATAGTTCCCGTACACCTGTTTGGACAATGTGCCCCTATGGATGTTATTATGGAATTGGCACAAAAGCATAACCTATATGTCATTGAGGATAATGCCCAAGCAATAGGAGCTGATCATACGTTCAAAGATGGAAAAAAACAGAAGGCTGGAACTATTGGACATGTATCCGCCACTTCATTTTTTCCTTCAAAAAATTTGGGATGCTATGGAGATGGGGGCGCTATTTTTACCAATGATGATGATCTGGCACATACCATAAGAGGCATTGTAAATCATGGCATGTACAAACGCTATCACCATGATGTGGTTGGGGTCAATTCTAGGTTGGATTCCATACAAGCAGCCGTACTCCGGGCCAAACTACCTAAACTAGACGAGTACAATGCTAAAAGGAGGGAAGCGGCCCGAAAGTATTCTAGAGCTTTTGAAGGCGAAGAAAACATTGTAGTGCCCAAAACCGTAAACGGATGCGACGGTATATGCGATAGCTGTGATTGCCACGTATTCCATCAGTATACCTTACGGATCTTGAATGTGGATAGGGATGCCTTGGCACAACATTTAAACGATAGGGAAATCCCGTGCGGGGTGTATTATCCGATTCCCTTGCATCGTCAGAAAGCGTATGTGGATGATCGGTATAAGGAGGCCGATTTCCCGGTGACCAATCAGTTGGTAAAAGAAGTGATTTCCTTGCCCATGCATACCGAATTGGATGATGAGCAAATAGCTTACATCACAGAGACGGTCATTGAATTTATAAAAGAATAAGAATGAAGATACTGGTTACGGGGGGATTAGGGTTTATAGGTTCCCATACCGTTGTGGAATTGCAAAATGAGGGTTTTGACGTGGTTATCATAGACAATCTCTCCAACGCATCCGAAGAAGTGGTAGAAGGGATTCATTCTATTACAGGCAAAACACCTGTTTTTGAGAATCTGGATCTTAGGGAGAAACCTAAAGTTCAAGATTTTTTCAAACGGCATGATGATATAAAAGGTGTAATTCACTTCGCTGCGTCAAAAGCGGTAGGCGAAAGTGTGGAGAAGCCTTTATTGTATTATGAAAACAACCTTGGAACCCTAGTATATCTTTTGCAAGAACTATCAAATAAGGATAAGGCCTGTTTTATCTTTAGTTCTTCCTGTACGGTCTATGGTCAGGCAGATAAAATGCCCATTACCGAGGAAGCACCTGTAAAGAATGCCGAATCCCCTTATGGGAATACCAAGCAGATCGGCGAGGAAATTATTCAGGATACCTGTAAGGTAAAACCAAATTTACAAACTATCTCATTGCGATACTTTAATCCAATGGGTGCACATCCCAGTGCCAAAATCGGGGAATTGCCTATTGGTGTCCCCCAGAATTTAGTCCCCTTTATTACGCAGACCGCTGTAGGAATACGAGAGCAACTCTTGGTTTTTGGGGATGATTATCCAACGGAGGACGGTACTTGCGTACGGGATTATATCCATGTAGTAGATTTGGCAAAAGCGCATGTAATTGCATTACAGAGACTTATAGGGGGTAAGAACGAAAAAAACTATGAAGTTTTTAATGTAGGGACAGGGAAAGGAAGTTCCGTTTTGCAAGTGATAGAAAGTTTTGAACGTGTTTCAGAAAAAAAACTGAATTATAAAATTGTAAGCAGGAGGGCAGGTGATGTTATTTCTGCTTATGCGGATACGACCAAGGCAAATGAAATTCTAGGATGGAAAGCCAAGTCTACTTTGGACGAGGCCATGAAATCTGCCTGGGATTGGGAACAAAAAATTAGAAATGAGCATGTATTGAAGAAATGACCCTACCCTTAGGGAATGATGAATTTTCAATGAAAAGAAAAAACGATTGAGCTTACAGTAAGCTACCAAACTATACTAAACATGAAGAAAATTATTTTACCGATCGCTTTTTTACTTGCGATGATGACAACTGCACAGGATACCTATTTACAATGTGGAAATATTATAGATACAAAGTCGGGTAAGGTCTTGTCCGAAAAAACGATCGTGGTATCCGGGAACAAAATAAAAAGTATCCAAAATGGATTTGCAAATGGTTCCGAAAAAGATAAGGTAATCGATTTAAAAAATAAGACCGTACTTCCGGGGCTAATAGATATGCATGTGCACATAGAGAGCGAATCGGGCCCTAAGACCTATATGGACAGGTTTACGAAAAATGAGGCCGATGTGGCTTTTCAGTCTACGGTATATGCCAAGCGTACCTTAATGGCCGGTTTTACGACCGTAAGGGATTTAGGGGGCAGTGGCGTTAATATTGCCTTACGCAATGCCGTCAATAGGGGTCTGGTAGATGGGCCTCGGATTTTTACCGCTGGAAAGGCCATTGCTACTACCGGAGGCCATGCCGATCCAACTAACGGTATGCGAAAGAGTTTAATGGGCGATCCAGGCCCGGAAGAAGGGGTCGTCAATTCGCCGGAAGATGGTAAAAAAGCCGTCAGACAGCGCTACAAAGATGGATCCGACGTTATTAAGATTACCGCTACGGGAGGAGTCCTCAGTGTGGCAAAGAGCGGTAAGAACCCACAATTTACCATTGAAGAGATAAAAGCTATTACAGAAACCGCCAAGGACTATGGAATGCTTACCGCTGCCCATGCACATGGCGATGAGGGCATGCAGCGAGCCATAAAAGGAGGTATTAAGACCATTGAACATGGGAGTTATATGAGTGAGGCCACTATGGATTTAATGAAGCAATACAATAGTTATTTGGTCCCAACGATAACGGCGGGCAAACAGGTTACCGAAAAAGCGAAAGTACCTGGGTTTTTTCCGGAAGTCGTTGCCCAAAAGGCCAGGGAAATAGGACCTTTGATACAAGATACTTTTAAGAAGGCCTATAAAAAAGGAGTTCTGATTGCCTTTGGAACGGATGCAGGCGTATTTCCACATGGTTTAAATGCTAAAGAATTTGCATATATGGTAGAAGTCGGTATGCCACCAATGCAGGCTTTGGCTTCAGCTACGGTAACGAATTCCGATCTATTGGGAATGGGCAATGAACTTGGTCAATTAAAAGAAGGATTTTTGGCGGATATCATTGCCGTATCGGAAAACCCCACAAAAAATATCGCTATTATGGAGCATGTAGTTTTTGTGATGAAAAATGGCGTAATTTATAAAAATGAATAAACCATATGGTAAGGAAATTACGTACATAATGTATGATCGCAAATTTCCCCAATAGTTTAGAACTTCTAGAGAGCGCCCATGCGCAAAACCTATACGACCCACTTATAGCGCAGTTGTTAAAGGATTTTAATTTGGCAAACGTACCTATAGATTTTTCCTTGGATGTAGAGCCAAGTGACCTTAAGGCGACTTTACAGGAAAAGATTTACTTTCTAATTTTGGAAAAGTTTACCGATTACTTGAACCTTCTTTATGTAATAGATGTACCAGAGAAGGCATTTAAGGAAATTAGTGCTTTAGACGTAGTAGAAGTCGCGGAGCAGGTATCTTTTCTAATCTTTAAGCGTGAGTGGGAAAAGGTTTGGTTTAAGGCAAAATATGCGTCTTAATTGTTCCCGACCTTAGAAATAAACGCTTTCCAAGTGGCGGATATACGTTGATATCAGTATCATACAAGGCGTCCTATGAAATCCCTATCCCAATATTTCTTGAATTGAAAATCAATCCCTCGTAAAATACTGGCAACCAGTGGTCATTGGCTATATTGTTCACTCCCTGCAACCTCCAAAAGTGCCATGCGCCCGTGTAGGACATTTTTTTCAAAAAACGACTTGACAAACTTTTGGTAAAGGGAAGGTGGACAATGCCTCGAACGAACAAAAAATAACAGTAAAAAAGTCCGTTTGATGATTACATAAAGCGTTTTGGCCTATATCGTTAATTTTTTCCAATAATACCGCCCAAGATAAGATTGGAAATGTTAAATGTTGTATTTTTGAAGATATTTTATGCTAAAGACCTAGAAGATTTCCATGGATAAGTATTCCTTTTTAAATACTGCGCATACGTCCTTTTTCGCAGAACTATATGATAAATATTTAGTGAATCCGGATAGTGTCGAACCTAGCTGGCGCGCTTTCTTCCAAGGGTTCGATTTTGGGCAGGAAACCGCTTTGGATGAAGTTGATGTTTCTTCCCAAAATGGAGCTACAAGTATGGCAAATGGGGAATTGGTAGCTATACCGGAATCCGTGCAAAAAGAGTTTCGGGTCGTTAAGCTTATTGATGCCTACAGGAATAGAGGCCATTTGTTTACTGAAACGAATCCGGTCCGGGAGCGAAGAAAATATACCCCTACACTCGATATTGAACAGTTTGGGCTGTCCAATGACGATTTGGACACTGTATTCAATGCAGGTGAAATCATAGGTATAGGTGCACGTACACTGAGCAATATCATAAAACACCTGAAGCGTATTTATTGTGATGCGATCGGTGTGGAATACATGTATATGCGCAATCCCGAACGCTTGGAATGGGTGCAGAATTGGCTTAACGTAAACGATAATCACCCTAATTTCGATAGTGATAGAAAAAAGTATATCCTTAAAAAGTTAAATCAGGCCGTATCCTTTGAAAGTTTTTTACATACAAAATACGTTGGGCAAAAAAGATTCTCCTTGGAAGGAAACGAATCTTTGATCCCTGCCTTGGATGCAGTGGTAGAAAGAGCCGCTGAAATGGGTGTTGAACAGTTTGTTATGGGAATGGCCCATAGGGGACGGTTAAATGTACTGACCAATATATTTGGAAAACAGGCCAAGGATATTTTTAGTGAATTTGATGGAAAGGATTACGAACAAGAGGTTTTTGATGGGGATGTGAAATATCATCTGGGTTGGACCTCTGACCGGAAATCCGATAAGGGCAATAAGATTAAAATGAATATCGCCCCCAACCCCTCCCATTTAGAAACTGTAGGTGCAGTGGTGGAAGGGATAACAAGGGCCAAACAGGATTCCCATTATCCAGAGGATTTTTCAAAGGTATTGCCTATTGTAGTCCATGGCGATGCGGCCATTGCCGGTCAGGGAATAGTATATGAAGTGGTGCAAATGGCCAATTTGGATGGATACAAAACTAACGGCACTATACACATTGTGGTTAATAATCAAATAGGATTTACTACCAATTATTTGGATGCCCGATCATCAACCTATTGTACGGATGTAGGTAAAGTTACACTTAGTCCCGTATTGCATGTAAATGCAGATGATGCCGAGGCAGTGGTACATGCTTCCCTATTTGCATTGGAATACCGAATGCGCTTTAACAGGGACGTCTTCATTGATCTTTTGGGGTACCGAAAATATGGGCATAATGAAGGTGATGAGCCCCGGTTTACCCAGCCTAAACTGTATAAAGCTATCGCCAAACATAAGAATCCAAGGGATATCTATGCGGCGCGATTGCTGGCTGAGGGTGTTATCCAGGAAGGTTATGTTAAGGAATTGGAAAAGGAATATAAAGCATCCTTGGAAGAGGAACTTGAAGATTCCCGAAAAGAGGATAAGACCATAATTACACCTTTCATGGCCGATGAATGGAAGGGCTTTGCAGCCGTTAGGGAGTGGGAGATGATGGATGCGGTCGATACCACTTTTAATAAGGAGAAATTAATAAAGATTGCGGAGGTCATCACTGAATTGCCCGAGGGCAAAAAATTTTTACGCAAGATAGAAAGACTCATAGGGGATCGTAAAAAGATGTTTTTTGAGACGGATAAGTTGGATTGGGCCATGGGCGAACTTTTGGCCTATGGAACTTTGCTGGAAGAAGGTTTTGGAGTGCGCATGTCCGGTCAGGATGTGGAAAGAGGTACCTTTTCCCACAGACATGCAGTGATGAAGGTAGAAGATAGTGAAGAAGAGATTATCTTGCTCAATAGACTGTCCGAAAAGCAGGGCCAATTTCAAATCTACAACTCGCTCCTGTCCGAATATGGGGTAGTAGGTTTCGATTATGGGTATGCCATGGCCAGTCCCAATACCTTGACCATTTGGGAAGCCCAGTTTGGGGATTTCAGCAATGGAGCCCAGATTATGCTGGATCAGTATATTTCGGCCGCAGAGGATAAATGGAAATTACAGAACGGTTTGGTCATGTTGTTGCCGCATGGATACGAAGGTCAGGGTGCGGAGCATTCTTCGGCGCGTATGGAACGATACTTACAGCTCTGTGCCAGGGACAATATGTACGTAGCGGATTGTACCACTCCTGCACAAATGTTCCATATACTCCGCAGGCAAATGAAAGCGAATTTTAGAAAGCCATTGATCATATTTACACCAAAGAGTCTGTTGCGCCATCCCAAGGCGGTTTCCACGGTAGATGAATTGGTGTCGGGAGGCTTCCAAGAGGTTATTGATGATGTTGCGGCAGATACTACAAAAATTAAAAGCCTTGTTTTCTGTACCGGTAAATTTTATTATGACCTATTGGTCGCAAAGGAGGAAGGCAATAGGGATGACGTTGCTTTGGTAAGGGTAGAACAGTTGTTTCCCTTACCCTCGGAAAAAATGAAGGCGATCATAAAAAAATATAAGAATATCGATGATTTGGTATGGGCCCAAGAGGAGCCAAGAAATATGGGGGCTTGGAGCCATTTATTGATGCATTTTGATGAAGCTCGTAAGTTTAGGGTGGCCTCAAGACGATTTTATGCCTCTCCGGCGGCAGGTAGTTCCGTACGTTCCAAAAATCGCCATCAACAAGTAATAGATTATGTCTTTGACAAGACCAAGGACAATACCACAAGAAAAAAAACAAGAAATAATAAATCAAATTAGCACAGCATGATTTTAGAAATGAAAGTTCCCTCTCCGGGGGAATCCATTACCGAGGTAGAAATTGCAGAATGGTTGGTCAGTGATGGGGACTATGTTGAAAAGGACCAAGCAATTGCCGAGGTAGACTCCGATAAGGCCACTTTGGAACTGCCGGCGGAAGAAAGCGGTATTATTACGCTAAAGGCGGAAGAGGGAGATGCCGTTGCCGTTGGTGAAGTTGTTTGTTTGATCGATACCAGTGCTGAAAAACCTGAAGGGGGAGCCCCTACAGAGGAGAAAAAAGAAGCTCCAAAAGAAGAGGAAAAAGTTGAAGCTCCTAAGGAGGAAAAGAAAGAAGATGCAAAGGCCAAGACCTATGCTTCAGGGACTCCTTCCCCCGCCGCAAGGAAAATATTGGATGAAAAGGGGATAGCTACATCCACCGTTTCCGGAACCGGAAGGGACGGAAGAATAACCAAGGAAGATGCGGTCAGTGCGGTTCCATCTATGGGAACACCAACCGGTGGTAGTAGGGGAGAGCGCCGATCCAAACTTTCTATGTTGCGCCGTAAAGTTGCGGAACGTTTGGTAGCCGCCAAAAATGAAACTGCTATGTTGACCACTTTTAATGAAGTGGACATGTCACCTATTTTTGAATTACGTAAACAACATAAGGAGACGTTCAAGGAAAAACATGGTGTAAGTCTAGGGTTTATGTCTTTCTTTACCAAGGCGGTAGTTAGGGCATTGGAACTGTATCCTGCCGTAAATTCCATGATAGACGGTAAGGAGATGTTGACCTATGACTTTTGTGATATCAGTATTGCCGTTTCGGGCCCAAAAGGATTAATGGTGCCCGTTATCAGGAATGCAGAGAATCTTACTTTTAGGGGTATTGAAGCAGAAGTAAAACGCTTGGCCATACGTGCACGCGAAGGAGAAATTACGGTAGATGAGATGACGGGAGGAACCTTTACTATCACCAATGGAGGGGTTTTTGGGTCCATGTTGTCCACACCTATTATCAATCCGCCTCAAAGTGCTATTCTGGGAATGCATAATATTGTGGAAAGGCCTATTGTAAGGGATGGGGCCATTGCCATTGCTCCGGTAATGTATGTTGCATTATCCTATGACCATAGGATTATAGATGGTAAGGAGTCCGTAGGATTTTTGGTCGCTGTGAAGGAAGCTTTGGAAAATCCGGTCGAGTTGTTGATGGACAATGACCTTAAGAAATCTTTGGAACTATAGTTTAGTCCGGCTTTTAAACTAATAATAAGTTAGGTCGTAACCTACCACAGGTTTCGTAAATAAATAAACCTATGAGGCGTTAAAAACCGTATAGGTTTATTTTTTTTGCTTTAGGTACACAAAACCCTTATCATAATCTATTATTGCTTTGGCCCTTTTAAGAATATCTGCCCCTATGATACCATCCACGGGAAGCGCTTTATGGGCGGTAAGTGCTTCATTGACATGTACCAAGTCGAAAAGCACTATTTTTAATTTCTTTTTGCTCCAATCACCGATTTCAATTTTGTTTTTTACGGAAATTTGAGTTTCCATATTGGTAGCCCCTGCTCCCGCGGCCTTTACGTTGGAATCCTTGGAGATAAGCTCGAAAAAATCAATTTTATCGAATCCTACACAAGTATTCGATGCACCGGTATCCAGAATAAAGCGTCCGGTAATGCCATTGATTTTGGCCGTAATCTCAAAATGGTTGGTTGCGGTAAGCCTTAAGCGAACGCGAGTATAATTTTTTCGGTGCAAAAACTTTTTGAGACCCGTCATATAGTTTTTTTTTCAAAGATACTTTTTTGTGATAATACAGCATAAAACGGAATTCCTAGGTTTGGGAAAACGGAAAATTTCCTGAATTTTTACATTTAGAATAGCGTTGAAATTTATAATGATTTATAATACTATTTTTGCAACATGATACTTACGGATACCCATACACACTTATATAGCGAAGCTTTTGATGATGATAGGGACAGCGTCATTAAAAATGCCTTGGCCCATGGCATCGAACGCTTTTTTATCCCGGCCATAGATTCCACCTATACCCAAGCTATGTTGCGTTTGGAAGAGACCTATCCGAAGAATGTATTTTTAATGATGGGATTGCATCCAACACATGTTAAGGAAAATTATTTGGAGGAGCTTGCGCATGTAGAAGCAATGCTTGCTAAAAGAAAATTTTATGCCGTCGGGGAGATAGGTATCGATCTGTATTGGGACAAGACATTTTTTGAGCAGCAAAAGGAAGCATTTAGGTTGCAGATACGTTTGGCAAAAAAATATGCCTTACCCATAGTAATACATTGTAGGGAGGCGTTCGACGAAATTTTTGATGTACTCGAGGAAGAAAAGGGTAAAGAATTGTTCGGTATTTTTCATTGCTTTACAGGTACCTTAGCGCAGGCACACCAAGCCATATCCTGTAATATGAAACTGGGAATCGGTGGGGTGGTTACTTTTAAGAACGGAAAAATCGCTGACTTTTTAGAGGCGATTGAGTTAAAGCATATTGTATTGGAAACGGATTCTCCGTATTTGGCACCGGCACCCTATCGTGGAAAACGCAATGAAAGCTCTTATTTAATACATGTGCTAGATAAGCTATCTTTAATTTATAACAAAGAAAAGGAAGAAATAGCTACCATAACCACAAAGAATTCCAAGGACGTATTTGGTATCTAAATTCATATCACATATAAACTGGAAAATTGATGTTTTAAACCATAAACCTTGAACAAGGAAAAAAGACCGAATACAAAGGAAAAAGACAACAGATAAAAGATAAAGGAGAAAAGACCAGAAATCAGTATTCAGTAATGAGTATTCAGAAATTAGAAACTGGAAACCAAAACCTTGAACCATAAACCATAAACTTTGAACAAGAAAAAAACCAATATTCTACTCATATATACCGGGGGTACCATCGGTATGGTAAAGGATTATGCATCCGGTGCTTTAAAGGCATTTAATTTTGAAAAATTAATAGAGAACATTCCGGAGCTGGGCCAACTAGATTGTGCTATAGATAGTATTTCCTTTAAAGTGCCTATTGATTCATCCAATATGAATACGACCCATTGGGTCTCTCTTGCGACGATCATAGAGCGGAAATATGAAAATTATGATGGTTTTGTTGTGTTGCATGGTAGTGATACCATGAGCTACACCTCCTCGGCATTAAGTTATATGTTGGAAAATTTGGACAAGCCTGTAATTTTTACAGGATCCCAATTGCCCATAGGGGATTTGCGCACAGATGCCAAGGAGAATCTTATCACCTCCATACAAATTGCCGCCCTGAGGCAAAATGGGAGACCTGTGATCCAGGAAGTAGGTCTTTATTTTGAGTATAAACTATATAGGGCCAATAGGACAACTAAAATAAATGCGGAACATTTTGAAGCGTTTACTTCTTTGAACTATCCCGCATTGGCAGAATCAGGGGTTCATTTAAAAGTGCATCATCAATACCTGTTGAAAAATAAAAAACCTAAAAAAATGGTCGCACATAAGAGGCTAGACAGCAATGTGGCCATTTTAAAGTTGTTTCCGGGACTTGGTCGATCTGTATTGCGAAGCATCCTAAATACTGACGGTCTTAAGGCATTGGTATTGGAAACCTATGGTGCGGGCAATGCGCCTACGGATGATTGGTTAATTGCCGATTTAAAAAAAGCTATGGATAGTGGCTTGTATATTATAAACGTAACCCAGTGTTCCGGCGGAAGTGTTTTAATGGGTCAATATGAAACAAGTAAGCAACTTCAAAATCTGCAAATCATTAACGGTAAGGATATTACCACCGAAGCGGCCATTACAAAGTTGATGTATCTTTTGGGTAACAAGGTTTCGTCCAAATTGTTCAAAACTATATTTGAAACTTCCTTGCGCGGGGAAATGCAATAAAAATAACGCCCTAAATTTCTTTAACTAATAATTTTTTTGTTATTTGGGCAACCTTTAAAGGCTAAACTTAGAGAGGTGGCCGAGTGGTCGAAGGCGCACGCCTGGAAAGTGTGTATACACCAAAAGTGTATCGAGGGTTCGAATCCCTTCCTCTCTGCTTCAAAGTTTTAATTTTTTAATTACAATTTTTTTTTATCTTTAACCCTATTAACTAACTAAATTTAAGTTTGAAAGAAATGAAAAAGTTATTCTCGATCCTAGCAATGGCTGGGCTATTTGTTCTAAATACAAATACGGTAAGCGCAAAAGCAATAGTTTCAAATCTATCTACAACAGTGGCCACAGCGACGGTAATGCTTCAGGATGAGGCGGCGGCGGACGCGGAAAAAGGATTCACACAGGTTCTAAAAGAGCAGTTCATCCAAGGTGGTGCCGGATTTATGGGAATCGTTCTTTTGTGTTTGATCCTCGGTCTTGCAGTTGCTATTGAAAGAATTATATTTTTAAATCTGGCAAGTACCAACACTACCAAGTTAAAGCAGCAGGTAGAAGATGCGCTATCATCTGGAGGTGTTGAGGCTGCCAAGGAAGTATGTAGAAACACAAAGGGTCCCGTTGCCTCAATTTTTTATCACGGATTGGATAGGGCCGGAGAAAGTGTAGAATCTGCTGAAAAGGCCGTAGTGGCTTATGGCGGGGTTCAAATGGGACAGTTGGAGAAAAACGTTTCCTGGCTATCCTTGTTCATCGCAATTGCTCCTATGCTAGGTTTCATGGGTACAGTAATCGGTATGATTCAGGCTTTCCAAAAAATTGCTGCGGTAGGTAACTTAAGTGCCTCACTTATTGCCGGTGATATCCAAGTTGCATTGTTAACTACGGTATTCGGTCTTATTACTGCGATCATACTTCAAATTTTCTATAACTACATCATTGCCAAAATAGATAGCATTGTAAATGATATGGAAGATTCTTCGATCACGCTGATCGATATGTTGGTTGATCACAAAAAATAAGTCGGACCTAATAGATAAACGTCATGCATAAAATATTAAAAATAGTATTAATTGTCTTGGGTTTGGCAGGATTCGTCCTTTGGACCCAGCTTCCTGACAGGAATATGCCGGCTTCCGAGGCAATTCAAAGCGGGTCTATGAACCTAATGTTTCTTATAACATATCTGCTCTTGGCAATCGCTGTAGTCGTCAGTCTTGTTTTTACGCTCAAAAATTTGTTTGCGAGCCCAAGTGGACTTAAGAAAACACTATTCGTTATCGGAGGTTTCCTATTGGTCGTCGCTATTTCTTATGGACTTGCAAGTGGCACGGATATTGATATATCCCAAATGGCGGAAAGAGGTATAGAGACTTCAGAAAGTACCGTTAAGAAGATAGGAATGGGGCTAAATGTATTTTTCATTTTAACGATTGTTGCGGTTGCCGCGATGGTTATCCCAGGAATAAAAAAATTATTCAGTAAATAAAACTATAAATTATGGGTAGAAGAGCAGGAGCACCAGAAGTAAATGCAGGTTCTATGGCAGATATTGCGTTCTTACTGCTCATCTTTTTCTTGGTAACCACAACTATAGAAACGGATGCAGGACTAGATCGTATGTTGCCCCCAATGGAACCGCCAGATACAGATGTGGTTATTAAGCAGAAGAATATTTTCCAGGTCAATATTAACAAAAACGGTCAGCTGTTGGCGGATGAGGAATTAATAGACCTCAAAGAGTTAAGAAAAAAAGCGATAGCCTTTTTGGATAATGGAGGAGCACCTTCGGGAAGTCCGGACTATTGCAATTATTGTAAAGGAAAAAGAGATGCTTCCTCATCGGATAATCCATCCAAGGCCATTATATCATTAAAAAACGATAGGGAGACTCCTTACGGGACTTATATTACCGTTCAGAACGAATTGGTAGGGGCATACAATGACCTTCGTGATAGGGAAGCACAGCGGCTATTCAAACGAGATTTCACGGATATGGAAGCGGCGTTTCTTAATCCCGAGACACCTTCGTGCGTTTGGGATGACTTAAAGGAAAAGGTGAAAAGGATTCAAGAATTGTTCCCTCAAAAATTATCCGAGGCGGAAACATCTTCAAACTAAACAAGAAGTTTAAAATTAAAGAATATGTCGAAATTCAATAAGAAAAAAGATGGAGAGACCCCCGCAGTGTCTACGGCATCACTGCCGGATATTGTATTTATGCTCTTGTTCTTTTTTATGACGGTAACTGTAATGAAGGACAGTACCATAAAAGTGGAGAATGTTTTGCCCAATGCTAGTGAGATAAAGAAATTGGAAAAAAAAGATAGGGTAATATATCTCTTTGTGGGTAAACCCACCCGTGAATACCAGAAGGTATTCGGTACGGAATCAAAGATTCAATTGAACGATAAGTTCGCTGATGTATCGGAGGTAGGATCTTATATATTGGCAGAGCGGGCCAAGAAGCCCCAAGAATTACAAAATGTGCTTACCACGGCTCTTAAGGTAGATAAAAATGCTAATATGGGAATAGTTTCCGATATTAAGCAGGAGCTTCGAAAAGTAAACGCATTAAAGGTCAATTATACTACCTATGAAGGTGACGCCTTTAATAATTTGCAATAAGGTAATTCTTAATAAAATTTATAAACGCTTCAAATAATTATTTGAAGCGTTTTTTTGTAATAGCTAATTCATCTAATTATTTACTGGTAGATATGTACAGGCTGTTTGTATCCCTTCTTTTTTTTGTAACCCTATATTCTCATGCGCAGCTAACCAGGGATACCATATTGCAAGTAGACGACACCTCCTATCTTGAAGATCAGTTTTATATAGGTGTTACGTATAACCTGTTGTTGAACAGACCGACGGATATTGCCCAAAGAAATTTATCCTATGGCTTGCAAGTTGGTTTCATAAGGGATATTCCTTTAAACACCAGGAGGACTATTGCTTTTGGTGTCGGTTTAGGCTATGCCATAAACTCATACTATTCAAATCTAGGCGTAAATGAATCCACGAATGGTTTTGAATATACGATGTTGGATTCGGATACGAATTTTAAGAGAAACAAACTGGAGACGCACGTAATGGAGATGCCTTTAGAGTTTAGATGGCGCAACTCTACTACCAATAGCTATAAGTTCTGGCGTATCTATACCGGGGTCAGGGGGGAATATGTTATGGGAAGAAGATCTAAGTTTGTACCAGATGATGGGAACAAGATTTCATTCAACAACACGGACATACGAAGATTTCAATATGGCCTAACATTGAATTTTGGCTATAATACCTTTAATATTCACACCTATTATTCATTGACCGGACTGTTCAATGATGATGTAAGTACCGTCAACGGCGAAGCAATAGAAGTTAGGCCTTTGCGAATAGGAATCATATTCTACATCCTATAACCAAAATTTTATAGTAAGTAATTGAGACATCATTCCAATTAAAAAACCGATAAAAACTTCCGCTTTACTATGGGCTTTTAAATAAAGCCTTGAAGTTGCTATGAGTCCGGCGACTAAAGTAAAAAGACTTATGGCCATAGTAATGTTAATTTCAAAATGAACGCTAAGGCCGATAAGAAACATTAGAAAACTGCCTATTCCCATCATGTGCATACTACTTTTAAAATCTATAAAAAGTAAGAATAAAGAGGAGGAGGTTGCTGCTATGAGGCCCACAAAATAATAATAGAGTTCTGCGGTATAATTGTTGGGAATCACCTTGATCAAAATCATAAAGAAAAGGGAAATGCTAATATACAGGGGATATTTCCGCTCCTTTATAGAAGGCATAAAAATAGATTTTACGATTCCCATATTCTTTAAAATGAGAAAACTGATAATTGGGATGATTACCGTTAGTATGAAGATGGGTAGAATATTTCCACTTTGTAGCTCCAAAGGGCTGTATTTTGGTGTAACAAGGAAATAGGTCATGGTACCCGCAAAGGGGATGAACAGCGGATGAAAAATGTAGGATATTACTAGTAAGAAGGGCCTCATTATATCTGTTTTCTGAGCCTTGCCACAGGAATGCCCAGTTGCTCCCGATATTTGGCTACGGTTCTTCTGGCGATAGGATAACCTTTTTCTTTTAATAATGCCGCCAATTTATCATCTGTAAATGGTTTTTTCTTTTCCTCTTCACCAATAACCGTTTCCAATATTTTCTTGATCTCTTTGGTAGAAACGTCTTCCCCTTGTTCATTTTTCATGGATTCGGAGAAATACTCCTTTATCAATTTTGTACCATAAGGGGTATCCACATATTTACTATTGGCAACACGGGAAACAGTGGAAACGTCCATGTCTATAGCATCCGCAATATCCTTTAGTATCATGGGGCGCAGCTTGCGCTCGTCTCCCGATAGAAAATACTCTTTTTGATACTGCATTATCGCATTCATGGTGATATAGAGGGTCTGCTGCCTTTGCCTAATAGCATCAATAAACCATTTTGCCGCATCCAACTTTTGTTTTATGAACAAAACGGTATCTTTTTGGGATTTAGACTTATCCTTTGCGTTTTTATATCCCTGTAGCATATTACTGTACTCCCTGGATACGTGAAGTTCCGGTGCATTCCGTCCGTTCAATGTTAGTTCTAATTCTCCTTCTACTATTCGGATAGAAAAATCCGGAACCACATGCTCTATCATTCTGGTATTTCCGGAATAGGAACCTCCAGGCTTGGGATTCAATTTTTCAATCTCCGAAATAGCCCCCTTTAACTCATCTTCGTCAATACCGTGTTTTTGAATCAGTTTCTGATAGTGCTTTTTGGTAAATTGTTCAAAGGATTTTTCTAAAATGGTAATGGCCAGCTCAATGCTAGGGGTAGGTTCTTTGCGTTTTAATTGAATAATGAGACATTCTTCCAATGATCGGGCACCCACTCCCGGAGGATCTAATTCCTGCACTATTCTTAAAACCTTTTCTATCATCTCTTCCTCGGCATAAATGTTTTGGGTAAAGGCCAAATCGTCAAGGATATCCGATAATGGTCTACGGATATAGCCGCTTTCATCTACGCTGCCGACCAAAAATTCGGCGATAGCCCATTCCTCATCGTTTAGATAAACGGTATTTAACTGATTTAAAAGGTATTGATTGAACGAGGTGCCTGCGGCATAAGGAATACTTTTTTCATCATCATCCGCACTATAGTTGCTGGTCTGTGTACGATAATCCGGAACCTCGTCGTCACTTAAATAATCATCTATGTTAATATCATCCGTATTAATACTCTCGTTATCTGCCCCATCTTCGTAAGGATCACCAAAATCGTCCTCCTGTGCATCGTTTTCTTCTTTTCCACTTTCCAATGCCGGATTTTCTTCCATTTCCTGCTTCAGCCGTTGCTCAAAAGCCTGCGTAGGCAATTGTATCAGTTTCATCAGCTGTATTTGCTGTGGTGAAAGCTTTTGGGATAATTTAAACTGTAAGTGTTGTTTAAGCATGGGGATAATTCTTCCTATAAAGTTAAAGAATTCAGTTTAAAACTCGGCATTTTGAGGTGTTCTTGGAAAAGGTATTACATCACGTATATTTCCCATGCCAGTGGCAAAGAGGACCAAACGTTCAAATCCAAGGCCAAAACCACTATGCACGGCCGTTCCGAATTTCCGAAGATCCAGATACCACCAAAGTTCTTTTTCATCGATTCCCAGCGCATCTATTTTTGCTTTTAATACATCTAAACGCTCTTCGCGTTGCGAACCGCCTACGATTTCACCAATTCCAGGAAATAGGATGTCCATAGCCCTGACGGTTTTTCCGTCTTCGTTCAAGCGCATGTAAAATGCTTTGATTTTAGCAGGATAATCAAATAGAATGACTGGACATTTAAAATGTTTTTCCACTAAATAACGCTCGTGCTCGCTTTGTAGGTCGGCGCCCCATTCATCAATGGGATATTGGAATTTTTTCTTTTTATTGGGTTTGCTGTTTCTTAAGATGTCTATGGCTTCCGTATAGGTAACCCTTTTGAAGTTATTATCTACGATAAACTTCAGTTTTTCGATCAATGCCATTTCACTTCGATCGGCCTGTGGTTTGGTCTTTTCCTCGTCTAAAAGTCTTTTTTCTAAAAACTGCAGATCTTCGGCACAGTTTTCCAACACATAGCTGATAACGTCCTTAATGAAATCCTCGGCCAAATCCATGTTTGCGGCAAGGTCGTAAAAAGCCATTTCAGGCTCTATCATCCAAAACTCGGCCAAATGTCTGGACGTGTTGGAGTTTTCCGCCCGGAATGTCGGTCCAAAAGTATACACCTTACCAAGTCCCATGGCGTAAGCTTCGGCTTCCAATTGGCCGGATACGGTAAGGTTGGTCTCCTTGCCAAAGAAATCTTCCTTGTAGTTTACTTCACCTTTTTCCGTAACAGGTGGATTAATGGGGTCCAAAGTAGTCACACGGAACATCTCGCCCGCCCCTTCCGCATCCGATCCCGTAATGATCGGGGCATGAAAATAATAGAATCCATTTTTTTGAAAGTATCGGTGTATGGCAAATGACAATGCGGAACGTACCCGCATAACCGCTGCAAAAGTATTGGTCCGGATCCGCAAATGTGCTTTTTCCCTTAAGAACTCCAAAGAATGCTTTTTGGGTTGAATAGGGTATATTTCAGGATCGGCGGTACCATGTACAATGATTCCCTTTACCTGAATTTCTACCTTTTGTCCCTTCCCTTGGCTTTCTACCAAGAGACCCTTGATTTTTAAGGCCGCTCCTGTGGCAATTTGCTTCAACAGATCTTCATCAAATAGTTCAAAGTCCACAACACATTGTATGTTATTGATGGTGGAACCGTCGTTCAAGGCTATAAACCTATTACTTCTAAAGGTCTTCACCCATCCATTTACAACAACTTCCTGTTGTGTCGGAGTAGTGGAAAGTAATTCTTTTACACTAGTTGAGTTCATTTTAAATACTTCAAAATTAAGACCGCAAAGATAGCCTTTTGAAAAAAAGAAACGAGTTCATAGGTAATAAAAGAAGGGCTACACTTCGGAATCATTAATATTGACTTCATCTTTTGGAAGAATATCAATTTGTGGTTTTTTCAATACTTCTTTATTGGCAATACTCCGTTCCAAAGATAATAGCAGTGATGGTAAGAGTGTTAAATTTGCCAACATGGCAAAAAGCAAGGTAGCCGAAACCAAAGCCCCCAATGCTACGGTACCTCCGAAATTGGAAATAACAAATACGGAGAAACCAAAGAAAAGTACAATAGACGTATAGAACATGCTAACCCCCGTTTCCCTCAACGCCTCATAAACCGATTTTTTGATCCGCCACTGATTGGCTACAAGTTCCTGTCTGTATTTGGCCAAGAAATGAATGGTGTCATCCACCGAAATACCAAAAGCAATGCTAAACACCAAAATCGTAGAAGGCTTAATAGGGACGCCTACAAAGCCCATTACTCCTGCCGTTATGACCAATGGCAATAAATTGGGAATCAAGGAAATTATGATCATTCTAAAGGAGCGGAACAAATAGGCCATAAATAGCGCTATTAGACCTATAGCCAGTGCCAGTGATAATACCAGGTTTTTTACAAGATATTTAGTGCCTTTCAAAAAAAGTAGGGCCTTACCGGTCAGATAAACATCGTAACGTTCGGAAGGAAATATTTTATTGATGTTTTCCTGTAATTCTTTTTCGATTTCCTCCATACGATCGGTCTTTACATCCTTCATGTAGGTCGTTATTCGGGCTACCTGTCCAGTAGTATCCACAAAACTTTTCAAAAGGTTGCTATTGCCAGAAGATTTTCTGGCCACATCCATAATGAAGGTATTTTCTTGGGACGTAGGAAGTTGATAATATTTTGGAAGACCATTATAAAATGCCTGCTTGGAGTATTTTACCAGGTTTACTGCGGAAATGGGCTTGGAGAGCTCGGGAGTTTCTTCTATCAGCGTTCCCAAGCGATCCATTCTTTTTAAAGTGGCCGGTTTTAAAACTCCGTTCTTACGTTTGGTATCCACAACAATTTCTACGGGCATAATACCATCGAACTCTTTTTCAAAAAAACGGATATCCTTAAAAAACTCCGCTTTTTTTGGCATATCCTCTATGGGGCTTCCGGAAATATCGATTTGATATATACCAATGATGCTCGCTACCAACAATACGATGGATATTACATAGACCGAGATTCTTTTCTCCCGCACTATTTTTTCCATTAGACTTACAAAAGAGTCGATCCATCTTGTATTCAAATGTTTTAAATGCTTGGTTTTTGGAAGCGACATAAAACTATAAACAATGGGAATAATCAATAGGGAGAGAATAAAAATTCCCAGGATATTGATAGATGCCACGATACCAAATTCCGTCAAAAGTTTGCTATCGGTAATAATGAAAGTAGCAAAACCAGAAGCGGTAGTTACATTGGTCATTAAGGTGGCATTTCCAATTTTTGAAATTACACGTTGGAGCGATAGTGCCTGATTACCGTGTTTCTTTACTTCTTGTTGGTATTTATTGATGAGGAAAATACAATTGGGGATACCGATTACAATGATTAGGGGAGGGATCAATGCGGTAAGGACCGTAATCTCATACTGTAATAGACCCAAAATTCCGAAGGCCCACATAACCCCTATAATTACTATACACATAGAAATTAGCGTGGCGCGAAAACTTCTAAAGAAGAAAAAGAAAATAAGTGAAGTTACCCCCAGTGCCGCAAGGATAAACTTCCCTATTTCATCAATGATGTTTTGAGAATTTAGCGTTCTTATGTAGGGCATTCCCGAAACCCTTACATCCAGACCGGTTTCAGCTTCAAAATCATTGACCAGATTGGTAAGGTCCTTTAAAATAAAATCCTTTCTGACGGATGTGTTTACAAGATCCTTGTCCAGATACATAACGGTACGTATGGTACGGCTATCCTTGTTGTAGATTAGATTATCGTAAAATGGTAGGTCGTTAAAAAGATGTTCGGTCAGATCATTTACATCTTTCTCGGTCGTTGGATCGGATTTGATAAAAGGCCGTAGAACAAATTCCTGTTTTTCATTGTCTTTGACCAATTCCTGCAAGTTATCCGTAGAAAGCACAAAATCCACTTCGGGGAAAGCACCTAACTGTTTACTTAATTTATTCCATCGGTTGAATTTGGATGGTGTAAACAAGGTGCTATCCTTTACCGCTAACACCAATACATTACCCTCTTCGCCAAAACGTTCGAGAAAGGAATTATATTTAACATTTATGGGATGATCATCGGGAAGTAGATTGGCTTCCGAAGTGGAAAACCGCATGTGTTCCCACTGCAATGCCAAGAATACGGTAACCGCTGCAATAAGCAATAGGATCAGGATTCTGTTTCTGAGAATAATCCGTGACATTATTGCCCAAAAACCCTGTCTTAACTTAACTGCCATTCTAATATTTTATCGGGTTCAAAGGTAGAAAATGATTGGTAATGTTCCTAAAAACCTAGTGTCAAATAATTTAACGGAATGGAGTTTATACTTTCATTATTTCGGTCTCCTTTACGGCAAGGATGCTATCCACTTTTTTGCTATAGGTATCGGTAAGTTCCTGAACGTCCATTTCCGCATTTTTTAATAGATCTTCGGATGCATCCAAGGAACGTATTTCCTTATTGGCATCCTGTCTGGCACTGCGTACACTCACCTTGGCATCTTCCGCCTCCGCTTTCGCTTGCTTTACCAATTGAATTCTTCTTTCCTCGGTCAGGGGCGGTACGTTTATAATGATCATTTCCCCATTGTTCATAGGGTTAAATCCAAGATTGGCATTCATTATGGCGGTTTCAATTTCTTGTAGCATACTCTTTTCCCATGGCTGCACGGATATTGTCCTTGCATCCGGGGTATTTATATTAGCTACTTGGGATAGCGGCGTTTGGGAGCCATAATAATCTACCATTACACTGGATAGCATAACGGGAGTGGCCTTTCCTGCCCTTATCTTTACGAATGCCTTTTCTAGATGCAACATGGCACCATCCATACTTTCTTGGGTGGTGTCCAGGATAAATTTTATTTCTTCGTTCATATGCTGAATTTTAACAAAGTATAACCAAAGTTATACCAAAACTAAAGATTTACAACGGTTCCAATATTTTCACCGGAAACGATCTTAAGAAGGTTTCCACTTTTGTTCATGTCAAAAACTACAATGGGTAGCTCATTCTCTTGACTTAAGGTAAAGGCGGTAGTATCCATAACTTTTAGTCCCTTTGTTAGTACCTCCTGAAAAGAGATGGTATCGAATTTAGTGGCATTCTTATCCTTTTCGGGGTCGGAAGTATAAATTCCATCAACTCGCGTACCTTTTAAGATAACATCGGCCTCTATCTCTATGGCACGTAGTACAGCAGCGGAATCTGTGGTAAAATAAGGATTTCCCGTGCCTCCACCAAAAATTACCACTCTTCCTTTTTCCAAATGCCTCATAGCCCGCCTTCTAATAAAAGGTTCGGCCACCTCATTTATTTTTATAGCGGATTGTAAACGGGTCTCTACACCGGTCTCTTCTAGCGCACTTTGTAGTGCAAGGCCGTTGATGATAGTTGCCAACATTCCCATATGATCTCCTTGTACCCTGTCTATTCCATTGCTTTCCCCGGCCAGTCCTCTAAAAATATTACCACCGCCGATTACAATAGCCACTTCAATTCCCTTATCGACCACTTGTTTTATCTCATACGCGTACTCCGCGAGCCGTTTGGGATCTATACCATACTGCCTTTCTCCCATTAGGGCCTCGCCGCTTAACTTTAAAAGTATCCGTTTGTATTGCATAGAATGATATATGTTTAAATCGAAGCAAAAATAATCAAAATAATCTATGCTCGGTTTGTAAAAAGTATGGTGTCTTTTTAATTATTCCCTAATAATTATTCCTAGTTTGATTATATTTTATATTCTTGTAGGATATTATGGACGTCAACGCTCCATATACTCAAAATATGAAAATGAAATAAATGAAAAAAATATTGTTTATTGTCCTGATCGGAATTTTCCTCAACAGTTGTGGAACTGCCAAAACTTTGCTCACGGCAGATAAAACACCTATTATAACTTCAATAGATCTTATTAATATCGTAGATGATAAAGTTATGGTCAGTATGGATCCCGGTGCTTTTACTACGGACCAGGTTTCCTTTTACATACCTAAGACCATTCCTGGTACGTACAGCACGGATAATTATGGAAAGTATGTCGATGATTTTAGAGCTTTTGATTATGAGGGTGCGGAGCTTTCGGTTTCCAAAGCCGATGAAAATACTTTTACGATCTCCAATGGTAAAAACCTGGATAAGGTAAGCTATTATGTAAATGACACCTACGATACGGAAGGGGAAGTAGAGGAAGCTGTGTTTTCCCCGGCAGGTACAAATATTCTTAAGGGGGAGAATTTTATGTTGAACCTGCATGGTTTCGTAGGTTATTTTGATGGATTAAAGGAAGTGCCCTACGAACTGCGTATCAGTGCACCCAGTGAATTGGTTCCTACCACTTCCTTGGTCCGGAAGCTAACAGATGAACAGGATGATACGGACCATACATTTTTGGCGGGCCGATATTTTGAGGTAATAGATAATCCTATTCTTTACGCAAAGCCTAATACAGAGTCTTTTCAAATCAATGACATTACGGTGAATCTTAGCGTGTATTCCCCCAATAACATATATACGGCTGCCAGTTTAAGAGATAGGATGGAAAAGATGATGAGTGCCCAAAAAGCATTTTTAGGGGATGTAGATGGCACAAAGGAATATAATATTCTCTTATATCTTTCCTCACTGGAAGCTACGGATGCCAGTGGATTTGGAGCATTGGAACACCATACCTCAACAGTGGTCGTATTACCGGAGCAAATGCCCAAGGACAGATTGGAGCAGGCTATGGTAGATGTGGTATCCCATGAGTTTTTTCATATTGTTACCCCCCTGAACGTACATTCAAAGGAAATTCAGTATTTTGATTTCAACGCCCCTAAAATGTCGGAACATCTTTGGATGTATGAGGGAACGACCGAGTATTTTGCCAATTTGTTCCAAATCCAACAAGGATTGATAGATGAGGTTGAATTTTATCAAAGGATAATAGATAAGATAGGTAATGCCAAAGGGTATAATGATACAATGTCCTTCACGGAAATGAGCAAGAATATCCTAGTACCTCCCTATAAGGAAAACTACGCGAACGTATACGAAAAAGGGGCATTGATAAATATGGCGTTGGATATTACTTTAAGGGAACTGAGCAATGGTGAAAAAGGAGTATTATGGTTAATGAAGGAACTCTCCAAAAAATACGGAAAAGATACCCCTTTTGAAGATAACCAACTGATCGATGAAATAGTGGCCATGACCTATCCCGAAATAAGGACCTTTTTTGATACCCATGTCATTGGGGATATTCCTATAGACTATTCCACCTATTTGTCCAAAGTAGGGCTTACTATAATTATGAAAGAAGAGCAGTGTGGATATTTTCTATACGGTGATATTCCTTTTATAGATGTAGAGCAGTCGGATAACGACACTATTTTTATCCGAAAAGGTATTGAATTAAACAGTTTCTTTACCAATTTTGGTGCCCAGGGAGGTGATGTGATTAAACAGATCAATGGTACTGAAATTACATTGGAGACCATACGCCCAATTATAGGAGAGAGTTTTGGTTGGACTCCCGATACGGAAATTACGATGGTCGTGCAAAGGGGCGAAGAAGAGATTGTCCTACAAGGGAAAGTAGGCAGCCCTACCTTAAAAGTGGAGACCATTGTTCCTGTTGAAGGTCTCACCAACGAACATTCTGAATTAAGGGAAACATGGTTGAAGGGATAAAAACATCCGAACCATTTAATGAACTCGTTTAAACTAGGGCGGTACTTATTTTAGTATCGCCTTTTTTATTTAAAGGAGTTCCCTTAAAAAAGTTGTTATTTTTTGTAACCTTTTTACGAAACTAAAGTTTCCCCTTTTGTAAACTTAAAACGATGATTCATTGCAAACACTGACGGACAACGCATTGATGCTTAAAGTAAAATCTGGCGACATGGATAAAATGGGACTGTTGTACGAACGCCACAAGAAAAGATTGTTCGGTTTTTTTTACAATATGAATCATAATGCCTCCTTAAGTGAGGATTTGGTACAAAACGTATTCGTTCGGATTCTAAAATATAAACATACGTTTACGGGGGAAGGTTCTTTTACCGCTTGGATGTTCCGTATGGCGAGAAATGTGAACTACGATCATTTCAAAAAAAACAAGAACGAACGTGGTAGGAGTGAACTTTCGGCAATTGAATATAAGCTTCGCGACGAGAACAGCTTAGCTAACGGAATGGATAGAAAAGATACCGTTTTAATGTTGCAAAAGGCCTTAAGCCAGTTAAATCCCGAAAAACGGGAAGTCCTAATATTGAGTAAGTACAAGGAAATGAAATTTGGTGAAATAGGAGAAATATTGGGATGTAGTGAAGGTGCTGCAAAAGTAAAGGCACATAGGGCTATAAAGGATTTAAGGACAATTTTTTTACAATTAGAGGAAAGATAGGATTATGGATAAGCTGGAGTTAAAAACAATGGAATATTTGTCAGGTGAATTAAATGATAGCGCAAAGGCCGCATTTGAAAAATATCTGGAGGAGAATCCCGGGCAACTAGAACGGTTTACGGAACTGCAACGCACTTGGAACCAAATGGATCGTATACCAACTCCCGAGCCATCAAGGGAAATGGATGAACGGTTCTATACAATGTTATCCGAGCAAAAGGAAAAAAGTAAAAGGGAAGGTTTTTTTCAAGAATTTAAAAAAAGTTTGGGCGCCCTAATGACCGGATTGGCAAAACCGCAATTGGCTTATGGCATAGTATTGTTGGGCATTGGTCTAGGCACGGGATATTATCTCAACTCCGGTAGTCCTATTGCGCCCGTTAAAACCGAAGTGGTCTCTACTTCGGAAACCGAAGAGGTCAGGGAGAAATTAGTATTAACGTTATTGGAACAACCTTCTGCCAACAAACGGCTACAGGGTGTTAGCGAGGCCAATAAGTTTAATAAGGTAGATGAAAAAGTGATAAGGGCATTGCTACAAACCCTGAACAACGACCCAAACGTAAATGTGCGGTTAGCGGCAATAGAATCCTTAACGAATTACCTAGACGACCCCGTGGTGCGCCAAGGACTAGTGGCATCCATAGTGCAACAGGAATCCCCCATTGTTCAGGTTACCCTGGCAAACCTAATGGTTGCCCTACAAGAGAAGAAATCCATAGCACCCTTTAAGAAATTAATGCAGACCAAGGACTTGGATAATAAAGTAAAACAACAATTGGAGCGTTCCATTCAATCCATAATTTAAACAAGTTTATTCATCAAAATCAAATTACGAACAGTCAAAATTTAAACAAATGAAACAAGTAATTCTATGTGCCCTGTTGGTAGCATCTTTCACGGTACAATGTGCAAAAGCACAAAAAAAAGAATCCAAGGAGCAGATTAAAAAAGAACTTTCCTTTAGTGATAGTAGTGTGGACAATATATTGGTGGTCAGAAATATCAATGGTGCTATTACTGTAGAAGGATATGGTGGGAATACGATAAAACTAGAGGTAGAAAAAATCATCCGAGCCAAGGATTCCGAAAAATTGGAGTTGGGGAAAAAAGAAATCACCTTGGAAACCCTAGTGGAGGGAAATGAAATTGTTGCCCGGATAGATGGTCCATGTATAAAATGGCGTGAGGACGATGGATTCCAATTCGGGGATTGTAATTGCAATAGTAGGATGGACTATGATTTTGTTTTCAATTTTAAAATCCAAGTGCCTTTTAAGACTAATCTGGAGGTAACTACGGTAAACAATGGAGAAGTTCTGGTAAGGAACACCGTGGGGAATACCATAAAAGCGGGAAATATCAATGGGGGAATCGATCTCGAAAATATTACTGGAAAAACAGAGGTGAATGCAATCAATGGTGAGGTGAACATTTCCTATGCGAATAATCCCAGTGGCCCTTCCACCTACTATTCCTTAAACGGTGATATTAATATCACCTATCAAAAAAACCTTTCTGCTGCAATTGCCTTTAAAAGTATGCATGGGGAGTTGTTTACGGATTTTGATATCGAAAAACAATATGCAAAGACCCGTAAAACGATATCGGACAAAGGGGATAGACCCAAGTATAAATTTGAATCGAGACCTATTGTGCAAATTGGTAAAGGCGAGTTGGCACATGATTTTGAGACCTTGAACGGAAATGTGATCATTAAGAAAATATAAAACCTGAAACAATGAAAAATATCAAAATACTATCAACAGCACTTCTGGTACTTTCAATCTTTATGGCAAGTGCACAAGATTCAAGTGTAGAACTATTTACGGTGCCCTTGAGCAAACCGGATAGCCCCGGAAAACTGATCGTAGACCAAATATCGGGTTCTATTGAGGTTACCGGGTATGATGGAAAGGAAATCATTGTAAAGGCATCTTTTGGAGAAAAACATGCCCACGGCCACAAGAATAAAGGCGATAAAAGCGGATTGAAGCGTATAAACCATGCTTCCTTGGATATAGGCGCGGAGGAAAAAAATAACACGGTGCAGATTATCAATGAACAGCACAACAGGGAAACCAATCTTTCTATAAAGGTGCCATCCAATTTTTCACTTAAACTAAGTACGATCAATCATGGGGATATACATGTACAGGGAATAAATGGTGAGATGGAGATAAGCAATGTAAATGGGGGTATTACACTGCAGGATGTCAGCGGCACGGCTTCTACCGATACTACGAACGGAGATGTAAAAGTGGTTTTTAACAGTATTATCCCTGATGCACATATGGCCTTTAGCAGTTTTAACGGGGATGTAGATGTTACCTTTCCAGCTAACCTTAAAGCTAACGTTAAGGCCAAGACGGATATGGGCGAGATCTTTACGGATTTTGACATGGAGGTAGCCAAACAGAAACCGGTAGTGAAACGCGATGAATCCTCTAGCACGTATAAAGTTAAGGTAGAGCAATGGGTAAACGGAAAAATCGGTGGCGGGGGTTCGGAAATGCTGTTTAAGACCTATAACGGGGATATCATGATTAGGTCTAAATAGGGGTGCGACCAAATCTTGGAGACATTTAGTGTTAACAGACTCTAATTAAAGTTATACACTGATAATCGTTTAAAATCGGTGGCCAGTCTTGTTAAGCGAACCGAAACTAACCAAGATCGTCGTTCAGAACGAAATAGAACAAGGTGAAGAATGTATTATAAAAAAACCGCCCTGACGTTTACGGTCAGGGCGGT
>JBATTK010000055.1:0-19017 GCA_049670505.1 Saonia sp.
GTCCTAGGTTGGGGAACATTAGGAGGTATCTTTACCAGGGTCAACGATTCCAAAATCTACGGACTTTCCAACAACCACGTCATCGCCGACTTCAATAGGGGTCAAGTTGGAGATTCCATATTCCACGAAACGCACGGACAGGTGGGCACGCTTTTCAACTGGTTTACCCTTCTGGAATCCCCTGCCATCAATTATATGGATGCCGCTCTGGTTCAAATCAGTCCCCAATATCTGGCCCAGTGGCATCAACCACGTCCAATTGGCGGAGGTTGGCTAGAACCCAGAGTTGGGGTACAGGTGGTAAAAAATGGTTTTGCAACACATCTGACCAAGGGGCTTATCACCTTGGTCGAGGGTGGGGGGAGTGTTACTTTTTCTGGTAGGAAGTATCACTTTTCTGGAATCATCGAAATTGAGGGACTTGACGGACCCTTTAGTAAGGATGGGGATTCGGGCAGCCTTGTACTTTCGTTACCGGATTACCATATGGTGGGAATCATATTCGCGACCTTGGGCCTTTTTAGTTGGGCCCTGCCCATTAGCAGAATAAGACCTCTTTTAGGTTAGCTCAGGTCAATTTGAATCAGAAGTTGTAAAATACAAGAAAAATCGAAACCAATGGAAACGAAAAAAGCAACATTTAAAGAACGCATTACCGATAATGTTTTCTACAGCACTCAATTTTGGATTTTCTTTTTTTTGACAATTGCAATGCTAATTGTAGGGGGAATTTTTTATGTCCCTGGAATTGTGGATCATCCCCAATTTAAGGAGAGAACGGATACGGTCTTGATACAGGAATTGATGAATGAAAATTTTTGGCTGAGTTTTTCCTATTATACTTTTTTTATCCTAGATTTTTTCTGGGCCTTTTTGCTGCTACTGCTTAGCTGGAAGTATTTTAAAAAGAAAACAGATCAAGGCAATAAAAAATCAAGGCAGGTCTTAGTGCTGTTTACAGTTTTGGTAAGTTTGGCTTACCTCTTTGATGTGTCGGAGAATTTATGGTACTTATTCACCATTTCCTTCAGTAAGGTATTGGTATATGGCAAAATGGGTTTCTATGGCCTTGCGGCCCTAGTTTTTATACTTCGATTTATACAGTATGCCATTAAGGAGCTCTACCCGATAGTTAAGAAGTTTGTACGCTCTTCGTTTTATAGTTTGCTTATCCTTCTGGTAATAGGGGTCTTGCTCCCTACAGCACCTCAAGTGAATTCTATCATAGTGGACCTCTATTTGGAATGGTGGAACTTTGCAATACTATTGCTGCTTTTTGCCCCTGTTTTTGCAGTGGTCATTGCCCATTATCCAACTTATTTTGATATACAGGAAGACCATAGGAAATGGTATATGGCTAAACTCAGGGTTGCATTTCTGGGGGTAGTGCATTTTAGATACAACAAGGATTATAAAGACACCCGGACAGGAAAGACGGAAGGCGATGTGAACCTGTTGTTCCGAATATTGGGAATCTGTTTTTATGTGGCACTATTTTACATGGTGGTGTACCCGTCCCAAATTAATTTCAATTGGTTGTTGCAGACCTCAAAGCTCGCTTTGGCACTACTGTTATGTGGTGTTTTCCTGCAATACTATCTCAAAGAACTCAAGGATGACTGGTATGACAACACATATGCTTATTTGTACAGCCATCTTCCCCACTTCTACGATGGAGACTATTCACCTAAAATTCAAAAACGATTGACCAAGGTCTCTGTAGGAGAGGTTATTGAACAAAAGACATTGGTTACGGAAGCAGTTGAGGAATCAATGAAGGAACAGGCGATAAGCGTTATCAATAGGCCCATTAGATTATATTTTGCCATTTTGGTAGTTACCATAGTCCTTCACATTACTTTTTTTGCCCTTCTATTGGTCTGTGAAGCATGTAGTTATTCCTCAATTACGGTAATCTTAAGTCTGCTATGCATCATTTCGCAGATGGTGACCTTTATCTATTATCGAGCATTCCGGTCCATCTTTCGTTTTTCCTTTTTTAATTCTGGTTTCACCTCAATTACCAATTCGTTTATCAAAGTTCCCGACCAGACAGGGAATCAGAGTGACGAAGAGTATGATAGAGCACGAAAAAAAACGATTGAGGAGCAAAAAGAAAAGGTATTGGATTTTTTTACAGACCATGATTTCACGCAGAATCGATGGAGTTTCAGGCTGCTTTCGAAACTTGGCTTTGGTGCGTTGAGCAACAACATTATCTTTTTACAGGCAAACGCTATCCTTGGAATGATCAATGCGGTCTTTTTTCTTATTTTGAACCTATGGAGCGATCTTTCCATCGCAATCAACGCAGTTTTGATTATTTTGTCGGCGCTTTTTCTCTACTACGGTGTTTTTGTAGTTTTAACCAAGAATTATATCTACTACAAACACTCTCAAGAAAAACATGCCAAACAGAATTCACATAAGTTTGTGTATTTTGCCCTTGGGATCCTTACAGTGATGTTGGTGGCTTATGGTTTCACCCGGATTTTTAACAACAATCTTTTTACCCTTGAACCGGTAGAACGTGAGCTCAATAACGAACTTTCCTTAGAAGAATATGTGGAAAAGCTACCTAAGACCCGAACAAGGTATTATATAGGTTGTTATGGAGGGGGGATGAAATCCAATGCCTGGACGATGACCGTTTTAAATGAATTATATAAAAGGGATAATGGGTTCTTTTCAAAAACGGTTTGCTTATCAGGAGTTTCAGGAGGGACAATGGGGTTAACCAATATGTCGGCCATAATCCAGCAAAACCAAAGCAATACCACGTGGGGCGAATTGATTACCACGGTAAGCACCGAAAACATTTTATCTCTTGACCTCACACATGCCTTGGGTCGAGATTTGTTCAACTATATGTTTGTTCCTGGTCTTTTTGATTTTAGTTTAAGTGGTAAAGACCGTTCCTCTAAGGTCATGGACCGCTATGCCGAAATCACCAACAATGATTTGGAGATAGAACAGAGAACCCCCTACCGAGAATATTGGCGTAGTCTTTATGATTCTAAGGGCAGTTACCCTGTTTTGATTTCTAATACTACCAATGTGCGAGGCAATCAAGGGATGTCCGTAAGTGTTAAGGTAAAGGATTCTATGGCTATGTCGCTGCTGTATCATGGGGTGGACAACATCCTTGAAATCTTGCCGGACCCAAGGAATGCCCAAGAGCAGAAAACGCTCACTTTTTATGATGCTTCTTCAACCTCTAACCGTTTCCCGTTAATTAGCCCTGCGGCTAAGATTGAGACCAAGGGCCACTATAACGATGGGGGCATTTACGAGAATTCCGGACTATTATCTGCTTACAAGCTATTCCGTGCCGTGAACTATTTGGAACGCACAACCTGCCTGGACGACTTACAACAGCGGAACGTTTTTGTGAATATAGTGAACGATAAGAATCAATACATTAAATATGTGCTACGGAAAGCCTTATGCAATCCTATTGCCATTAACTACCATACAGAGTTGGCATCCATTTTAAGTTCCGTTGCCTCTACAGAAATGACACCCCTATTTATCAAGGAAGAGCTTCGAAAGCTGTCAGATGAATATGGGCAAGTGGAATCTAAGACCATATACCTGCCACATCGTTTTACTGTGGCCGATGTAACGGCCCTAATAGGGGAAAAGTTGGTCTGTATGGAAGGCCAAGAAAGTACGGATGCCTTTCTATATGAGTTTATAACGAAACATAACATAGAAATAGAGCAACTAATTAATCGGTTATGCGATTATGGTGAAAAAGCTATTGTAGAGCCACCTATGAGTAGGGTCATGGCAGAACCAGCATTTGATTTTATGAAAAGTATGTTAGGGCATGATATAACGGAAAGCGCAATCAATGAGATTCTAAAGCACTAATTGCTAAAAAGGGATTAGTTTAGCAACCAACTTGCCTGCTATATTTTTAACTGTATGTAGAAAAAGAATATTTCAGGGAAATCGATCAGTTTTTTCATTAAAACGAATCATCTACAAAAAATTCTTGAAGGGCTTTGTCAATCATTTTCCGAACAGAAGTCAAAACAATAACCTCTAAAGAGCTAGACCAGGGCTTTTCACAGGAAACGTTGTTATAGGTCCTTTTTATTTGGGATCTGTTCTTGTAAAATAGAATTTACATATGTTTCCTCCTGTCCCAATGGTCTCCGGTCTTTCAAATTTAAATTTATGCTTTTCAGGGTTTATTGCCATCATCCAATTCGTATCAAAGTCACAAAATATGGGCATCAACTCTTCGGCTTTATTCAATTTTAGGACTTTACAGTAGAAACATTTTTTGATTTCCAAAAGGTATGCCAGATCATCGTCTTGCTTTCTATAGAACGAGAATGTTTTTCCATATGCTTCTTCTTTTTGTTTTGAAATCTCCACAATAGCGCTAAAAGGATCTTTGGATGCATTTAAAAATTGTTCTGTTTGCCGGGTTATAAAGGACAAACTATCTACAAAAGCATATCTGATGATTTCCAGAGCTGTTTTTACACCACATAATTTCTTAAGCGCTTCATAAGATGCTATTACTAAACTGGTCGTATGAAGATGTTCATAGGATTGTTGGTCTTCCCATAAGTCCTTGTTCAATGCTACTAATTCCGAAGATCTGGATATAACCGCTTTTTCATTCAATAACGACCCATCGGGCATTTTTTCTTTTAACGACTCTATAAAAGGCTTTTGAAAATATTCGTATCTGTCGTTTTCATTTTTCATTTTCGAATAGTATTATGATTACTCAAAAATGGGTCAATTATTCCTTTAAAAAGTTGTCAAATGGCAAAATCGAAGAATTACGGACTTTTTTTATTTCTAATTCTGCTTAATGAGTATTGGGAAATACCTAGCATGGATGAAAGATCTTTTTGTTTTATCCGTTGTAGGAAATCAGGGAAATCGTGCAGCTCTTCATATCGTTCTTTGGCCGATTTACTTTGAAACGAAACAATAACATTATTTAAATGGATAAATGCATACTCCCAATTTTTCCTGACGTATTCCTGTCCGAAAGCGTGACTTAAGAAATTATCCATTTGAACGCTATTGATTATTAAAACCTCGCAATCTTCCATGGCTTCTATATAAAATTTTGAGGGTTTCCGAAAGGTATAACTTTCGAGTTCCGTAAAGAAGAAGTTTTCAAATGCGAACCAATTTGAAATTTCATCACCTTCATCAAGAAAATAGATTCTGAAAGCCCCTTGGTTAACAAAATAATAGGAGGAACAAATTTGGCCTTCCCTTAAAATCTGTTCCCCTTTTCGGATAACTTTTATAGGAGATTCTAGAAAAATGTCTTCACAATCAGAAGGTATGTTGGGAACAACGGATTTTATATGTTTTATGAATTTTTCCATTATTTTAGCTTATACATTTACTGTTGTGTTCAATACCATTTAACGGTTTGGGTATGGTTGGTTGCATAACAACTAAATTAGCAAAAAAGCAGTAGTGGGGAGAAAATCCGTTAGGATTTCCCGAATACACATAGACCGAGCAATTAATTATACATGTTGTTATTGTTGGTAGGGTCTATTTGCTAAACGCTATGTCAGCAATTGTTGGTTCTCCTTCGTATATTTTTATTTCTTTGATTACACCTTCTTTAATTATATAATCTATAACTCTACCAAACTCAAGTTTTTTATCATTTCTTATGGCTGATTCTTTGGCAATTAGGACGGCTCTTCGGTGTCCTTCCAACCACTCCACTTGTTCGTCTAAATTATAGGTGTTATTGGTCAACTGAAGCATTTTACCAAATGATTTAAAAAAAGGTTCTCTTCCTATCGTAGTCCCTGACACTTCATTGTTTCCATTCATTGTCAATTTTATGTTTGCGTCCAACACGCTTTTTGCAGTTGCAATATCTCCACTATAAGCTGCATTCAAGTATTTCTGGGCGATTTCAATATTTTTCATCGTAATAAATTTATGATTATTATGATACAAATATCGATACCGCGGCAATGCCAAAACAGGGTAATATGAGACTTTATGTAGTCATTATTTCCCCACGATAGGCAGACGGAGTCTTTCCTATGTTTTTCTTAAAATATTTTCCGAAAGTAGAGGAGTCTGGAAAGTTTAACGCATAAGCCACTTGATTAATAGTAACATTCCTGTCCTGAAGTAGAATTTTTGCTTCAAGAATCAACAAATCCCGAAGAAATTGACTTGCAGTTTTCCCGGTAATCTTTTTAGTAAATTTGGAAAGTTGCTTGGTCGTAGTATTTAGCTTTTCTGCATAATACGTCACATCTCTTTTTTGTTTTATGCTACTTGCTGCAAGATGCTTGAACTTATTTACCAATGGATGCTGGTAGCCTTTGTAATGGTTTAATGCTCTTTTTTTGTGGAATTCATCCAGCATCTCACATAAAATCGCTGTTTGTAAACGAATGAACTTATTTTTATTATCGTAATCTGATCGAACAAAACCTTTTAAAGTGTGGAAAATAGATTTAATAGATAGATTATCAGTATTGTTTAAACGAAAAATATGCAAATCGGCCTCTTCAAAATAAGGAACATTAAGTAGCGAACAATTAGGGGATAATACGCTGGCTAAAAAATCATTTGTAAAAAAAACCGTATCGTTTAAAACAGGTTTATAAGTTCTTGTCCATTTTCTTATAACGTTAGGCCCCATAGTAATCAGTGCAGGTGCGTTAATGGTATGATCGGTCAATCCGGTAGTCAGTACAAATTGCCCCTCTTTTAGATAACCAATGCCAAAGGTTTCGGTTCTGTAAGGTTCCTCAAATAATTCATCGTCTTTGGTAAACTCCTTTAAAAAAAAATTCTTTTCCTCAAATTCAGGTTTTATTTTTTGTTTGAATCGGTCAATACTATGTCTACTTATTTTTTGCATTCGTTCACTTATAACCAGTTTTATGTTACCACCAACCATTGGATATGGCTATTCACCAAATATCCCTTATAACTCTAAGATAGCAAATCTTTGATGTTTATAAATGGTTTGTGCGCTATAGGGGTGTAGATTTCATTGGTTTGGAAGAACCTTGACTTTCATAGGCGGTTTAGCAATCAGATTATCTAATTCCCAGTATTTTTCTTTCATTAAACCTAAAGCAAATGCTCCGGCAGAAGTACTGAATACAGAATAATCAAATGCACCTTTTATCCCCGTCGAAAAAGTCATGGATAGGGCAAATATTAGTAATAGAAAACCGCTTAATTTCGCAAATAGTTCTGTTTTAAATCCAACAATTAGACATATGGGAAAGACAATTTCTGCTGTTGTTGCTATAGTTCCAATGGTGGAGATCATAGCATTGGGAAACCAAGGATTTATTATTTGGGTATATTCCAAGAAACTATTCCAATTTCCCCAAGCTGAAACTTCTTTGCCCCACAATCCAAATCTGTCGGCAACTGCCGATAGAAACCCCATTGAAATAGCAAGCCTTAGAAAGCATTTAATGATTCTTGTATTCATCATTATTCTTGATTGTTTACTAAGGGTTTATTGGTGCTTATTGCAATTCTATTCCATGCATTTATTGTGGTAACGGCCATTATTATTTGTGTGAAATAATTCCCGTCAAATTTTTCAAGGGCCTTATCGTAGGTTTTTTTGGTTAATCCGTTACGATGGATCATAGTCACTTCTTCGGTAATTTGCAGAATGATTTTTTCTTCTTCGGTAAATACATGTCTTTCTTTCCAAGCGTTAAGTAAAAAAATCCGTTGTTGGGTTTCACCGTTTTTCAGGGCCTCTTTAGTGTGCATGTCTATACAAAAAGCACAGCCATTTAATTGAGAAGCTCTAATCTTAATGAGGTTTAAATGGGTTTTATCCAATTGGCTTTGGGTTAAGTAGTTTTCCAAAGCATACATACCTTTGTAGGCAGCGGGTTCCGTTACATCTATCTGAATTCTATTTTCCATTTTTTGTGATTTTGATTTGATGTAAAGCTACTTGAAGCTATGAAGGGAATACTTAAACTGGTTTAAGAACGTTTTTTACTTCTAATTTCACTTACATATTCCGGTGTAAGTCCTAAAAAGGATGCAATCAGATATTGGGGGACTCTTTGGGCAAACTCTGGAAATTGCTCCGTAAAATGGAAATACATTTCTTCTTTGGAAAGCCCATATAAATATTTCATTTTCATTAAGGCAGAGCCGTAAGAAATTTGGAATATTCGCCTAAAATATTTTTCAAGCTCGGGAAATTGGTTTAATAACTGTTCTTGTTTTTGGTAAGTAATGGAAAGAATTTGGGTGTCTTCAACCGCCTGAATATAAAAATCTGTCGTTGTTCTATTGTGGAAAGCTAAAAAATCGGTCATCCACCAATTTTCAATAGCGAATTGAATGGTTCGTTCCGTTCCCTTATCGTTCATAAAATACATATGCAGACATCCGTTGAGCACAAAATAATTGAAATTACATGTACTTCCGGCTTCAACAATAATTTCCTTTTTGCTTACACTTCGCGAAACGAAAAATGGCAGTATCTCTTGAAAATCTTTTTCGTTAATTGCTGTAAACGTATTAATATGTTCAAAAAACTTTTTGGACATTCTGCTTTCGATATCGTTCACAATAGTCGCTGTATTTTTTTAATAATTTCTTTACACGTTCGTTACGGCAGATAATCTACAAAGTTACAAGAACATAGTTTTTCAAATGTGTTGCAACATACAACGGTCTCGGTTATAATTCTGTTACGGAGTAAAATCCGAAGGATTTTTCAGAGTAGGAATCAAGCTAGTTTAAAGTTAATAATTTCATATTTGTACTAGTATAGCAATGGATTATAGCCATTGCTTGCAGCAGTTTTAGTTTATTAAATCACCCTGAGAAATGGTCGAATTTAATTGCTTAATAAGTTTTTGACATGATTGTTTTAGTTTTTCAGGCTTATAATAATCCTCTCGTTTTTGAATTTCATTTTCATAGTCTTTTCTGAGAATCATCATTCTTTTTAAAAGTTCTCTGTCATTTGCTTCCGCATATATCATACTACCTTCATAGAATTCATTAAATTTTGGTTTGAGCTCTTTTAAAATAGAGTCATTGTTGGAATTAGCTGATATTTTTCCTGTTAAAACGATGAGTTCTTGAAATATAGATTTCTTATGATTCCAAGTATCCTTTACTAATTCTCTATCTGTGCTTTCGGTTTTTATATTTGAATTTTGGGACTGGTTAAAATAAATAATCAATGAAAATAGTGCTAAGGACCAGACTAAAATCATAAAGATCAATATTATTTGAAATCCTTGTTTCTTCGTTAATGTTGGAAATATTTTCTTCCTAATAACCTCTCTAAATAAGATTAGAAAGACACCTAAACCAAGACCAGCTACACCGGCTATTAATCCCCACTCTTTAATAAAATCCATAATATATCTATTTAATACTATTTAGGGTATAATATGATTTAGTTCCGTATTGAAACAAACTCAATTCCGTAACGAATTTATTTGGTTCATTTGCAATCATTTGAACTTCAAACTCATAATCGTCAAGCTTTCTATTATCTTTATAAAGTTCAATAAAATGTTCACCACTATCACTTAGTATTTTAAACTCATATATAAACTTTTTCCACTCTCCTTCATGGCATTGATGAAAAACAACTTGATTATCTAATCTCTTAAATGTGACTTCTAAACCATAATTACAATTTTCTCCTAACTCGGTAAATTTAGAGCCATTTACATCGACCCAAGTTCTTTCCGAATTTAAGGCTACGGAGTCTATGAATCTATCAACCCTTTGAGAGTAGCTATTGAAACTTGCTAAAACAAAAGTTACTAAGATTAAATATTTCATTATATTTTGTTTTAATTATTACCAACAATGGGATATAATCATTAACGCCTGCCCACGAAGCTAAAACTTTGTAGAAGCGGGGGTGGTATATCCTGCTTATAGCACTAAGATAGCAAATCTTTGATGTTTATAAGGGAACTGTTTGCAATAGGAGTACAGGTTTAATTTATTTGGAAGAATCTTGACTTTAAGAGGCGGTTTTTGTCTAGGAATATGGGCTTAGGTAACGCAAAGAGAACGGAAAGGATAGCGGATTCTTAAATTAGCTTTTCTATAACCCAAAGGTATCGATCAATCATTTTCCAAACAGAAGTCAAAATCCAATAATTCCGGAGGGACTAGAACCTAAAGCCGGAATAGCCTGTTAATAAGGGTTTTCAAGGAGTTTGATTTTTATGCTCAACGGATAAGTGACTTTTGATTTCAAAAAGAATTTTAAAACCTCATATTGATTCAAATAGTAGTAATTAGAATTGGTGCCCAATAAATATCGTTGTTCATATTACATGAACAGGTCTAAAAGATGAACATAAAAGAATTTGTTAAGATGCCAACACATAATCCTTTGTGAGCAAAACTAAGGGGATATAGCAAGAAGGTAACACGCTAAAGCGGTGTTGCAATTCATAAATCATTGATTTGTAATGAATTAAAAATTGAGCTAAGCTTCATGACTAGGATGGTATTATGTGAATCCCTTTGGGAAGCCCCATAAACGCCGGATTCTATTAACATAACACTAGGACAGTGCATCTTATTTGAACTAATTTGTTGCTGTTTTTGGCTCAAATAGTAAATGCTAAATTTTATTTCTACCCAATAGTTTAAGCCTCATAAGTGCGCCCTATGCGATTTTTCGCCTGACGCTTATCAACCCGAACACTACAAAAATCGCACAGGTTTCGGCGCAGGTAAGTTCTGGTAAGATTTGGGGCTGGAAATAACTATAGTAGAGTTATGCTAATTTCGACAATGCCGCGTGAAGCCAGGATCTAACTCTTGGCAAAATTTGTAATTCCAGTGTTCTCCTACCCATGTTATATTTTTGAAAACGAATTGGTATTTAAATTCACACGGGTCGATTGATGGACGATATAATTTTCTACACCATTAAACGCTTTAATTGCTATTGATTACATTTTGAATGCGTTCCAAGATGACTTCCATTCGTTCATCGGCCTGTTCATAATACAAACTACCTCTAATTGCCGTGATTATGGTTTTGTTTTCGATGATTTCTTTTAATTTTTCTGTCAGATAGCTGTTGACCTCATTGTTTGCATTTATTAACCGGTCGTCAATATCCGTAGTGTAATTGAAAAGGTAGGCGATATCTTCCAGATCATGGCTCGCATAGATGTCTTTGATGCCCCTATCGAAAAAAGCCCCCATTTTGGTGGCCAGGAAATAAGGTAAGGGAAGCACTTTAATGGTCAGCTCATCTAAAGTTATCGGCAGAGCTTTTTCAAAACCCACTTTAAACCAAGGGTTTGAGGGTGCCCAACCTACAGTTTGAGTGGACATGACGTCAACTTTTAAATCTTCATAGCTAAACCTACAATTGACATTATCTTCTGTTTTTTGGGTAAACCCTCTTTCAATTAATTGCTCTCGTAATTCTTCTAATTTAGCAAAGCTGGTCAGTTGAAAAGTGAGGTCAATATCTTTGGTAGGCCTAATATCCTCTGCGGCCGGGTCATCAATATAAAGGCTTACCATGGCCCCACCTACATAAACAACTTCTCCATTTAAATCGCCTAGTGCTCTAGCTACTTTTTTAGTGGCCTCTCTGTTGATCAACGTATTTTTTAGCATATGCGTTGCTCTAAAAGTTCTAACGCCATGTTTTTTTCTCTTGCCCTACCTACCCGAAGGGCATCCATTAAAGCTAATAGTTCATATAGATTAGCGTCTAAAACAACCGCTTTTGGTACAGTTGGGTATAAAGGGGCGATGCTTTGCCCCCGCGCCCTACCTTTTGCATAAGACCACACATATTTATCCTCGCTTACAATTTCAATGGCTAAGGGTGGAGCACTATGGGCGGTTAACGTTCCTCTCACAATGGCACCCGGATGCTGGGGGAATACTACGGCCAACCCATACTTGATAAAGTCGAAAAATAGTTTACGGTTTACCTCTTTGCCCTTGTTGATGAGCAGCCCCGCATATGAAGACCTGGATAGGGAACTGCTGATTTCCGATTGGCTAATATAAAGCGTTTCTGCCAATGCTATTTGAATATAGTTTGGGTCATCTATGGCAATTAACTTTGCCAAGACCACTATATCTTGGGGTTTCATCTGTTGCAAATTGCTTCTGGTCATAATTATTGCTTATCGAGATATGCAATAATACAATGTAAATTATTAAAATACAATAAATTATATAAAAATATCGTATATCACGATATACGATATTTTTATTCTGATTATACCTAATAAGATTATTTAGCCATAGCAGGTGCGCCCTATGTCGCTTTTCGGCGGTCTTGAAACAAAATTATTGTCCGATACTTTTGGGTAGGTTTCAATCAGTTATAGCGCGGGAATTGTAATCTTACCGTGCAATGGCTCTGCTAGATTTCACCTGTAGTTTTATTCTACAATGGTATCGTTAACCGTTTCTCTTAGCGCATTTAATTCCTTATCTAAATAGTACAGACCATTTAGTGAAGGGGAGTATTGGGTAATGGCTACTCCGTAGCTATTTTCTGCAAGCTCGCCTTTATGATTGAAACGTTTTATCTCTGAATATATTCCGGAGGGCGTTAAGGTATATTCATAAATGGCGGTACCGTTCTCATCTTCGATCAAGGATAAACTGTCATCGTACATAGTTGTTTTGGAAACCTCGCCCATTGGCCCCCATTTGTACGCTATCTTGTGATAACCATTAGGTCCCATGGCAGCGTTGTTATTTTTATCAAAGTAGCTATAACTTATGGTGTGCCCTAGATCATTTAGTTCCCACTTTTTGATGGCTATACCATCGTGCCCGTTCGTGGGTTGATCATACTCATTAAAATAGCGATTCCCTATAACCCACTGACGTTGATTATAAGCGATATTGATAGCACTTACGCCATCTTCATTTTTCACCCTTTTGTTGGATGCGTTGTAATATACTGTTCGTATTTTATTATCATATGTGTTATAGTAATATTTGGTGATACAAGCCCCTTCCTTTAATTTTCCATTGATATCGTACTCCAATCGTACGGAATCAAGACCGGCCTTATTGATAAGAAAACTGGTTTTAAAGCTTCCGCTAATCGCGGCGGGCTTCATGTTGATATCGTAGTTGGAGCGCTCGACGAGCTGATTGCTTTTGTTGTATTTGTAGATATTGTAGGTTACACTGTCGGTTGCATAGGCCAGTTCATTTTTAGCATTGTAGTAGGTGGTTTTCAGCTTGTTTCGGTTATCATCATACTCCCACTGAACAAGGGCCACATCGGCTTCGAATTCTTTTGGGTCGCCTATGGAATCATATACACTGGTTTCTAGAGTATTTCCTTTGTCATCATAGGTATATCGGTATTCCACAATTTTATCATCGGTCCGGGCAAAGTTGCCATCGGTTTTCAGATATATCTCTTTAATAATTTGTTTTTTTTGATCAAGCGTCTTTTTGATTATCGCAATCTTGCTTTCATTTTCTATCACATTGCCATAAACGTCTATGTTGTGTTCCTTTACAATGCTATCCGCTTCATAGCTATACTTCGTAGCACCCCATTTGGAGTCATTATATTTTAGTACAAATTCAGGGTAGTAATATGCTTCGAATTTAATTCTACCCAGGGAATCGTATTCTTTTACTTGTTGAAAATAATCGTCATTGGCTACAATGGGTAAATGGTCCTTATTATATCGTTTTACACTAGTTTCCCTGTCGAAAAGGTCGTAGGTGTATTCATAAACGGAAGCTCCATTGTCATCGTAGGTCTTTTCACCATTTTCATTAAGTGAAGTAACCCTTACTGTGTTTCCCCGTTCATCATAATCATAGATGAGGTGGTAGTCACTGAGGTGATATCCTAAACTTCCATTTTCATCATAAAGCCGATAAGAGGTTTTACGATTATTTTCATTAAACTCTAATTCATATCGTGCAATGTACCTGGCATTATTTTTTAACCGCTTCTGTTTATCAAAGTTTTCAAAGAGGATGGTTCTTTCCTTTTTGTCCAGCACTCTTATTTCATGATAAATTCCTTCATCATCTGAAATTTTTCTTCCTTTCTGGTCGTAATAGGTAGAGAGGTATGATGCTTCCTCGGGATTATACGTCCATTTAGTTTCATAGATTGAATTCCTGCTAATTCTTTTTCCTTCCTTATCAAAATAATGTCTCACGCTGTTCTTTTCTTCGTCCACAAAAGTTTTGATTTGACATATGGATAAACCATCGTTCGGGGTTTCATCGGCATTTAAATAGTGGATTTCGAAAACGCCTTTCTTTTTTTCAATGATACGGGTAATTGCCGTTTCAAAATACCCTCCATTGGTAAGCTTCCCGTTCTTATAAAATTTAACTACTTTTTCTTTGTGGTCCGGAAACTGAAGTTCATAGGTCTCCCCATATACAATATCCTTCTCGGCTACCGGGAAAGAGGTCAGTACTTTATGCGTAAATGTGAAATAAATATGCCGGAAGAACTGGGTGCGATTCTTTGTAAAGTCGTAATAACCGTAGATATCCTCATTTTCATAATAAGCGGTCTGTCGTAATAAATCATCTATTTTTAGTTCCCAATACCGTTGCAATCGGCTATCGGCATTGTGGTCGGTAATGCTGTCATATACATTTTGTAAGCTGTCTAGTTTTTTAGCATACTTCGCCTTTAACGATTTTATCTTTTTTAAAGAAAGACCGCCTAAACCTTTTTCAACTAGGTCTTTTCGCAAAAGTCTAGCGCAATATTCGGTAATGTTAAAGTGATATTGTTCATGGGTCAGTACGTTATAACTATCATATTCGTTTCGTAGCCGTTCCGAGAGATTGGGATTCATAAAGGCATACACCTTTGAAGTCTTATTTGTAATCAAATTTGGGCAAGCGATGTTGGAGTGAATAAGGGCCACATAATCCTTTTCCATATAATTGACCAATTCAAAATCATCCCATACCAAAGAACGATCGGACCATGAAATCATATCCTTATTGCCAAAACCTCTTTTATGGGTAAAACCAAATGCCAGTATGCATACCAATAGTATGACCGAAACAATGATATGGTGTTTAGGTTTCATGCCGCATTATTTGGTTTTTGAAAATAGTCTTGTATAACAAAAAGGGGAGATAGGTAAATCCAAAAATGATAGCAATAGCTATCAACTCAAAGTAGATGGTCTGTATCTGAATTTCAGAACCTCTGAAGTAAACACTGTACATACGCAAACAGATATAGAACAGTGTGGCGTACAGCAAACGTTGCCTTAGGTAAATTCTATTATGATTATTTGGCTTCCTGAGGTAGTTTTTTTGCAGCAACAATGAAAGAAAATGAAAAGGGATCACTGTGAGAAGTGCAAAAAGACCCGACCAGACATCAGAAGCTGGCAGGTATTCAAGCAGAATTGCGGCCATTAGGATATTGAGCAACACCGTACTGCTAAGCTGTATGGCAAGTTCGAGGTTACTTGTGGCCTCTTCAGGCATCTGGACCGCTATAACACCATTTTGTTCAACTTCCTTGGGGTTTTCTCCGTAAACATTGGTTCCCAGGTTTCCGTCTTGAAAGAGCATCCAAAGGCTATAGAACGGAATAAATTGATAGAAGCCACTATTACCCAAATCATGACATCTCTTGGCACCCTGTGCTAAAATAAACCATATCAAGGTTGCATAAAGCAAATAAAAAAGCAGACTTATCTTAGGAAATTCTTGCCAAATAAAAGCCGTAATGCCGTAAATAAAAAAATAAATAAGATAACTCAAACCATACTCTAGCCTGCGTATACGGCCCTTAAAAGAAAAAGGAGATTTGAACATATCTGTCGGTTATTGGTTTGGTCAATTAGTTAACGTACGAATATATAAGATTATTGAGAGTGTAGAAAATTCTTTCTTTTTTTGGTCATTTTTTGAATTCAATACTTTTGACTTGTAGATATTCCCAAATCTCTATCCAATTCCCTGCATTGGATAATTCTAAAAAATCCGTTTGGGATAGGCAATGGGTAAGAAATCCGTCAATTTTCGTTTCTGGAATATTGAAATTTTCAGACATTGTTTTCTTTGAAAAATTAGCAATGATTTCTTTTTCCATTGCTATATATTCATCATGGGCAACCATTTCTTCTAATAATTTGGTCCTACCGGAAGCCCGGTTCATTATTTTATGGGTGTTGATGATAATACCTATTGAAAGATATCGTAAAACAATGGGCGTTGCCTTATTCTTCTCTTCTGGGGTCATAAATCTGGCATATTTACCCCTATCCGCCTCTAAAAGTAATCGTTCGCTTTGGGTCATTACTTCTACATCCGCATTTGGCAATCCTAATGATGAAGAAGTAACAACAGGTTTAATGCCTAATCTCTCCATATCAAGGTCTATTCTTCCTGTAAGATTGTAGGGCGTAACCGTGACCTCGTTTAAGTTGATAACGTTCTCCACAAGATTCACGGTGATTGAATTCTTGTTAAAGACCGTTTCGGTGATGATCATTTCTTTTGTTAAATACTGAACCGCAGTAAATCGAATGGAATCTTTTAATTTAGCTTCAATGGTGAACAACCCCAAAGAATCCGTAATAGTGGACTTTTTAGAATTTAGGTTCATAATCAAGACATTTGAAACATCATTGTTAAGGCTTTTGACTCTGCCATTTATACTTTTGCTATATTCTTGACCAAGCCCTATGTGTGAAGTCAAAAGAATGAATAAGAATAATAGATGTTCCGAATGTTTTAACAATATTCACATTTTAGGATTATGGTAGCAATGCTCTAAGGTACATGTTTTGCAAATAAAGGATAACAATAGGATGTGATTATTAACGCCTGCCCATCAAAGCTAAAACTTTGTGGAAGCGGGGGTGGTATATCCTGCTTATAGCACTAAGATAGCAAATCTTTGATGTTTCTAAAGGAGCTGTTTGCAATAGGAGGGCAGATTTCATTGGCTTGGAAGAATCTTGACTTTAAACAAGAAAAAAATATGAATTAACTCCTAAGAACTGGACTAAGGCTTTTCATAGGATACAAAGTTGTAGGGCGTTTTTCTTTTACTTACTATCTTTTTGCCAATCCATATTTCAACCGGGAATCTCTCCCTTCCCGTTTTTCAAATTCCGGTTATATATTATTCATTATTTCCCTATAAGGATGATGACCATATAATCCAAGGTGTTGCAAGAAGGAAGATTACCGTATTCAAAACAGTGATGATCGCTCCTTGTTTATATATATCTTCCGATGGTAAAAAGCCACTTCCGGCAAATAAAACATTTGAACTGGAAGCTTGGGGAGTAATGACAGCAAAATAATTGGTGGCGAAAGACAGCATAAAAGCCATTAGTGTGGCGGGTACTTCGGCATTTACGGCCACTTGTAAAAAAACAGCATATAAAGCCAGCAATTGTGCTGTTTGACTAACGAAAAGATAGTGAATTACAACATATAATACGGTCAAGAGGATATATACCGTAACCCAGTTATAATCACTGATGTAGGTAGCTATTTGAGCCCCTAGGGTTTTCATAAAACCCATGTCGTTCAGTGCAGTACTCATCATATATAAAATAGCAAACCATACATATGTTTCGAGGGCGTCCCCGGCACCTTGTCTAATATCCTCAAGGGTGTACATATTGGCCAATATCAGTACCGATAATCCAAGAAAGGCAATAATAGCCAAGTTTATATTCAAAACCGGGGAAAAAGCCCAAAGGAGGATCATTCCAAAAAATGTAATGCCCATAATCCATTCTTGCTTACTCATAGGTCCCATTTCGTGCAGCGCATTCTTGGCCATTTTGGGAGCTTCCGGAGTGTGTTTATTTTCTGGCGGAAATAGTTTATACAATACGTAGGGTATTGCGATCAGTGCAATGATACAGGGTACTGAAGCCACAAAGACCCAATTCCCAAAATTCATATTTACCCCAAATTGAGCGGCCATTCCGGCGCCCACCGGGTTGGCGGCCATTCCGGTAAACCATAGTGCTGAACTTATCGTGTGTCCGGATATGGCGGTCATCATAAGATAACTTCCGGTTTTCTTTCTACTTTCTGGTGTAGGCAGGGATCCGGTGTCCAAGGACAATGCATGGGTAATGGGATAAAGAATCCCCGATCTTGCCGTATTACTTGGAATTGCAGGGCCCAAGAGCGTATCCGTAGCAACAATACAGTACCCCAAATTTAAGGTGGATTTCCCAAATCGGCGAATCAGTAAAAAGGCGATTCGTCTCCCCAACCCTGACTTAATGACTCCTTTTGCGACTAAAAAAGCGGCTAAAATGAGCAGTATAAAGCTCTCTGAGAATCCTGAAAAAGCTTGTTCGGGAGTAAGAACCCTAAATAGGACTACGGCTACCAATGCGAGAACAGATGCGGTAAAAATCGATAGGGCATCTATTAAGACTCCTATAATGGCTGTTATAAAAATGGCAAACAAATGCCAAGCATCCTGAGACAAGTCCCATGGAACGGGTAGATGCCAGATTATTATACCAACTATGAGGGTGATACTTCTCTTTACCCAAAGTAATTTCCGAGGATTATTTGATGGTTCTTCCACTGAAGTTTGGCTCATTTGATTAAATTCCCATTTTTAATTTACCGGCTTACTATTTCAAACCAACTTTTCCATTCACGGAATTACTTATTTTTCTTCTTTCGATCTTCTATTCAATTTTTTGTCACGGTTCATGTCCTTTTATAGCGGTTTTCTTTATGACCCACAACAATGGGATATAATCATTGATGCCTGCCCATCAAAGCTAAAACTTTTTGGAAGCGGCGGTGGGATACCCCGCTTGTAGCACCAAGATAGCAAATCTTTGATGTTCATAAGGGAACTATTCGCTATTTGGATTAAACAAGAAAAAATAATAATCAACTTTAGGGAACCGGACTAGTGCTTTTCACAGGACACCGTGTTAGCGTGTTGTTTTTTTAATTTTTATTATCAAGCTCAATATCCGTTCAAGTATCAGTCCGTAAAACATTGAATTAAAA
>JBATTK010000056.1:0-1764 GCA_049670505.1 Saonia sp.
GGTCTGGAAGAAACGGGAAAAGTTGGACGGATCGCGTTCGTTCCGGTCCTTTCTCTTTACCATGGCCAGGAACAAGTCCTTCGACCTTCTCAAAAAGGCGGCCAACGACCTCCGACTTCGGGAGGAGATATTTTACCGGAGCCAAAAATTGTACGACCCTACGGAAAAAAACAAGGATAATGCTATAGAAAAGATCAAATGGCAGGCCGTGGAACAGCTACCGCCCAAACGCAAACGGATATTCCAGATGTCCCGCAGCGAAGGCAAAAGCTATGATGATATTGCCCGGGAACTGGGGATTTCCATCCACACGGTAAAGAGCCAAATGAACAAGGCGCTAAAGACCGTACGTGCCTTTTTGGCGATCAAGGGGGGATGGTAAACAGACCTTTTGCCCAAATTTTGACATAAGACCTCAAAGTTGGAGAAGGAGCATGAAAGCAATAAACCTTAACAAAGGAAACCAAGAAAAAAAAATAGATTATGTTAGCCAAAACACTTAATGACATAGAACTGATCTCCAAAACGGTACAAAAACTGCCCTATTCGGAAAGGCGCGATACCATTTTGCTTATGTTGGCCGTACTTACCAATACCGTAACGGAAAACTATGGACACGCCAAGGATCCCGTTGAATAGGTTTGATAGTACTTATCCAAGACCCAATGTTGAACAAGGAGCAAACGGAATATCTGTCCGAATCGATCACCGATACCTATGGTTCCCCGGAGGAACTGGCACGACATTTGGATCTGGGCATCGAGATGTTGTTCTATATAGAGGAAGATACTTTCTCCAGGAAGGATATACAGGACGTTGTTTTTTCCATAAGGATAATTACCAATACCTTAAGGAAGGGGAAATAAAATTCAAAACCTCTACTATTTTTAACTTACACACTTTGCGGGATAGTCCTTTTTTTAACTTTAGAGAACCGGACTAGGGCTTTTCATAGGAGCCGTTGTTGTATAACGTTCTTTTCCAGTTGTTATTGATAAAAATCTAAATCTTTCATTTTTGATGCGTCGGCATTTTCTACATCAATAATAATACGTTGTCCTGTTCCACAACTACAAGATTCGCACAAGCTATCTAATGGTGATTGGCTATCAAAATTCAAGTTTAGGACGGTTATTTGTTCTTTTTCCAAAAAATCGGAGATGGCGATACTTGTTTGTTCGTTCGAATCATTTTCTCCAGTATTCCAAGGATCTGCGCATTTGGTTTGATTCCAATAAAAGCGATTATTCTCGTCATCTTTGTCACAAGAAATTAATACGATCATGAGAATTACTCCGACTAATAGTTTGACATTCATAGCAAGTCTTTCTTAATAGAGGATAACCTGTCAATTTGGTTGCGCTTAAATTCTGGCCAAATATTTTTCTTAAGCTACTAGTTATTGGTTCTCGTGGTTAGTCCAGCGCACGGTTTTTCAAGTTTCTATTGTTTTTTTGTTTCGGACGATTGAAGTCCCGCGTACAGATTTTTGAGGATTCTGTTTATTTTTAATCCGTATGATTTTAACTTCCCAAGGTCTGTTTTTTCTATTTTCAAACTTAAATCGTTAAATCCACTCGTGATTTTCTTGTCCAGGCGAATGTTGTACAACGGTCTCGGCTCGTATGTTTACAAACCAGTAATTTATTGAATATAAATATAGTAGTTTCATATTTAAACATATAGCTAAAATAGAAGGGATAGCGAGGTCTCGGCTTGATACATTTTATTGATATCGTTTCATAGGTTTTCCACCCTTCTATA
>JBATTK010000057.1:0-5808 GCA_049670505.1 Saonia sp.
GGCTCCTTCGCTAAAAAGGTCTACTAGACCTTTTTTTACGCTCGGCCCTGCTTTACCAAATGGAGCGAAGCGGAATTCGCGAATTCATTATTATAAAATAGATATGGCACGAGCAAAGCAAAATGTCCCTTCGGCAAGCTCAGGGCAGGCTCCACGCGGAACATTATAGTACATTTTGTTAAGGTTTAGCCGGTGGCTGAAGCAATAATCAAAAAAGATGGCGCGCTGGCATTATACCTTAAAAGTTGAATCAAAAATGATAGTCATAATTCTATGATGTACGGAATATTTTAAAAGATTGAGAATCTTTTAGAATTTAGCGAGCTGATGCGGCTGGGAAATCTTAGGGCTTCTTTAAAGTAATTTACGCTTCTTGAAATTTTTCCACACAGAATAAAATTTATTCTAAACTTCGAAATTCGGCAACCCGGTTTATTCTTTGTATGGGAATTATTGTTTAACAAACGCGGGTATAATGATTTCCGAAATTGGAGTCATTATTTTATCTTCTCCATCATGACCAGAAATTACAATGGTTAGATCAAGTTCTTCTATCACTATTACACGTTGTCCGCCGCCTCCCCAAGCAAATGTGGCATCATAACTTTTATGACCTACCTGTACCAGTGTTTGATACCAAAAATAACCATAACGATAGTCTCTAGGCATCCAATCTTGAGTAGGTTTCACAATTCCACTGGTGGCTTTGGCAAGATATTCTACGGAAATAAGCTGCTCGCCTTTTAATTTACCCTTATTGAGAACCAAATTACCCAATTTAATCATGTCGCGAGACATGATATTTGCACGCCATCCTGCTTCTGGCAAACCGCTAATATGATTTAACCATTTATAATTTGTAATACCGAGTTTGTCAAGTAGCTCCCTTTTAATAAAATCCTCTGCTGTTCCAGGGACGACGGCGTCAATGACCGTCATCACCAACATTGGATTAAAATTACCATACAAATACGTCTGAGACTCTGAGGTTATAGGTCCGCTTTGCTCAAAAAGTGTCTGAACCAGTCCCTGTCCTTTTAATCGAACTGAATCTTTCTCAATTTCTTTCCATTTTTCGCTATCTATATTCAATCCTCCGTGCATGGTCAATGCCTTATGAAGTGTGATTTTTTCAACTCCTTTGGTAAATTCTTTAGGATTAGCATCTTTTAGAAAACTAATCAAGGGCTTGTTTAGATCTTCCATGGATAGGTAACCCATTTGAATGGCTCTACCCAAAACCAAACTGGTATAAGCTTTTACTGCTGATGCTTGTCCATGAGGCAAGTTGATACGACCTTTTTTGTAATAGGATTCAAAAACTAATTTGTTTTTGTGTGAAATGAGTAACGCATCATAGTTTCCATGTTTGCCATCAAAAATTTCTTGAGAAAGTTTTAGGATTGCGTTTCGATCATTACTATTTACCGATAATGTATCAACTGATATCCCATCTTTTCTATCCTCTGGTGTTGTACTGACGTATGCATTATTAAGATGCGGAATCTCCCAGAAGGAGACATCATAACCATCATTTGAAACATGACTCATCAAAGATGACAACCAAGCGACACTTCGCACTGCTGTCGTAGGGAATGCAGTGCCATGATTACCATCAATCACTTCTTTGTGTACAGATAAACCGTCATCTCTTCTATTTTTTAATAAACTAACGAACTCCTCGATAGGTTCGACCATTTCTTCTTCTAATGAGCCATATGAAATAAAAACATTGGCCTTCAGACTAGAGTTTCTATTTGACGCCTCGAAAGGTCCAAATTTCGAATGAAGTTCAGATAAATACGGAACATCATTTTTGATCGATGGACTGCCAAGAATGTAATTGTTAAAGGCATCAGGTTGAGACAGTAGTATATAAGCACCAAATTCTCCACTCATGGAATAGCCGAAATAGGTTCTACTGTTTGGGTCAGTTCGATAGGTATTGTCAACGTACTTAATGACATCATTGCGAATAAAGTCTAAATGATTATTTGCTTGCCCTAACTGATATTTTGTTTGGATTTCAGGTTTATTTGATTTTCTACTACTATAATCTCTGAACCGACTAACATGCACTCCTACTTCTTTTTTTAAGTCTTCATTGATATCCAATTGCCAGGAAATTCCGACTAGAATTACATCTTCAAGGATGAACTCTTGGCAGGCAGATAGCATTTCAAGATGCCACATAGCATCTGTGTAATAAATGACAGGATACGTTTTGTTTTCATTCTCTAAATAACCTTCTGGTAGCTCTATATACAATTCATAGTTTCTTCCATTATTAGAATCTTTTATTGGAATTACCTGAATTTGTGGCGATATTAAAGAAGCTCCTTTTCCATTTGATGCGAATTCTTTTACACCATTTTCCTGCGCGAAGGCACCAGTTGTAAACATAGTGATGGACAGTACTACTAATTTAATTACTCTCATTTTTATCTTCTTTAATTAGTGATAGGTATTGGTATATCGTTAACTTTTACGGAATAGGTCATTTTAGTCAAGATGAAACAGTCCAGATTTTGAAAGCTGTCGCGATATGACATTGAGTTGATTGCTTTCACGATTAGTATTGGCAGTGCCGAAATAGGCAATAACTAAATCTTTAGAAGGAGATATATAAAGGCCTTGCCCACCATGTGCCCCTTTGTAAAAATCGCCGTCTTCATAAACTGCGTCCCATTGATAACTGCTGTATATTGTTTCTTGCGTATGCCGTGATTCCTTCTTGAGGTTTTTATTTACATTACGGATGTTGGCTAAATGAGCATCGGAAATGATTGGATTGTCGCTATTTCTACCGCTGGGTGTAAAAGCAAGACCAAATCTAGCAAGGTCTCTTAAAGTAGTTGACATGCCATCGAGATATGACAGCGTGGTTCCATTTGTATTGATTCCCAGGAGGGCACTATATTCCGCCCCTATCCTACTCCATATTTCCTGCTCTACGAAATCGCTGAAGGTTAGGCCACTAACTTTTTCCACAAGCAGCGTTAATAGCATAGCATCAGCATTCGAAAACTGGTACTCAGTTCCTGAAGGCTTGGCCGATTTCGCACTAGCTAAATCTTTAATTGGGTCAAAACTTGCCTCATAGGTCTCCAATGGCACACGATCAATTCCGGAACTCATGGAAAGAATATCAATTACTGGAACACCTTCCCAACCGGAATTTTTAAGAACATTAAAGTAGTAATCAATGGGTCTGCTCGTATCTATTAAGCCTCTATCTTCTAAAATAGCAATTGACGTACTCACATAAACTTGGGTTATTAGAAAATTGACATGCAAATCGGTTGGGAACATTCTCGGATAACCTTCAAATACGATTTTGCCTTTATGAATGATAATTAGCCCATTAACTTCTACTTGCTGTACATAGTCGTTTAATGAGAGCCCGCCCCCTTTTTTTAATTCTGTTGTGGTGATAAAATTTTTTATATCATCTCTTGGGGATTCTTTAAGAACTTTTGGTGAATCGGATCTACGTATGCGCGAGTGTTTTTGAATTTGAGAGAAGTTGAGATAAAAATACCGTTCCAAATCACCATATTCGGTCCAATTGCCACCTTCATAAATGCGCAGATGGAATCCGTAAATTTCTTCTTTTGTAAATCCAGAATAATTATACGTTTCATACTTTGGACTTGCTGTGTTTATAGTATTAGATTCCTTTTGTGGCTCGTTGTTACATGCAAGAAAAAGAACAATTAAAAGTAGTAGTCCTGTTTTGATTTTCATGATCGATGGTATTTATAGATATTGAGAAACGACTTGTTACTTAGTGTATGAAATTATAGAATACTCCTTGTATAATTCTTTAAATAGGACAAGCCATGCAATTAAATGACAAAACCATTTCGTCATTGATATAAGCCTTTTGTAAGAAATTATGATGATTTGTATTTATGGATAGTATCTTTAGTAGCTATTAAAATAGTTTTATGTTTAAAAGGTCATTGAAGAATACGATCCTACTAAATATAGGTGCCTTTTTATTGGTAGCCATGCTTGAAATATTGGGCGGATGGTTATTCAGAGATAAATATGATACTACGTATTCTTTTTATGTATGGCAACTAAGTTATGCAGTTGCTATTATGGGTATCATATGGGTAAACCATTTTATCCTCATTCCGTTCGTTTATGATAAGAAAAGCTATTTACTCTATGGTATGCTGCTTATTGCGACCATATTTCTTGGTGCTTTTCTAAAAGCATATCCAGAATGGATTGGTGTCTATAAAATGTCTTCTTTTCTTATATATACCACGGGTACTGGTATGGCGGCCTTTTTTTTAAGAAGAAATTTAATCATCAATAGAGAGAATGCCGAGAAAGAAAAATTACAAAGAGAGATGGAGCTTAATTATTTAAAAGAGCAGGTGAATCCGCATTTTTTGTTTAACTCCTTAAATAGTATTTATTCACTTTCTAGACAGCAATCGCCAGAAACTCCAGATCTTGTTATGCAGCTTTCAGAATTAATGCGGTATCAATTAGAGAGTTCAAAAAAAGACACCGTATTATTAAAAGAAGAGCTGGAGTTTATAGAAAATTATTTGTTGCTTGAAGAAAAAAGATTGAGTAAACGTTGTACCATTGAATTCTTAATTGGGGGAGATTTGTTGGATTTTAGGATAGCTCCCATGTTGCTAATTCCATTTGTTGAGAATGCAATCAAACATGGTGCCCATAGTACCAATAAGCAGAGTACGATTGATGTTTCGGCTTCTTTAGAGAATACTACACTTCATTTTTCCGTAGTGAATTCGAAGCCTCCTGTCGTTGCCGAATCCAATAGAAAAGGATTAGGGCTTGAAAATGTAAGAAGGCGATTAAACTTATTATACCCTAATGCCCATATATTAGAAATTAATGATAAGGAAAATGCCTATCGTGTAAATTTATCTATTGACTTAACAGATTCAATATTAAAAAGATATGATTAAAATTGGTATCGTAGATGATGAATTATTAGCACGTAAAGTGTTAGAAGATTATTGTTCTAAAATTGACAACTTTCAATTAGTTTTAAGCACTGGGAATCCACTTGAATTTATCAATTTTACGCAACAAAACGAAGTTGATCTGATCTTTCTCGATATAGAAATGCCAGAAATTAATGGTATGGAAATCTTGCGTTCTATGATAAAATCTCCAAAAGTTATATTAACTACGGCTTATTCCGAGTATGCATTAGAAAGTTATAATTATAGTGTTGTAGATTATTTATTGAAACCTATAAAAATTGAACGCTTTTTGAAAGCAATCAACAAAGTTTCTTCTTCAAATATAACACAGACTAAAAAAAATAGAGGAAGTGAAGAACTACAGATAAAGCATGATGGAATGCCCGTTAATATTGCGTTTAATTCGATTCTGTACATTCAAAGTTTTGGAAATTATTTGAAGATTTTTACAGATTCAAGAATGTACCTTATCTCCGAAACGCTTATTAATATCACTACATTTTTGCCAGAAAATTTTCAACGTACGCATAAATCCTATATTTCTAATTTGGATCTTGTTATTAAAGCCACCCGAACGCATTTACTTATTGAAGATAAAAAGGTGCCTGTGAGTGCTATGTATAAGGTTGCTGTTTTTGAAAAATTGGAAGCTTTAAAATATCCACTCTAATTCTAAACCATTCCACACACATTTACAAATTGCTTGTATATTGTTCATTAAGGTATTCATGAATCTAGAATGTGATTTGGCTATCGCCTAATCTCATTCTTCGATTTATTCGTTGCTGGTTATTTTACAATAAGGTACTCATGAACCTCGTTCCTCGGT
>JBATTK010000058.1:0-43114 GCA_049670505.1 Saonia sp.
GTATACTAACCTGCCAATCGGAAAGGACTTCGAGCAAAAAGCTTTCAAACTCTTCATCGGCCCTATCAATTTCATCGATTAACAGCACGGGTTTCTCAGGTTGTGTTATAGCTCTCAATACGGGTCTTTTTAAAAGAAATTTATCGGAAAAGATAGTCTCCTCCAGCACTTTTATATCCTGCCCCTTTTGTTCCTGCATCTTTAAATATAAGAGCTGGTGCTGGTAGTTCCACTCATATAGTGCATGGGTACTGTCTAGTCCTTCATAACACTGTAATCGGATAAGTTCCGTTTTTAAAGCAGCTGCGATTACCTTTGCTATTTCTGTTTTTCCAACCCCCGCAGGACCTTCCACCAGCAAAGGTTTTTCCAACCGCATCGCCAGAAATATAGACATAGCAATGGCACCATCATCCATATAGGTTTGTTCACGGAGCATTTTCTGGATTTGTGGTAATTCTTGTGCGTTCATAAATAGCCGGATTCGTTCCTATGCAATTAAGATACCCAAATTCACTTGTAGGCACAAGTTTTTTTATGGGTGGTAGACCTATTTGAAAGTGTCTAAAAATTTTTCACTCCTACTAAGGGTCTATTTTCTGTGCAAAAGAAAGCGATATGGTGAAACCATTTAAAAAGAAGAATCCGCCAAATAGGGCCGCTGGAAATGGAAATATCCGCCTAAGGAATCGGAAATTTAAAAAAAAATCGAAAGCTTATTTCCTTCATTTTTAGTGGATTCCCGCATATACTCGCCAACAGATATGAAACGCTAAGCAACCCTTTACTATTTCAACTGTCTGTAATACCTGAACCTTTAAATCAATAAGTGAAAGAATGAAAAAATTAACAGCACTATTTATGTTATTTGCTTCTGTTTTGTCTGCCCAGGAGAAATATACCGCCAGCGGCACAATTACTGACGCAGGTAATGGGGAAACCCTCTTTGGCGCTTCCATTTTTCTTAAAGGTACCACCATAGGTGTTGTTACCAATGAATATGGTTTCTATTCCATTACGGCCCCAAAAGGAAACTATACCCTCATTATATCCTATGTGGGTTACCGGGAAATCAATAGGGAAATTACACTGGATAAAGATCAAAAGATAGATTTTGAAATTAAGGATTTTGCTACACAACTCGATGAAATTGTGGTTACGGCGGAAGAACCTGAGCGTGTAAGTCTTAGAAAACCCGAAATGAGTGTCTCCAAGCTAAACATTAAAACGGTAAAACAAATGCCTGTGGTATTGGGGGAAGTAGATATCATAAAATCTATTCAACTGCTACCGGGAGTCACCAATAATGGTGAAGGTTCCAGTGGGTTCAATGTAAGGGGCGGGGCCGTAGACCAGAATTTAGTGCTATTGGATGAAGCCATTATTTACAATACTTCCCATCTACTGGGTTTCTTCTCTATCTTTAATGCGGATGCTATCAAGGATATAAAACTCTACAAAGGTGGTATTCCCGCCCGGTTTGGCGGTAGGACCTCTTCTGTTCTGGATGTGCGCCAAAAGGATGGGAATAGCAAGGACTTTTCCCTTACAGGGGGAATAGGTATCATATCCAGTCGGTTAGCGGCCGAAGGTCCGGTTTTTAAGGACAAAGGCTCCTTTTTGGTAGCGGGCAGGGGCTCTTATGCCCATCTCCTATTAAAGGCTGCCGGCGAAGAGAACGGTGCTAATTTTTATGACTTGAATCTTAAGACCAATTATAATCTTAACGAACACAACAAACTCTTCCTGTCCGGATATTTTGGTAGGGACGCTTTCAATTTCGGGGACAGCTTCGATAGCAGCTACGGAAACTTATCGGGCAATCTACGTTGGAACCATATTTTTAACGATCGGTTATTTTCCAATGTATCCCTTATCTATAGTAAGTATGATTATGATTTAGGTATCATCATTGAGGAGTTCGACTGGATTTCATCTATCAGCAACTACAACCTAAAGTATGATCTTAAATACTACGCAAGTGACAAATTTAAATTGGATTTTGGGGCAAGTGGCATCTATTATGATTTTGATCCCGGGCAAATACGGCCTACGTCCGAAACTTCTGCTATAAACCCCTTATCCTTAGATCGTAAAAAAGCTTTGGAAAGTGCGGTATATATTAATGCGGAACATAAACTTACGGATAAACTATCGGTACAATACGGCTTCCGGTATAGTGCATTCAATCGTTTGGGCGGACAGGCCATGGTAGATTATGCCAACGATCAACCCGTAGTCTATAACAGTACTTTGGGAATTTATGAACGGGGAATAGCAATTGGCGAAACCAATTTTGATAGGAACGAGACCATAAAAAGCTTTGGCAATCTAGAGCCTAGGGCATCCTTGGCATATCAATTGAACCAATCTTCGTCGGTAAAGGCCGGATATTCCAGAGCTGCCCAATACATTCATCTGTTATCCAATACTACATCCGTTACCCCCTTGGATGTCTGGACACCCAGTGGTCAATTTATTAAGCCACAATTATCCGATCAGTTCGCGTTGGGCTACTTTAGGGATTTTATGGACAAAACCTACTCTTTGGAAGTAGAGGCCTATTACAGAACCACCGACAATAGAATAGATTATATTGATGGGTCCGATCTCATAGGGACCAATACCATTGAAACCGAAATTTTAAACGGAGAGTCCCGAGCATATGGCCTGGAATTCTTAGTGCGGAAAAATGAAGGAAGATTTACCGGATGGCTTGCATATACGCTATCAAAATCGGAGCAAAGGACTCCGGGCGGCAATGTAGGGGGACCTGGTATCAATAATGGGGATTGGTATAGTACTCCTTATGACAGAACCCACGATTTCTCATTGACCGCGGCCTATCAATTGAACGATAAGTGGTCTTTTGGTACTAACTTGATTTTTCAGACGGGAAGGCCGGTTACCTACCCCAATGGCCAGTATGAATATGAAGGGCTGTCCATAGCCAGTTTTTCCGATAGAAACTCCGATAGGTTGCCTTCTTATCACAGACTTGATATTTCCGCCACCTACAGACCCAATAGAAAACCCAACAAGCGATGGAAAGGTGAATGGGTCTTTGGCCTCTATAATATCTATAACCAAAAAAATGCAGCTTCCATCTCTTTTGGCCAAAATATAGAGACTGGAGCAAACGAGGCTACAAGAACGGCAATCTTTGGTATTGTGCCATCAGTAACGTATAACTTTAAATTTTAAGAGAATGAATCGCTATTCAAGAATTATAATACTCCTTTTATTCGTTGTCCTTGCATCATGCGAGGATGTAATAGATGTAGATGTGCAAACCGCTCCTCCCCGTCTGACCATTGAAGCTTCCTTGGATTGGGAAAAAGGCACTGCGGGAAATAATCAGACCATTACATTGAGTACCTCTACCGCATTTTTTGATACTACTACAAATAGCAGCATTACAGGGGCGTCGGTAAAGGTTACCAATACCACGAGCGGGGAAGAATTTATTTTTGCAGACCAAGACAACGGAGATTATGTTACGGAAGATTTTATTCCCGTTCTTAACCAATCCTATACCTTGGAAGTACTATATGATGGAGAAACCTATGCCGCAACGGAAACTTTAATTCCAGTAACGGATATTACGGAATTAAACCAATCTAGGGAAGATGGTTTTGATGATGACGTTTTGGAAGTCAATGTTGTATTTACCGATCCCGAGGACGAAGATAATTACTATCTGTTCAGGTTTCAGGAACGAGGAGATCTACTGCCCGAATTGGAGGAGCTGGACGATGAATTTGTCAACGGTAGGGAAATAAGCTGGTATTATGAAAAAGAAGAAGATGAAGATACCAATACCGAAGAATTTGTACCAGGGGATATTGTGGACATCAGTTTATTCGGAATTTCCGAAAGCTACCACAATTACATTCGTATCCTCATAGAACAGTCGGAAGGGCTAGGACTTTTTAGTCCGATACCCGTTGCATTAAGAGGAAACTGTATTAACCTGACCAATGCCGATAACTATGCCAATGGTTATTTTAGATTAACACAGGTAGTACGGACGAGTTACACTTTTGAATAATTGAGGCCTATTTAGAAGCATTGAAGAAAAATCCAAAGTGTTATCGGTCGTGTGGTTAAAAAATACCAGCGAGCGATAGCTAACTTGCACCAGCGTGGATATTGATTCCAATGATAGCGATTATTTGTTTATCTCACTAAAAATGAGTACCTTATGAAAGGTCTAATCAATATATCTTAGTCATGGGAACAATAAAAACATTGAACAAATGGGCCAATGCCCATACGTATTATCCATTGGATTTGATCCGCATAGCCCTAGGGGTCTTTCTATTTATCAAAGGAGTAGATTTTATGCAGAACATCACTATGCTTTCTGATCTTATAGCACCTGTAGAAAATTTAACGGGAGGTATGGGTGTCATCCATTATGTGATTCCCGCCCATTTTGTAGGAGGCATTCTTATCGTTTTTGGTTTGTTGACCCGTTGGGCGGTTGCAGCGATGATTCCTATTTTGATCGGGGCGGTTCTAATCAACTTTTTAGGGGAAATGAATACCGTTAACCTCTTTTTATCCTTGGGTACCTTGATCGTATGTGTTTTCTTCCTATTCTATGGCTCCGGAAAGCATTCTGCGGACTATTATCTAAAAATGCAGAAATAGTTTTAGCCTCTAGATGGAAATTTAAGAAATCAATACATTCTACTATTGGCAAAAGTTGGGCTATAAACGATCCTATTGCATGGGGCCGAGGCATTGTTATAAATTCCGAGCCGGTTCTCCCAGGCCCTCCTATGTTACAAATTGTCCAAAAGCTAGCTTGTATTCTTCTAAAATCTAAACACTTATTGTAACAATTGTTTCTTTTAATCATCCTTGTAGTAGAACGGACCAATCCATAAATAATATGCTACATAAACACTTTTTGCCCAAAACCCTGATTTCAGTATTATTTCTAGGGTTTTTCATATGCTGTAATCGAACAAAAACTTCCGGGAGCAAAAATGATACGTCAAAAGTACAATCGGAGTTCCAAATAGGAACCCTTAAAAACAATAATCTAGACTCCCTTTATATCCAAAGGATGGAAAATTCCATCGAAAAAGGAATTTACCCGAATATCCATAGCGTACTTATTTTGAAGAATAATGAACTGGTCTATGAAAACTATTTTGATGGAAAAGATGAACTTTGGGGCAAGGAACTTGGAGTTATAGCGCATCATAGGGACAGCCTCCACGATGTGCGAAGTATTTCCAAAAGCGTGGTTTCCGCCTGTATCGGAATTGCAGTAATGCAAGGTAAGATCGATGGTATAGACCAAAGCATATTTGATTTTTATCCGGAATATAAACAATACGATACGGGTAAAAGATCCGAACTTACTATTGCACATTTGCTGACTATGTCCTCTGGCATAGAATGGAACGAGGATGTTCCTTATGATGATCCCGAAAACAGTGAAATCCAAATGACCTCCAGTACAGATCCAATTGAGTTTGTACTTAGTAGACCGCTTACAAATTCCCCCGGCAAAGTATGGGAATACAACGGGGGAACCACGCAATTGCTTGCATCGATTATTGAAAAAACAAGTGGGCTAAATGTTCACGAGTTTGCCAAAAAGTACCTTTTTGAACCCTTGGATATTAAAAATTCCGAGTGGGTGTTCTTTCCAGATACTAAACTTCCCGCCGCCGCATCGGGTTTGCGATTGCGATCCAGGGATTTATTAAAAATTGGAATGTTATATGCTCAAAAGGGTACATGGAACGGTATCCGGATTTTATCGGACGATTGGGTCAATCGATCCACTACATCCCATATAAGGTTTGGTCGCAACAATAATGTTGGGTATGGGTATCAATTTTGGATTTTATCCGCCGATACCATTTGGGAAAATCAAAGTCATACCATAGCGGCTGCCATTGGAAATGGCGGACAACGGATTTATTTGGATACAAAACATAATTTAATAACGGTAATCACCGCGGGAAACTACAATCAATGGACCATTGAGAAAGATTCCGAGGCACTTCTTCGCGATTTTATCTATCCCTCTTTTTTATAAAAATTGGTGTTATGAGTTACGAGTTCAGAGTCATGAGGAAAACCAGAAACCGGAAGCTGGAAGCTGGACATTGAAAACTGGAATGTCATTTCGATACGATCTTCTATTCGAAAATCACTCAATGACCATACTGGGGTGCCTGAGTGATCGCCTGCGATTGTATCGAAGGCACTTGGTCGAATATGAAATAGTTTCTTTTAAATTGAAAGTCTTATCTTTTTTTCCACGATCAACCATTAACTTTTAACGGATAACCAGTAACGAATGACTATCAACCCTTGGATAACCGATGGCCACAAACCAGAAACTGAATACCGGAAACTGAAGAATATCTTTCCAAAGACCGAAGACAAAGGAAAAAAGACAAATTCATCGCCCCGTTACGCAGACCCTTCCGTCTCTTGGCAAAGCCAAGAGCCACCTTCCCTTGACTAAGGGAAGGAGCTGAAATTCATGTTCCCAATGGAATTTTTGGTTGGATGAGCTATGTACACATCAAATTGTTCCAAACCGGCACCTTGAATTCTGAACTAGAAATGAGATACCGAATACTCAATACTGGAAATAGGCAGCAGGCACTAGGTATTAGATATTTGATAACCAGAAACTGGGTACTGAATTCTCAATTATTCAATACTCATTAACTCATTAACTCATTTTTAGATAATCAACGTTTTGAACTAAAGCGCATGTTTCAACCAACGATTGTAAACGACGAACCCACAAAATCGTTACAAATTATCCAGTTGGTTGCTTTTCTTATCGGTACTAATGGTCCAAAAGAAGCCTACAAAGAAAAAACTATCCGCTGCGGGAAGTATAGCCCGGCGATCAAATACACCATCGGCATTGGGCGTATTGGCATATTGATAATTATTGATATTATTAAAGCCCAATACGTTGTTTACGGAGAAGTATAGTATTTTTTGCGGGGAGATCAGGTAGGCCCAGTTTAAACTTATATTGTTGAACGGTTTGGTTCGTTCATCCAGAAACCCGGTAGTATTCGGATTATCATAAGGTCTCCCTGAGGAAAAATTATAGGACAGTCCTACCTGGGAACGCAACTTATCTATCCAGTACTTGGTCACCAATGAAAAATTATGTTCGGCGGCAAAATTGGGAGTGGCCCTTTCCCTGAAATTTTGATAGTCGCGTTCGGTATTCAGATAGGAATAGGAAACCCAATAATCCAAGTTTTTAACACTCTTATTATCCCTCCAGAAAATATCGACTCCGGTGGCATAGCCACTTCCCAAATTATCGAAATTAGCATTGAATTGGGGAAGTTCGGTGTTATACTTTACCAAATGATCATAATCCTTGTAGTAGGCCTCCGCCCTAAAGGTCTTACCATCATCGGCATACTGATAATTTAGGATGTAGTGGGATGTTTTCTCCGTCCTTAAGCTTTGATCGAATCGCAAGTTTTCCGTCAGTGGATTTTGATAAAAATCACCGTACGCCAAGGACATCTGTCCCTTGGTTCCTATTTTAGATGCCAATGAGACCCTTGGCGAAAATGTAAACTCCCGCAGGATATCCGAATACTCGGCCCTTACTCCCAATTTTAGGGCAAAGCGATTACTGAAGAAAATATCCCCTTCCGTGAATACCGCACTTAGGTTATCGATAAAACCGTTCGCTAAGGCAAGAGTTTCCGGTTCCAAAAATGTCTCGTCGTAATCTGTAATAAAGTGCTCTATCCCAAAAATCAAATTAAAACGATTACTAAAACCTTTTCTTAGCTTTACTTTTAAATGGGATGCAGTTTCCTCGGTATCGATTTCATTTTCCAGCAGCCTGATATCGTTGGAATCAAATGAAATACTGGCCCCGGTGGACAGCGTCCAATCATTTTCAAAAAAGTGCTTATAAGAGGAATTAAAATACAGGTTGTTGTTTTTTAAACGAAATCGGACAAAATCCTCAAAATTGATATCTTCCTGTGCTATATCCAAATTGGAATGATTAAACCCGGTATACAGTTTCAACATACTGTTATCCTTTTTACTGCGGAATACGGCCTCGCCGGAAATAGATTCGAAAGGACTGTTCCAACGAATACCTTGGTCAGAGGGAATTAATGACTCGTAGGGCGACAGATTAATATAGGATGTATTGATACTCAAGGATTCATCTCCCCAAATCTCCGTATGCCCTATACCACCACCAACGGACATCATTGAAATATCGGTCTTTTCCTGATCGGGAACATCTGTAGTATTTAACAATAGTACACTGGACAACGCCTGACCGTATTCTGCGGAATACCCTCCCGTACTAAATGTAATTCCTTTAAACAGAAAAGGTGAAAATCTACCTCGGGTAGGAATGTTGTTCGCCGTGGCATTAAAAGGTTGAAAGACCCGGAGACCATCAATAAAAACTTGGGTCTCGCCGGCGGCCCCACCGCGAACGAACAAGCGTCCGTCCTCATTTACCGTGGAAGTGCCGGGCAGGGTCTGCAATGCCGCTACAAAGTCGCCCGCCGCCCCGGCCGTGGTTACAATGTCCAGAGGTTTCAGGACCGATACTTTGGAATTATCCCCAGCCTCAAAAGTGCCTGCGGTTAAAGTTACACCCGTTAAACTATTGATCGCCTCACGTAATCTAACATTTAAATTTTTCAAATAGGATACCTCACCGGCCTGCATATAAGTATCATAGGAAATCATGGAAACAATAAGGTTCTGTGTACCGGTTGCTGTAGTCTCGAAGGTAAATTCTCCGTTCTCATCCGTAGAAGCTCCATCGTATGTACCGTCCAAATATACATTGGCACCAACAATGGCGACATCCTTTTGGTCCGTTACCCTCCCGGAAATTGTAGTCTGGCCCAAAATAAGGGCCGTATAAAGAAATGCCGTAAAGAAAGTGAATTGTTTCATCGTGGTCGTTATTTTTTGATGAAGCAAAAGTGGCGTGGAATTTCACCGGCTCATAAACTAGATGACCGAACTGTAGTTTTTTTTGGATGAACCGGAATTTAAATTATCCCATACAATTCAGCAGTTAAATTCAACAGTTCGGTATCCCTGATTTTTAATCCTTGAAAAATGCGGGCAATTTTGAGCCATCATTAACCCAATACTGAAATATCCCGATAACTAACGGGACAGTACTTAAAAACAAAAACACATGAAAACTTTAGGACTTATTTTAGGATTATTTTTTACAGGTTTAGTTGCAAACGCCCAGACTGCGGAAGGAGTTACCGTTACAGTTACCATTGAGAACATTCTTAACGAGAATGGAAAAATATTGGTCGCCCTGCATACTTCGGAAACTTTTATGAAAGGTAAAGGGGTAGATAATTTTGAAACGGATGCCAAAAAAGGGGCCATTACTCTTACTTTTGAAAATGTGGCGCCTGGGACTTACGCCATTTCTACCATACATGATGAAAACAATAACCGACGTATGGATTTTGATCCCAGTGGTATGCCTGGGGAAAGTTATGGAATGAGCGGTAATGAAATGGCTATGGGGCCTCCTTCCTTTGTAGATGCGCAATTTGAAGTGACCGATGAAGATTTGGAATTCAATATCCGGTTTTAAAGGGTATATCAATTAAAAATGAATGGTCGGGAATTGCAACAATGCAAAATCTCGACCATTTTTCATTATTGACCCAACAGCGCCTTTTTTGCCGTTTAAACATTAAACACTACATTTAAGTATTAGGTTAACTATAAGCCAAACGCTCCCCCACCAACTAAAATGAAAGCTTTTTTATCCATACTTCTTTGGGGTGTATTGTTGTGCAATCTCCTGTATAGTCAGACTAGTAAAGTAGATAGTCTTAAGTTGGCACTGGAAAACACTGTTACGGACTCTTCAAAAATCCTCATCCTAAAAGACATCTCTTGGGAATACCTGAACAACAGGTCCAATATGCCCTTGGCAAAAAAATATATTGACAGTTTTTATCTATTAAGTCAAAAAAGCAACTACAAGTACGGTTTTGCCCTGGCCAATTATCAATATGGTGTTTTAGAGCGACAAAAAGGGAATTATGATGCGGCTTTAATCTATTTGGATAGATATCTAGCATATTGCACAGAAAAAAAAGATGAAAAGGCCATTGCAAATGGCCTATACCAAAAAACAATTATCCTAGACAGTAAAGGGCAATATGATGAAAGCTTTAAGATCTTTTATAAAATCCTGAAAATCTACGAAAAACTAGAGGATAGCTATAGCATTGCTACTATTCTGAATGCTCTGGGCGAAACGCTTAAGAGAACCGGTAAGTTAAACGAAGCTATGGAAAACTATACCAAGGCTTTGGAAATTTTTGTCGACTTGGATGCTAAAGCGGATATGGCCAATGGGTATTATAATATAGGAGATCTATATCTCATAAAGAAGAATTATAGGGAAGCATTGAACTTTTTCAATTCCGCTTTGTTTTTGGATCAAGATATCAACAGTCTATGGGGAACGGCCTATGATTATGAGGCTATTGGCAAAGTCTACAGCCTACAGGAAAACCATAAAAAGGCACTTGAGGTCCATTTAAGGGCAATGGAAATACGCGAACAGCTGGGGCAAAAAAGGGAATTGGCAGAAAGTCATACTCACTTGGGAATAGCTTATTTTAAGCTTAAAAATTATCAAAAAGCCAGTTTCCATCTAGAAAAGGCAATCTCTTTAGCAGAGCGTATCGGGGCACGGCCCGAAGCACAGTATGCTTACGAGATGCAGTCAAAGGTGTATGCCGCAACCGGTGATTATAAGAAAGCACTTGCGCTGAAGGACAAATATATTGCGGTAAAGGATAGTTTGTTCAGTGAGACCAAATCAAAACAAATTGAGGAATTACAGGTAAAGTTCGATTCCGAAAAAAAGCAGGATGCCATTGCGACCTTGGAAAAAGATGCGGAAATAAACGATTTAAAATTAAAACGCCAAACAACTTTTAGGAACATTACCATAGGAATAGCACTAGCCACCATTCTTCTTTCTTTTATACTGTTTAATCGTTACAGGTACAGACAACGGGTAAAAAGGGAAGCTGAAGAAAAAAAACGGCTCATATATGAAGAACGACAAAAAACCGAAACTGAAAAAAAACGTGTAGAAGAGCTTCAAAAAATAGATAAACTTAAAGATGAATTTTTAGCCAATACTTCCCATGAGCTCCGTACTCCCCTAAATGGGATCATAGGGTTGACAGAATCGTTGAAAGATGGTGTAGCCGGTAAATTATCACACAAGGCCATTGAAAATTTGGATATGATTGTCAACAGCGGTAGACGCCTATCCCATTTAGTGAATGATATTCTGGATTTTTCAAAATTGAAGAATAAGGATTTGGAGCTTACGATAAATGCCATAGATATGCATGCTATTGTAGATGTAGTATTACAGCTTTCAGAACCGTTGACCATAGATAAGAACCTAAAACTAGTCAACTCAATTCCAAAGAACATTTCGTTAGTAGCGGCCGATGAAAACCGATTACAACAAATATTGCACAACTTGGTCGGAAATGCCATTAAGTTTACGGAAAAGGGGGCTGTAACCATCGACGCCAAGGAAAAAAACGGGATGGTTTCCATTACCGTGTCGGATACCGGGATAGGTATTGCCGAAGAGAAGTTTGAACGTGTTTTTAAGTCCTTTGAACAAGCCGATGGCAGTATTGAAAGGGAATATGGGGGAACTGGTCTGGGACTTTCGGTAACCAAACAATTGGTAGAGCTTCATAATGGTAGCATTCATATTGCGTCTAAGGTCGGGGAAGGTTCCACCTTTACCTTTACACTTCCCAAAAGCGATAAAAAAAGGGAAAACGTTTTAAGACCGGAAATTACATCCCATGAAAAAATAGCGTCGATTCAGGCGGATACCACCAATGAAAGCAACTTTCCCCATATGGAAAGTACCCCAAAAAATACCCTTGTCAATATATTGATCGTTGATGACGAACCGGTCAATAGGCGGGTTTTGGAAAATCATTTGACGGTAGCAGGCTATAGTGTAACAGAAGCTCATAGTGGCAAGGAAGCCTTGGAGCTTATAGGTAAAGGACTAATCTTTGATTTGGTTTTGCTGGATGTGATGATGCCAGGGATGTCCGGCTACGAAGTGTGCCAAACCTTACGAAAAAAATACATGGCCAGTGAACTTCCTATAGTATTGCTGACCGCAAAGAACAGGGTCAGTGATCTGGTCATCGGGTTCAATGTGGGTGCCAATGATTATTTGACCAAACCTTTTTCAAAAAACGAACTCCTAAGCCGCATAAAAATGCACTTAAACCTCAACGGAATCCATAAGGCAACAAGCAAGTTTGTACCAACGGAGTTTATTAAATCGGTAGGAAGGGAAGCTATAACCGAGGTGGCTTTGGGCGACCATGTGGAGAAAGATGTAACCGTACTGTTTACCGATGTTAGGGAATACACCCGTCTTGCGGAAAGCATGACACCACAACAAAACTTCAAGTTCGTCAATGCCTATGTAGGTAAAATGGGACCCATCATACAGCAAAACAAAGGTTTTGTGAATCAATATTTAGGAGATGGTATTATGGCTCTTTTTCCCCATGATGCATTACATGCCCTACAGGCTGCCATTGATATGCAAAAGGCCATTATCTCATATAATGAAAGAAGGATTACCGACGGATACGTACCCATATCCGTTGGCATGGGACTCCATACCGGACCCTTGGTCATGGGGATAATCGGGGATGTAAATAGAAATGATACCGCAATTATCGCAGATACCGTAAATACCGCTTCCCGTATGGAAGGTGTAACCAAATACTACGGAGCAAACATCATCATCAGTGAAGACAGCTTGCAAACCATAGCACATAAGGAAATGTACCACTTTAGATTTTTGGGAAAGGTTAAGGTAAAGGGCAAGGAGAAGGCGATTGGAATCTACGAATGTTTTGATGGGGACAATCCCGAAATAATTGCCCTTAAGATAAGTACACTCAAAGCGTTTGAAAAGGGACTTGCACACTTCTTTAGCAATGAATTTCCATCGGCCTCGGCGGCTTTTGACAAGGTTTTGAACAAAAACCCAGGAGATATGGTCGCAAAGTATTTTGTTACCCGATCCGCTGAATATACCATTTCCGGAATCCCAAAAGATGGGGAAATGGTAAATAAAATGCATGAAAAATAGAAACCCAAGGCCAATGACGGTCTATGCCATTAGAACTCCGTTTTTATGGATTCTTCTTCCTTCTTGAACCACCGTTTTAATGATTTCCTCAATATCACTTTTGGAAGTCCTAAAATTTACGATACAGCCCCTTAAACAATATTTATTCCCAACAACGGCGTGGGATAAAAAGACCTTGCCCCCCTGCTGTAATTCATTCACCAAGGTTTCGTTCAGTTTGTTTAAATAAACTTCATTTTCTTTTTCGGAAAGCTCCAAGGGAACATATCTTAAGGTGGTAATGCTCAAACTTTGGGTGACGGCCTCCAATTCAGGATGCATTGTGGCCCGTTCAAATAGCAATTCGGATAGTTCTATATCTTCTTTGATCATGCCGGCATATCCGCTCCTACCTACTTGTTGTAACATTAACCAAACCTTTAAAGCCCTAAAGCCCCGGGAATTTTGAAGCCCGTATTCATAAAAATTCTGTTCGGCATGTTCATTGCCAAAATTATAGTACTCCGGATGCGAGCTATAGGTATCTACCAAATGTTTTGGGTTTTTGACCAAGGTGCAACCTGCTTCCAAGGGACTATACAACCATTTATGGGGGTCTATGGCTATGGAATCTGCCTCCTCAATACCCAGGAAAGTTGCTTTCAGTTCCGGGACAATGGCCGCGGGAACACCATAGGCACCGTCTATGTGAAACCACAGGTCATAGGATTTACATAGGGTAGCCAATGCTTCCAAATTATCAACGGCTCCTGTACTTACATCTCCCGCCGTTCCCGCTACCATAAAGGGTTGGTGCCCCTCTTTCAAATCACTTTTAATGGCCGATTCCAAGGCAGCAATATTCATTTTATGGTTTTCATCCGTAGCTATCCATCTTACGGATTTGGTACCATGACCAAATAAAATCGCCGCTTTTTCAATCCAGGTATGGGTCGTTTTGGAACAATAGACCATTAGTTTCCGACTGGTGCCCGAAAGACCTTCTTCTTTAAACGCTGCGGGAGCCTTTGCAGTTCTGGCAGCAAGAAAGGCCGTAAAATTTGCCATATTTCCACCACTAACAAAAATCCCACCATAACTAGATGGAACCCCGATAAACTCGCACAGCCATTGTATCGTCTGTTTTTCAATTTCAGTGGCTACGGGACTTAAGATATATGCGCCAACATTTGGATTTACCGAAGCTGCCAACAACTCTCCCAATGCCCCTATTGGGGCAGGTGATGCTGTAATATACCCCATGAATTTGGGGTGTCCGTTGAACAATGAATGGTCAAAAAGCAGGTCGGAAGTTTTGGAAATCAATTGCGAAACCGGGGTGCCATTTTCAGGAAATGATCGGTTCCCCAGTAATTGTTGTATCCGTTCCGGGTTGGCTCCAACGGTTACCGACCTGTTTCCAATAGTAGTATTGAACTCTATGATACGATCTAGTAGACGGTAGCCGGTTTCTTTGAAGTCCTTTTCATTGATTTCTATTGGGGTTTTCCTGGATGTATCCATTATCGCTTTTTTTATTGTTATAACAACTTGCCAAGGAATATTATTTTAGGGTATGACCATGAATTTCATGGTCCCGAACCAGCCCTGTTCCATGGGAAGTATCGGAAGATGCCATCGACCAATAATCATTAAACTTTTTGTCAATTTGTTTTTGCAGCTGGGGTATTAAGGTATTGAATCTTTCTCTGTCGGCATCAAAAAGGTTTGCAAAACGTTTTTCCAATCGCAGATAGTCTTCAATGGCAATACTGGGTCTATCAGAATCCATTTGTAATGAATTTAATCCTTTTTTCTCCCTTCTCGGGTCGTTTCTATACAACAACCACTGGCCAGAAGCTACGGCCGCCTTATGGTACTGACCGGGTTTTTTCATATCGATACCGTGTGAAGGACTATGGCAATAGGCAATAATGACTGAAGGACCATCATAACTCTCTGCCTCCAAAAAGGCTTTTAAAGTCTGCTCCTGGTTCGCTCCCATGGCCACTGAGGCTACATATACATCATTATAACACATGGCCAAACGCCCTAAGTCTTTCTTTTGTTTTCGCTTTCCATTTACAGCGAATTTAGCCGATGCCCCAAAAGGTGTCGCCTTGGACATCTGTCCTCCTGTATTGGAATACACCTCGTTGTCCAATACCAAAATGTTTACATTTTTCCCGGAAGCAATGACATGGTCCAATCCCCCATAACCAATATCATAGACCCAACCATCACCCCCTACGATCCAAACACTTTTCTTTACCAAACTATCCAGACACTTCATCAATTGTTCGGATACTGTGGAATGTATATTTTTCAACTCGGTTTTGAGGCGGTCTACCCTGCCTCGCTGGTTCTCAATGTCCTTTTCCGTAATTTGTACTGCATTTATAATATGGTGCACTACATCAAAATCAAGTTGGTCCCCAAGTTTTTTGAGTAAGTTTTTTGCCTGTAATTCCTGTTGATCCAATGACAGCCTATAACCCAACCCAAACTCGGCATTGTCTTCGAATAAGGAGTTGGACCAAGCCGGTCCTCTACCCGCTGCGTTTTTGGACCAGGGGGTCGAAGGTAAAGCCCCTCCAAAAATGGAGCTTGCGCCGGTCGCATTGGCTACCAACATGCGATTTCCGAACAACTGTGACAGCAATTTTAGATAAGGTGCTTCCCCGCAGCCATCAACACCAACAGGATATTTAAATAAAGGTTCTTGCAGTTGTTGTTGACTTATTTTAGTGACGTCGATTCTAGAACGGTCGAACTCGGGGATACTTTTAAAATAATTCCAATTCTCCTTTTCGGATTGCAGCACCGAGGATGTACCGACCATTTTTAAAGCCTTAACGGAACATGCATCAACACAATTGTTGCAAGAGGCACACTGTTCTGGGTGTATCTGAAGGGTATAGTTCAATAGATCTGGTTCCCAATCCGTTTCAAGCACTTTGGTTCTCCTAAAACTATTGGGAGCCTCGGCCAAATAAGAATCTTTGTAGGCTTTAATGCGAATAGCACCTTGTGGACAGGCCATACTACAGGCACCACATTGGGTGCAAGCATCCATATCCCATTCAGGTATCATTTTACCTGCTCTTTGAAGCTGGTATTTTGAAGTATCGGTAGCAAATGTACCATCAACGGGTAAAGCACTGACCGGAAGTTCACTGCCCTTTCCTAGCATCAATTTTCCCAAAACGGTATTGGCAAAATCTTCATCGGCATCCATAACGGATAGCTTTGGCAACTCCTTTTTTGAAGTATCTACCTTGGCGATGTATTCCTTTAGTTGCTCTAGGGTTCCATCAACTATCAAATCATTCTCCAGCGTAAAAAAACAAGCGTGCAGTCCAGAGATAATCTTGTTTTCCGCTACATAATTTTCAGCTAATGAGTCGCTATTTATTGTATAAAGGGAGATGTTCTTTGCCACAATGGCTCGCTGATTTTCCACGTAAAGTTCGTGCCAAAATTCATTTGTATCCAAAGTTGTGTTAACAAGCAATATACCATTGGATTTTAAACGTTCCAATACGTTGTCATTTTTAATAAAATCTACGGATTCGCAAACGATGAAATCGGCATTTGAGATTAAATAAGGCGCCTTAATGGGCCGCTGGCCTATGCGAAGATTGGAAACGCTTCTAGAAGCCGATTTTTTATAATCGCATTCCGTATACCCCTGTACAAAGTTTTTGTTATCAAGCAGATGCAGTATATTTTTAAAGCTGGCTCCCGAATAATCGGACTTCGCTTCAAAGAACAAGACCTGATAATTTTGGCCCTGTATTTGAAGGACATCCGTATACGCCAAACTGAGATGGGTTACATCATCCACAATACCTATAGTAAAGTTGTTCTTGGACCGTGGCCGTTTTAAGTTGTCGATAATCGCTTTTACCATGCCGGGGGTAAACTCCTTGGAAGATAGGCCGTAGCGTCCGCCCACCACTTTGAGAAGTTGGTCAAAGGTACCGGAGCCCTCCGTTACGGATCGTAAAACATCTAGATATAAGGGTTCCCCTGTTGACCCGGGTTCTTTGGTCCGATCTAGAACAGCAATGGATTTGCAAGTTCGGGGCAATGCCTTTATGAGATGTTTGGCACTGAATGGCCTAAAAAGGCGTACTTTAACTAGACCTACTTTTTCACCCTTGGCATTTAAATGAGCTATAGTTTCTGCTATGGTTTCCGTGGCCGAGGCCATGGCGATCAGTACTTGTTCGGCTTCCGGATGACCTACATAATCAAAAATCTTGTAGCATCTTCCCGTTAGCTTGGAAAATTTATCCATTTGTTCCTGTACCCTATCCGGACAGGCATCATAAAAGCTATTGGTAGCTTCCCGACTTTGAAAAAACACATCAGCTCCTTGTGAGCTTCCCCTTATGAAGGGATTATCGGGGTTTAGGGCCCTATCGCGATGTGCTTGTACCAGATCGGTATCGATCATTGTTTTGATTACCGTATCCGGAATCACTTCTATTTTAGAAAGCTCGTGCGAAGTCCTGAAACCGTCAAAAAAATGCACAAAAGGAATTCTAGATGCCAAGGTAGCGGCTTGGGCTATTAAAGCAAAATCCATCGCTTCTTGTACGCATGCCGCTCCTAAAAATGCATATCCTGTATTCCGAACGGCCATAATATCACTATGATCTCCAAAAACGGATAGTGCATGTGTGGCTACCGATCGGGTAGCGACATGGATTACATTCGGACTAAGCTCGCCCGCAATTTTGTACATATTGGGCATCATCAACAGTAGCCCTTGGGATGCGGTAAATGTAGTAGCCAAGGAACCGGTTTGCAATGCACCATGTAAGGCCCCCGCAACTCCGGCCTCACTTTGCATTTCGAAAACACTTGGTACTTGGTCAAAAATATTTTGTTGTTGGTCCGCACTCCATTCCTCTACCAATTCGGACATCTCGGAAGAGGGAGTTATGGGATATATAGCACATACTTCGTTGACCTTATAAGCCACATATGCAGCGGCCTGATTTCCATTTGCTATGATGCATTGTTGGTTATTCATGGCGAAGTGTTGTTCTAATTTGTTTTTGGTCCCTACCTATAGACAGGTGGGCGGAAAGAAAAAAGACCGCTCCACAGCAGTGCAGAGCGGCCATTTGGTTTACCTACTTTACAATTTCTATTGAAACTGGAGTGGGGTTGGTTATCATATCGAATACCGGGGAGAATTTTGCCAAGTTCTCCAACTGTTCTATGGATGCATTGGACTTCACTTTTAGTTTGAACTTAATTCCGTCAAAACCTTTTCTGATTTCTGTATCCAATCCAAGGAAGCCATGCAAGTCGATACCTCCCTCTAATGAAGATTCCGCACCTTCAATATCAATACCATTGGCGGCGGCATGGTAAACCATGGCCCCTGTTAAACATGAACCTAAGGCATGAAGTACAACTTCCGCCGGTGTAGCGGCCTTGTCCTCTCCCAATAAAACATTGGGGTGATCGCATTCCATGGTAAAGGTTTCTTTACGAGATGTGTCTTCTGCACCCACTCCATAAAAGCTTTTTACACTAGATACACAATGGCCACCTTCGATCCAATTGTTTTTGGTCCTGAATTCAAATTTTGCCAATTCGGGATTGCCCTGTACGGCCTCGATAGTTTCTACCAACTGATCTACGTTTACGCCGTTTTTAATGTTTGCTGCTGTAATCATTTCAATTAAATTTATTTAGTTAAACATTTGTTTCCCTAACTAATACACTAGGCGTGCCAAAGAATTTAATTACTTGATTATCAATTATTTAAATGTATTTTTGCGAAAAATGGTTATTACGTAATTTCGTAAGTTGACGATATTTCGTTACTAAAATTATGAGATTTCGTAAATTTAGACTGGACGGACAATGCCCAAGGCCTTTATTTTTGAAGTAAGGGTAGTGGGGCGCAATTTTAGTAAGTTCGCAGCGCCACCCTTTCCAGAAATTTTCCACTTGGTCTTTTGAAGTGCCCTAAGAATATTGTCTTTTTCCAATTGGATCAACTGTTCCGAGGTCCATATTTTTTCGGCTACCGTTTTGGAATCCGAAGATTCCGTTGTGCTCAAAGTTGGCAATATGGCCTTCCAATCGATCCGTCCTTTTTGGGATATGATAATCGCACGTTCTACCAAGTTTTGAAGTTCCCTGACATTACCTGGCCAATGGTAGGCCCTAAGCAATGCCTTATCTTCTTCATTTAAGCTGGCAGACGGCTTGTTTAATTTCGCAGAAAATTGATTCACCATCTCTTGCGCAATCAAACAAACGTCGTTTCCCCGATCACGTAGCGCAGGAACCTCAATGGGGAATACATTGAGGCGATAATACAGGTCTTCCCTAAACTTTCCCTCTTTTGAATAGGACAAAAGGTCTCGATGGGTAGCTGCAATAATACGCACATCAACCTTAATGGTCTCGGAACTCCCTACCGGATCAAATTCCCCTTCCTGAATGATGCGCAAAAGTTTGGGTTGCAGTTCTAAAGGCAGTTCGCCAATTTCATCCAAAAAGATGGTACCCTTATCGGCTAAAAAGAATCGTCCTTTTCTACTGGCCGTAGCACCGGTAAATGCTCCTTTTTCGTGACCGAACAGTTCACTTTCGATCAAATTGACCGGAATCGCCCCACAATTGACCCGTATCAAAGGTTTGTCATTTCTATGACTTTCCCTGTGTATGGCCCTAGCCACCAATTCTTTTCCGGTTCCGGTCTCACCATTGATCAAAACAGTGGCATCGGTTTGGGCCACCTGTGCGATCAGATTCAAAATCCCGACCATGCTATTATCTTCGGCCATAATGCCATAACTGTTGGTGAGCTCTTTTATTTCCTCCTCTAGATATTGTGTCCGTGTAGTAAGCAAGTTGATCTTATCCTGGGCGATCAACCGTTCTTCAATGTTTCTTAATATAAGGGTGTAGAAGGTTTCTTGTTCAGTCCCATATTTGCTGATGGTACCTTCATTCAAGGTTTCCTTCTCCTTGGAGCCTATTACTTTTACAATGTCCGGGAGGTAATTTTTTAAGGTCCTGGAATTACTTTCCAAACCAGATTTGACCAAGGATTTGATCAAGTGGGCACTTTTATCATCAAAGAAAAATAGAACATTCCTACGCCGTACATCTTCATTTTCCAGCAAAAGATCGGCCGAAGGATTGGTCAGTACAATTCTAAAATCCTTATCGAACATTATAATGGCGTCCATAGCACCATTGATCAATCCACTCATTTTGGCACTCCCCAGTTCAATTTCTTTTTTTGACACTGCTAAACGTTCCTGGATGACATCCAACTCCCGATGCCGTTTTATCAATACCGACAGCACCCCTTGGGCAAATCCGGTATCATTGACCATAAGGTGTATAAAGTGCTGGCGTTTTATTTTGAGCACCTCGGTATCCTCAACTGCGGAAATAGAAGCGGACCTTGTCTGATTATCGATTAAAGCATATTCCCCAAAGCACTCGCCCTCCGATAAATAGCCATAGACATGGCTATCCTCATGTACCTTGACCTTTCCTTGGAGGATAACATACATCACATGACCTTCTTCCCCTTTTTCAAAAATTGTATCCCCTAGGGAAAAAAATTCCGTACCCGTATCCTTGCAAAGTTGTGCTAGCGATGCTGTGGAAACTTCAGAGAAAAAAGGAACCTTGGCAAGAAATTTTGTCGTGCGATGTAGTTTGATTTTGTCCATAATCGTTATAGACCCCACTGGTCTTGAAAAACCGTCGGGTCAGATTCTTAGATTTCCTCCATCAACCAGGCCTTCATCATCCATACCGTTTTTTCCTGTTCCGTAATAAAATCGCCCATCATAGCATTGGTTCCTTCATCATTGGCCATGTCCGAAGCTTCCAAAATTCCTCTTTCAATAATAAGTAATTCCTTTAAGGAATTAACGATGAGTCGTATGGCATCTTCATCTTTGCTTATATTTTTTCCGACCGGTACTTTTGCCTTTTTTATATAATCATCAAAAGTATGATAAGGTACGCCACCCAGTGTCAGTATTCGTTCTGCTACCAAGTCTACCTTCATATTTGCATCGGTGTATAATTCTTCGAACTTCGTATGAAGATCAAAAAAACGTTTCCCTTTTATATTCCAATGTATTCCTCTTAAATTTTGGTAATACTGTTGAAAATTTGCCAAAAGCTCGTTTAAATCCGCGCTTAACGATTCCGATTTTTGGGCATCCAAACCTATACTGTTCAATTTCATCTCTTTCGTTTTAAATTTGTCATAAAATTATTAAATAAAGAGCTGATTAAGCATAAGTTTTACTGATAGTTTTTATAATTTTATCATTCAAAACTATTATTGATGACCATTACCCAATTACAATATGTTTTAGCAGTCGCAGAATACCAAAACTTTACACTCGCGGCAGAGAAAAGCTTTGTAACCCAACCCACGTTGAGCATGCAGGTCCAAAAACTTGAGGATGAATTGGATGTACAAATCTTTGACCGAAGCAAAAAACCGATATCCATTACCGAAGTGGGCAAGAAAATTGTAGCACAAGCCAAGAACATTGTCAATGAAGCCGAACGGATAAAGGATATTGTAGATCAGGAAAAAGGATTTATAGGGGGAGAATATACCTTGGGAATTATTCCCACAGTGATGCCTACACTTTTGCCTATGTTCCTAAAGACCTTCATTAATAAATATCCAAAAGTAAACCTTATCATAAAGGAACAAAGTACGGAACAACTCATAAGAAACCTTCAAGATGGGCATTTGGATGCCGGTATTGCAGCCACTCCCTTGGAAATTGAATTCATAAAGGAGCGTCCATTATACTACGAGCCTTTTGTGGGCTACGTTCCAAAAAATCATAGACTGGGGAATACAGATAAACTAAAAACGGAGGACCTGGACATTGATGATGTGCTATTATTAAGGGACGGACATTGTTTTAGGGAGGGAGTGATAAATCTTTGCAACAGTTCTAAAAACTATGAGGATGAACATTTTCAATTACAAAGCGGAAGTTTTGAGACTTTGGTGAATCTTTCCAACGAAGGTATGGGCATGACCTTATTGCCTTATTTGAACACCTTGGAATTGGATACGATAAAAAAACAAAATCTAAAACATTTTCATAAGCCCTCCCCGGCAAGGGAGGTAAGTCTTATTTATCACAAAAGTGAGCTGAAAATACAGATTACCGAAGCGTTAAGGGACGTAATTTCAGCCATTGTAAGGGGTGCAATCGCGTTTCAAGATGTAAAAATTATTAGTCCTTTGAACAGGAAATAATCAATTGATACGTCTGTACCGTTCAGAACATTCCTCGATACATCCGATGAATTGTAGGATTATTTTTCCATCTCTAAAGTTCATATAATAGGTGGCATCCCTATTTTGACCATCACGGACAAAGTTTAGGAACAGTTCGTTTTCTTCTACCTTAAAAGTTCCGGATCTATTAACATCGGTATTGTTAGCGTCAATAAAGCTAAAAGTGCCATCCCCTTCAAATGTATAAATACTACCATCCGATACCAAAGTCCAATCCAGAACAGGTCCCCCCGGACTTATTTTTGTGGCTTCCAATTGCCATTTACCGATTATACCATTGGCAGCTAAGGGGGTTTCCCTACCCAATATATCTTTGTTGTTCGTATTGTTACAACCTATGAATACTAAAAATATATACGGAAGAATTATTCGCATAAAAAAAATTAAAGTTATTTTTTACTAGAGGTATAAATACGAAGAGGGTTGCTTTGAAAGTGAAGTTATTTAAAAAAAAGCCACCTTAAAGGTGGCTTTTTTTTTATGCTTTTAGATAAATAAGACTTTGTTGTAATTCCGGCTTGTCCGTTATAAATTGTTGTAGCCAGACTTTGAGTTCCTCAATTTCGTAGGGTAATAATCTAGAAATTGCTTTTTTCACTTCTTTACAAAATAATTTAGTGTCAAAACTAACTTTCTGAAGCACGGTTTTTGTATACTCGAGCATAGCTCTAGCCATATTTTAAAATATTTTAATTAGATTGTTCTGCATAAAGTTAACAAAAAAAAGCGTTGGATTATTGCCGGTCCTCCGTTAAAAATAAGATAATTTCATGTTAACGTCCGATAACTACTACTTTTCATGTTAAAAATAACCACCGTTTTTTTTGTTCTATTTTTATTGATCAGCTGCACATCAACCAAATATGCTGTCCTGGAAAAAAGAATAGACACCAATTTTAAAACTGATTTTTACAATAATCACTTTGTGGGTTTTTTACTTATAGATCCCGAGACCAAAGACACCTTATATAATACCAATGGGCAAAAGTATTTTACCCCGGCAAGCAATACTAAAATATTTACTTTGTATACGGCCATAAAACTATTGCCCGAAAATATTCCCGCCCTAAAATATCGTATTCAGAATGACACTTTGTTTATGGAAGGCACAGGCGACCCATCCTTTCTACACCCCTATTTTAGAGATAGTACGGCGATACGATTTTTAAAAGACTTTGAAAACATAGCTTGGCGGGGCCACCATTTCCATGATGAAAAATTTGGACCCGGATGGGCCTGGGAGGACTATCAGTATTATTACGCCCCTGAAAGAAGTGGCTTACCGATGTACGGCAATGTCGTTACGCTTTATAAAAACGATTCCATACATGTAATACCGAAATATTTTAAAGACCAATTAATCTCCGTAGCCCATATTGTGCATAGGGAAATAGATAGGAATATTTTCTATTTTGATCCTTTGCGCAAGGACACGCTGGAAATTCCTTTTATTACGGATAGTACATTGACCCGAAAGTTATTGACAAATCTGCTACAAAAGAAAGTAACCCTAACCGATAAAATGCCCGATGGCGAGAAGAAAGTTTTGTACGGTATACCATCCGATTCGATCTACAAGCGAATGATGCGCGAAAGTGATAACTTTTTGGCCGAGCAGTTGTTAGTAGTGGCCTCTTCTACCCTATCCGATACCTTAAGCGGTAAAAAGGCCCGGGATTATATGTTACATAACTTTTTGAACGATCTAAGACAACAACCCAGATGGGTAGATGGCTCCGGCCTTTCCAGATACAATTTATGCACACCAGAATCTATAGTTCAATTGCTGCACAAACTATATAAGGAAGTACCCAAAGAACGTCTGTTTACCTTCTTTCCCGAATGGGGCAATACCGGATCAATAGCACCCAATAGTGAAGATACCGCCTATATTTACGCAAAATCGGGAAGTCTTAGCAATAACTACTGCCTCAGCGGTTATCTGCTTACCAAATCCGGTAAAACCCTGATTTTTAGTTTTATGAACAACCATTTCAACAAATCCGGTACGGCCATGAAGAAGGAAATAGAAATTATTTTAAACCAGATTCGGAATACCTATTAGACCTTAGCACCCTATCATCTACCTGTGTAGAAAATCTATCCAATAACACTTGGAGTTTTGGTACTATATAGGAGGTACAAAACGGTTTCTCCGGGTCAGAGTAGTAATAATCATGGAACATTTTATGTGAGGGTTTAAAGGTTCTAAAAGCAAGAACCTTAGTAATGAGGTGCTCCTTAAAATCCTTTTGCAACGCTATTAAAATATGAGCCGATTTCTTCCTATCACTAGCTGTAAATGTATAAACAGCGGAGCGATATTTGGTCCTCATAGAATGATCCACCGTACTTTTATGTGTATGGACATGGATGGCTATTAAATCTTCCAACCGTATTTCTGCTTTATCATAGCTCACAATGACCGCTTCCGAGAAGGTATCATTTTCCCCTTCGGATGCCACAAATCCTTGTTCTACGGATCGAACCCCCTTTAGCGATTTAAAAATAGCTTCCGTGCACCAATGGCAACCGCCGCCAAATGCAATCTTTTGAATTGGTCCCATAGGTTATTGGTCGTATGGAACTTAGGAAAATATCCTGTTCATCTGGGCATATTGTAACAGTATAATGGTCTTGGCATCATTTATTGCTCCACTTTTTATCATTTCCAAGGCCTTATCAAAGGAATATTCCAAAACTTCTATATGCTCACTTTCATCAACGGCTCCACCACCTTCTCCAATTTTCATCTGCTTTTGATATGCCCCAATGAACAAATACAGTATTTCGGTAACGGAACCCGGGGACATATAGGTTTCAAAAACTTTCTCCACCTTATCAATTTTATATCCCGTTTCTTCCTCTACTTCCTTTCTGATACAATCCTCTGGCCTATCACCGTCCAGAAGTCCGGCACAAACCTCTATCATCATTCCGGATGTATTGCCATTTACATAGGTAGGCATACGGAATTGTTTGGTGAGTACCACTGTACCTTTTTCCTTATTATATAAAAGGATGGCCGCCCCATTGCCCCTGTCATAAGCCTCCCTTTCTTGGGTTTCCCAAATACCATCTTCTTTTTGATAGTCGAACGTAAATTTGTTCAACGTATACCAATTATTGGACAATAGTTCTTTTTTGATATTCCTTACTTTCTTGTTTTCCAATAGCTCCGATTTTTATAAAGTTTTTTGACCTATCCCTTTTTGATATATTTCATTTTTACCGCGTCCATAATGAACGACAATACCTATCAGGGCAATTACCCACGGACATATGCCGATAAAATTACGTTTTGCGAACCCACTATCATATCGCTAAATGGTAATCGCCTTATTTAGATAACGCCTAAAAGGCAACATTTCCAAGTAGATATCAACCAGTTTTTCCTCAAAGTCGTCCTGTAATACTTCCTTATTCGGAAGTCTATGCATAACGGCATAAGTTTTGTTCCGCAACAGATCAATATGCGGGTGTTCATTGGAAAATCCTTTAGGTGCGGTCTTCAATTTTTCATCTTCCACCAATTCCCCAAAAGTTTGTCGAAATGATTTCTTTTGGATGATTTTTTTTAATTCCTCGCCGTCATAGTCTATGGCATCCCTAATGCTGCGTAGGGTTTTAGGATCCGGTCTCCATAACCCGCCTGCAAGCATAGATTCTTCCATACCGATCTCCACATAGAAATCCCCGGTTCCAGGGCGCTTGTCGAGCCCAGCTCCAAAATGATCTTTATAAATGGGTTTATGCGGATGAAACATTAGATTGTTATTGATGCGGTTTATTCCCTTCCTGCCTGGAGTGGGATAATATTCGTCATCAATGCGGGCCAGGGTCAAGTCCATTTTATCTAGCCAGGAAATGTAACCATTGCGTACCTCTTTATACCATTTACGGTTATTGTCCATCCATTCTTTGGAATTGTTTTGATGGAGTTCTTGAAGAAAATGGATCAAATTTTTGAAATTCATGAAACACGTTTATAAGGGTATATTTAGCGGTTTAAAAAAAATGATTGGATAGTATTTTGGGGAGGAAATTTAGGGTTGTGATTTTAAAACCTATTATCGCCATCCAGTAAATCCCCTATTCCACCCAGAATACTGCCTTCTCCCTTATCTTTTCCACCACCTTTAGGTGCCGCGGCCCATACCCTACCTGCCAATCTACTAAAAGGTAAAGACTGTATATAGACGGTTCCAGGGCCTCTTAAAGAAGCGAAAAAGAGTCCTTCCCCACCAAAAACCGTATTTTTTATACCTCCCACAAATTCAATATCATAGTCTATATCCTTGGTAAAGCCCACGATACAGCCCGTATCCACCTTTAGAACTTCTCCAGGACCCAGTACCTTTTTGGCCATGGTACCACCGGCATGTACAAAAGCCATTCCGTCTCCTTCCAACTTTTGCATGATAAAACCTTCTCCCCCGAACAATCCGCGTCCCAGGCGCTTAGAGAATTCAATACCTACGGAAACTCCTTTGGCCGCGCATAAAAATGCATCCTTTTGGCAAATAAATTTCCCATGATTTTCAGATAGGTCTATCGCCAGTATTTTTCCAGGATAGGGTGATGCAAAACTCACCTGTTTTTTGCCCTGTCCTATATTCAAAAAAGCGGTCATAAAAAGACTTTCCCCTGTGAGTAATCGCTTTCCGGCAGAGAACAATTTTCCAAGAACCCCCGTGTCCTGATTGGATCCATCTCCAAAAATGGTATCCATTTTAATATCGGTATCCATCATCATAAAACTACCTGCTTCCGCAACAACCGCTTCCTGGGGATCCAATTCTATCTCTACGTATTGCATTTCTTCACCATAAATATGGTAATCTACTTCGTGTGCGTTCATTTTTTTAAGTTTATAGTTAACGGTTGTTAGTTGTTGATTTTTTTAAATTGTTACATTTAAACTCGAATCAATATTTTAAACTTTGTGTTCTTACTTTCTAAAAAGCACCCCTGACTCAGACCGGAAATCAGTATTCAGAAACTGGAAACCAAATTCCTAAACCTTGAACTAGAAACTTGGAAACCAAAAACAAAATGCAGAAAGACAAAGGAAAAAGACCAAAATCTTAAACTTTAAACCTTGAACCCATAATTCATAACTCTGAACTCATGCACACCCGTGGACCATCAACGACCTTAAACTAAGACCAAGGACAAAGGAAAAAAGACCAAAGACCAGAAATCAGTATTCAGTACTTAGTATTCAGAAACTGGAAATTGGAAACCAAAACCTTCTTGGGACGTACGGCCCATAACTCATAACTCCCAACTTTCAATTCTTAACTCTTAATTCATAACCCTGAACTCATGTACACTCATCGACCATCAACGACTTTAAACCAAGACCAAGGACAAAGGAAAAAAGACCAACGACCAGAAATCAGCATTCAGTACTCAGTATTCAGAAACCGGAAATTGGAAACCAAAACCTTCTTGGGACGTACGGCCCATAACTCATAACTCTCAATTCTTAATTCTTAATTCTTAATTCTTAACTCTTAATTTATAATTCTTAACTCCTAATTCTTAACCTTCACCGTCCATTCAAAATTAAAGGTAGAGACAACAGCGCCCTCCTTATTTACACCTATGGATTTCATCCAAATCGTCTGTCCGTCCCCCGTTTCAATAGCTTTATCAAGGGCATCCTTTATAAGGTGCCCGTCCTCACAGGTAAAGGTTATCCTCCCCGTGGCCTTTTTGGAAAAATTTGCGTTGTTATTCGCGACCAACATTGATATTTTCCTTCCACTTTCCCTAATTTGATCCGTTACCATGGCACCGGTACTCAATTCCGCGGCCATACCCTGAACCGCCCAAAACATGGATTTAAAAGGGTTTTGATTGATCCATCTGTGCTTTACGGTTACAATTGCCTTTTGTTCGTCTATATAGCTAAGACGTACGCCACACCACCATGCCGATGGGAGTTTAAAAAAGGAAAAAGTATTTATTTTATTAGCGGTGAGGCCCATATAAATTCTATATTTCCGTTAAAAGTATTGAAAATTATCGAGCTATGAAATGTTAAATATATGTTAATAATTAGTACTATGTTTTGCATAATACCTTTTTTTAACCATATATTTGCATTGTAAGTTATTATGTTATTAACGCTAATATGCAATAGTAAGTAAAAAAACAACCCTATACGGACCTAGAAATAAACAAGTGATGACAGATACATTAACAAAACACGAAAGAAACTTATCGGCCCTGATACATGCGTCCACATTTTCCAAATACTTTATCCCTTTTGGAAATTTTCTATTTCCCCTTATCCTATGGATGGCCAATAAAAAGGATTACAAGTTTGTAGATTATAATGGAAAACAAGCTTTGAATTTTCAGATCAGTCTGCTACTCTATTCCATTGTTTTAGGTATTATAAGCGTTCCTTTTTTTCTGGGATTTTTACCGAACATATTTGAGCATGGCCTGTTCGACTTTCCCCACTTCAACAATTTCAATGGCGTTAATTTTCATTTTGATAGCGATCATTTCAGGTTCGGACACTTATGGCCCTTGGGTATAGCTGGCTTGGCACAGGCGGCACTTTTTGTAATTAATGTGGTCTACACCATTTTAGCGGCCATACGGACCAATGAAGGACAAACTTTTAAATACCCGATAACTATAAATTTTATACGATAATGACGGCATTAAAAAACATACCGATATACTTCTTTTTGTTTGCTGCACTTGGTCTTACAAATGCGCAAGTAGCTTCCAGTTCAGAGCTGTATATCACCTTAAAACAAAATGATAGTCTTTTGTTCGACGCTGCCTTCAATAACTGTGATACTGCTACGATGGCCATTTTTTTTACTGAGGACTTTGAGTTCTATCACGATAAAGGTGGACTAACCATAGGAAGATCTAACTTTTTGGACCCTATGGAGGAAAATTGTTCAAAAAGAGATCCCAACGCTCCTCAACAGGCGAAACGGATATTGGTACCAAACAGTTTGGAAGTGTACCCCATGTATAAAGAAGGAAAGTTGTACGGAGCCATTCAACATGGTATCCATAGGTTTGAGTTTTTGAACGAACAAAAGGAATATCAAAAAGGGGATATCGCAAAATTTACGCATGTATGGATCAATGCAGAAGGTTCTTGGAAAATTAAAAGAGAGTTAAGTTACAATCATACATCACTATAATAAATCACAAAATTTGGTCTTAATCACACCAAATCGAAAAAAGAGTTTATTCATTAATCAATCAAACCGGATGTTTATTCATCGATCAAAAAACGAACAGTTAAATCATGCTGAAAACCAAGACGGACATAAGGGAAAAAGGGAAATCTGGGAAAGGCAAAAAAAAGAATAATGAAATTATGAATATAGAAAACACAAAAGCACAAATGCGCAAAGGGGTTTTGGAGTATTGCATACTTTCCATACTTGACGGAGAGGACAAATATGCTTCCGAAATTCTGGGTACCTTAAAGGATGCTAAGATGCTAGTGGTAGAGGGAACTATTTATCCCTTGCTCACAAGACTTAAAAATGCGGGCTTACTCAATTACCGTTGGGAAGAGTCCACCTCTGGTCCTCCACGGAAATATTATACGTTAACGGAAACAGGCAGGTTGTTTCTAAAAGAATTAAACACAACTTGGGATGAACTAAGACATGCCGTGAATTTGGTAACCAACACTAAAAGTAAATAACAATGAACAAGACAGTAAATATAAATCTCGCCAATACCATTTTTCATATAGATGAAGAAGCGTATAACAAATTACGCCGTTATTTGGAGGCGGTAAAACGTTCTTTTGCCGGTACGCCGGGCAGTGATGAGATCATTGCTGATATAGAGGCGAGGATATCGGAACTATTTTATGAAAAAATGGAGAACGACCGTCAGGTCATTACCCAAAAAGAGGTAGACGAAGTCGTTGCCATTATGGGACAGCCAGAAGATTATATGGTAGACGAGGATGTTTTTGAGGATGAGCCAAAGACAAAATCCAAGACTACGGCAAGTAGGGTGAAGAAATTATACCGGGATATAGACCACAAGTACATTGGAGGTGTCTGTTCTGGCCTGGAACATTATTTGGGTTTTGATGCCCTATGGATCCGCCTCATCTTTATTTTCTTGGCCGTATTTACCGGTTTTGGGTTTATAGCCTACATCCTTCTTTGGATTTTGGTGCCAGAGGCCAGTACCACTTCCCAAAAACTGGATATGACAGGAGAGGCCATTAACATAAGTAATATAGAGCGTAAGGTAAAGGAAGGTTTTGATGATGTCGCCGATAAGGTGAAGAATGCGGATTATGAGACCATGGGCAAAAAAGTAAAAAGTAGCGGAAAGACTTTTTTTGATACCATAGGGGATATCATCATGTTCTTTTTTAAAATTGCCGGAAAATTTATCGGCATATTATTGATCATTATAGGGGCCGCTACCCTTATAGGACTGTTCGTAGGTCTGTTTACGGTCGGTATATTGGATGTAGTCCATATTCCCGGGGTAGATTTTTACGATATGGTGAATTCTACCGAAGCGCCAGTATGGTTGGTATCCCTGCTCTCATTTTTCGCTATCGGGATTCCATTTTTCTTCCTGCTATATTTAGGTCTTAAAATTTTGGTCAATAACCTAAAATCCATAGGAAATATTGCAAAGTTCTCTTTGTTAGGTCTTTGGTTGATCGCTATGATAGGTCTTATCGTATTAGGTATTAAACAAGCATCTGCGCATGCGTATACCGGAAGTATCTCCGAAAGACAAGAGCTGTATTTCAATACCGATACGGATACCGTCCGAATCAACATGAAACATGGCGAATTGTATGAAAACCAAGAGAATATAGGTATTAACGGGATGAGCATTGCGTACAATGAAAATGGGGATAGATTATTATTTTCCGATGATATCTTTTTTGATATTAAAAAATCAAAAGATTCGGTCGCCGCTATAAAAATAAGGAAAGATGCAGATGGTAGTTCCTTCAACGAAGCCAGGGAGCGCGCAAGAAAAATAAACTATGGTTATGCCATTGAAGGAAATACCCTGGTTCTGGACAACTATATCACCACGGATATCAAAAACAAGGTCAGAGATCAAGAAGTACGTCTGACACTTTTTATTCCAGAGGGGAAAATCATACAATTTGATGAATCGGTTAAAGGTCATTTAGGGAGAAGTACCAATAACGACAAAGACCTTTACAGAAGTAAAATCACGGATTATATATGGCTGATGGGGAAAGATGGCGAATTAAAATGTCAAAACTGTCCTGAAGAAATGGAGGATGAGGATAATGAAAGCGGAAGAATAATTATCAATGAAGATGGCCTGGATATCGATATCAATGACAATAACGATTCCTTTGAAATGAGGATTAATGAAGAGGGCGTAAAGATAAGGGCGAAGGAAAAGAATTAAAAAGTACAATTCATCGTACCCATTCAACAATTCGGTATGATAAACTATATAAACGCAACCATAATCATCAATTTTAATCAATCTAAAAAAACAACGATCATGACAACTTTAGCAAGAATTACAATCGCATTTTTAATGGCATTAATTTTATCCTCCTGTGCCTTTGACATCAACTTTGGGGACGGCAAGAAAGGAAACGGGGTAATAGCAGAGGAAACTCGCGAAATTACGGAAGAATTTACCGTAGTTTCCGCATCGGAAGGTTTGGACGTATATGTTACCCAGGCCGCTGAATTCAGTATAGAAGTAGAAGCGGACGAAAATGTTATCGACCTTATCGGTACCGATATCAAAAATGGAAAACTAAGGATCCATGCGATAGAAAATATAGGTAGGGCCACAAAAAAAATATATGTTTCCCTACCGGATATTACCGCTTTGGAAAGCTCTAGCGGGGCTGATCTTATCGTAAAAAATATCATTGAGACGGATAAGATCACCTTGGATGCCAGCAGTGGTTCGGATCTTCAGGTAGAATTAACGGCGGACGAAGTAAACGCCGATGCCAGTAGTGGTGCGGATATCAAAATATCCGGGGAAACCAATATTCTTTACGCCGATGCCAGCAGCGGATCGGATATAAAAGCAAGAGATCTATTGGCAAAAAGATGTAACGCCGATGCCAGTAGTGGTGCCGATATTTCCATAAATGTATCTGAATCCCTGACCGCCGATGCCAGTAGCGGAGCGGATATTTCCTATACCGGTGAGGCTTCCGTACAGAAGAAAAAATCGGCCTCCGGAAGTGTACACAAGAATTAGTATGACCTATTTAAAACCAATAAACACTATATTTATCCAACCTTCAGGACCGCTGAAATTTCAGCGGTCCTGATTTTATACTATGTTTAGGTTTATCTATATTAGTGCAAACATTATAGGAATGCATATCGGCCTAAAAAAATATACCCTCCCCTTAAAACATACCTTTAGAATTTCTAGGGAATCCTATGATTTTCAGGATACTTTGATCGTTAGCCTTTCTATGGGAGGAAAAACAGGTTTTGGGGAAGCTACCACCAATCCCTATTACAATATCTCGTTTGAAGGTATGGCGTCCGAAATCGAAGGCATCCGTTCGGAAATCGAATCTTTTAACTTTACCGAACCAGCCTTGTTCCATACATTTCTGGTAGGCAAAGGCTTGAACAATTTTACCATATGTGCCTTGGATTTGGCGGCCCATGATCTTTATGGAAAGCTATTGGGAAAGCCATTACATAAAATTTGGAATACGGATACCGATCATTACCCGATCTCTAATTATACCATTGGTATTGATACGATCCCCAATATGGTAGCCAAGATGAAAGAGACCCCTTGGCCCATCTATAAAATAAAGCTAGGTACGGATGACGATGTACCTATTGTTCGCGAATTACGTAAACATACCGATGCCATTTTTAGGGTAGATGCCAATTGTGCCTGGACGGCCAAGGAAACGGTCAGTAATGCGCCCTTACTCAAGGATTTAGGAGTAGAATTTTTGGAACAGCCCTTAAAAGCAGATGATTGGGAAGGAATGGAGTTGGTAATGCATCAAAGTGTTTTACCCATAATTGCGGACGAAAGCTGTATCATAGAGGAAGATGTAGCAGGGTGCGGACTACATTTTAACGGAATCAATATAAAATTGACGAAATGCGGCGGATTGACCCCTGCGTTGCGAATGATAAAAAAAGGTAGGGAAATTGGACTCAAAATTATGGTGGGCTGTATGACGGAATCCACGGTAGGTATCTCCGCTATAGGGCAACTTTTACCACAGTTGGATTATGTGGATATGGACGGGGCCATGCTGTTAAAGGAAGATATTGCCGATGGGATACGTATGATGGATATGGGAAAAGTGGTATTCCCGGAATTGCCGGGGAGTGGCATAACTTTAAGATGATGGCGGATTATATCGATGCTTTCCCAGGCCGTAAGATTACCTTAAACAACCGACCATACCTGTATTTTGGGGGCACTTCATATTTAGGCTTGCAGACCGATATCGAATTTCAGGATATTTTGATAAAAAACATCAAAAAGTATGGAACCAATTATGGTGCATCAAGGCAATCCAATATTCGTTTCTCCATTTACGGGAAAGCGGAAAACTATTTGTCGGAACTATCAAAAAGTGAAGCCTGTATTACCCTTTCCTCGGGTTATTTGGCGGGTCAATTTGTTTGTCATTATTTTAGCACAAGGGAGTACAAGTTCTTTTATGCCCCAAATGCCCATTCTGCCCTATATCAATCCAAAATAAAACCGTATACCACTTTTACAACTTTAAACATAGCGGTAAGGGAACATATAGCCTCTTCGGACCGTGCTATCCCAGTGGTATTTATGGATTCTATTGATTTTTCGGGGAGTAATTACCCCCATTTTGAGGGCTTACGGGCACTTCCCTTGGATAAAATCATTCTGGTAGTAGACGACTCCCATGGCATCGGAGTCATTGGTAGCGATGGTTCCGGTGTATATGATGCTTTGGTAGCCTTACAACCCAAGGAACTAATTGTGTGCTGCTCGCTGGGAAAAGGTTTCGGAATTCAGGCAGGAGCCGTCTTTGGCTCAAAAAAAAGAATGGCAACCTTAACGAAAACCGCTTTCTTTGGCGGTGCCAGTCCGGCTTCACCGGCCAGCATGGCAACCCTGATCGATGGAGATAGAATCTATGCAAAGAAAAGAAAACAATTGGGAAATCATATTCATCTTTTTCTAAGTTCCTTAAATGCGCCTGAAAAATTCAGTTTTATGGAAAATCACCCTGCATTTAGCTATTCCGACCACCATCTTGTGGATCATTTAAAAGAAAGCTATATTATTACCACCCACTTCAATTATCCGAATGAGGATTCCTCTCTAATGAACAGAATAGTACTCAGTGCCGCGCACACCAAAGATGATATTGAATATTTGGCCAGGACCATCAATTCTCATTATCTCAATTATGAAATTTAAAATTTGTTTATTTCACAACAATACAGTGCTTTTATTATGGATTTAACATAAAAAATCGTATCTTTTTTGGGTAAAATAACTCTAAAGCACTTGGCCATGAAAAAAATACTTGGAGTGATTTTTTTGATGTTAATTTTAGTTTCGGCTACCAAAATCACATCTTCAAAATCGCAGACCGCAATTTCCATAGAGGGAACTTGGGAACTTGTTGATCGTTATAACCTTGATGGAGTCAATGTTTCTGACACTATAGCAAATACAAACGGGTATCGGCAAATAAAAATGTTCCACAAGGGCAAAGTCATGTGGACACGTTACTCTCCGGACGATCCGGTCGAATGGTTTGGTTATGGTAAGTATACCACTACAGAAAATACGTTAGAGGAAAGTTTGGAATACGGATCCGATGCCATGATGAAAGTTATAGATACCACGGTAGTTTTTAGGTTTGAACTAGAACTGGACGAAAATACCTATAGGCAAATTACGGTGGACGAGGAAGGACATAGGATATTTTCAGAAAACTATATACGGGTTAGATAGTATCATCTGCTACAACTAAAAAAGTCCCGACAAAATCGTCGGGACTTTTTTTACTATTACTATCGTATAATATCTCCAAACTATTTAACTACTTCCTCTGGAGTTTCAATGGTAGCTAGGTAACGTTCTGCATCCAAAGCGGCCATACATCCCGGTCCGGCAGCGGTTACTGCCTGTCTGTATTCCTTGTCCTGTACATCCCCGCTCGCAAAAACCCCCGGTTTACTGGTCTTTGTGGACTTTCCTTCGGTTATGAGATAGCCGGTATCGTCCATATCCAATTGCCCTTTGAAAATATCCGTATTGGGTTTATGTCCTATGGCGACAAAGAAACCCGTAATAGGAATTTCTTCTTTCTCACCGGTCTGATTATTTACCATCCGGATACCTTCTACTACCTGATCTCCCAATATTTCATCGACCTCCGTATTAAAGCGGATATCGATATTGGGCAAACTATGCACACGGTGTTGCATAGCTTTTGAGGCACGCATATAATCCTTTCGCACCAACATCGTAACTTTGTTACAAATATTGGCCAAATAGGAAGCTTCCTCGGCAGCAGTATCACCAGCTCCTACAATGGCAACGTCCTGACCTTTATAGAAAAAACCATCGCATACCGCACATGCCGATACGCCTCCGCCACGTAGTCGTTGCTCACTGGGAATGTTCAAATATTTTGCCGTAGCACCGGTAGAAATAATAACACTTTCGGCTTCTATTAGCTTATCGCCATCAATGGTAACTTTATGGATTCCTCCGACCTCATCACTAAAATCAACGGCAGTGGCCATACCAATGCGAACTTCGGTCCCAAAACGCTCCGCTTGTTGTTGCAATTGTACCATCATCGTAGGGCCATCTATTCCCTCCGGGTAACCGGGGAAATTATCCACCTCCGTAGTGGTCGTCAATTGACCTCCGGGTTCCATTCCTGTATATAAAACAGGTTTAAGGTCTGCCCTTGCCGCATAAATCGCAGCCGTATATCCCGCCGGACCGGATCCTATAATCAATGTTTTTACTCGTTCTACTTTATCTGACATATTCAAAATCTTCACTATAATTTATACTACAAAAGTAGGTTTTTTAATAAAAACCTTACTTTCAAAGTTATCAAAAGTTATTATAGCGGTTCACTAAAACTTATGGTATGGCCAGGAATTCAATATTGAAATGGAGGTTAACCTTTTCGCTCAAAAAAAATCCGCTATTCCGTATCCAAACTGTACGCTTTCAAAACCTGCATCCAAGAAACTTCCTGTATCCTCATAAGGAGCAGTTTGTTAATCTCATTGAACAGGGGATGTGCTTTCGGCATCATATAACTTCGATATTTCTTGTTAAAGGTAAGCGGAAGCAATTCTATCTTATTGTCCAATTGGTTGGTACGGATTAAATGCTCTAGGGACACCCTATCATATACCACCACATTAATATCCTTTCTGGCCAAGGCCCTTAAGGCCTGTAATGGAGTCCTATAAATTTCATAGGGTTCCATCCCATTTTGGATTAAAAAATCTTCCCCTTCCGAAGCCCCTATAATGCCTATACGATCCACCGTTTTTAAATCTTCCAGTCCTTTTATATTAGCTTCCAAAGAATTAACGGTCAAGGTTGAAGCTATGGTGGCCGTAAAGCTAGAGATGATGATTACCGCCGTAAACATCCAGATAATGGCGATGGCTTTACCCGCATTCGTCTTGGGTGCCTTATCACCATAACCCACGGTAGTCATGGTTACCGCGGCCCACCAAAGGCCATCGAACAATCCCCATATGCCCGGACGAAATTGGTATTTGTTCTGTCTCCTTTCCACCAACCAAAGAATAGTTCCAAATGAAAGGAGAATCACGAACAACAATACCACAACTTTGAGAAAATCCTTTGAAAAGAAATTATTGATGAAGATTTGAAATTGACTTTGACTCGATGTAGTGATAGCAACACCTACACTGGAAATGTAGAAGGGTTGGCTTACTTGAAATTTTGCAATACGATGGGGGTTATTGGTAAGCGGATTGATAGAAATATCGAGTTCATCGTAATCCAAGGCCCTAACAATCCCAAGAACATCACTATACTCAACGTATTTGGAAGAAACCCCCATTTCTTTTGCAATATGGTTCCAAAGATCAACGGACAATCCCTTAAAACTATTATCCGTATCCTTTATTACAAAAGGTGGGTCTTCATGGATTCCTACCAAAAGAGTATCGGCTCCTGGTACGGCTCTCATGGAAAAACCAAAAAAGAGTAAGCCCAAGAACATTAAAAGTTTCATTTCCGATCTAGAGTCCATAGTGATTCATTTCAGTTCATCAACGGTATTCGTTGTCAAAAAAGTGGTTAGAATCTGCAGTAAAGCAACATCCTTTTGTGTAAATTTATGTTTGCCCCTACCGTAAACACAGAACACGGCGACCGTTCCATTCTTCTGTTCAAAAGGGACCCATATACCCGATGGGTATCCCCTACTTTCCTTTTCATCGATATATTGCCCGATCTCTTTTTCAAAATCGCCGATGATTACGGGCTTGTTGGAAATGATTGCATAACTGGCCAAATTTCCTTTATCATTGAATTCTTCCTTGCGTTCTCCCCTTTTGGAATCTCCCTGGGCGTATCCCCGATATTGTATTTCCTCCTTTTTCCTAAAAGCCAACTCAAAAGCGTCTATGCCGGTGGCCAGATCCACCAGTTTTGCCAAGGTGGGTAAAACGGTATCCCATGTTGCCTGTTTGGGGATTTGTTGTAGCAAACGATGTAATATGTAAATATGGGCGCCCGTATTCTTTAATTCTTTTTGCTGATGTGCCAAAGCAGTGTTCTGCGTAAGGAGTTGTTCTTCTTTGGCGCTCAATTCCTGTTGTTTTTGGGAAAGCGACGCCTCTAATTTTTTTGTTTTTCTAAAAACCCGCAAACGCACATAATACCAAAAACACAAAGCTAGCAGGCTTAACAAAAATGTAAGCCCCCACCAGGTTTTGTACCATTTCTTATGTATCTTAAAAACTATCTTTGTAGGTACGCTCCATGCATATCCGCCAGGTTTTTGTGCCCTCACCAACAATTCGTAGTCGTCCCCATTAAAGTTTTGAATTTTAACCTCAGGCTCGGTTGTGGCCATAGACCAGGGGATGTCCTGAACCTCATCGTCCGGAAGATCCCGGGTATATACTTTGTGCTGATATTTAATCTCGTCATTGGAAAAGGTAATGGAAACGAACTTCAACTTTACCGTTTCCGTTTCGGAAAAGCGCATGGCAACGTCTCCTTTTTTTTCGGTATCATTTACATTGATACCCCGCAATATGGGCCTCTTGGTTTTTAACGGGGACGGATTTGATTGTGAGGAGTATACGGCACCTTCGGCCGTTCCTATCCAAAGTTTTCTGTCCTTATCCAAAATCATACCCCGATAGGAAGCAACTTTTGAGGGCGTACCGCTTTTCTCATCAAAGAGAACATATGTACCGTCCGAATCTAGATGTACCAGTCCATTGGTATCTGTCGCCAGCCATAGCGAACCATTATCCATTATACAAACGGATCGGATCTCGTTTCTTGTAGAAGCGCCAATATCTATGCGTTGTACATGCTCTGTATCGTATTTTAAAAGTCCGTCCGTTGTACCCATCCAAACTATCCCTTGCCCATCAACAGCTATATCGTGCACTTCAAAATTACTACTTACCTTAAATGAAAAAGGGATACTCTGGTTTTCAAAAGTGTCCGTAGATCGGTCATAGCTATATAAATAATTGTTCTTTCCTATTCCGGCAGCATACAATTCCGAACGCCCTCCTTCTTCCAATACAAGAATGCGGCTGTTCAATCCTTTCTTGTCATCATAGATAATGAGTTCGTCGTTTTTATTGATCTTAGCTATTCCTACAATGGGTTTGTCCGTTGGGGCCTGACAAAACCAGTTATCCCCCATTTGGTCGGCATACATATAAAACACTCCGCCTCCACGATCTCTTAGATCGTGTTCCTTTAAGATTTCATTGTTCCGGTAATGTACAATATGGGCATCCGCTGTACCGTACCAAGTGTCATTTTGATAGCTACTTATTCCCGTTATTCTATCCAATCCCGGCATTTCTGTAAAGCCAAGTTCGTTACCTGACCCTTTTATCCTATAAACATGGGTCTGCGATAACAGCACTTCGTTATAGGGAGTGGCACTCAAGGTAAAAACATTATCGTGGGACATGCCGGATACGCTTTGAAAATAACTGGACGACATTAGCCCGAGGCCATCCGATGTGCTTACCCAGATAATACCACCGGGTCTAAGCTGGTCCGGAGAAAAATAAAGATGGTTAATTGCAGAATATGGAAGTTCTTCCACACGATGGGGGTCGTTAGACCCAAAAACCTTTTGCAAAGAACCATTGTCCTCCATAGTATACATTCCCTCTTCCGAACTCAGAAAATAGGTTCCCGACCTATCTTTGGCGATAAAATTGAACTCCCGCCCGTTTACCCCATAATCTTCCTCTTGTGTGATGTTATGGGCCGCATTGATCGTTAGTTGTAAAAGTTTATTCCCTACCAACCATAATTTGTTATTTTCCACACTAAAATGGAGGATATCGGAAAAAGAACCAACACCTAGAAATGCATTGGATTTTTCGTCAAAATAGAAGAGGCCTCTTTTTGGGACTAGTGCCCAAATGGTTTTAAATTGATCTTCCCCAAAGAAAATTTTAGGGGTTCTGCTCTTGAAGGGCAAGGATATCCTACTAGGCTTTGTTCCATGCTTATCGATGACGAAAACGGAACCATTCAACTGCCCTACCCATAACCTACTCTTGCTATCCCGATAAAGTTGTTCCGGATAGCCCATCCCATCCGAATCTTCCTCTACGATTGTATGCGGTATAATCCTTACCCTGTCACCCTCATAAGAAAGCGTAAATATTCCGGAGTCATTGGAAAAAAGAATGGAATTGTTCTCCCCGGGAATCATAGATTTTATGTATCTGCTTCGCAAGGAGGTATTGTAATCCTCGAACCTGCTTCCATCAAAACGATAAAGCCCTTGATCCGTAGCCAACCATATATATTCCTTTGCATCCTGAATAACCTGGTTTACCTTTTGGAACGGAACCTCGTCTCCCCGATATGTGACGTATTGAAATTTTTGACCATGGATGCAGGAGAAACTAATACATACAAATACTACGGCAAAAAAATAATTGCTTCTCATGCTTGGTGGCCGGTTAACTTCTAAATATAAGAAAAAAGAGGTAAACGACTAAAAAGGAAAGTCCTTCAAGTACCCACTCGTTAAGGTCATTGGGATTTTTTACAAGTCCTCCAAATATCGTATCATTTTCTTTTTTATAGTTTCCGTAGGCAGTACTCCCATACCAGCCTTCATATTATCGATCATGTGGTGTGGTTTGGAGGTACCGGGAATTACACAATTCACGGCATCATTGGAAAGGATATATTTTAGAAAGAATTGTCCCCAAGAACTAATTTTCAAATCCTTACACCAATCTGGTAGCTCTTTGCCCCGGGTACTACTGAATAACGAGCCTCCATCATAGGGTCTATTGATAAGTACCGCTGTTTTATTCTCTTTTGCTACTCTTAGCAAGCTTTTTTCTGCATTTCGTTGATTGATGGAGTAATTGAACTGTACAAAATCCGGTTTCTCGCTTTTTATGATTTTTGCAAGCGTATCATGGGAGGAATTTGTGTAATGTGTAATTCCCCAATAGCTGATTTTACCCCTTTCTTTCCAGTCCCTTAAGGTTTTACTATGTGTTTTCCAGTCTACCAAATTGTGTATCTGCATCAAATCCATGCGTTTTCTATTCATTCTTTCCATAGAGGTATGCATTTGATCAATTCCGGATTGTTTTCCACTTGTCCAAACCTTGGTGGCATAAAAGAAATTATCCTGAATTTGTAATTCGCTGGTAAGATCACCCACAACTTCTTCCGAACTACCGTACATGGGAGAGCTATCTATACATTTTCCTCCATAGGCCTTCATATGCGTCAGCACTTTTTTAAGTGTTATTCTTGAGCTAAGGTCATTGCCGACATCAAAGGATTGCCAGGTTCCCAATCCTACTACGGGGAGCGATTCTCCCGAAGAAGGAATTTTTCTTCTTATCATACTTCCTTCCTGAAATGATAGTAAGGTAGGGGATACAACGGCTCCTGCGGAAAAACAGGCCATCATTTTTGTTACATCACGTCTTGAATACTTTTTCATCTGTTTATTTTTATATGTTCCTATGTTCAGATATGTACTTTGATGATTTTAGAAATCACTATCACCTTATGTCATCAATTATTTTTTTTATGGGTTCGGCTTCATTGGCCACATTCGTTAAATGAAATTCTGGCTACCACAGGTAGATATGCACTTTTAGAGCAAGACTTTCATTTTCTAAAAATATTTTAACCATTATGGTTGTTAGGTTATTGATTATTAGTTTATTATATCGTTCCAACTAAATAATGAATAACTCAATAACTCTTGGTAATTTCATTGCAGGACATTTAATTTCCAAGAAACTATTTCATATTTGACCATGTGCCTTCGATACGATCGCAGGCGATCACTCAGGCACCGAATAGCGTCATTGAGTGATTTTCGAATAGAAAATCGTATCAAAATGACATTCCAGCTTCCAGTTTATGGATATCCAGTTATCCAATGGCAAAGCTCCACTATCTAATACCGCTGCCTACTAGATACTGCCCACTGTTTACTTTTGTAATGGATTTTCCATCCATGTTCGGATTTATTTATTGGCTTTTACAATTGGAATTACAACATCGGCTTTTTTATCCGCTTTTTTACCCAACTGAAATCCGGTATAGGACCAAAATATGAGTAAAGGCAACGCAACGATACTGATTACCGAAATCTCAAACCCCAAGGAGAATAGGCCGGCAAAGGTCCAACCTGAAAGTGCATCGCCTCCTCGATACACTGCAGTATCCATAAAATTTTTAGCCTTGTATTTTTCTTCCCTACTACAGATGGTATACAACATCTCTCTCCCGGGACGCAAAACAATAAAGTTCCCTGCCCTATGCATTATCATTAAAACAGCAACTACCACAAGTACAGTATTGAGGCTTAATACTATAAAGCCAATAGCTATGCATACGGGAACGGAACACAATGTAACGGCTAATCCAAACTTTCCAATAATCCGGTTGGTCAAAAAAAACTGTCCGATAATGGCCAAAAAATTCGTGATCAGGTCAATTTTTGAAAAATACCCTATTCTCTCGGCAGCGGTCGCCAACGTATTTTCTACGATATGCGCCTGTTGAAAATACAAAAAAGTAGATATGGAAGTATATAATATCATAAATACCGCCAAACTTTGAAGATATTTTGAAGCTAAGACCAGTCGTATTCCATTAAAAATATGCTTTTTATTCAATAGACCATTCTTAAAAATCCTTGGAGAGCCTTTTGTTGTACACTTATGATTTCCTTTTCGCCGTAAAAGTATTTGCAACGATAATAAACTTAGCATGAGCAGTGCGATAGCTACTAGGAATAAATTTTCAATCTTGAACATATGGGATACCATCGTTGTAATTAGGGG
>JBATTK010000059.1:0-39471 GCA_049670505.1 Saonia sp.
GATTTGTTGCTCATGTTGGATTATGGAATTTTCTACGAATTTATTCCCATGGAAATCTACGGTGCTCCCGAACAAAAAGCGATACCGTTGTGGGAGGTAGAGATTAACAAGAATTATGCTATTGTCATTACTACGAACGCCGGACTCTGGCGTTATAAAATAGGGGATACCCTACGTTTCACCTCTACCGATCCATACCGTATAAAGGTCACCGGACGCACAAAACATCACATCAATGTCTTTGGCGAGGAGTTAATTATCGAAAATGCGGAAGAGGCACTTAAAAATATCTGTAAAAAGACAGGGGCGGAGATAAAAGATTATACTGTGGCCCCCATTTTTATGTCAGGTAAGGAAAAAGGTGCCCATGAATGGATTATCGAGTTTAGAAAACTACCTCAGGAAATAGATTACTTCACAGAATTTTTGGATAATGCCTTAAAATCCTTGAATTCCGACTATGAGGCCAAGCGCTATAATAATATGACCTTAAAAATGCCCAGAGTTCATATTGCAAGGCAAAATCTTTTCTATGATTGGCTAAAGTCAAAGGATAAATTAGGAGGACAGCATAAAATACCGAGATTATCCAACGAGCGGGGCTACGTCGAGGAATTGCTTCAGATGAACAAATAAATAAAGTTTTTTTACGTTTAATGTTCATCTTTAAAAGATATTCTTAACCGAAGCAATAATTAAATAGCATTTCTATGGCGGAGCGATTGGTCGTTTTATCAGACATGTGGGGAGTTAAAAAGGGACTTTGGATAACATCTTATCTAGGTTATCTACAACAATATTTTGATATTGTTTTTTACGATTGCCAACAATTGGCCAATATTAATCTTACCGTTGACTCCGCGGAGAACATCCATAGTGAATTCGTGAACGGAGGTATGTGTACCGCTGTTGCACATCTGTTAAAGAAAGAGACCGAACCAAGCCATTATCTAGCGTTCAGTACCGGAGGTACGATTGCATGGAAGGCCGCTTTGCTTGGACTGCCCATAAAATCATTATACAATGTTTCGTCAACGAGACTTCGTTTGGAAACCGAAAAACCTAAGGTTCCCGTGACCTTGGTATATGGAGAAAACGACAAAAACAAACCGTCCGAGGAATGGTCTAAGGAAATAGAAAATGCAATGCAGATCATTCCAAATTTTGGACATGAGCTTTATACGGATGAAAAAATCATCCAAAAGGTATGTCAGGATTTATTGGGAATGGTAACGCAAAAACAAGTACAATCTTAGGAAACTGCCTTTAGTTTTTTAATGGTCTCATGCGATATTTTTTCCTCTGCATAAGGTTTTGTTACTTTAAACTCAACTTCGTCCGTACTGGGCAATTCAAACATTGCATCTGTAAAGACCGCTTCGCAAAGGGAGCGTAGGCCTCTGGCACCTAATTTATATTCGATAGCTTTTTCTACAATAAAATCCAGTGCTTGCTCGGTTATCTTAAAACTGATATTGTCCATCGCAAACAGTTTTTCATATTGTTTAATAATAGCATTTTTAGGCTCGGTTAGTATGGCTCTCAACGTTTTTTTATCCAAGGGATTCATATGGGTAAGTACAGGTAACCTTCCAATAATTTCGGGGATCAATCCAAAATCCTTTAGATCTCTTGGTGTTATATATTGCAGTATATTGGTATTGTCCAGATTGTCCTCGGCTTTGGAGGCACTGTATCCTACTGCTTGCATATTTAGGCGCTTTGTAATGATCCGCTCTATACCATCAAAGGCACCTCCCGCTATAAATAATATATTTTCAGTATTTACTTCTATGAATTTTTGGTCCGGATGTTTCCTTCCGCCTTTTGGTGGTACATTGACCATGGTACCCTCCAATAACTTCAATAGGCCTTGTTGTACTCCTTCACCGGATACATCCCTGGTAATCGAAGGATTATCGCTTTTGCGGGCAATTTTGTCGATTTCATCAATAAAGACAATACCGCGTTCCGCTTTTTCCAAACTATAGTCGGCTGCTTGTAATAAACGGGTAAGGATACTTTCTACATCTTCACCTACATAACCGGCTTCGGTCAACACCGTAGCATCTACAATGGCAAGAGGAACATTGAGCATACGGGCTATGGTCTTTGCCATTAACGTTTTACCCGTTCCTGTCTGGCCTACCATTACAATATTACTCTTTTGTATTTCTATCTCGTCTTCTTTGGAACTTGGTTGTAACAATCTTTTATAATGGTTATAAACCGCGACCGACATCACTTTTTTAGTACGCTCCTGCCCAATAATAAAAGTGTCTAAAAACTCTTTGATCTCAAGGGGTTTCCTTAGGACAAGTTCACTAGAGAGGTCATGGGTTTTAGATTGTTTGGATTCTTCGGCAACAATACCATGTGCCTGTTCTATACAGCGATCACATATGTGGGCGTCCAAACCTGCGATCAAAAGATTGGTCTCGGGCTTTTTTCTTCCACAAAAAGAACATTCTAAATTTTCCTTAGCCATAACTATAAATAACTTTCAAGAATAATAACGGTATAATTCTCGTTTTGGTTTATTCTAAAGGGTCTCATACCCTATGTTTTGCGGTATTTCGTCGAAATTAGCCTTTATCCCTTACTAAAATCTCGTCTATCATACCGTATTTTTTGGCCTCTTCCGCTTTCATCCAATAATCCCTATCACTGTCATCATGCACCTTTTCAACGGTTTGTCCGGAGTGATTTGCGATAATCTGATAGAGTTCATCTTTGAGTTTTAGGATTTCCCTAGCGGTAATCTCGATATCGCTGGCCTGTCCTTGGGCACCCCCCAAAGGTTGATGTATCATAACGCGAGAATGGGTAAGACCACTTCTTTTTCCCTTTTCCCCCGCGCATAAAAGCACAGCTCCCATAGAAGCTGCCATACCTGTACAGATAGTTGCGACATCGGGTTTTATAAACTGCATGGTGTCATAAATGCCCAAGCCGGCATAAACACTGCCTCCAGGGGAATTAATGTAAATCTGAATATCCTTGGAAGCATCGGCGCTTTCCAAAAACAATAGTTGGGCCTGTACAATATTAGCTACCTGATCATTGATTCCTGTACCTAAAAAGATGATACGATCCATCATCAATCTGGAAAAAACATCCATTGCAATAGCGTTCAATTGTCTTTCCTCAATAATATTGGGGGTCATATTCATTGGGTACATACTACTCATGATTTTATCATAGTACATACTATTGATGCCTTGGTGATTTATGGCGTAGTTTTTGAATTCTTTTCCGTAATCCATTTGATTTTTTCGATATTTTTTAACAAAAAAAAGGTGCCGAAAAAGTATTCTCCGGCACCGTAAAGATAAGTATTCTTAGCGAGACTTGTATTTCGAAAAACCAATTTTGGTGTTTTGAAATTAATTGTTTCCAACCGATTCGAATAAAGGATACGGTCTCGTAATGAACGTTCGTAAGCTACCCATATACTTCTTTGACGAAGTTTTCATAGGTAACATCCTTGGTTTTTAAATTTGCCTTTTCCTTATATAGGGAGAGCAATTTCTGACTCATCAATTGTTCGGACAACCGCTTTACTTCGTCTTGGTTACCCAATACCCTCGTCGCAATATTGTCCAACTCTTCCTCTTTTGGATTTAATTGGCCATATTGGGCCATTTGGGACTTAATAAAGCCCTTTGCGAATTCCTTGAGTTCGTCAAATTGAATCTGTATGTCGTTATCCTTAATAATTTTCCCCTCGATCAATTGATACCGTAGTCCTTTCTCCGACTTTTCATACTCCTCTATAGCTTGTTCTTCGGTAAGTGGATTTTCGCCCGTCATTTGGATCCATTTTTTAAGAAAATCCGTGGGCAGGTCAAATTTTATGGTTTCGATGAGGCGTTCGGTGACATCATTTAGCAATTTTTGGTCGGATTGCTGTTCAAATTGTTTTTCGGAATCTTCTTTGATTTTATCCCTCATTTCCTTTTCGGAGGTAACTGCATCTTTTCCAAAAAGTTTGTCGAACAACTCCTGATTCATTTCAGCCGCTTCCCTTTCGTTTATCTCCTCTATGGTGAACACAACTTCAATGTTCAATTTTTCCGATTTTTCCTTGGATATGCCCAAAGCACTGGAAAGTAGGTAATCTTCCTTAAAAAGTCCCTTGGTTTTGATCGTTACAACGTCCCCGACTTTTTTCCCTAACAGACTGTCCAATGTTTTTTTGCTCTTTATCTTGTCGAGTTCCAAAGTGGTCTTGTTATCTATTTCTTCCGCTTCGTTCTTAAAAACCCCGCTTATCTCATCTTTTTTGCCTACTTCGGTTTTGTTGATGAGTCTCCCATACTGCTTCTGGATACGCTCTACCTGTTCATCGATCATTTTCTTGTCCGCCGTAATATGGTAGCGTGTTATGGGTTTTTTGGTCTTTAGGGATGCTTCAAAATTAGGGGCCAGTCCCAACTCAAATTCAAAATCGAATTCTTCCGCTTCCCAATTAAAGTTATCCTGCTGCTTGGGTAGCGGATTTCCGAGAACATCCAATTTTTCTTCGGTAAGATATGTATTCAGGTTGTCTTGCAGAAGTTTATTCACTTCGTCTACCAATACAGCTTTGCCATACTGTTTTTTGATCAATCCCATGGGTACTTGGCCTTTTCTAAAACCAGGAATATTGGCTTGTTTCCTATAATCCTTAAGAATACCCTCTACCTTTTCCTTGTAGTCTTCTTTTGTAATGGCAACTTTTACAACAGCATTTAAATCGTCAATCTGCTCTTTAGTAATATTCATTTGTATATCTTTTGCGTAAATAAAATGGGATGCAAAAGTAGAACTTTTTACAAAGCAGAACAAGTTTTTAAATTACTGAATGTCATAACAATACCTTATTCTTATTTATCCTCCTTAAGCAGGGAAAACAATATGGATTGAAGAAAGGATAACAGGAGACTGAAAAGTAGGGCCCACCAGATATTGCTTACGTTAAAACCATTGATAAAACTATCCGCGATAAGAATGATAATGGCATTAATGATGAGAAGGAAAAGCCCAAAAGTGATGATGGTTACCGGAAGGGTAAGTATGACCAGAACGGGCTTTACTATAAAATTTAAGAGACTCAGTACTATGGCCACTATAATTGCGGTGGTATAGGAATCTACGCCCACTCCCGGTAATATTTTGGAAAGTATCACTACGGCAAGTGCACTAAGAAGAATTCTTAAGATCAGTTTCATGAGATCGAGATGGTTTAAGGTTGAACAAAAAAAGGCACCGATAATTCGGTACCTTTAAAAGTAATAATTTATTCCTTATCAGTTGATATATAGTCCGGTAAAATCCAAAGGTTCTACCCCAGGAAGATTAGAGCCATATTTGGCGTTTATAGCTTCTACAAATAAGTTGGCCAATAAGGCGTAGCCCCTTGGGGAGGGATGTACCCCGTCTAACGAAAAACCACCTCCGGTACCAAAGGTAGACGTTATTGTACTGCCATCCGACAGGGATACTCCTGTTTGGGCTACAACATCCAAAAGGGCATTGGCATCTACAAAAGCTAAATCAAACTGCGTGGCCAAGTCCCCAATCGTCTGATTATAGGAAGCAACGGCGTTACTAACGACCAATTGCTCTTCCGGGGTCAACACCCATTGATCGGCCAAGGGCACTGCAACCCCATTGATAGAGGTAGGGTCGTCCGGGTTGGCTAAAGTTCCTATCACCAGCTGTGCAGTAAACACGATTAAGTCGTCTGGCGCGGTTTGTCTAAAATTAGGTAGCCCGAGACCGCTAAGATCTGTCACGTCCTCATCTATCATTAACATGGCGTTTTGACCCTCCTGAAATGTAATCGTTCTTTGAGCCACTTCATCCGCATCGATTAAATCCATTCCCTGTGCGACTAAAAGACCGCCGTTATATTGAAGGAATAAGGGATTCGAATTAAGCGCTGTTGCTGTAGCGGCATCCAGAGGTATGGCGTTATAGGGTACGGTGGTGAAAAATGGTATGGAGGTCACATCTGGGATATTGGCCACCACGCCACCCGCTCCACCTGCGGTCAATGCTTCTAATAGCGTTTGGTAAACACCGGCAAAGACCGTATTGTTCGTAATATCACTGCCTCCATATGTTGCCGGATCCGTATTCATGGTTTCATTATGATCTACACCGCTACCACCGTCGGTAGCATACCCCAAGATATCATTGTTCCCTATCCAAAGGGAGAAAAAAGTAGGGTTTTGTGCAACCGCATCTCCAATTACACTCGCTGTTGGGCTAGAGGCAAATCTTGCAAAATATGGATTGGCCTGTTGCACCGGAACGCCTGCCAAGTTTCCAAAGCCAGGTGCCAGTAATTGATAGCTTTTTGCCCCGGGAACCCCCATGTTGTTAAAAGGACCCGATAATACGTTTGTAATTTCCGTAGTGCCTGTACCCTCAATACGAACGGGTGCCGGAGAGCCACTTGCAAAAGAAAGAATAAGACGGTTTTCTAAAGTAGGCTGGCCCATAAATGTAGCGCCGCCCAAATTATCGGCCATAAAGGGAATATTGAACGTGCCTCCCCCAACAAGCGCAAAATTGGATGCCAACATATTGGGTAAAGAAGCTGTTTGGCCATCTGCGAAAAGTGCCGCATCCGAAAACCCGGCGGTTAGGGAATTCCCCACGGAAACGTAGGTGCTAAAATCTGCCGTACCACTGGTGAAATCTACTATGGGCGGTTCTACCGGTGGGGTTGTTGCATCATCATCATCACTACAAGAAACAAAAACAAGCCCGGATAATGCGAGCAATGCTAAAATCTTTTTCATCTATAAAATTTTGAGTTAGTTTAAGTTAAAATACTGTTAACATGGTATAAAATCAAAATTAATTAAAATTACGACACTTGCAATATAATAGATGAAAAAATTATGCATGCATAATAAATGATTCGTTTTTTTAACGATTTAGGAAAGTACTAGTCTTTTCAAAAAACTGTTTCGGATTTTCTGCATGTAACCAATGTCCGGCCTTTTCAATGGTCTCTATACGGGCCTGTGGAAAGTGTTTTTTGATTACCGTAACATCATCCATAGAAATATAATTGGATCGATCACCTCTTAAAAAGAGTGTCGGACCAGTATATGAGGCCGTGGAAGAAATGGTGGAACCAATTTCTTCCAATTTATGGCTTAGGACGGAAAGATTAAAACGAAATCCTAATTTTCCCGCTGCTATCCAGTACAAGTTTTTCAATAGGAATTGGCGTACCCCAAGATCGGTGATATGGTTGGAAAGTTCCTCTTCTGCCTGTCCCCTGGAAGTGATATCTTCCAAGGATATTGCATTGAGGCCATTTATAATATCTTGATGATGTGGAGGATAATACTTAGGAGCAATATCGGCCACAAGTAAATTTTCGACCCGATCGGGACGGGTACATGCCAATTGCATGGCGGTTTTACCTCCCATGGAATGTCCTAGTATTACAGCTTTTGGTATATGATGATGTTCCATATACCGTTCTAGGTCCTCGGCCATAAGATCATAGTTGAATTCTTTGGCATGAAAACTTTTGCCGTGATTGCGCTGATCGATAAGGTGGGCCCTAAAACCTTCCTTTGCATACAGGTTCCCCAATGTCTTCCAATTGTCGGACATTCCCAAAAAGCCATGCAAAATCAATAAAGGCTTTCCCTCGCCTAAAATCTTGGAATGTAATAGCTGCATTATCTTAACTTATTTAGGTACATGTTTACTACATTTTCCAAACCAAAATAAAGGGATTCACAAATAAGCGCATGCCCAATGGAAACCTCTTGCAAATGAGGAACCTTATCCTTAAAATATTTTATGTTGTCCAAGCTAAGGTCATGCCCTGCGTTAACGCCCATCCCTAATTCATGAGCTGTTTTTGCGGCTTCTACAAACGGTAGTACACCATTTTTATCCCCTTTTCCATAAGCCTCCGCATAACGCTCTGTATAGAGCTCAATCCTGTTGGTTCCTGTTTTGGCCGCACCCTCCACCATTTTGATATCGGCATCGACGAAAATCGAAGTTCGAATACCATTTTCCTTAAATGTAGCGATTACGCCTTTTAAAAAATCCCTATGGGCCAGAGTATCCCAGCCTGCATTGGAGGTTATGGCATCTATGGCATCGGGAACCAAGGTCACCTGAGTGGGCTTTACTTCCAAGACCAGTTCAACAAACCGATCTACGGGGTTTCCTTCTATGTTGAATTCTGTGGTAACCACTTTTTTCAAATCCCTGGCATCTTGGTATCTAATGTGCCTTTCGTCCGGTCTGGGATGTATAGTTATACCTTGCGCACCGAACGTTTCAATATCCAATGCCATTTTAACCAAATTGGGGACATTGCCGCCCCGTGCATTTCTTAAGGTAGCTATTTTGTTAACATTAACGCTCAGTTTTGTCATTTTTTGATATTGATTTTATGAAAGAACAAAAATACAAATTAGGCATACCTTTTGATATTTAAAATTAGTATTTTGCGTTAGATATATGAAGTTATGCAGATTCAATCCCATATTATTGATTCTCCGCCCATTTTTAAGGTAGGGGATACGTTGAAAGGTGTCATTCAATTTTTCAAGGATACCACTTTTTCCCATATTGCGGTGCAGGAAGAAGGAAGGTTTCTTGGGATATTAGGGGAAAATGACCTGGAAAACTTTGAGAGCAATAAAAAAGTAGGGGACTACCGCTATAACTTGGAATCTTTCTTTGTAAGCAAGGAAACATCATGGTTGGACGTTTTGGAAATGTTCGCTAGAAATGAGGCCAATCTTTTACCCGTTTTGGATGAAAGTGAAAAGGTCATTGGATATTACGATCTTACAGATGTTGTTGGAGAATTCATAGATACGCCTTTTTTTACCGAGCCTGGAGGGATTCTTGTCTTGGCCAAAGGTGTAAAGGACTATTCTTTTAGTGAAATAGCACAAATTGTAGAAAGTAACAACACCAAATTATTGGGCGGATTTATTACGGATATTACAAATGATGTTGTACAGATTACCATAAAAATAGATACTACCAATTTTAATGAAATCCTCCAAAGCTTTAGAAGATACAACTACAGTATCATTTTTGGGAACAATGATGATCAGTTCTTGGAAGATTTGAAACAGCGATCTGATTATTTGGATAAATATCTAAACGTCTGATATGAAAGTTGCCATCTACGGTCAGACCTATTCGGACGATTCCTTGGATTATGTGCTAGAACTTTTGGATGAGCTTCATAAAGAACCGTCCCAAATATATTTGGAAGAGGATTTTTATAAATTTTTATCGGCGTCCTTACCTGCTACCGGAACATATAAAGTTTTCACCGAAAAAAAAGGGTTGGACTCTTCTTTTGATATGTTCATAAGTTTTGGAGGCGATGGAACTATTTTAAGGGCTACCACCTATGTTAGGGACTTAGGTATTCCAATTGTGGGGGTAAATACAGGACGATTGGGATTTTTATCCACCTTCAAAAAAGAAGATGTTAGAAAGGTGGTGCGCGAATTTTTATCCGGGGCCTATACCATTGTAGAAAGAAGTCTTGTGGAAGTACATACAGCATTTGATGTCCCGGAGTTCATGGATTTGAACTTTGCCCTCAACGAAATAACCGTGAGCAGGAAGGATACCACTTCCATGATTACGGTAGAAACGTATTTAAATGATGAATATTTAACATCCTATTGGGCAGATGGCCTAATTATAGCCACTCCAACGGGCTCAACCGGATATTCCTTAAGCTGTGGCGGGCCTGTTATTACACCCACGGCAAAATCCTTGATCTTAACCCCTATAGCCCCGCATAACTTAAACGCCAGACCACTTGTTATAGCTGATGATACCGTCATTCGATTAAAAGTGTCGGGAAGGGAAGAAAACCATTTGGTTTCGCTGGACTCAAGAATTGCTACTTTGGAAAACGGAAAGGAGCTCGTTGTGAAAAAAGCCGACTTTACTATAAAAATGATAGCGTATGCTTCGGAAAGCTTTCTAAAAACCCTTCGGAACAAATTACTGTGGGGGGAGGACAGGCGTAATTGATATTGACACAAAACAATAAATGACGCTAAAAGTTGTTTATCAAGAGAGAACAATTATATAATAATTTTCTAGGCTAAAATACTGGAATTGTTATATTTGCAAACTTTTAGAATTAATGAGAGTATTTATTGTTTTAATCCTTGTATGTGTATACGGAGAAATGAGCGCCCAGACTTACGAAATAGGTCTTTTTGCAGGAGGTGCCAATAATATTGGCGAGGTAGGGAGAACAAATTATGTATTACCTTCCGGACCTGCGTTCGGAGGATTGTTTAAATGGAACAAAAGCAAACGTTATGCGTGGAGAGCCAGTATTATATATGGGAGTTTTACGGCAGACGATTCAAAATCGGACGATTCCTCTAGACAACAAAGAGGTTTCTCCTTGGATAATTCGGTCCTAGAGGCCTCCGCCGGATTGGAGTTTAATTTTGTAGAGTATAATTTACATAAATTGGGACCCGCTTTTACCCCATATGTATACACTGGATTAACATATTTCAGATATGATTTTAATTATTTTGATGCAGCGGGGCAGTTACAGGATATCGATCAAAAAGATGGGTCGTTTGCCATACCTATGATCGTTGGATTAAAAACCAGATTAACCCAACATTTGATTTTGGGGGCAGAAGTAGGGGCAAGGTATACATTTACAGATAATTTGGATGCCAGTAATCCGGAAGGCTCTAATTTTGAGCAATTCAGGTTTGGAAATATTTTTAGTGACGATTGGTATGTTTTTTCCGGGTTTACGATAACGTACACTTTTGGGCGAAAACCTTGTTCCGATTGTTTCGAGTAACACTATTATGAACACTATTGAGGACTTAAATGACGGTAAATTGCCGAATCATATCGCCATTATTATGGATGGTAACGGTAGATGGGCAAAACAGCAGGGCAAACACAGGGTCTTTGGACACGAAAATGGCGTAAAAACTGTTCGGAGTACCGTTGAGAATTGCGCAAAAATAGGACTGGATTATTTAACCCTGTATACCTTTTCCACCGAAAATTGGAAAAGACCAAAATTAGAGGTAGATACCTTAATGAGGTTATTGGTCTCGTCCTTGAAAAAAGAATTAAAGACGCTCCATAAAAATAACATAAGGTTAAATGCAATAGGGCATATTGCATCACTTCCAAAAAAAGCCTACAAAGAACTCCAAGAGGTTATCGCAAAAACCAATGATAATACGGGAATGACCCTTACCTTGGCACTTAGCTATGGTGCACGGGAAGAGATTAAGAACGCCGTGCAGCAGATAAGTATCAAAGTTAAAAATAATATAATTTCACCCGAAAGTATTGATGAAACCATTATAAATACTCATCTTTACACGCATGATTTGCCAGATGTAGACCTATTAATCCGAACCAGTGGGGAACATAGAATAAGCAATTTTCTGCTTTGGCAAATTGCTTATGCCGAATTATATTTTGTTGATGTATTTTGGCCTGAATTTAGTGAGCATCATTTGGTAGGGGCGATTAAAAATTACCAAAACAGAGAAAGAAGATTTGGAAAGACTAGCGAACAACTCAACTAGGGAAATGAAAAAGTTCATTTCCCTGGCATTTTTATTTACACTCATACTCCTTTTTTTTACAACATTTACAACTGCACAGGAGACTTCGTATGAAGATGGCAAGAAATATATACTTGGTGGTCTGGAAGTAACAGGTCTGCAAAGTTACAACGAGCAGACGGTTAAGACATATACCGGTCTTAGAGTTGGCCAGCCTATTACACTACCTGGAGAGCAGATAAGTGCGATAATCAAGAAATTATGGGGATTGGAACTGTTCAGCGACATCTCATTTTATATTACCAAAGTAGAGGGGAATCAGGTTTTTTTAGAGCTGAATATTCTAGAACGCCCCACCCTATCCACCGTTACCATATACGGGGTTAAGAAGCGAAAGATAGATGATATTGTTAAGGATACCGATCTTAAGAAAGGGAAGAAAATTACCGAAAGTCTTATAGCCAATACTAAGAATTATCTTGAGAATAAATATAAAAAACAAGGGTACCTGAATACCAAAGTAACAATCGCAACGGCTAAGGATACCACGGATACCAATTCCCAGAGCATGGTTATCAATGTTAAGAAAGGGGATAAGGTCAAAATCAAGAATATCTTTTTTGAAGGAAACGAACAACTATCCGATAAGAAACTTAGCAAGGCCCTAAAAAATACCAAGAAAAAGAAAATTTATCGTTTTTGGAAAAAATCCAAATATATAGCGGACGATTACAAAGAGGATCTATCTTCCTTGGCCGATAAATACGCAGAAAATGGATATAGGGATGCCCGGGTATTGTCCGATACCATTATTGCGGTAGACGAGAATAATATAGAAATAAAAATAAATGTCGAGGAAGGCAATAAGTACTACTTCGGGAACATTGAATTCATTGGTAACACGGTTTATACGGATAGGCAATTGAGTCAGGTTCTGGGCATTAAAAAAGGAGCTACCTACAATGGCGTTCTTTTGCGAAAACGGATAGCCGATGATTCCAAACCCGATGCAGAGGATATAACCAATTTGTATCAAAACAACGGTTATTTGTTTTCTAGTATCAATCCAGTGGAGATTTCTGCCGAAAACGATACAATAAATTTCGAAATCCGTATTATTGAAGGTAAGGAAACATTCTTGGACCATGTTACCGTGGTAGGTAATGACAAGACCAATGACCATGTTATTTTTAGGGAGTTGCGTACACGTCCCGGTCAAAAATATAGCAAAGCGGATATTGTAAGAAGTATACGGGAATTGGGACAATTAGGTTTCTTTGATGCGGAACAGATTACCCCCGATATTCAAAATCCTAATCCCAATGAAGGTACGGTAGACGTAGAATACAGTTTGGTAGAATCCGGATCTAGCCAAATAGAACTACAAGGAGGATTTGGCGGTGGGGGCTTTATTGGTACCTTGGGGTTATCCTTTAGCAATTTCTCTATTAAGAATCTTTTTAATGGAGAGGCATATAAACCGGTGCCTATGGGAGACGGACAAACTTTTGCCCTTCGTTTGCAGGCCAGTAGGACCTTTAGGGTATATAGCCTTAACTTTTCGGAGCCATGGCTTGGAGGTAAAAAACCAGTGCGTTTCAATATGTCCTTATCCAGAACGCAGCAATTTGGAACTTCATTTGGAAATAATGGTAGGATAAATGTAGACCGATCAAGACAATTCTCCATAACCGGAGTATCATTGGGACTAGCCAAAAGGGTACAATGGCCGGATGATTTTTTTACCATATCACATTCCATGGGGTACCAGTTGTATAATTTTCAGGACTTTAACAATGGATTGTTGAATTTTGGAAACGGAAAAGCAAATTCCTTGACCTATACTTTGGGAATTTCCAGAAATTCTGCAGGACCTGGCCGTATTTACCCCATAACGGGTTCCACTTTTGAAGTTACCGCTAAGGTTACACCCCCCTATTCACTTTTTAGCAATAAGGATTTTAAATCATTACGATTGGAAAGTGAGGAGCTTATAGAAGAGCGAAGCACGCTTCAACAAGGAGATGTTCGTATTGCCGAGATAAATACCCGTTTGGAGGAATTAGAGGCGGAACGGTTTAATTTACTGGAGTTTTATAAGATAAAGTTCAAAGGGGATTGGTACTCGCGCTTGGTAGATAAGCTAGTGCTGCGGACCAATGTAGAATTCGGTTTTTTGGGCAATTATAACAACGATATAGGAGATGTTCCCTTTGAGCGCTTTTTTGTAGGCGGCGACGGTTTGGGTAACTTTCAGCTAGACGGCAGGGAGGTCATACAATTAAGAGGATATGAAAACTCTTCCCTAACGCCTGTCAACCAATTTACCGGCCGGCAGGACGGTGGTGTCATCTATAATAAATTTTCCTTGGAAATGCGTTATCCACTTACTTTAAAACCTTCTGCATCCATTTATGGACTGGCATTTTTGGAAGGAGGTAATGCGTTCAACAATTTTCAGGAATTTAATCCGTTTGAAATAAAAAGATCGGCAGGAGTAGGCTTGCGTATTTTTATGCCCGCGTTCGGTCTTTTGGGAATTGATTTTGGATATGGATTTGATTCGGATAATTTACCCGGATCTGTGGGTCCAAGTGGTTGGCAGACCCATTTTATTATAGGGCAGCAGTTTTAAACCAAACAGAACTTTCCCCATACGTGCAGCAAAGTTAAATCGTTCATTTTAAAATATTTAGTTACTTTGGCACGATATTTTCTATGTAAAAACCGATAATAAAATGAAACCGACACCATTAAAAAAAATAGATAGCTTGCCAGGCAATTATTTTTTTAATAACCCAAGAGTGCATGTGAACTGTAATAGTAATGGAAACGATTATATAAAAGGGAAAGTTCTTTTAGTTTTAATGGTAGTATTACTTTCTTCATATTGCTTCGGACAGCGAGGCGTCAGAATAGGCTATGTAGATATGGAGTATATCTTGGAGAATGTTGAAGAGTATAGGGATGCCGGAGCGCAATTAGAGACCAAGGTCCAGAAATGGAAAGTTGAAATTGAGCAAAAGCAAAGTGTGGTGGAACAAATGAAGAAGGATTTGATGGCGGAAAAGGTATTATTGACCGATGAACTTATCGCCGAGAGGGAAGAGGAAATACAAATTCTGGAAAAGGAAATGTTGGAATATCAACAAGACAGGTTTGGTCCTCAGGGGGATCTGGTAATTCAAAAACGGTTATTGATACAGCCTATACAAGATCAGGTTTTCAATGAGGTGCAAAAAATAGGAACTAATAAAAAGTACGATTTTATTTTTGATAAATCCGCGGATGTCGTAATGTTGTACTCCCAAAAAAGACATGATATCAGTGATTTGGTTTTAAGAGGTATTGCCAGGACCAGAAAAATAAGCAAACCAAGGAAAAAGGAAGCAGATAGGAGTCGCTTGGAAAAGTTTGAGGGAGAATCCTTGGAAGAAGAAATAAGTGAAGCGCTGAAGGAACGCCAAGAAAAATCGAAACAGGCACAGGAAGCTAGGGAAAAGACGGCAGAAGAGAAAAGGGCGGAACAATTAAAGATTCGGGAGGAACGTAAAAAGGCCTACGAGGCAAGAAGGAAAAAACTTTTGGAGGAACGGGATGCAAAAAAGAAAGCAAAGTTGGAAGAACGAGAAAAAATTAAGGAACAGGAAAAAGACACCATTAACTAAGAACTAGGGTTGTGTCCTAGGATATAAATTTAACAAACTCAAAATTAACACTCAAACATTAATTAGAAATCATGAAATTGACACAATATAAATAATCAATATAATTTATTTTTTTGATTATTTCCATTGTCAAAGATTACATGTGACCTTTTAAAACAATTAAAATTAAACTCATGAAACACGTAAAAAAAGTAGCAGTAGCCATTGTTTTATTTATAGCAGCTACTAGTTTTGTAAATGCACAGAGCAAAGTTGCACATATTAACGTACAGCAGCTATTATCTGAAATGCCGGAGATGAAAGCGGCCCAAGGAGAACTCAAGAAGTTACAGGAAACCTATAGTGCCGATATCGAAAGTTCTTATACGGAGTTAAAGAATAAGTATACACTATACTCCAATGAGGCTACGTCAAAGTCCGAGGAGGAAAATCAAAAAAGAGCTACAGAACTTCAAGGGTTTGAAAAAAATATAAAAGAGGCCGAGCAGGCCGCTTATCAAGAAATTCAGAAGAAACAAGCGGAATTGTTCGCCCCTATATCCGAAAAAGCAAAAGCAGCTATTGATAAAGTGGCCGCTGCCCAGGGGTACGACTATGTAATGGACGCCACCCAAGGACTTGGTTTGATCGTTGCCAAGGGAAGGGATCTGTTACCGGAGGTGAAGAAAGAGTTGGGCTTCTAAGACGAGACGAAGAGTATACGATAAAAATAAAGAGGGCCACCCTAGGGTGGCCCTCTTTATTTTTATTAAGTTGCGTAAAATTTTCCAACAAGATATTAGAGCTATGAACCATAGTCCGATCGGTATTTTTGATTCTGGTGTAGGAGGAACTTCCATATGGAAAGAAATCCATAAACTATTGCCCCGGGAGCATACCATTTATTTGGCGGACAGCTACAACGCTCCTTATGGGGAGAAGACCAGGGACCAAATTCTTCGTTTGAGTATAAAGAATACAGAGTTTTTATTGGACAAAGGATGTAAGTTGATCGTAGTTGCTTGCAATACGGCCACAACCAATGCCATTGACCATCTTAGGGCAAACTATAAAGTTCCCTTTATAGGAATAGAACCCGCCATAAAACCTGCAGCCTTGCAATCGAGTTCCAAAACGGTTGGGGTTTTGGCTACCAAAGGCACCTTATCCAGCGATTTGTTCCATAGTACGGCAGAAAACCACGCCAGTGGCATCGAGATTATTGAGCGAGAGGGAACGGGCCTTGTCCACCTCATAGAAATGGGCAAAACACATGCCCAAGAGACCAAGGAATTGCTACATCGGTTTATAGATCCAATGTTAGAAAAGGAAATAGATTATTTGGTATTGGGCTGTACGCATTATCCTTATTTATTACCCGTATTAAAAGAAATACTTCCGAAGCATGTAAAAATAATCGATTCGGGGGAAGCAGTTGCACGACAGACCTCAAATGTGCTTAAACAATATGGTTTATTGAATGTTTCGGACAATGAAAGTACACATCAGTTTTATACCAACTTGGATAAAGAGCTCTTAAATTACTTTCTCAGAGATGTAAATGCTTCTTATGAAACATTTTATCTCCGTTTTTAAGGATTACTTTCTTTCGTAGGTCAAATAGGTGAAATCATAGGAATGTCTGTTATCTTTGGAATGATATGTTGATGCGATCAACCGCCAAGTGCGCTCATCAATTTCCGGAAAAAAAGTGTCGGCCTCTAAAGACGTATGAACACGGGTCAGTTCAATTTTGTCCGCAAACTGCATCCCTGATCGGTATATTTCCCCACCACCAATAATAAAGGAGGATTCATCATCCTTTACCGAGCGGATAGCATCTTCCAAGGAATTTACGATAATACACTCTGGGAATATAGTCTTATAATCCTTATCCCGGGTAATAATAATATGTGTTCTGTTGGGCAAGGGTTTGGGAAAGCTTTCAAACGTTTTTCTGCCCATAATGATTTTATGCCCTGTTGTTAGGCGTTTAAAACGCTTAAAATCATCGGGAAGATGCCAGAGTAGATCATTGTCCTTTCCCAAAGCATTGTTCTCTGCCGCCGCCGCAATCATTGTTATGGTTGGCACTATTCTTTTTTTTTATTGATATTGGTGAGAGGGAAATCGGTCTCTATTTCCTTTTGCAGTTCCGCAATCCTCTGTTTCTGTTTTAGCACCAGTTTTTCCCGCTGTTGGCGTTCCCATTCCTTTCCCATAAATTTTTTGGTCACCAAAACGTCAAAGGTATGAATGGCTAACAAGAAGGCCCAAAAGGTAATGGCCCAAACAAACCAATTATATTCCTCCCCATATTTTAGGATTTTATTGATTAAAATCAAAAAAACGCTGCCCACCAGAAAAACAACAAAGTGGGTGTAGAGTCTTTTCTTTTGCCTTATGCGGGTTTGTGCGGACTCCAACAGTTCATGCTGTTGCAGATTTATTTTGGTCTCTTTTTTGTTTTTGGAAAACATGCTAATACCTATCTTTAATATAAAGATACATTAAATAACACTTATCAATTTCTTCCATATGCAAAGTTTCATAAAGGAGTTCCCTATAACAAAACAATATATTTATGCGAATACCGCTGCTTCGGGTCTGCTTTATGATAGTTTGTTGGATTGGAGACAAGAGCATGATTTGGATGCTTTGATCAGTGGTATCCCCTTGAAGGAAAAATGCGTGGGCTTAATTTCCGAAACCAGGGATACCGTAGGTGCCTTTTTTGGCTGCAAAAGGGAAAATGTTGCCTTGGTCCCCAATTTTTCGCTAGGTCTAAATATGCTTTTGGAGGGTTTGGACAAGACGCATAAAGTGTTGCTCTTGGAAAATGACTATCCCTCTGTAAATTGGCCTTTTGAAAGCAGGGGGTTTCCCATTTCCTATGCTAAGATTGATGAAAATCTGGAACAGCGTATTTTAGAAAAGATAAGGTCCGATACTATTTCCGTTCTTGCCCTTAGTCTGGTACAGTGGCTGAACGGGATACAGATCGAACTCGATTTTTTGAAGACCTTAAAAATGGAATATCCGGATTTACTTATCATAGTGGACGGGACGCAATTTTGTGGTACGGTGGATTTTAATTTTGAGGAATCCGGTATAGATATTCTCGGGGCAAGTGCCTATAAATGGTTATTGGCAGGGCATGGTAACGGCTTTCTGCTTTTTAAGGATAACGTAAAGAACAAGGTTGCTATAAGATCAATTGGCCTTAATGCCGCCAATGGGGAGGTAGGCAAAAAAGAAAGTATTAGGTTTTCCAAACATTTTGAACCCGGGCATTTGGATACTTTAAATTTTGGGAGTCTTAAGTTTTCATTGGAATATTTGAAACGAATCGGGATGAAACGTGTAGGGGAGAACAACCAAAAGCTTTCACAAAAAGCTAAAAATGAATTTACCGATCTAGGACTTTTGGAGCCCAAAGTAGTCTCTAGAAAACAGCATAGTACCATATTCAATATTAAGGGAGATGATACTACTTTTCAGCATTTATTGGATAATGATGTAATCTGTTCCCGCAGAGGTGACGGAATTCGACTAAGTTTCCACTTTTATAATACCGAAAATGACATTGATCGTATTGTAAAAATCCTAAAAATAGGAAAATAGCATTTGGTTACTTCAAAAATCAGACCCCATTTTTAATAAAAATGAACTTAATGTCTTCTGTATTTTATCAAATTGATAAATATGACCTTAATCATTGTTGGTGAGCAATTTAATACTTTTTTTTGCATCATAAATTTAAAACTGATTATTATGTCAATAGCAAAACAATATTTAAAGAGTAAGCCTATATGTAAAGTAACATTTACGGTACCAGCGGAAGCTGCAAAAAAAGTGGCCGTGGTGGGTGACTTTAACAATTGGAATCCAAAGGGAAGCCTACTTAAAAAATTGAAAAACGGAACTTTTAAGGGAACTTTTGATTTGCCCAAGGAGAGCACTTATGAATTTAAGTACATCATTGATGGCAATTATGTAAATGAGGCCGAAGCCGATCGTTACCAATGGAATGATTTCGCCGGTGCCGAAAACGCTGTGTTAGAAGTATAAGATTATGGGAAATGTTGCCATTGGGGAGTTATTCCTCAATGGTAACACCCTTCCAAAATGCTACTTTACCCTTAATTTGCTTGGCCAGTTCACTCACTTCTGGATAATACCAAGCAGCATCGGTATTTTCTTTTCCCTCCACGTATAGGGTGTAGTAGGATGCCACTCCTTTCCATGGACATGTGGAATGGGTATCGCTAGATTTAAAGTATTCTTTTTTAATACTGTCCGCAGGGAAATAATGGTTGTTTTCTACTACAACGGTAGTGTCACTTTCCGCAATTACGGTATTGTTCCAAATGGCTTTCATATCGCTTAATTTTTTTTGAAGATATAATTTTTGTATTGATTTTGCGGATCGCTATATTCTGTTTCAATTTGCAATCCGGCTTTTTGGGCCAGCCATCTCACCACTTCATCATCGTACTTTTGTGAAATCTCTGTATGTATGGTCTCCCATGGCTTGAATGGAATGACCAAATCTAACTTTTTTATGTTCACGGTCTGGGCTTCCTTGGCTACTAAATAACTTTTGGCAGTTCCCGTTTCGGGATTATAGACTTCCCAGTGTAAAAATTTGTCAATATCAAAATCTCCTTCTAATTCATTATTGATACGAACCAATATATTTTTATTAAAAGCTGCGGTTATGCCAGATTTGTCATTATAAGCATCCAGTATGGTCTGGGGATTTTTCTTCTGATCAAAACCCATGAACAGCAAATCGTCTTCTTGCATTAGTTCCTGAATACTGTGCAAAAATTTGATAGCCTGCGGATGTAGCAGATTTCCGATATTGGAACCCAAGAACAGAATTACCTTTTTGCCACTATCAAGATTATTAATGCCCTGTAAGGTCTCAAAGTAAGTTCCTTGCTGGGTTTGAATAGGTATATTGGGGATTTCTTCCCGAATGGAATTTTCTAAAATATCCAGTACATTTTGACTGATGTCAATGGGTAAATAGTTGAAATTGACCTTATTTTCCGAAAAATACTTCAGTAAGATTTTCGTTTTTTTCCCATCGCCTGCCCCTAGTTCTATTAAGTTGAAATAGTCGGTGTCCTTGGTGAATAATTGAGCTATCTCTTCCGTATGGGTAGAGAGAATATCGAATTCACAATCCGTAAGATAATATTCCGGCATATTCATGATATCCTGGAATAGTTTATCTCCTTTTTCATCATAGAAATATTTAGAAGATAAATGTTTGGGGTTATCGGTCAATCCTTGGAGCACTTCTTCCTCGAATTGCGTCCTGAAAATAGTAGTGGTTTTTTGCTGCATGTTTCTTAAGTCGGGATTATTTGGCTAACCTTAATCCAGTAAATTGCCATCTAAGATAAGGGTGAAAAAAATTACGATAAGTGGGTCTTGTGTGTTTAATAGGAGTAGCTACGGAACCGCCACGAAGTACCTTCTGGCCTATCATAAATTTACCGTTATACTCGCCCAAGGCCCCATCCGCTTTTTTATAATTAGGGTAGGGTAGATAGGCACTTTCCGTCCATTCCCAACGTTTTCCCCAGGGGAAAAAACGCTGTGCCGTTTCCCACTCAAATTCTGTGGGCAAACGGTAACCTTTCCATTGGGCGTAGGCAAAAGCTTCAAAATAAGAGATATGCGTAACGGGATAATCGGCATTTACTTTCTGCAGGCCATTCAATGTATAATGGTGCCAATCCCCATCTATCCTATGCCAGTACAGTGGAGCTGAAATAGAGTTCTGATTGACCCAGTCCCAACCTTCCGCATGCCACAGATCAAACTTTTTGTATCCACCGGCCTCAATGAATTTGATAAACTCCCCAGCTGTTACGAGCTTGTTGGAAATCTTATAAGGTTGCAGGTATACTTTGTGTTTGCCCAGCTCGTTATCATAGCAGAAATCATTGGTCATATGGCCAATTTCATATATTCCTTCTTCTATGGAAATCCATTCCTGTAGCTGTTTTTCAGGGAAATGCTCTTCAAAATTATCCGAATAGACGGGAAGTAGCGGGTTGTTGCCCAGAATATATTTGATATCGGTCAATAGTAATTCTTGGTGTTGTTTCTCATGATGAATGCCAATTTCTAGAAGGCTTGACAGTTCCAAATCCAAGTTTTCTTCAAATAACGATTTTATAGCTTTGGTAACATAATCCCTATACTCATACACCTTTTGAACGGAGGGGCGCGATAAATTACCGCGATCGGCACGTACCACCCGCTTGCCCAGGGTTTCATAATAGCTATTAAATACAAAAGAAAAATCTTCATCGAAAACAGCATAGTCCTTACTATATTTTTTAAGGATGAATTCCTCAAAGAACCAAGTGCTATGGCCTAAATGCCATTTGGGAGGAGATACATCCACTACAGGTTGTACCACGTAGTCCTCTATCTCCAGTGGTGTACAAATATGCTCCGTACGTTTGCGGGTCTCCAAAAAGAAATCCAGTAGGGTTTCGGTAAGTATCATGAAATGAGTTATGATTTACTAGGATTAGGTGTTAGAACAGCTATTATGGTCTGAAACTATCTGTTATCGCAGGACAGAAACCTTGGAAATGCATATTTCCACTGTATTTGCGACCCACCTGACAAAGTTCTAATACAGAATCCAAGTTTAAAGATACGGAAAATATGTTTTTTTTGAACGAGAAGAGGTTAAGATGGTGTTAAACCCGGGAGTGGGTAAATGATGGGAGCAGTTTCCTGACTTTGTTGCGAGGGAATTTTTTTATCCCGTATCTTTCTATCATGACCACTTACCATTCCGATTATCAATTATGGAAAAATTTACTTCTCTGAATATTCCTTTTTCAAAATCTCCCTAAATAGTAAAAAAGCGTTAAAGTACGTTTACGTTTTAAAACGAAACAAGCTGTGTCCACGATCTTTTGCTGCTTGGACATATAAAGTTATTAACATGAAAACCTTGTAATAAAAATAAGATTTTACTTTCAATTGAGAAAAGATTACTTTGAAGGCAGTTATAAATACTGCCATTGGGGAGGTGTGAAACTTTCCCTTTAATTATTAACCATTTAAAATAAGAGAAAATGAAAGACCCCGGACACCTACTTTTAACTTTCTTGCTCATGACACTGTTCATGGGACGGGCACAAGACAGGAATCTCCCATTTGTATGGGAAAACGCCACGGTATATTTTGTATTGACCGATCGTTTTGAAAATGGCGACCCTACCAATGATTTTTCCTATGGAAGACAACAAGACGGGGCCCCCTTAAGAAGTTATGAGGGAGGAGATTTACAAGGCCTGATCAACAAGTTAAATGAAGGCTATTTTGATGATTTGGGCGTAAGTGCCCTTTGGATCACTCCGCCTTACGAAAACATTCACGGCTCCACGGACGAAGGACAGGGTAAAAACTATGCCTTTCATGGATATTGGGCCAAGGATTGGACAACCATCGACCTTAATCTTGGAGATGAGGCCTTGTTTCAGAACTTTGTGGATACCGCCCATGACCGCGGTATCAGAGTGATTATGGATGTGGTGCTCAATCATGTTGGTCCGGACAATCCACAGGATGAAAACTGGCCTTCAGATTGGGTTCGCAGAGATCCTACATGCAATTTTTCGGGTCCTGGCGGTACCATTCCTTGTGAATTGGTAGATAATCTTCCGGATATTAGAACGGAAAGTAATGCGGCCGTTTCTTTGCCCGGCTGGCTGTTGACCAAATGGGAGTCCGAAGGTCGCCGCGCCGAAGAAGAAGCCGAGTTGGATGCCTTTTTTAATAGAACAGGCTACCCAAGGGCTCCCCGCTTTTACATTATTAAATGGCTGGCAGATTATGTGCGAAACTTTGGTGTAGACGGATTTAGGGTAGATACGGTGAAACATGTGGAAGAATCGGTTTGGATCGATCTAAAATCGGAATGTGTAATTGCCTTGCAGGAATGGAAGGCCAATAACCCGAATAAAAAGTTGGACGATAGGCCCTTTTGGATGACCGGGGAGGTTTTTAATTACTTTGCCCTAAGCATGCAACGGGTATTTAATGGAGATGGTTTTAATGTTGACTATTATGCGAACGGTTTTGATAACCTTATTAATTTTGGATTTCGGTCCGATGCCAATAATGGTTTGGAAGGACTCTTTGCTAGCTATGATAATTTACTTCAAAATCAACTGGGTGCTGGCAACAGTACCATGAATTTTTTGGCGAATCACGATACTCAAGAGGTTTTTGACCGAAATAGGACTAGAACTTTTGAAGCCGGTACAAAGCTTTTATTGTCCCCATCAACGGCACAGATCTACTATGGGGATGAAACGGCAAGGACCCTTACCCCATCCGGGGGCGTTCAGGGAGATGCCACTTTGCGCTCCTTCATGAACTTTAACGCCTTGAACGACCCCAATTCTTTGGCTTCCCTTACGCTATTACATCATCAAAAGATCGGAAGATTCAGGAGGGAACATGTATCGGTGGGGGCAGGAACCCACAGTTTGGTGCAAAATACGCCCTATGCGTTTAAAAGGGAATTTAACAACGGTTCAATTTCGGATAAGACCCTGGTGTATTCCGGAAATGATGGGGATTTTGCCAACGCGGTCAACCTGTTTAATTTATGGCCCGATGGTACCGAATTACGCGATTATTTTTCGGGGAATACAGCTACGGTAACCAATAATTCGGCAGACTTTAATAGCTCTTTTGGACTTTTATTGATAGGCGAGCCTGCTGGCGGGGATATCATTATTACGCCGCCTACAAGTTTTACGATAAATGCCAAGCAACCCAACGACTGGGAATCAATATACGCCTATCTGTATAATAAGAATACAAATACCGTACTTGCAGGAACGCCGGCTTGGCCCGGACAGCAAATGCCTAAGCTTACAGGGAGTAACGTATGGAATACCTTGAGCATCAATGTGCCCAGTGGTGTAAACGCTGATGATGTGGGGATTGTTTTTAATAATCAAAATAATGGGAGCCAGACAGTGGATTTATCGAGAAATAGAAATGGCTGGTTTGAGTTTACTACAGGCGGAGCCCTAAGAAATGGAAACTGGACGGATAATTGTCCATCGGACTGCCCCGATGCAAGTACTTCATTTAGAATATATGCAGAGCAGCCGGGAGATTGGAACGTCATTAATGCCTATATCTTCAATACAACCCAAAATGGTACATTACCAGGAACCTCAGATTGGCCCGGTGCCCAAATGACCAAGCTTTCAGGAACCAATGCCTGGTATTACTATGATATTAATATTCCTACCGGTGCAAATCCTTCTGAAATTGGTGTAGTGTTCAATAATGGGAACAATGGAAGCCAGTCCGTAGATTTATCAAGGGATAGGGAAGGATGGTTCAATTTCACCACGGGCGGTGCTTCCCGAAATGGAAATTGGAACGAAACATGTCCTTTTGATTGTCCTTCGGTCGCACTTAAAACATCACCTGCGAGGGACGAGCTCTTTTTGAATGAAAATAGAGTTGTTGTATTTCCAAACCCTTCTTCGGGCCAAGGTACAATGAGTATTAATTTAACACAGGCGGAGGATGTAGCAATTGTTATTTATAATATGACGGGGAAAGAAGTTGATACGGTTTACAAGGGATCCTTGCCAACGGGATCTTCAACACTGAACTACCGGTTAAGCCAATCGGGGACCTACATTTATACCATTCGTATCGGGAATCAAAAAAAGAGCGGAAAACTAATCATTAACTAGTGTATTTTAAATACAGCGCTTTTGTTGAAAGGCCGTGGAAATTTCCATGGCCTTTTTTATTGGATTCGATCATTCATTGGTTAAAATCCCGTCTTAGGTAGGTAAATATGAAATTTCGTTATTGGACTTTCAGTTTCCAAGAAACTATTTAATATTTGACAATGTGCCTTCGATACGATTGCCGGGCAATCACTCAGGCACCAAATAGCCTAATAGGGTCATTGAGTGATTTTCGATTCGAAAATCGTATCGAAATGACATTCCAGCTTGCAGTTATCAGTTTCCAGTTAGCAGTTTTTGTGCGTCCGGTTTCTAGTTTCAGTTTCCAGCTATCCAGTTTCCAGCTTAAGTTTATCAGCTATCCAATGGCAAAGCCCTCCTTTTATCCAACCGCAAAGAACTACTATCCAATGCCACTGCCTACTGCCCACTGGTTGCGTTTATAAAGGAATTCTGTTCCCTATTTAAATGGATGCACTTTCAGCGTATAGAGGTTTAATCTAAACGGCGACAGCTCCTCTAATATGTGGATACGGATTGTAATCCAGTAAGGTAAAGTCCTCGAATTTAAAATCGAAAATATCCTTTATTGCAGGATTGAGAACCATTCTCGGCAGTGGTCTGGGTTCCCTACTTAATTGTAATTCAACCTGTTCCAAATGATTGGTATAAATATGTGCATCTCCAAAGGTATGTATGAATTCCCCCGCTTGGTATCCGCAAACTTGTGCCATCATCAAAGTGAACAGGGCATAGGAAGCAATATTAAAGGGAACTCCTAGAAAAATATCCGCACTACGTTGATATAATTGACAAGACAATTTTCCGTCCGCCACATAGAATTGAAAAAAAGCATGGCAGGGAGGTAATGCGGCTTTTCCATTGGCCACATTATTGGAAAAAGAAGCGGTGGTATCGGGCAATACGCTTGGATTCCATGCGGAGACCAACATTCTTCTGCTATTGGGATTATTTTTTAAAGTATGTATTACTTCTTTGATTTGGTCTATATCCTCGTTGTTCCAATTACGCCATTGGTGCCCATATACCGGTCCCAAATCACCGTTTTCATCGGCCCATTCGTTCCAAATACGAACTCCGTTTTCCTGTAGGTAACCTATATTGGTATCTCCCTTTAAAAACCATAATAGTTCGTGGACGATGGACTTTAAGTGCAATTTCTTTGTAGTGACCATAGGAAAACCTTCACTAAGATCGAACCGCATTTGGTAACCAAAAACACTTAAGGTGCCCGTTCCTGTTCTATCTCCTTTTTGGTTGCCCGTTTCCAGGACATTTTTTAATAAATCGTGATATTGCTTCATGAGGGTCAAAGTTAAAAGTTTAAGGGATAAAGGCCAAAGTATTAACCTTTTGAGTTATTATATTTTATTAACGAAGCAATTCTCTTTTGCAAAACTTGTATTCTTTGAGGAAGGGATTTATCCTAGAATCAATCCGGCAATTGTTGCGGAGAGCAGAGATGCCAAGGAACCTCCCAGAACGGCTTTCATCCCAAATTCCGATAGGGTTTTTCGTTGCCCCGGAGCTAGGGAACCAATGCCCCCGATCTGAATTCCTATCGATGCAAAGTTGGCAAAGCCACAGAGCATATAGGTGGCCATGATAATGGATTTGTTATAGGTAAAATGCGTAGTGTTGGCCATATTCTTTAGTTCGGCCAATTGTATGTATCCTATAAATTCGCTTGCGGCCAGTTTAATACCCAGTAACTGTCCCATTAACATAATATCTTCCTTTGCCACACCTATGAGCCACATTAAGGGCGCAAAGACTACACCTAACACAGCTTCTAACGAAAAGCTTTCATAGGTAGTATATTGGGCAATTATGCTATTTAGGCTGGTAAAGTCGCCTACCCAGCCCAAGATTCCGTTCAACATGGCGATAAAAGCCACAAAAACCAAAAGCATGGCACCCACGTTTACCGCTAGTTTTAAACCTTCTGTAGTTCCATTGGCAATAGCGTCCAAAATGTTGGAACCAATTTTTTCCGTAGATACGCTAACCTCTGTGTTTATAGCTTCTGTTTGTGGGTACAGTATTTTAGAAATTACGATGGCCCCGGGTGCTGCCATTACCGATGCCGCAAGTAAGTGTTTTGCAAAATACAATCTAAGTGTTGGATCATCCCCTCCTAAAAAACCGATATAGGCGGCTAATACCGCCCCTGCGACCGTAGCCATACCTCCGATCATGACCAAAAGTATTTCAGATCGGTTCATTTTCTCCAAATACGCTTTTATAAGTAATGGCGCTTCCGTTTGTCCCAAAAAAATGTTTCCCGCAATACTCAAACTCTCCGCGCCAGAAATACCTAGCGATTTCGTCAATAACCAGGCTAACGCTTTAACTACTTTTTGTATGATGCCCAGATAAAATAAGACCGATGTCAATGCCGAGAAGAAGATGATCGTGGGGAGAACCTGAAAAGCGAATATAAATCCGAAGGTATCCATGTCTACGACAAGCCCTTCAAATAAAAATTTACTCCCTGCCCTTGTAAAATCCAGGATACTGACAAAAACTTTCCCAATACTTTCAAATGCAGCTTTTATAAAAGGTACTTTCAGGACACCGATGGCAATAAGCAATTGTATCCCAAGCCCAATACCTGCAGTTCTCCAATTGATGGCCCTTCTATTGGAACTAAAAATAAAAGCGATCAGAATAAGGATGCCCATGCCTATGATACCGCGCCATAGACTGTTTATGGAAAACCCTTCATTGGCAATTAGTACGGGCGGATCCTGCGTAACGATATCATTTAAAATCGTTGTTTCCGTTATGGGAGTTATACTATCTGTTAATATGGTCTGTTGGGCAATTGAAGGGAAGGGAATACAACATATAAAGATGAGAATCCAAAGTCCGTACTTCATAAAAAGGTAGTTGGTTAGTTACTTGCGTTTGGATATTTCATCCCTAAGTTTTGCCGCCTTTTCGTAATCTTCATTGGTAACGGCTTTGTCCAATTCTTTGTGTAGTTCTTCCAAGTTTAGTTCTTTGTAGGCATCCGATGCTCCCATATCTATCTCTACAGTTTCCCCTTCCTGCAAAATTTCATCCACCATGATGCTATCGTCATTTTCATCCTTGTCTTTATCCTTGGAAGAAAATTTAAGGAAGATGCCCGCTTTGTCCAATATGGTTTTATAAGTGAAAATAGGAGCGTTGAAACGAAGTGCCAAAGCTATGGCATCACTCGTTCGGGCATCTATGATTTCCTCGATCTTATCGCGTTCACAAATAATACTGGAATAAAAGACGCCATCTACCAACTTGTGGATAATCACTTGTTTTACTACAATATCGAAGCGATCCGCAAAATTTTTAAAAAGATCATGGGTCAATGGTCTTGGAGGTTTTATTTCTTTCTCCAATGCAATGGCTATCGATTGCGCTTCAAAGGCGCCAATGACTATAGGCAGTTTACGATCTCCTTCTACTTCGTTCAATATAAGGGCATATGCACCATTTTGCGTTTGGCTGTACGAAATCCCTTTTATTTTTAATTTGACTAAACTCATACGGATATATAAACCACAAAGGGCTGTTTAAACAAAAGGGATGTCCAATTGTTTAAACAGCCCTTTAGGGGCACAAATTAACAAAAATTAAGCGTTTTGGGCTTTAAATTCCTTTAATTTTTCGGTCAATTTAGGAACTACTTCAAAAGCGTCCCCCACAATTCCATAGTCTGCCGCTTTGAAAAAGGGCGCTTCGGGATCGGTATTGATTACAACTTTTACCTTTGAGGCGCTAACACCGGCCAAATGCTGTATGGCACCAGAAATACCTATAGCAATGTATAGATTACTGGCTACGGGTTTTCCGGTCTGTCCAACATGTTCGCCATGAGATCGCCAACCTAGATCCGAAACCGGTTTGGAACAGGCGGTTGCCGCACCAAGAACATCGGCCAATTCCTCTATTATTCCCCAATTTTCGGGTCCTTTAAGTCCTCTTCCGGCAGATACTACAATATCCGCATCGGCAATGGTAGCTTTACCTACCACCTTATCTATTTCCACGGATTTTGTAGAAAAATCGGCATCCTTACTGGTAGGGCCAAAATCCTCTACAGCTACATTGGTAGGATTCTCTATAGCACCAAATGCGTTGTTGGATACCCCTATTACCTTAATGTCCGCATTGATCTGCGTATGGGCAAAACCTTTATTGCTAAAAGCGGTACGCTTTACAACAAAAGGCTCGGTGCTCTTCGGTGCTTGTACAACATTGGGTACATATCCCGCTTTTAATTCAGCGGTTAGTATGGACGCCAAAAATTTAGTATCCGCGCTAGAACTTAGTACCAATACTTTGGCACCTTCTTTTTCCGCTGCTTGGGCAATTACACTTGCAAAAGCCTTTGCATTGAATGTTTTTAGCTGATCATCCGATACCTGTAGCACTTTTGATACGCCATAGTTGCCTAAACTTTCGTTATCATCTGCGTTAATAGATACCGCCGTTGCCATAGTACCCAATTGTTTGGCCACTTCGTGGGCATAGGACGCTACCTCAAAGGCATTTTTTTTGAACTTCCCGTTTTCTGATTCCGTATATACTAATACTGACATAATTTTTTAATTTTAATTTTTAAATCCCAAATGCATATATTGGAATTTGATGCTTTTGATTTAAGTGTTAGATCACTTTTGCTTCATTGTGCAAAAGATCGATCAATTCATCTATATTATCCGCATCCACTAATTTAACCGCTCCCTTTGGTGCCGGTTTTTCGAATTTGATGTCTTCTGTGCTTATTTCAGCCTCGACCGGTTCAACTACATTGAGTTTCTTTTGACGTGCCATCATGATTCCCCTCATATTGGGGATTCTCAAATCACTTTCCTCTACCAGTCCTTTTTGTCCGCCTATAACAAGGGGAAGTGTTGTTGCTATTTTTTCTTTGCCGCCGTCTATTTCGCGCATTGCGGTGGCATTGGAACCATCAATTTCCAGGCTTATACAGGTATTCACAAAATTCATGTCAAGAAGTGTTGCAAGTATACCGGGGACCATTCCACCGTTATAGTCAATGGATTCCCTACCTGCAATAATAAGATCGTAATCACTATTCTTTGCTACATTGGCCAGTTGTTGCGCTACAAAAAAACCGTCGGTCGGTTCGGCGTTTATTCTAATGGCCTCATCGGCACCAATGGCCAGGGCTTTTCTAATAGTAGGTTCGGTGGTGGCACCGCCTACGGTAGCTACATGAACCGTAGCTCCTTGTTTTTCCTTAAACCACATGGCCCTGGTGAGGCCAAATTCGTCGTTGGGATTAATTACAAACTGTACTCCATTGGTATCGAATTTAGTATCTCCCTCCGTGAAATTTATTTTGGAAGTAGTATCCGGTACATTACTTATGCAAACTAATATCTTCATTTTATATCATTTTTTGTCTTTAAAAGAACTGCGCTAAGATAACTATTAATTTTAAGATTTGCTATGCATGCATAGTAAATCTTGTTATTTTTTTTACGCACCGCTGTCAATTATTTGACATATATTTTCCTATTTTTGCTTGCATTTTAACAATGAAGTCGTGCAAACTTTTGTTTGAACGATTTTACTAAGGATTAATCAATAGCTGAGATATTTATGAAAACATTACAATTTAGGCAAGCTATAGCCGAGGCAATGTCGGAAGAGATGAGAAGGGATGAGTCTATTTACCTTATGGGTGAAGAAGTTGCCGAGTATAATGGAGCATATAAGGCCTCTAAAGGTATGTTGGATGAATTTGGGGCCGAACGCGTAATTGATACGCCCATTTCCGAGCTAGGATTTTCCGGTATTGGAGTAGGTTCCGCTATGAATGGCAATAGGCCTATTATAGAGTTTATGACATTTAATTTTGCCTTGGTAGGGATTGATCAAATCATTAACAATGCGGCTAAAATTCGTCAAATGTCCGGTGGGCAATTCAATTGCCCTATTGTTTTTAGGGGCCCTACCGCCTCAGCAGGCCAATTAGCTGCAACGCACTCCCAAGCTTTTGAGAGTTGGTATGCCAATTGTCCCGGTCTTAAGGTAGTAGTACCGTCTAACCCTAGTGATGCCAAGGGCTTGTTAAAGTCCTCCATACGTGATGATGACCCTGTTATTTTTATGGAATCCGAACAGATGTATGGTGATAAAGGGGAAGTCCCTGAAGGGGAATATACTATTCCTTTAGGAGTTGCCGAGATCAAAAGAGAGGGCACCGACGTCACTATAGTTTCTTTTGGAAAAATCATAAAGGAAGCTTACACAGCTGCCGATGCATTGGAAAAAGAGGGCATAAGTTGTGAAATTATAGACCTACGGACCGTAAAACCATTGGATTATGAAGCTATCGTAAATTCTGTAAAGAAAACCAACAGACTAGTTGTTTTGGAGGAAGCATGGCCTTTTGGGAATGTTGCCACAGAGATTACGTACCATATCCAATCCAATGCATTCGATTATCTAGATGCCCCGATCATAAAAATAAATACAGCGGATACCCCGGCACCATATTCACCGGTCTTATTGGCGGAATGGTTGCCGGATCATACAGATGTCATTAATGCTGTTAAGAAAGTGTTATATAAATAAGTAAGATCATTTTGTAAAGGTATATTAGCCTCGCCAACGAGAAGTTGGCGATTTTTTTATTAAAAGAAACAATATTTGATAATACTACTACCCTAAATCAATTAATCAATCATTCAGGTGTTGTTCCCCAAGAGGCAGAAAAACATGCGCATGAATTTATCAAATAGATGAAAAAACTCCTTTTTACCTTTTTCCTCCTTTTTACTTTATGTGCAATCTCCCAAACAAAAGTTAGTGGTATCGTGGTAGATGAATCTGGATCTCCCATTGCTTTTGCCAATGTCCTTTTCAAAGACTCCTATGAAGGAACCATTACCAATGATAACGGTAGGTTTTATTTAGAATCGGATGTTACGTACGAAACATTGGTAGTCTCCTTCGTAGGGTACGATTCCAAAGAGATCCTCTTGGACACAAAGGTTAATTATAATATGGAAATAGCTCTTGCAGAGGGAAGCGAGCAATTGGACGAGGTAGTAGTCTATGTAGGTAAACAATCCAAAAAGAACAATCCGGCCATAGATATTCTACGGAAAATTTGGGCCAAGAAAAGGGTAAACGGACTTCGCATGTTCAAACAGTATAAGTATGATAAATATGAAAAGATAGAGTTCGATTTGAACACCATTGATAGTGCGCTCATAAAAAGCAAACTTTTCAAGGGCCTTGAATTTATGTTCCAAGATTTGGATACCTCTAATATCACCGGAAAAACGTACCTGCCCATATTTTTAAATGAAGTTGCTTCTAAGGTATATGGCGACAATATATTGGCAGCGGAAAAGGAGGATATCCTCGGAAATAAAAACTCGGGTTTCGAGAACAATCAGGCCATCACAGCTTTTATTCAAGACCTGTACTCGGACTATGATATCTATAACAACTATCTTAAGTTTTTTGACAAGAGCTTTACGAGTCCGCTTTCCAAGACTGGAATAGATACCTATAATTATGTACTGTCGGATAGTGCTTATATCGATAATAAATGGTGCTATAATATTATCTACTATCCAAGACGAAAAAACGAACTGACGTTTAAAGGTGATTTTTGGGTTAACGATTCTACTTTCGCCATTAAGAACATTAATCTAGAGGTCACCAAAAGTGCCAATATCAATTGGGTAAAGGAAATTTATATTGAACAGGATTTTGATGTGGTCAACGACTCTGTCTTTTTATTAAAGAGAGATTATATGTTGAGCGATTTTAGTTTAAGCAAGAAGGAAAAATCCAGGGGTGTCTATGGTAAACGAACCACTGTTTATGATAACTACGTTTTTAATATCCCACGGCCCAAGGATTTTTACAATAACGTAAGCGATCCGTTCGATCCAATTGTATTCAGCAGGGATAGCACGTTCTGGAAGAATAGTAGATTGGAAGATTTGAACAAGGATGAAAAGGGGATATACCAGCTTTTGGATACCTTAAAAACAGTGCCCAAGTTTAGAACGATCTATAATGCCGTAAGTATATTGAATTCCGGATATGTAGAAATCGATAAGTGGAATTTGGATCTAGGTGATATATACAGCGTTTTTGGATTCAATGACGCGGAAGGAATTAGACTAAGGGGAGGGGCCCGGACCTATTTTGGGCAAAATGACCCTTGGCGTTTAGAAGGTTATATGGCCTATGGTTTTAATGATAAAAAATTTAAACACGGTTTTTCTGCGAAATGGCTTCTGGATCGAAAAAACAGGTTGATCATCTCTGGGGGAAATCGGCGCGATGTAGAACAATTAGGATTAAGTCTTACGGCGACCAATGATGTTTTGGGCAGAAGTATTGCTTCTTCATCCGTACTTACGGTAGGCGCTAATGATCGGTTAACGAACATTAATCTGACCGCGCTTAGTTTGGAGGCTGAACCTTTGACCAATTTTAGGATACGTTTGGGCAGTTCTTTCCGAACACTAAGTTCCGCCCTTCCCGATGCCTTTAGCTTGGATTACGTGGATCCGTCTTCCCCAACAGGTATTTCCTCGGAGGTAAAACAATTCGATATCAATACCATATTGGTCTATACCCCCGGTAGAAAGACCATAGGTTATGGGGTAGAACGCTTAAACATCAATGATAATTTCAGTACAATTTTGTTGAATTATACAAAGGGTATCGAAGGCTTTTTGGAAAGCGATTTTAACTATGAAAAAATTCAGTTTTCCTATACCCAACCATGGCAATTGGGAGGCTTTGGAAGACTGTTCAGTACCATTGAGGTAGGGAAGACCTTTGGGGAAGTACCATTGAGCCTTTTAAACGTTATTCCCGGAAACCAGACCTTGTTTTCCCTATACAATACCTTTCCCAACTTGGATTTTTATGAATTTGTTACCGATACCTATGCATCCGTACATTTTGAGCATAATTTTAATGGAAGGATCTTCTCCAGAATTCCTTTTTTGCGAAAGTTTAATCTTAGGGAAATAGTGGGCCTACGCGGTGCATGGGGTCAACTTTCCGATGAAAATATTGCTTTGAACAGTCCGACGAATATTCCGCTTATTGCCCCGGACGATCAGATTTATTGGGAATATTCCTTTGGTGTAGGAAACATTTTTAAGATTCTCCGAATCGATTTTAACTTTAGGGGCAATTATTTGGATAATCCCAATGCCCGTCCGTTTAGCATTACCGGTTCTTTCGGTTTCAGCTTTTAAGGTATCCCGGGAATACTGTTACTTTCACAGTCATAATCTAATGTGGAAGGGTGTTGGTAAAAAGTCGGTAAAGTATCGTTTTCTTAATGATCACAACTCCTTTCCCCCAATATTTTCAAGTATCTTTGCAGCATCAATTTTTAAATTATGACTGCTAAAGAAATCACGTCCCTAGATGTTTTAATAGAAATCCCCAAGGGGAGTAGAAATAAATATGAATATGATTTTGAGTTAAAAAAAGTTCGCTATGACCGGATGATATTTTCATCTATGATGTATCCGGCGGACTATGGTTTTATACCCGAAACCTTGGCCTTGGATGGAGATCCTTTGGATGTATTGGTATTGGTCACGGAACCTACATTTCCAGGATGTGTTATGGAAGTAAAGCCTATCGGGGTATTTCATATGACCGATGAAAAAGGTCCGGATGAAAAAGTCATCTGTGTTCCGGTGTCCGATCCTACGGCGAGTACCGTAAACGATTTAAGTGAACTAAATCCGCATCTGATCAAGGAAATAGAGCACTTTTTTAAGGTATATAAGGATTTGGAAAAGAAAAAAGTAGATGTTGGCGGTTGGGGAGATGTACACGAGGCAAAGGAGATCATCTCCAAATGTATTGCTCGTTTTAAGGAAAGCGATGTGCCTACAAAAGAGGTGAGTATCAAATAAAAATTACAATTTTAATACATGTAAAAAGGCAATATCATGCAAGTGATATTGCCTTTTTTATTCTATTTGATTTTACTACTTTTGCCCAGCTTAAATAATTAACAAACGAACAAAACGTACATATGGAATCAATGGTGATTTATATGCCGATAGTAATGGCAATATTAGGTTTATTATACATGTTATTCAAGAGGTCTTGGGTGATGAAACAGGATGCCGGTGATGGTAAGATGAAAGAGATTTCAGATCATATCTATGAAGGTGCCTTGGCCTTCTTGAATGCGGAATATAAACTTTTGGCAGTTTTTGTTTTGATCGTTAGTGTTGCCCTTGCAGCAGTTTCATTTATTGTACCTACCACACACTGGCTTATTGTAATTGCCTTTATTTTTGGTGCGGTTTTCTCTGCTTTGGCAGGAAATATGGGAATGAAAATCGCTACCAAGACAAATGTTAGGACTACGCAGGCAGCCCGCACGAGTTTGCCCCAGGCCCTTAAGATCTCTTTTGGCGGGGGTACGGTAATGGGATTGGGAGTTGCAGGTCTGGCCGTTTTGGGACTAACCGCTTTTTTTATATTTTTCTTTCACTTTTTTATGAACGGTACTTGGACTTCTACCGAGGATATGACCATAGTATTGGAGACCCTTGCCGGCTTCTCCCTTGGTGCGGAATCCATAGCGCTATTTGCCCGTGTAGGAGGTGGTATTTATACTAAAGCAGCGGACGTAGGTGCGGATTTAGTGGGAAAGGTGGAAGCAGGAATTCCGGAAGATGATCCCCGTAACCCGGCAACCATTGCAGATAATGTAGGGGATAATGTAGGGGATGTTGCAGGTATGGGGGCTGACCTTTTTGGTAGTTATGTAGCTACTGTTTTGGCGGCAATGGTACTGGGGAATTATGTAATCAAAGATATGGGCGGTGCTATCCAGGATGCTTTTGGGGGAATAGGACCGGTTTTGTTGCCCATGGCAATTGCAGGTGTCGGAATTATTATTTCTGCCATTGGCACCATGTTGGTAAAAATTAAAAGTAACGATGCAAAAGAGGCCCAGGTAATGGGAGCCTTGAACATAGGTAACTGGGTTTCTATAGTTTTAGTGGCTTTATCTTGTTTTGTCTTGGTAAAATGGATGCTTCCCGAGACCATGAAAATGGAATTCTTTGGAGAAGGGTTACAGGAAATTTCTTCACTACGTGTTTTTGGCGCTACTATTATAGGTCTGATCGTGGGAGGATTTATTTCGTCCATTACGGAATATTACACCGGATTGGGCAAAGGCCCTACCTTAAAAATTGTACAACAATCCAGTACCGGTGCCGGAACAAATATTATAGCTGGTTTGGCGACCGGAATGATATCTACTTTCCCCTCTGTTTTATTGTTTGCCATTTCTATATGGGCCTCTTATGCCCTAGCAGGATTTTACGGTGTAGCCTTGGCGGCTTCCGCTATGATGGCTACAACGGCCATGCAATTGGCCATTGATGCCTTTGGACCGATTTCCGATAATGCCGGGGGTATTGCGGAGATGAGCGAACAAGAACCTATTGTGCGGGAACGTACCGATATATTGGATTCCGTTGGTAATACTACAGCGGCAACGGGTAAAGGATTTGCTATTGCTTCCGCTGCTTTGACCTCTTTGGCCCTTTTTGCCGCTTATGTAACCTTTACGGGAATAGACGGGATCAACATTTTTAAAGCCCCGGTTTTGGCCATGTTGTTCGTAGGTGGAATGGTTCCGGTGGTATTTTCGGCTTTGGCGATGAATGCTGTAGGTAAGGCCGCTATGGAAATGGTAGAAGAAGTAAGGAGACAATTTAGGGATATTCCCGGGATTATGGAAGGTACCGGAAAACCTGAATATGATAAATGCGTCGCGATATCCACCAAAGCATCCTTAAAGGAGATGATGCTTCCAGGGGTATTGACCATCGGGTTTCCCTTGGTAATTACTTTTGTACCTATGTTGTTTGGAATGGATAACCAGGCCATTGCAGAAATGCTAGGAGGCTATATGGCCGGTGTTACTGTAAGCGGGGTGCTTTGGGCAATATTCCAAAATAATGCGGGAGGTGCTTGGGACAATGCCAAAAAATCTTTTGAGGCTGGGGTTATGATCAATGGTGAAATGACCTATAAAGGTTCCGATGCACATAAAGCTGCCGTAACAGGGGATACCGTTGGTGATCCTTTTAAGGATACTTCCGGACCTTCCATGAACATTCTTATAAAACTAACCTGTTTGATAGGTTTGGTCATTGCCCCTATCTTGGGCGGACATACTACGGAAGAAACAGAAATGGCGGATGAAACCGATGCGGTAAGGGTAGAGATGAATGTTGCGGACGGAGATATGACCGAAGCCACGGTAACCTATACAACTTCAGCCAATGGGACCGAGTCAACTGATCGAACAAGCTTTAAGGCATCTGCTACGGAGGATGGTATAGTAGGCAAGACGATTAAAAAAATAGCTATAAATAAGTTGTAGCTTCAAAAACATCATATAAAAAAACCCATGAAATCATCATGGGTTTTTTTATATGTTGACTTTCTACGGTACTAAAATAGTCCATTGATTTCAGCATCGATTTTATTGATGACCTCACCTAAATGTTCGGGATTGTCCACAAAATCAAGCTCATCTACATTAACAATGAGGAGATTACCCTTTTCATAACTATGTGCCCACGCTTCATAGCGTTCATTCAATCTGCTTAGATAGTCTATAGATATCGTATTTTCATAATCCCTCCCACGTTTATGGATCTGATTTACCAAATTAGGAATGGAACTTCTAAGATATATCAATAGGTCCGGTGGTTGTACCAAGCTTTCCATCAACTCAAAAAGACTGGAATAGTTGTTGAAATCCCTATTGGTCATGAGTCCCATGGCATGTAAGTTGGGAGCAAAAATGTGCGCATCCTCATATATTGTCCTATCTTGGATAATATTCTTACCACTTTCCCTGATCTGCAAAATCTGTCTATATCTGCTGTTCAGAAAATAAATCTGTAGGTTAAAGCTCCACCGCTCCATTTGGTTATAGAAGTCGTCTAGATATGGATTATCCACTACGTCCTCAAAATGGGCTTCCCACCTATAATGTTTGGAAAGTAATCTGGTCAATGTGGTTTTTCCAGCTCCTATATTTCCGGCTACTGCAATGTGCATATGATGCAATTAATCGTTGGTTGAGTATTCAATTTTGGTTGGGCGTACAATATACAAGTATCTGGTGTAAGAGAAAAAAATATAAGTTGAAATACATTTAATTATTTATGTTTTTAAATTTTTATTTCTCCACAAATGTGTATTTTTGTTCATCAATTTAAAAGAGGAGGGATTTGACTGATTGCAACCTCTTTGTCCAGAATTTATTTTAGGACCAGATCCTAAGAGGACTGAATACCGGGATAGAGCGGTATTAAAAAATGCTAAAGCAGTTGCTACGGATTTCATCCGTATAGTAAACTTCTTTAAAAGCTTTCGTCAGATCCCCTTTATTGTAAAATATATTTGTTTATGGCGTATTTATTTACATCGGAATCCGTAAGTGAAGGACACCCGGATAAGATAGCAGATCAAATAAGCGATGCCTTATTGGATAATTTTCTGGCATTTGATCCGGAAAGTAAGGTCGCATGTGAAACTTTGGTCACTACCGGCCAGGTAGTATTGGCAGGGGAAGTGAAGAGTGCCACCTATTTGGATGTCCAGGAGATTGCCCGGGCTGTTATCAACAAAATAGGGTATACCCGAGGTGAATATCAGTTCAGCGGAGATTCCTGCGGGGTTATTTCCTTATTACATGAACAGTCGCAGGATATAAACCAAGGTGTAGATAGAGGTGCCAAGGAAGAACAGGGAGCGGGAGATCAAGGGATGATGTTCGGCTACGCTACCAGGGAAACGGAAAATTATATGCCATTGGCATTGGATATTTCCCATAAAATTTTACAGGTATTAGCGGATTTAAGAAAAGAAAACGGGGGGAAAATCTCCTATCTGAGACCAGATGCAAAAGCGCAGGTTACCATAGAATATTCCGATATCAACGTGCCGCAACGCATAGATACCATTGTGGTCTCTACGCAACACGATGCCTTTGACGAGGACGATGGCAAGATGCTGGCAAAGATTAAAAATGATGTTATTCATATCCTAATACCAAAAGTAGTCGCCCAATTTCCGGACTATGTCCAAAAACTTTTTGATAAGGATATAAAGTATCATATAAACCCTACCGGAAAGTTCGTAATCGGAGGCCCTCATGGCGATACCGGATTAACGGGAAGGAAGATTATAGTGGACACCTATGGTGGAAAAGGGGCACATGGTGGAGGTGCCTTTAGTGGCAAAGATCCTAGTAAAGTGGATAGAAGTGCTGCGTATGCGGCAAGACATGCCGCTAAAAATTTGGTCGCCGCCGGAGTTGCTGATGAAATATTGGTTCAAGTAAGCTATGCTATCGGAGTGGTTGAGCCTACCTCTATATTCGTGGATACC
>JBATTK010000060.1:0-9801 GCA_049670505.1 Saonia sp.
ATAAAAGATGTGCGGTATTTATGGAGGAGCCTTGAAATAATTTAGCCTCTAAAAAAGTAGTTTTTAAGGCACGCTCCGCCTGTCTTGTCAAATGCAAGTTCTTTTTGTCTTTCTGAATAGTTCCGGAATTGGGGTTGGCCGGACTTAAAATCTCCACTTTTCTCCGTAAGTGGTCCAGGTCAACATCCAAAGCATCAAGAATACTGATTGCTTTTCCATTTCCATCCCGCAACAATCCTAGCATAAGATGCTCCGTACCAATAAAGTCATGGCCTAGTCTCAAGGCCTCTTCCTTACTGTAAGCAATTACATCTTTTACCCTGGGGGAAAAATTATCATCCATAAAATATACTTTCGCCTTTAAAATTAGTAAATCTATCCCAAACTAAGGCAAATACCGTACCCATATTCGATAAACTATGCCTAAATGACGAAAAAAACCTCGATTTACAAAAAAATTAACAGACAAATTATAAACTAAAGGAGGTGCTGTAGGTGTTAATAAATTCTTTAATAAAGTATTTCTAAAGTACTTTGAAAGGTATGATTTTCCGTATATTGGCATGTTTTATTAACCAAGTAAATATATAAGATTCTAAAATGGCAGAAGGAGAAAAATTAATTCCTATTAACATTGAGGATGAAATGAAATCCGCCTACATTGATTATTCAATGTCGGTCATTGTGTCACGTGCCCTTCCCGATGTCAGGGATGGTCTAAAGCCGGTACACAGAAGGGTTTTGTACGGAATGCATGAGTTGGGAGTTAGATCAAATAGTGCCCATAAGAAGTCCGCCCGTATCGTCGGGGAAGTTTTAGGTAAATATCACCCCCACGGGGATACATCGGTATATGATTCCATGGTACGTATGGCACAAGAATGGAGCCTTCGCTACATGTTGGTAGACGGCCAGGGAAATTTTGGGTCCATAGATGGGGATAGTCCTGCCGCAATGCGTTATACCGAAGCGCGTATGCGTAAGATAGCGGATGAAATGTTGGCAGATATAGATAAGGATACGGTAGACCATCAATTGAATTTTGATGATTCCTTGCAGGAGCCTACCGTACTTCCTACCAGAATACCTAATTTATTGATCAATGGGGCCTCCGGAATAGCGGTAGGTATGGCCACCAATATGCCACCCCATAATTTATCCGAGGTTGTTGATGGTACGGTAGCCTATATTGATGACAATGCTATTGAGATCGATGAGCTTATCACCCATATAAAAGCGCCGGATTTCCCTACTGGAGGTATTATTTATGGATATGATGGTGTTAAAGAGGCTTTCCATACAGGACGCGGTAGAGTGGTCATGAGGGCCAAGGCTACTTTTGAAGAGGTACAGGGCAGGGAATGTATTGTGGTGACCGAGATACCCTATCAGGTCAACAAGGCGGATATGATCAAGAAAACTGCCGATCTGGTCAACGATAAAAAAATTGAGGGGATTTCTACGATAAGGGACGAATCGGATAGAAAAGGGATGCGTATCGTTTATATCCTTAAGCGGGATGCCATACCTAATATTGTCTTGAATACCTTATACAAGTATACGGCCCTACAATCTTCCTTTAGTGTCAACAATATTGCTTTGGTCAATGGTAGGCCGCAGTTGCTGAATGTTAAGGAAATGATCCACTATTTTGTGGAACATCGCCATGAGGTGGTGGTTCGGAGAACCGAATTTGAACTAAAGAAAGCGGAAGATAGGGCCCATATCCTAGAGGGGCTCATTATTGCTTCGGATAATATTGATGAGGTTATTGCTATCATCCGTGCTTCGTCCAACGCAGAGGAAGCCAGGGAGAACTTAATGGAGCGGTTTAAACTCACGGAGGTACAATCCAAGGCCATTGTTGAGATGCGTTTACGTCAGCTTACGGGTCTGGAACAGGATAAGCTACGATCCGAGTATGATGAAGTTATAAAGACCATTGCCGATCTGAAGGATATTTTGGCCAACAAAGATCGTAGAATGCAAATCATTAAGGACGAGCTTCTGGAAGTAAAGGAAAAATATGGCGATGTCCGCCGTTCGGAAATCAATTTTGCCGGAGGCGACCTTAGCATAGAGGATATGATTCCGGATGAACAAGTGGTCATTACCATTTCGCATGCGGGCTATATCAAAAGGACACCGTTAACAGAATATAAGACCCAACACAGGGGAGGAGTCGGTCAAAAAGCATCTTCTACAAGAACTGAGGATTTCTTGGAGCATCTTTTTGTAGGTACCAACCATCAGTATATGCTGTTTTTTACCCAAAAAGGGAAGTGTTTTTGGATGCGTGTGTATGAAATTCCGGAGGGAAGCAAAACATCCAAGGGAAGGGCTATCCAAAATCTTATAAATATTGAACAAGATGACAAGGTAAAGGCATTTATCTGTACACAGGATCTAAAGGACGAGGATTATGTAAATAGTCATTATGTTATTATGGCTACCAAGAAGGGAACCGTTAAAAAGACCTCCTTGGAACAGTATTCCAGACCACGCCAAAACGGTATCAATGCTATCGGTATTAGGGAAGGCGATGAGCTGTTGGAGGCCAAGCTTACTACCGGTACCAGTCAAATATTCCTCGGACTTAAATCAGGAAAAGCCATTAGGTTCGAAGAAAGTAAGACCAGGCCAATGGGAAGGAACGCCTCTGGTGTAAGGGGTATTACCTTAGCTTCCGAAACGGATGAGGTCATCGGGATGGTTTCCGTCCATAACTTTGATGATGAGATTCTTGTAGTTTCCGAAAACGGATTTGGAAAACGCTCTAGTATTGAAGATTATAGGACTACCAATAGAGGAGGCAAAGGAGTAAAGACCATTTCTATTACGGATAAAACGGGTGGACTTGTTGCCATAAAAAATGTATCCGATTCCGATGATTTGATGATCATCAACAAATCGGGTATCGCCATTCGTATGAGCGTAGAAGACCTTAGGGTCATGGGAAGGGCCACACAGGGTGTTAAGGTGATCAATATACGCGAAAATGATTCCATAGCCGCCGTTGCAAAAGTAATGAAAGATGAAGAAGCTATGGAAGAAGCCGATATTCTGAATATTGAAGTGAACGAAGAAGATGGCACAGCTATTGATAATGATGGTACCGAAACAAAAGATTAACATAGTAAACACTAATACACTAATTAATTTAAATTTAAGATGAAAACTAAAATTTTAATTCTGGCGGCTATGACGTTCTCGATAGTCGGATTTTCTCAAAAAGCGGAAATAAAAGCAGCGGAAAAAGCTTTAAAAGGAGGCGATGCGGCAACTGCTAAAACAACTTTGGAAAGTGCCTCCTCTACCATTGAGGGTGCCGATGCCAAAATACAGGCGCAATACCATTTTTTAAGAGGTAATATTTACTCCGATCTAGCAGGAAAAGGAGATGTTAGCGCTTTTGATGAAGCCATCTCTTCCTACAATGAGGTTACTGCTTTGGAAGATAAAAGTGGAAAAAGTAAATATTCTTCGGAAGTCAAACAGAAATTGACGGCAATCACTGCGGATTTGGTCAATGGAGCCGTTCAGGATGAAAAGGAAAAAAAGTATAAGGAAGCCGCGGATAAGTTGTATAAAGGCTATAAATTAAGCCCAAAAGATACCTCATGGCTTTATTATGCGGCCAGCAGTGCGGTAAACGGAGGCCATTATGAGGATGCCCTTAAGTATTATAACGAACTCAAAGAAGTAGGTTATGACGGTAGCAGTATTAGTTATACCGGTGTAGATGTGGCAACCGGCGAGGTACAGACCTTGGATAAAACGCAAAGGGATTTATTGGTAAAGGCGGGTACATTAAAAGATCCAAAAGATGAAAAGTCCCCATCCAAGTCGGCGGAAATTGTTAAAAACGTAGCACTTATCTATACACAATTGGGACAAGACGATAAAGCTCTGGAGGCTTATAAGGATGCTAGGGCAAATGCGCCAAAAGATGTGAATTTAATTTTAAGCGAAGCTAATCTACATTTTAAATTAGGCGATAAGGAAAAATTTAAGGAACTCATGGCCGAAGCTACGGAGATTGCACCGGACAACCCGGATTTGTTTTATAACATAGGGGTAGTGAACATGGAGCAGGGAAATATTGAAGAGGCAAGGGCATCTTATAAAAAGGCACTTGAGATTAACCCGGGTTATACAAACGCCCAGCTTAACCTTTCTACTACCTACGTAAATGAGGGGAATGGTTTAATCGATGAAATGAATTCTCTAGGAAATTCAAGAGCCGATATAGCCAGATATGATGAACTTAAGCAAAAAAAGGATGATCTTTTTGTAGAAGGGGCAAACATTCTGGAAGATGCTTTGAAAACGAATCCTGATAATCAAGGTATTCTCACACAACTAAAAAATATCTATGGCGCCATGGGCGACAATGATAATTTCATGCGTATCAAAAAATTACTGGAAGAATAATCCGTTTGTTCCAGAATAAAAAAACCCTGACGATAAGTCAGGGTTTTTTATTGGATAATTTTCTTGATGACCCTTAATTTATGGGTATAATTTCCAATTTCCGTATTGAAAATACCGGTATGATCCAAACGATCTATTCTTACTTTTCCGTGAGCATGAATAACGTAATTATTTTTCATGATGATACCCACATGGTCTATTATTCCCTCATTATTATCAAAAAACGCCAAATCCCCGGCCTCACTTTCTTCAATAAAACTAAGTGCTTCACCTTGGTCGGCCTGCGCTGAAGCATTTCTAAAGAGCTGATGTCCATTTATTTTATAGACCATTTGTGTTAATCCGGAACAATCTATTCCAAAAGGAGTTTTGCCGCCCCATAAATAGGGAGCGTTCAAATAGAGTAGTGCGGTATCCATAATCTCGGATTTTTTCTTGACACCATCCGTATAATTACCGTCATATCGGTGGGATAGCAAATCCGTATGTCGTATGGAAGAACCTAGTACAAGAGGTATTAAAATATCATTTTCGGTACTGGTAAAGGACACTAGATCCGAAGTGAATTTTATTTTTTTTGATGTTTGGATCGTAAGATATTCATCTTCGGTTATTAACGTAACCTGGGTGTTGCTTACCCAACCTTGATATGCATCATGTGCGATTCTTATTCTGCTCCACCTTTTTTGTCGTTCCAGAACTTTAAAATGATCTCCATACAATAGTTGGGTAATCATTTCACTGGTATCGTTTGCAATTAATCTTACAGGAACAATACTAAGGTGGCAAATACCGTATTGCATAGGGTTGCTTTACAATATTAATTTCTTTCAAATAACATTGCAGATGCGCCACCGCCCCCATTACATATGGCAGCTGCACCTATTTTTCCATTGTTCTGTTCCAAAACACTGAGTAGGGTAATGATGATCCTTGCTCCGGAACAACCCAGTGGATGCCCTAGGGAAACTGCTCCCCCATTAACATTTACATTGGTATCGGTAAGGCCCAGTAATTTCATGTTGGCAAGACCTACCACGGAAAAAGCTTCGTTAAATTCAAAATAATCTACTGCGTCTATAGTAATTCCGGCTCTCTCAATAGCTTTTGGCAAGGCTTTGGCCGGTGCAGTTGTAAACCATTTTGGTTCTTGCGCTGCGTCCGCATAACTTTTCACCGTTGCTATAGGTTTCAATCCCAGTTCCTTTGCCTTATCCGAACTCATCAATACCAAAGCGGCGGCGCCGTCATTTATGGTAGAGGCATTTGCAGCGGTAACGGTACCATCTTTGGAGAAAGCAGGGCGTAAAGCAGGAATTTTATCCATTTTTACATTTTTGAATTCTTCATCCTCTGAGACCAAGATAGGTTCCCCTCTTCGTTGTGGAACTTCCACAGGAACCACTTCATCCGCAAATTTTCCTGATTTCCATGCTTCAGCGGACCTATTATAGGATTGTATGGCAAAGTTGTCCTGATCCTCCCTACTAAAGTCATACTCCGACGCACAGGCATCGGCACATACACCCATCGCATTTTGATCGTACGCATCGACCAGACCATCTTTCTGCATTCCATCAATTAGGGATGCCGGCCCGAATTTCACACCATTTCTCATATGTATATAGTGTGGAATAAGACTCATATTTTCCATACCGCCGGCAACCACAATGGAAGTATCTCCCAATGCAATGGATTGGGCCGCTTGCATAACCGCTTTCATACCCGAGGCACAAACTTTGTTTATCGTTGTGCACGGAACCGTATCCGGTATACCTGCATAAATGGCGGCTTGTCTTGCCGGAGCCTGACCCGTACCTGCCTGTACCACATTTCCCATAAGCACTTCCTCTACCATTTCTGGCTTCAATCCTATTTTTCCCAAAGCGCCCTTAATGGCAATTGCTCCAAGCTTTGGCGCAGGAACGCTAGACAGCTTACCCATGAAGCTTCCAATAGGCGTTCTTGCAACGGATACGATAACTACTTCCTTCATAATGGTCTAAATTTAATACTGCGAAATTAATAAATTAAAGTGCAATGCAAATGGTTCTATCGGTAAAAGCCCTTTTTAAATTTATAATTTTCTATTTTTGAATCTAGATACCTTCCGTATGCGCAAATTCCTAGACAGGCTGTATAAAAATCAATCCCTCATATACAAATATTTCCTATATCTGGTATCTATATTCCTGATTGTTTTTTTTCTCCCTAAAGCAGGTAAGTTCAAATATGAATTTCAAAAAGGAAAACCGTGGCAGTATGATAACCTTTATGCCCCGTTTGATTTTTCCATTAAAAAGAGCGATGCCGAAATATCCAAGGAACTATTGGATATTCAAAACAATCGAACGGATTATTATACGTATGATGATACCATTGTGCTAGAGGTACGCGACTCCTTTGACAAGAAATTTCCAACGATTTTTACTTCGGAAAAATTCAGCGGTAGTCAATTACCTAACTTAAGAGCTGCCGGGAAGGAGGTTTTGGACGAAATCTATAAAAAGGGTGTTCTAGACCAGCAAGCGAAACTAAAAGCAAGAAAAAGCCTATATCTAGTAAAAAACAATGTGGCCAAACGGATGGGGTCAGAGGAACTTCTTACCATAAATGGTATAGACAAGGTCATTGAAACCGTACTACGGGAAAAGCGCTTAAGTAGATGGAAACCCTTTTATAAGAATCTGTTTTTAGATATTGTAAAACCCAACGTATTCTTGGACAAGGACCTTTCCCAAAAAGAGCAGGAAGACCAACTTTCCAAAATCTCCTATACTCGGGGTAATGTAGATGAAGGCCGATTAATTATTGCCAAAGGCGAGGTGGTAGAGGCGGAGAATTATAACATATTGAATTCTCTTAAGGAGGAATACCGATCGGAGCTATGGACGGCCAATAACTATTATTTTATTCTGTTCGGATATACGGTGTTGGTTGCATTGGTATTGATTATGTTGTTCCTGTTCCTTAAGAAATACCGAAAAGAAATATTTGGAAACAATACCAAGGTCACTTTTATATTCTTTAATCTTCTACTGATGGTCTTTGTTACCACCATGGTGGTGAAATATAATGAGGCCTATGTTTTTGTTGTACCCCTGTGTATACTTCCCTTGATTTTAAAGACTTTTTTTGATGCTAGGCTGGGCCTTTATGTGCATGTGCTCACCGTTTTGATACTAGGATTTGTTGTTCCCAATAGTTTTGAATACATATTTCTTCAGATCGTCGCCGGAATTGTTACTATATTAACGGTATCCGAATTATATAAGAGGGCCAATCTTTTTATATCCGTTGGACAAATCACCTTGATTTATATTATAGGATATTTGGCCTTTCATATTATTCATGAGGGTAATCTGGATAATATTGAGTGGTGGGCATTTGGTTTCTTCCTATTGAATGGTATGATTACGCTGTTTGTTCAACCACTGATCTATATTTATGAAAAAATCTTTGGGCTGGTATCGGATGTATCCCTGTTGGAACTTTCAGATACGAATTCCAAATTATTAAAAATACTTTCAAACAAGGCTCCGGGCACGTTCCATCATTCGTTACAGGTTGCCAATCTGGCCGAGGCCGCAGCCAATGAGATAGGTGCCAATGCCATGTTGGTAAGGGTAGGCGCGTTGTACCATGATATTGGGAAGATGAATAACCCAACCTACTTCACCGAAAATCAGATAACCAATGTAAACCCACATGATGAGCTTGCACCAAGGGACAGTGCCAAGATTATAATAGACCATGTTATCGAAGGGATAGAAATTGCCAGAAAAAATAACTTGCCGGATAGGGTGATAGATTTTATACGCACACATCATGGAACAAATTTGGTATTCTATTTCTATAAAAAGCAGCAAGAGCTGGGAGATAGTGTAAAGGAAGCTGATTTTAGATACCCGGGGCCTATTCCTTTTTCTAAGGAAACTGCAATTTTAATGATGGCGGATTCTATAGAAGCCGCTTCAAAAAGCCTAAAGAACCCCACATTTTCAATCATTAATGAATTTGTGGATAAGATAATAGCGATCCAAATGCAGGCGAATCAATTTTTAAATGCAAATATTACTTTTAAGGAAATCGAAATCATTAAAAAAGTACTGAAACAGAAGCTTATCAACATCTATCATTTAAGAGTGGAGTATCCAGAATAGTTTTTTGATATAAGCCTGTTACGGACACAAAAAAAATCATAAAAAATAGTTGCGTTCTAATATTTGAAAAGGTACATTTGCATCCGCATTTTTACCGATAGGAGTCGGTATTGTTGTTAAAAATATTGGAGAGGTGCCGGAGTGGTAACGGAGCAGATTGCTAATCTGTCGACGCGTAAGTGTCGCCTGGGTTCGAGTCCCAGTCTCTCCGCCATCGCCGGCCGTAGCCTATTTGGGCGAAGGCCGGCTTTCAAAAGTTGGGCCGGTTTCGGCGGACTTGTCCGCTGAGAAAGTTCTTGAATAGATTAGCCTTGTCATTTACCGTTGTCTTTGGTTTTTGACGTATGAGATTTAAACTATCGGGGTGTAACCCCTCGATTTTGCTCGGGACGCGGAGGTCGTCACGCAAGAAGCGTGACCACCCCGGTATAAATGAATATGCTCGTTTATATATTATATAGCGGAAAACGTTCAAGATATTATGTGGGACAAACTGCTGATATCGATAAAAGATTGAAAAGACATAATCAAGGAATTGTTCCATCAACTAAAAGTGGGACTCCTTGGAAATTAATTTTGCAAATTGAGGTTTTATCCCGTTCTGAAGCAATGGTTTTAGAACGCAGAATAAAGAAAAGAGGAGCGAAACGTTTTATAGATGACCAATTCGGGGTGTAGCGTAGCCCGGTTATCGCGCCGCGTTTGGGACGCGGAGGTCGCAGGTTCGAATCCTGCCACCCCGACTTAACTATTTTCATATAGTTGCATAACGTTGCAAATCACCTGATTTGCAACGTTTTATGTTTTTAGGGGTGCCAGATGAAACCTCATGAAACCATAAGAAAACACCGCTCTGGTGTCCATAAAGGGATTTTGAAACCACAGTATTTTTTGTACATTGAAGTAGCTTTAGTAGGTATTTGACCTTGTGTTTTTTGCCATTTTATTCATTAATTTAAAGCTATGTAATATGTTGGAAAACAGTAGATTATCAGTCGTATTTGTCACTCGAAAACTCAATTTGGAGGCAGGGAATGTTAGGCTCTATGCCCGCGTCACAGTAGACGGTAAAAGAGCGGAATTCAGTTTAAATCGGGAATTGTCGGTGTCTCTTTGGGACGAAAAACGCAAAAGAGGCAAGGGATTTTCGAAGTACGTTATCTCCCTGAACAAGTATATGGACCAAGTTTTTACAGGCTTACAT
>JBATTK010000061.1:0-4309 GCA_049670505.1 Saonia sp.
GATACCACCTATGCGCTAAAGATACCATAAAATTAAACTACCGTTATTCAAAGAACTTGTTAAAAACTGCCAGAGATTTGACTGAGAAGTTCATTGTCATGAAGGGTTGAAGCTACGGAAATTTTAAATTTGGGGGAATTATGGTAAGGTTACGCGAGCAAACCGTGTATGGGAACTTTTGAAACTGATATTATCTCACATCAAATTACTAAAAATCGATTTTCCCATTAACATTCTAATGAGATTCTAATCGTAATCATAATTTCGGTCTTAATCAATTCTTTATTTTTACTATTCCTTAAAAATTTAGGAACTATTTAATTCATATGAAGTTAACCAGCAGATGGCCAAGAAAATTTTAGTTATAGAGGATGAACATAATGTGGCGGCCTTCATAAGACAGGGCCTTGCCGAAGCTGGTTATGAAGTCTTTTTGGCTTATGGAGGCGAGAACGGAATAGAGCTTCTAAAACAAAAAGAAATCGACCTTATGATCCTGGACATCATTTTACCGGGAATGGACGGTAGAATGGTTTCACAAACGGTCCGGGAGCTTGGCTATAAGGATTTACCTATTATAATGCTGACTGCATTAGGAACTACGGAAAATGTGGTGAAAGGATTGGATTCCGGGGCGGACGATTATTTGGTAAAACCATTTAAGTTTAAGGAACTGTTGGCCAGAATTCGTGCTTTGACAAGAAGAAATGATTCCATAGCACCCATACATCAAAAATTAATCATACAAGACCTGGAACTTGATAGGGGTGCCAAGGTCGTGAAAAGATCGGATCAAGAAATTAAATTGACCTCCACGGAATTCCGCTTATTGGAGTTCCTGATGAAAAACAAAAACAGAGTACTGAACCGAATTGATATTCTTGAAAACGTATGGGATATCAATTTCAATTTGGGAACCAATGTAGTGGATGTATATGTAAATTATTTACGGAATAAAATTGATAAAAATTTTCATCCAAAACTTATACAGACCGTAATCGGGATGGGATATACCATTAAAGATTAGTTGAGAGCTTCCTATGCAGTTAAGGACTAAAATAACGGCTATTTTCATATTGTTGACGGGACTGTTCCAAATTGCGGTTTTTGTGCTTATTTATTATTTCTATAAGAACAATACGGAAAATGAGTTCTATCTGCGCTTGAGCCAAAGGGCGACTATTGCTGCCCAGGCCTATCTTGAGAAAGATGAAATGAACGTTGACATCTACGAAGATATACGTATTCGCCATCTACAGACCCTGCCTAATGAAAAAGAGGTCATCTATCCCGTGGATTCAGAAAAAAAAGAACCCTTGGTCAATTTTGATAAAACATTGCCAAAATCGTTTTTTAGAACTGTATTCAATGATCAATATGCAGAGCTCAAACAGGGCGAATATTATTATACAGGGCTTTTCTATCACGATAATGAAGGGGATTTTATAGTGGTGCTGTCCGCGAGGGATCTTTACGGTATGGGAAAGCTCCAGAATCTGCGGAATATTCTTATCATCACTTTTTTTATAAGCATCATTTTTATTTATGTTTTAGGGCTTTACTATGCAAAACAGGCGTTGAGTCCCATTTCTCGAATAATCAAGAAAGTAAACTCCATACGGGCAGAAAACCTATACCTTAGATTGGATACGGTCAATGGAAGAGATGAACTTGCCGATTTGGCGCGTACATTCAATAATATGTTGGACAGGCTCCAGATATCGTTCGACCTTCAGAACAACTTTATCAATAATGCGTCCCATGAGCTCAGGAATCCACTAACCGCCATATTAGGACAGACCGAAATCGCTTTGAACAAAAAAAGAACGATTCAGGAATATCGGTCTACGCTGGAAAGTGTAGAGCTTGAAGCATCAAAGTTGGACACTTTGGTCAACGGATTACTAAAATTGGCAAAAACGGATTTTGATTCGAAAGGATTGGTTATCGATGCAGTACGTTTGGATCAGATACTGATCGAAATCAAACAAAACTTGGATGTTGTCAATCCAAAAAACAGAATAAAACTGAATTTTGATCAATTGCCCGATGATGAACGTTTACTTACGCTATTGGGTAGCGAGACCCTTATTAAAGTGGCCTTAAGTAATATCTTGGAAAATGCCTGCAAATTTTCGGGTAATAAAACGGTAACCTTAAAAGTGTTGACGGATGCAGGTCATATCCTATTAATTATTACCGATGAAGGTATCGGGATCCCGGCGGACGAGCTTAAGAATATCTTCGAGCCTTTCTATAGAGGGTCCAACGCAAGGGATTTGGAAGGTTTCGGATTTGGACTTCCGTTAGCCTATCGGATCATTAAGCTTCATTCTGGCGAGATTCGCGTTTCATCTCAGATGGGGAAGGGTACCATTGTAAAGATTAAATTGCCGACTCAGGAGAAATATAGTCCTTGAACAACAACTTAAGACAGGTTGGATATTAAAATTCTAATCCCATTTTAATTTGGCTCTTATACAGTTCTAACCGCCCGACTATACTTTTGTCAGGAAAATAAGAGACAGATGAAAAGAGTACTCGTTCCTACAGACTTCACGATAGCATCGTTACAGCTTATAGAGTATGCGATTCTAAATTTTCCAAAAACAAAACTTGATATTATTCTTGTTTCCGGATTTAGAATGCCGGATACGCGATGGGGGATTACTCATTTTTCGGCAAGAAGGGAAATCAATAAGCTTACCACCGAATCGTATGCCAAGGCAAAGCGCCGTTTATTCCGTGAACATAGCGATGTTATTGAAAAAGTGAGAATCGAACTTTTTACAGGTTGTAATTCCTTCGCTTTTGAAAACTTTTTGAGACAACTCCAGGTAAACGATGCCATTGTCCCAAAAGGTAAATTCCTTCAATTCAAAAACTCAAGGTGCTTCGATCCAACTAGGCTTATTAAAAAAAGCATAAAGAATGCGGTCGAAGCGCCCCTAGAAACATCCAAGGAATTCGAAAAGATCAAATTCTCCATCTCTAACCTGTTGAATCTCTAGGTATTCTGCCTATGGTAGGTTTTCATATAGGAGTATCTTAATAAAAAGACATGAATAATTTCACAACAACATATCTAAAATCCGATATAAAATCGGGCCTGGTGGTTTTTTTGATCGCACTTCCCCTATGTCTTGGTATTGCCCTTGCTAGTGGAGCCCCCTTGTTCTCGGGTATTATTTCCGGTATTATAGGTGGTATTGTAGTGGGTGCGCTTAGTAATTCCCAATTGAGTGTCTCGGGTCCGGCGGCAGGTTTAACGGCCATTGTATTGGCGGGGATAGCAAGTTTGGGTTCTTTTGAGGCCTTTTTGCTTGCCGGCCTTATTGCAGGTATCATACAGTTGCTACTGGGCTATGTAAAAGCCGGAATTATTTCTAGCTATCTGCCGTCCAATGTCATAGAGGGCATGCTTGCTGCAATCGGTATTATTATCATCTTATCGCAAATTCCCCATGCTGTGGGTTTCGATGCAATGCACGAAGGGGATTTTTTTGCTATCACCGCCGAAGAAGGGCATCAGATATTTACGACATTGGGAAATACCATTAATTTTATTCATCCCGGAGCGGTTATCGTAGCACTGGTATCCCTTGCAATTTTGATAGCCTTTATAAAGATTCCTTTTCTTAAACGGATCAAAACGATACAGGGCGCACTCGTAGCTGTACTCGCGGGAATTTTGATCAATGAAATGTTCAGGATTACCGGTTCTTCCTATGTTATTGGTGAAGATCATTTGGTTAGTCTTCCCGTACCTGAATCCTTTGGGCAATTCTGGACACAGTTCAGTTTCCCAGACTTTTCCCAAATTGCCAATATTGAAATATGGGTCGTTGCCATTACCATTGCAGCGGTGGCAAGTATAGAGACGTTGCTCTGCATTGAGGCGGCTGACAAACTTGACCCCCTTAAGCGATATACCAATACCAATACCGAGCTGAAGGCGCAAGGAGTCGGCAACATACTCAGCTGTTTGGTAGGGGGTATCCCGATAACCTCTGTCATCGTAAGAACTTCCGCAAATATTGACTCAGGGGGAAAGACAAAGATCGCCGCCATTTCACACGCCGTTTTCTTGCTACTTTCGGTAGTGGCCATTCCGCAGCTATTGAACAAGATTCCGCTTGCCTCCCTTGCCGCTATTTTATTGGTCATTGGATACAAGTTGGCCAGTCCAAGGATCTTTGTACATAAGTGGCGCAACAGTAAAAAATTTCAATTTATTCCTTTCATTGTAACCGTAACCGCAATTATAGCCACGGATTTGTTGATCGGTGTGGGTATTGGTATGATGGTC
>JBATTK010000062.1:0-17571 GCA_049670505.1 Saonia sp.
GCCCAGGGCCACCCTTTGAAAACCGGTCACTTCCAAATTGGAATCCACGGATTTTATGTATTGGGCAACGCTTTGTTTGCTGTCTTTAATGAAGTCCTGATTGACCAAGGTATTATCCTTAAAGAAACGTTTCAGTTTGCCTTTTGCGATATTGTCCAACATCCCTTCCGGTTTTCCCTCTTGACGTAATTGATCCTTTGCGATTTCAATTTCTTTGTCGATTACGGATTGATCTACGCCTTCTTCGTTCAGGGCTACAGGATTCATTGCAGCGGCCTGCATAGCCACATCCTTGGCTGCTACGGCTGCACCATCAACGGCATCGGAAAGTCCTACCAAAGTCGCAATTTTGTTTCCTGCATGAATGTAAGAACCAACGAAGGGAGCATTTAATCTGGCAAAACCTCCAATTTCTATTTTCTCACCGATAACACCGGTTTGCTCCGTGAGCTTTTCTTGAACGGTCATCCCGTTGAAATCAGCTCCCAGAAATGCATCTTTGGTGTCATAACCTAAAGCTAGTTCTGCCAATTCGTTGGCCAATGCAACAAAAGTGTCATTTTTACCAACAAAGTCGGTTTCGCAATTTAGGGAAATAACCGCACCACTTGTATTTTCGGTGTTCACTTTAGCGATGGCAGCTCCCTCGGACGAATCCCTATCGGCTCGTTTTGCGGCTACTTTTTGACCTTGTTTGCGCAGGATCTCAATAGCTTTGTCAAAATCCCCTTCTGCTTCGACTAGTGCTTTTTTGCAGTCCATCATCCCTGCACCAGTGGTCTTTCTTAATTTATTTACTTCTGCGGCGGTAATTTTTACCATCTTTATGTCTTTTTTAATGTTACCCAAGTGGGCAATGTTTTAAACTATGTTTTAATCTAAATATTTACTAGCGCTTGTAATGGAGTAACCTGTATACCTCTCCCTGGGGAGAGGTCGGATTTGCTATAAGGGCAAATCCGGGGGAGGCTATTCTACGCCTCCTTTTACATTATCTTGCCATTCTTTAAGCTCTTCCCATTTTCCATCAGCCGCCATTTTGGCTTGCTTCCCCCAAGATGAAGGGTTTTTTGAAGCATATCGTGGTCCCGCCTCCGTTAAAACGGTTTTCAATTCATCTTCCGATTTTCCGGCTAGATCTTTAAAAGAGATAATTTTGGCATTTTGAAAGATTTCGGCAATTTTTGGTCCAATACCCTCGATCTTTGTTAGATCATCCGCGGTTCCGTTTTCTGTTTCTTTTTTGGCTACTGGAGCTTCTTCCACTGCGGGAGTAGCTTCCACTGCTTTTTCGGCCTGGGCAGCTTTTTCTACCTTAGGAGCTTCTTCCACTACGGGAGTAGTTTCAACTGCTTTTTCTGCCTTAGGAGCTTCTTCTGCCGCTTTTGGTTTTTCAACAACGGGGGCTGTTTTAACAGCTGCCTCCGGAGCTTTTTCTTTTGGTGCTTCGGCACCTTCCTTTTCCGATTGTTTTTCAGATTTACGCTCTGCCAATCCTTCGGCAACGGCATTGGTAACCTGACCCATAATAACCTCAATGGATTTGGAGGCATCATCGTTGGACGGAATAACATAATCAACATCCCTTGGATCGGAATTGGTATCGACCATGGCAAAAATCGGAATATTCAATTTTTGTGCTTCCCTAACGGCTATGTGTTCGCGCATCGTATCCACAACGAACAATGCACCTGGTAAACGGGTCATTTCTGAAATAGAACCTAAGTTTTTTTCCAACTTGGCACGCAAACGATCTACCTGTAAACGTTCCTTTTTTGAAAGTGTATTAAAGGTGCCATCCTTCTTCATTCTATCAATGGAAGCCATTTTCTTAACCGCTTTACGGATAGTAACGAAGTTGGTCAACATACCGCCAGGCCATCTTTCCGTAATATAGGGCATATTCACGTTCGCTACTTTCTCTGCAACAATATCCTTGGCCTGTTTTTTGGTAGCTACGAAAAGTATCTTTCTACCTGATGAAGCAATTTTTCTAAGGGCCTCGTTGGCCTCGTCCAATTTTGCAACGGTCTTGTACAGGTTGATTACGTGGATTCCGTTACGCTCCATGTAGATATAGGGAGCCATATTGGGATTCCATTTTCTTGTAAGGTGGCCAAAGTGTACGCCAGCCTCTAATAATTCTTTAACTTCAATTTTGTTTGCCATTTTTTAACTTAGTTTACGTTCCTTTGAATTAGCAATGTTGAAGTGGCCGCGCCTTGGCACGGGCCTTCACCATTTAGATGCTAAACTAATTTACCCTGAACCCGTTTCGGGATTTCCGAAGAGGGTCTCCATTGCAGTACAATGGTTTTGGGTTTTTAATTTACCCTATGACAAGGGTATTTCAATGAACTTTGATTTGTAGACCCTGAACTCGTTTCTGGGCTATTTTATTGATATTACAATTTTTTAAAGCTGCTGAAAATAAATCCAACAAGCATAAAAACAGATATTAACGTTTAGAGAACTGGAATTTTTTACGGGCTTTCTTTTGTCCGAATTTTTTACGTTCTACCATTCTTGGATCCCTGGTCAAAAGACCTTCTGGTTTAAGAACAGCTCTGTTTTCGGCATCTATTTCGCACATTACCCGGGATAACGCTAAACGAACCGCTTCTGCCTGTCCTGTAATACCTCCACCGTAGACATTTACTTTTACGTCATAATTGTCTTCGTTGTTGGTTAAAGTAAAAGGTTGTTTTACTTTATATTGTAGGGTAGCGGTAGTAAAATAATCGTTAAGATCTCTTTTGTTTATCGTGATATTCCCTTTTCCACTAGAAACATAAACACGGGCAACGGCCGTTTTTCTTCTACCGATTTTATGAATTATTTCCATTTTACTTAAGGTCGTTTAAGTTAATTGCAGTTGGTTTTTGAGCTTCTTGATTGTGCTCGGGACCTACATATACTTTTAGATTTCGGAACATATCGGCACCCAATCTATTCTTGGGCAACATTCCTTTGACCGATTTTTCCACAATACCAGCTGGATTCTTGGCCAACAATTCTTTGGCGGTCTGCGACCTTTGACCTCCAGGATAACCGGTATAACGTTTATACGTTTTCTGCTCCCATTTATTTCCGGAGAGATTAATTTTTTCGGCGTTGATAACTATAACGTTATCCCCACAATCAACGTGCGGTGTAAAATTAGGTTTGTGTTTACCCCTCAGTAATTTGGCTACTTTAGAAGCAAGACGGCCTAATGTTTCCCCTTCGGCGTCAACGAGCAACCATTGTTTGTTCACGGTTGCCTTATTGGCCGAAATAGTCTTGTAGCTTAATGTGTCCACACTAGTATTTTTATTGATTAAACACTTCAATCCCGTTAAACGGGGTGCAAATGTACAATTATTAACTTAAAATACAAACGCTAGTTTCCGATTATTTTTTGATTTTTTTCAAGGTCTGGAATGAAGACTTGCTTTAATGTTAAAAAAAAACTAAAATCAATCGTAAAGTGTAACTGGGATGGTTTCTTCAAGTCTTTAGGTCATACCGATCCAAAACATTATCATGAGAACCGACCTTCTGATCGTTTGTGCTTTATGTATAGTTCAAACATCATTGTATGCCCAAGATTCAACAACGGTCGTACCCAAAAGAACATATACTACTAAATCTTTAGGGGAACAGGAACCGCCAAGTTTAGATGGCCTTCTGGAAGATGTTGCGTGGAATATAGTGGAATGGACGGGCGATTATATTGAAAGCCAACCTGATGAAAATACCCCACCTACCTATCAGACCAAATTTAAAATGATCTATGATCAAAAATTCCTGTATATAGGAGTGCGATGTTACGATAAAAAACCGAGCGAAATAGAGAGAAGATTGTCTAGGCGCGACGGTTTTGAAGGGGATTGGGTGGAGTTTAATATAGATAGTTATCATGATAAACGTACGGCCTTTTCCTTTACGGTAACCGCGGCCGGGGTAAAGGGCGATGAATTTGTTTCTAACAATGGCGATAATTGGGATGGGAGTTGGAACCCTATTTGGTATACAAAGACCAATATTGATGAAGAGGGCTGGACCGCCGAACTAAAAATACCATTGAGCCAATTGAAGTTTGGCAATAACAATGATCAGGTATGGGGCCTGCAATCCACAAGACGTTTTTTTAGGGAGGAAGAACGGTCCTTGTGGCAACGAAGACCACAAGACGCCGCGGGTTGGGTAAGTGAGTTTGGGGAATTACATGGGTTGCTAAATTTAGAACCGCAGAAACAATTGGAAATACAGCCCTATACGGTAACTAATATGGAAACCTTTGAAGCGGAAGAAGGGAATCCGTTTCAGGATGGGAGCGATAATGAGTTGACCGTAGGCCTCGATGCCAAAATAGGAATTACCAATGATCTCACCGTAGACCTGACTATTAATCCCGATTTTGGTCAGGTAGAGGCCGATCCATCGGCCATTGCCTTGGACGGTTTTCAGATTTTCTTTGAGGAACAACGGCCCTTCTTTGTGGAGAACAAAAATATTTTTGATTACAGGGTCTCCCAATCCCAGGCGGGAAACACTTTTGGATTCGATAACGTATTCTATTCCAGACGTATTGGCCGTAGTCCGCAGGGCTCGCCGGATACCGAGGATGATGAATTTGTGGAGCAACCGGAGAATACACAAATATTGGGAGCGGCCAAGTTCAGTGGAAAAACGGATGATGGTTGGTCCATAGGAGCATTGGAAAGCGTAACCGCAAAAAAATATGCGACCATTGATACTAATGGGGAACGCAGAAGGGAAGTGGTAGAACCCTTGACGAATTATGCGGTGGGCCGACTCCAAAAGGATTTTAACGATAACAATACCTTTGTAGGAGGTATTTTTACGGCGACCAATAGGGTGGATCTTCCCGAAGAATTGGATTTTCTACATACATCAGCATATAGTGGGGGACTAGATTTTAAGCACCAATGGAACGATCGTGATTGGTATATAGGGGGGAATGTTATTTGGAGCCATATTCAAGGTAGTGCCAATGCCATTCAGGAGACCCAGGAATCCATAACCCATCTTTTTCAAAGAGTAGGCGCCGATCATGTAGCAGTAGATTCTACCAGAACCTCGCTTAGCGGAACCGGGGGCAATCTACAGATCGGAAAAATAGGAAACGGATACTGGCGTTTTGAATCGGGCGCCACATGGCGATCCCCGGAACTGGAATTGAACGATATCGGCTTTCAAAGACAGGCCGACGATATACGTCATTATACATGGGTAGGCTATCGTACACTAAAGCCCGATAGTACTTTTAGACAGGTAGGTATCAATTACAACCATTGGAGCGTATGGGATTTTGCGGGAAATCACAACAGCCTACGGTTCAATACCAACACTTGGCAGAACTGGAAGAACAATTGGTTTTCCAATGTAGGGTTTAATTATGAACCGCTGCAGTATTCCAACTTTGCCCTTAGGGGCGGACCAAGATTACGGCTATCGTCGGAAATTGGTTTTTGGAACAGTATACGAACGGACAGCCGTAAAAAAATGCGGTTTAATTTGTTCCACAATGGTAGAAAAGGAGTGGATAATTCATACCGTTCCTATAACATAGAGTTTGGTATCATCTACCAACCTTTTAACGCATTGCGCATTTCTGCATTTCCAGAGCTTGGCATCAACAATGATAAACTTCAGTTTATAGAAAATCTTGATGTGGATGAAGACCCAAGATATCTCAATGGGGAAATAGAACAGCGTACATTGAGTATGTCTTTTCGCTTAAACTACACCATTAATCCTAACCTTACCATTCAGTATTGGGGCCAACCGTTTATTTCCAGAGGGAGATATTCCAATTTTAAGCATGTATCCAATTCCCTGGCAACCAATTTCAACGATCGTTTTACTTCCTATTCCGGAGACCAAGTTACTTTGGCAGATGAAGTTTATTCGATCGATGAAGATTTGGACGGCGTAACCGACTTCAGTTTTGACGACCCCGATTTTTCATTTGTACAATTTAGATCTAATTTGGTTTTACGGTGGGAATATATACCGGGTTCCGAAATTTTTCTGGTCTGGTCACAAGATATTTCACAGGATGGCAATCCGCAAGCGGGCCTTCTTGACAGTTTGGAGGACAATATCCTTGGGGGAGAGAAACCCCAGAATATATTTCTTTTAAAGGCTACCTATCGTTTTGTCTTCTAGTAAAGAAAGGCCATATAATTATACTATACGCCCTGTTTCTTCGTTCTTGCCCTAAACAATAAAACCAAACTGTAATGAAACGCAACTTTTTACTACTATTTTTAGTAGCAACTTTGACCCTTTCCTGTTCCTCGGATGATAATGGTGACGGCGAAACACCAGCGGGAGATTCCTTAGTAGGTACATGGGATTTTACGGAGTTCAGAATTGACGCAACCACGGCCGATGCAGATTTGTTATTCGCAAAAGGGATAGCAGATGCCTTACTTGCCGAAGGATGTGATATCTTGACCTTCACTTTCAATGCCGATGAAACGGTAATTGCCGAGGTCAGGAACTTTGATGATGTTGAAGTGGATCTAAGCGGGGGAGGAATTGGGTTATCCGTAGAATGCCCAACTATGGTAGATATGGAAACTTCTACATGGAGCCTGGAAGGAAATCAGTTGACTTTTGTTAACGAGGACATGATGAACGAGACCATTACCATTCAATTGGATGGTGATACGTTGATTATTCCTGCTGAAATCCTGGAATCGGAAAATATTTCGGAAGGAGAAGCTGTTTTTACAAGGAGATAAAAAAGGATAAATACTAGTATTATAAAAAGCCCTGACGATGTTGTCAGGGCTTTTTGTATACCTACATGCGGAAGTCATCTATATCCGAAACAACGACAATAAAAACGGTTATTTTTTATAAAACTTGGTCCGGACACTCTGCTCTTCGGAAATAATGGTAATCACATATATTCCGGAATTTAAGGAAGGAATCGGAATACTTAAGGAATTGTCGCGTATTTCCCAATGATGTTGCTGCGCTACATGACCATACATATCCGAAATGGAAATTTCCGCCTTGGCGCTATCGATTAGCCCAAGAATGTTTATCACATTGGTGGCCGGATTCGGAAACACCTTGATTTTAGCTACCGTTCCTTTTTTTGTTTGCTCCCCAGTACTAGTTTGGGCTTTACAATAGGACCCCAACGATATAAAAAGCAACAAAAAAACAATTGATTTTTTTATTGCACCATTGGATTTGGACAATTGATGCATGCTATTGACTTTTGAGTTAGTAACCCCCGGAAAATTAAAAAACAAAGCTTTTACCGTAGGTGCATATATACGCCAACGCTTTTTTCTGCGGTTTAGTATCAATGTGCCTCTAACAGACTTTCTTAAGATAAAATACCTAAGTTCGAATATTAATTCACTGATTTAAAATTGATTACATTATGACCTGCAAGGTTTCGGACACCTTGTAGGTCTTTTCGAATTCACGAACCATACCTACAAGGTCAAAAAAGACCTTGCAGGATAAACGAAAAAAAAGTAGCTAATAGGCAGACAGTTACATCAAAAAATATTGATCGAATCCAGGTTCATAATTAACGTGGGTTTCGATATAACCGACAACTGTAATTATCCGATTGTCAATTTCAAATTAATTTTGTAAGTTAGGGCCTTTCGACTCTACCTTCGTTTTCAGCCTTAGTAGCAAAGGCTACTTTGGTGAAAGAGGCAAAACTTCGGTAGACAAGTGCGCCGGGGGAAACATTACCTGATTTTATCGGCCTTTGCCGATATTGGCAACAGATTTTAAATCGAACTCACGTTAAAATGTATAATTTAGAAAAAGAATGGTACTTCTATAAAACTATAACATCAAGGATCCAGCAACTTTATGGGCAAAATCGGACGTTGTATTATCAATGGCATCTTGATCCGAAAATCCTGCACCTTTAACCATGTTGATTCTAATTGGCTTTTTAGTATTTTCAATTATGTTGACAAGGACTCCAGTAAAATATAAATCACAGGTGGTTAAGTTTTTTCTTATAGGATTTTCTCTTGTTTTGATAGAGACCGAACCTATTAAATAGTAGTCGGCATACTTTGATGCCTGGGTAAGGTTCAAAAAAGTTGGGTTTCCACCATAAAACTGATTATAGAATTCAAGGGATTTAGTATTGAAAATATCGTTTATGTCAATACCCATATTGAGCAATTCATTGGCAATTTTATTTTCTACGGAAGAATCAATTGCGAAGGAGTTTTCTTTTTTTATTAAAAGAGACAAAGTCTTTTTCGTGCTATTTTTAGGGAATGCATCCGAAAAAATCAAACTTCTTTTGTCAACGACCTTCTTTTTTTGAGGAACTGTATTGATTTTCTTTTCGACTTGCTTTTTGAGTTCTTTTGGAACTTCCTCTTCCGTTTGGACGCTTGGAGTACTTACTTGGACATTTTCTATTTGCTCATTTATCTTTTCCGTGGCAAACCATGCCAATCCACCAGTTGTAAAAATGCCAATGATAATTTTAACAATAAGATCACTTGTGGATTGCACAGCAACCTTTGAAAAAAAAGATTTTAATGAAACCAAGGATGTTTTTATGAATAGAAATACCTTTTTCATCTAGTTAAGCAATCTGATTATGTCTAAGCAATCATCATTTTTAGGATTCAGCAAATATCCCTTTTTTGCATTTTCAAGAGCCTTTAATTCATCGGAAGTATGTAGCTGAACAATGGCTAAATTATATAAAGCACTTGAAAGTGCTTTATCATTTGTTTGTGTCTCGGTAATAAGTCTAAGTAGATTATAAGCTTTTAGACCATCACCGATTTTCATATAGGTTATGGCCTGTTTTAGTTGATCATTGTATTTGCGATGGGTCTGAAACTTAACCTTATAAGATATTTCGTGGTCCGATAAAAGGTTGTAAAAGGATTGACCGAAGCTTTCCAATGCCTTTGAATAAACTTTTTCTCGGTTAATCCTAGAAGGAGAGGAACAGACCCTCTCAGTTGTTTCTACTTCCTCAATATCTACTGTTTTGGAATAAACAATTTTAGTAGTGTTTAAATCAATCAATTTAAAACTAAATGACAAAAAATATGTACCCTTATTGTACCTCTGTGTTTTGCAGCTATGAAACATTCCAGAACTTGTCAATGACTCCGACTTAAAATCGTTTCTTAAAATCCTTCCCACCAAAATTAAACCGGAGCCATAAAATTGCCCTAATTTTCTTATAAACCGCTCATCGACCAAACCGCTTGATTGAAATTCAAATTCATTTAATAATATTTGTGTCTTTTCCCGGTCTAAGATATTTATATTAGGGATTTTAAAAATTTCATTGGATACCTTATCATAGATAATTCTGGATTCTTTGCTGATCCTATTCCTATCATCCAAGATCTCCGCAATGATTAAAGTATTGTATCTAGATAGGTCAAACTCCGGTCTCGCCTCAGACTTGAAGGTCACTTGGTTCCAATTTGAGTTGGGAAATAAAGAAATTTCCTGACAGAAACTAGCATAGGATAGCAACATTGAAATGATAAAAAATAGCGATATGCCTTTTAAAGGGAAGTTTGTTCGCATACTTTGGTTGATTGGTTTCCTAAATATAATTAATTCTTTACAAAAACGAATCAATGTGCCTCCAACCAATTCTCTCCAATGCCCAATTCCACATCTAAGGGAACAGCAAGTGTATAAGCATTTTCCATTTCGGATTGGATCAGGTCCTTTAGTTCTTCCAATTCAGGTTTGTAAACATCGAATACCAATTCATCATGGACCTGTAAGAGCATTTTGGTCTTAAAGTTGCCTTCGGTCAATTTCTTATGGATATGGATCATGGCTATTTTAATAATATCGGCGGCACTTCCCTGAATTGGAGCGTTGACCGCATTGCGCTCGGCGGCACCTCGGACTACGGCATTGCCGGCATTGATATCCTTTAAGTAACGGCGTCTCCCTAAAACGGTTTGCACATAACCATTGTCCCGGGCAAAATCTATCTGTTCGCCCATAAAATTTCGAAGTTTGGGATAGGTTTTATAGTAGGTCTCTATCAATTCCTTGGATTCCGCCCTGGAGAGATCGGTCTGGTTACTGAGTCCAAAGGCTGACACACCGTAAATGATTCCAAAATTTACCGTCTTGGCATTGCCTCGCTGTTCCCGGGTCACTTCATCCAAGGGAACATTAAAAACTTTGGATGCCGTTGAGGCATGGATATCTTCCCCATTTTTAAAAGCCTCGATCATAGTAGTTTCCTCGCTCAAGGCTGCAATAATACGCAACTCTATTTGGGAATAATCCGCAGCTAAAAGAATATGTTCATCATCTTTGGGTACAAAGGCCTTACGTACCTGTCGGCCTCTTTCAGTGCGTATGGGAATATTTTGTAAGTTGGGATTGTTACTACTTAGTCGTCCGGTAGCAGCTACGGTCTGCATATAATCGGTATGGACCCGCCCGGTACTTTCCTCCACCTGCTCCGGTAAGGCATCCACATAAGTGCTTTTTAGTTTCGCCAGTCCCCGGTAATCCAGTACATTTTGAATAATATCATGGTCTTTGGCCAAATAGGAGAGTACATCTTCAGCAGTGGAATACTGACCAGTTTTGGTCTTCTTGGGTTTATCTACCAATTTTAATTTATCAAAAAGGATTTCTCCCAACTGCTTGGGCGAAGCAATATTGAACGCTTCACCGGCTTGATCGTAAATCTTGGTTTCCAGATTTTTGATGTCATTATCCAAATCGTGCGAAAGCGAATTCAAAAATTCAGTATCCAAGTTAATACCTTCCAGTTCCATATCGGCAAGCACATGAAGCAAAGGAATCTCTATAGTGTTGAACAGATCTTCTGTTTTCGCCGCTGCGAGTTCTGGCCTAAAATGTTGTGCCAATTGAAACGTAACATCTGCGTCCTCAACCGCATATTCCGTCTGTTGTTCCAAAGGAACATCTCGCATAGACAGCTGATTTTTACCTTTTTTACCGATAAGCTCCGTAATGGATACCGGAGTATAGTTCAGATAGGTCTCGGCAAGTACGTCCATATTGTGCCGCATATCCGGATTTATAAGATAATGCGCCAACATGGTGTCAAAGAACTGGCCTTTAACCTGAACATGGTATTTATGCAGTACTTTAATATCATATTTTAGGTTCTGTCCGATCTTTTCAATATCCTCCGCTTCAAAAAATGGCCGAAGTTGTTCTATGAGTTCTTGGGCCTCGTTCCTATTTTCCGGAAATGGAATATAAAACCCTTTCCCGGCTTCCCAACTAAATGCAATCCCCACGAGCTCTGCGCTAAGTGGATTAATTCCCGTGGTTTCCGTATCGAAACAGACCGAGGTCTGCTTCATCAGGTTTTGTACAAAGAGTTTCATAGCCATTCCGGGTGCTATGTTTTGATACACATGCGGTGTATTCTTTATCGTTTTTCTACTGGAAACCTCTGTAAGGGTCGCCGCATTGGATCCGTTATTTCCAAATAGGGAAAACTGTCCTCCGCCCGCTTCTTGGGGTTCTTGTTTCGCAGTTGCCGCAGGGCTCCCTTGGGAGGGGGCATCCTGGCTTTCCTCGGAGAAAATTTTTATAAACTGCTCCCGCAATCTTCTAAACTCCAACTCTTCGAAAATATGCTGCACTTTTTCGTTATCGGGCACAGACATTTCATAATCCGTAGCATTAAATTTTACATTGCAGTTAATATCAATGGTGGCAAGTTTTTTGGACAGCAGACCCAATTCGGAATTTTCTTCTATTTTTTCCTTCATTTTGCCCTTTAACTTATCGGTATTGGCCAAAAGTTCTTCCATGGAACCAAACTCTGCTATAAATTTTTTAGCAGTCTTGTCACCTACACCGGGGAGCCCTGGAATATTGTCACTTGCATCTCCCATCATCCCCAAGTAATCGATGACTTGTTCCGGCCGTACCACACCAAAGCGCTTTTGTACTTCGGGAATTCCCCAAATTTCTATGCCGTTGCCCATTCTAGCAGGTCGGTACATAAAGATATTCTCGGATACCAACTGTCCAAAATCCTTATCCGGGGTTACCATGAAAACCTTATAATCCTCTTTTTCCGCTTGTTTGGCCAAGGTACCTATGATATCGTCCGCTTCCCATCCTTCCAATTCAACAACGGGAATATGCATCGCCTTTAGGATGTCCTGTATGATAGGAACGGCAATACGTATGGCGTCGGGGGTCTCGTCCCTATTTGCCTTGTACTCTGCGAACATCTCCGTGCGTTCCACACTGCCGCCCTTGTCAAAACAAACGGCAAGATGGTCTGGTTTCTCTCGTTTAATGACATCAAAAAGAGAGTTTACAAAGCCCATAATGGCGGAAGTATCCATGCCCTTGGAGTTTATTCGTGGATTTTTGATCAGTGCATAATAGCCGCGGAAAATCAGGGCGTATGCATCCAGTAAAAAAAGTCGTTTTTGGTCTGCCATTTTAGGTGTTCTTGTTGAAATTCAAAACTACAAAGAATCTATTCTTTTCTAAAGTAATTAGGGAGTAATGTATGAGCCCGATGGGGGATTTAGATGTCCTTCCCCTGAAAACGTCCTATAACTAAATCCAGGTTGGATACAATATCCTCCCGTTTCCCCTTTTTTGTTGACCGCAATGAACCCGACCTGAAAATGCGTATAGTTCTTGTTTTTTGCCACTATGCGTTTTACACCCTCTTCACAAGCTTCTTGGGGCGATTTTCCCTGGCGCATCAGCTCCACTATCAAAAAACTGCCTACGGTTTTCACCACTTCCTCCCCGACACCGGTAGCGGTGGCCCCACCGACTTCATTGTCCACAAACAGACCTGCTCCTATTAAGGGAGAATCGCCTACACGACCTCCGATTTTATAAGCCATGCCACTAGTGGTACATGCGCCGGAAATATCCCCGTTTTTATCGAGCGTCAGCATACCAATGGTATCATGGTTTTCTATGTTGATGACCGGTTCGTATTTGGCCGTTTTCTTCCATGTAATCCACTCCTGTCTTGATTTTTCGGTCAATAGATTCTCCTTTGCGAATCCTTTTTCATAGGCGAATTGCTCGGCTCCTTTTCCCGCAAGCATTACGTGGGGGGTGTCTTCCATTACCTTACGGGCCACGGAAACCGCATGGGTAACATTTTGTAAGTATACCACTGAGCCGCAATTCCCGTCCTTGTTCATAATGCAGGCGTCCAGGGTAACATCGCCGTCCCTATCTGGTCTCCCTCCCTTGCCAACGGATTGGTTTTCAACATCGGCTTCCTCTATCATAACCCCCTTTTCAACGGCATCTAGGGAATTGCCCCCTTTATTTAGGACTTCCCAAGCTTTTGCCGTTGCATTGGGTACGTCCCAAGTGGCAATTACAAGGGGCCTTATCATTTTTACGCCTACTGTCATAGGGAGTACGGCTTTTTCCACTTTACGGGAGGCCAACAATGGCGCGGAAATCAATCCGGCATATCCGACGGCCGAATTTTTAATGAACTTTCTTCGTTTCATCTGGTTGGGATGCTTAATTTAGAACATTAAATATAGGCAAAATGCTAGTAGAAGTTTGCGCCAATTCTTTGGAATCTGCTGTAAATGCGGAAAAGGCCGGTGCGGATAGAATAGAACTCTGTACAGAATTGGGCGTAGGGGGCATTACACCTTCCTATGGATTGCTCCAAGAAGTAAGAAAAAAGATTTCTATTCCCGTACATGTACTTATTAGACCTCGCAGTGGTGACTTTAACTATACGGACATCGAATTTGAGATAATGAAAAAGGATATTGCACTTTGTGTGGAACTGGGTTTCAACGGAATTGTTTCCGGTGTTTTGCAAAAGGATTTTATGCCGGACATGGAACGTACGCAGAAATTGATACATTTGGCGACACCCCTAAAGTTTACGTTTCATCGTGCTTTTGATTGGGTGACCGATCCGTTGGAGGCCTTAGGACAGTTGGAACTTTCGGGAGTAAATTATATCCTGACCTCGGGGCAACAAAAATCAGCTTTTAAGGGCATGTCCCTGCTGTCCGAACTGAACAAAAAAGCTTTAAAATGTGTAATACTGCCAGGGGGAGGTATTCGGGGCAATAATGTGCTTCAATTCAAGGATAGGGGGTTTAAGGCCATCCATTTGTCCGGAGCCGAACATATCAAGACCTTGGACCAAAAGCCTAAAATTCCTATGAATTCCCCTGCCCTTTTACAGGAGGATGCTATAGCCATGACCCAAACCGAAACAATTCGGGACATCGTAAGATTAGTTAAATAAAATGTAAAAGGATAGTGTAGTTTTATAAAGAAATATATTTGTAAAAAAAAGCGGTTATGTTGCGTTGGATTGTATTTGTTGCCATTTATCTGGTTCTTGGATTTTATGCCCTACAAGCTTTAAAAACCGCTACTAGATTTCCGTGGGTCTACTATCTGTACATGTTGATCTCTTTAGTGGTATTGGGGAATTTTATATATCAATTTACATGGGGAGAGGAGGCCGGTAGGGTCTTGAGCAGGCCAAAGAGTTATGCGTTCGGTTTTTTAATGGCGATGATCGCATTTAAGTTTATTACTATTATTTTTCTCTTTTCCGAGGATATATTCCGATTATTTTCAGGGGCCTATCAAAAATTTTTTGGCAACGCAAGGGAATTTACCGTTCCCACTCGGCGACGGTTTTTGAGTGTCGTAGCCTTAGGGATTGCAGCGCTTCCGTTCAGTGCATTGTTATATGGCATGTATAAGGGCAAATATAATTTTAAGGTGCTGAAGTACCAGTTGGAATTTGACGATCTTCCCGATGCTTTTGACGGCTATCGGATTACCCAAATTTCGGATGTACATAGTGGTAGTTTTGACGATAGGGCCAAAATAGAGTATGCCATAGATTTGGTCAACGCACAAAAAAGTGATGTGCTTTTTTTTACAGGGGATATGGTGAACAATAAGGCCGAAGAGATGAAACCATGGGCCTCGCTTTTTTCGGAATTGGAGGCCAAGGACGGTAAGTTTTCCATACTGGGAAATCACGATTATGGTGATTATGTGCAATGGGATACGGCAGAACAAAAAAGGGCTAATCTGGAGGATTTAAAAAAGTTACAAAAAGAAATAGGTTTTGATCTGCTACTGAACGAAAGTCGCTACCTAGAAAAAGGAAATGACAAATTGGCCCTAATAGGGGTGGAGAATTGGGGTAAAGGCGGTTTTAAAAAAGCTGGCGATCTAAAGAAAGCGGCATCCAATATTTCCAAGGATGACTTTAAAATATTATTGAGTCATGACCCATCCCATTGGGAAGAACAGGTGATACAAGACGAATACCACTATCATCTTACCCTGAGCGGACATACCCACGGAATGCAGTTCGGGATAGAGATTCCGGGTTGGATCAAGTGGAGTCCCGTAAAATGGCGTTATAAATATTGGGCAGGTATTTACGAGGAAATGGGGCAGTATATTAATGTAAACCGGGGCTTTGGTTTCATTGGCTATCCTGGGAGAGTGGGTATCTGGCCGGAAATCACCGTAATCACCTTAAAAAAGAAATCTTTAACGTGATTTTAACTTAAAGTAACACTACAAAACGCTGGCTTTCATTAGTATTTTAACATTTTTTCTTACTTTTGATCAATAACCCAATGATTTACATATGTCTAAATTTGGTGAACTTATAGATCTGAAGATTCCCGTGTTGCTGGACTTTTACGCAGAGTGGAACGAACAATCTACTTCTATGCACCCTGTCCTAAGGGACGTTGCTGCCGCTTTGGGAGATAAGGGCAAGGTCATTAAGATTGATGTTGATAAAAATAAAGAGCTTTCCCAAGCCCTTAGGGTGAAGGGGCTTCCTACTTTAATGATCTATAAAAAGGGAGAAATGGTGTGGCGTCAGAGCGGTGAGCAAGATGCCAATACCCTGATTGGAATACTTAATGAGTATATTTAGTTTTCCATTCCCGATATCGGCATAGCCTATCCAGGATATTACTGCTATAAAAAGAAAGTACCCATGAGCCAAGGGTATTGGGACTAACCATTGCCTAGTTTTCGGCAGATGGGACTTCTTGGGTCTTTGTATTATCTATTGCGGTAGTATCTGAAATGGGAACGGTATCTAAAATGTCCGGGTCTTCTTGAACGGGAGCCTCCTCTAAAAAGTCGGTATCATCCCCTACAAAGTGACTGAATTTATCAATGTATTCATTAAAGATCAAGGTTTCCTTTTCCGCAAGTTCCCTATCCCTATTATCGATCAAAATATCTATATTCCTTCGATAGCCCTCCATATCGGCAATAATATCATCGATGTTCTTATATTGTTCATCCAACGGAATACCTGCATAATATTCCAATCGCTCTTGATATTTTTTCTTTAATCGTTGAAAAAGCTCCCTGCCCTTGGAGGTTTCCCCCACTTTATAATATCCGTCCAAGAAGGGTTCTACAAAAGTGTAAAAACCAAAATAGTCCAATGGCATATTGGTCATGGCAATTTTAATGATGTCCTTGGCCTTGTCTATTTTGTTCTCGTTAATTAGGGTTTCCGTTAATCGGGCCAGATTTCCACGAAAGGAAAGCCCTTGGGTCCTTGTCTGTGGATCATGATAAATATCCGTACTGCCAGAATTGCCCCAATCCCATTTTTTAACGATATCGTACATGAGGTCGCTATCTATGCGGCCCATTTCAAAACTACTTCTATTGGTGGTCTTAATAGGAACCAGTTTGTAGGCCAGACCATCCAGTTGCAGATAATCCTTCATCCATATATATTCCGCTTTGTCAAAGCTACCTCCCGAGAAATAGATAGGTCGTTTCCAATCATTGTTGGCAATAATATCCAACATTAATATTCTATTCTTGGTCAAAGCACTTTGCGGTAGGTCTATATCGATATAATCCAGGATCAGCGCTGTATCTTTTTCCTTTACCAGACCACTTTCGAGCACATTTTTCTTGTTTACCGGAATTCTGATTTTATTCGTAGGATAGTAAACAATATCCAAGTTGTTTTCGGAATATTCCCTTAGATCCCCGCCTTGTTTTTGCAGTAAATACTTAAACTTGGTCTGCGGTTTATCGCTTCCGATCCAGTTCATAAAATCTTTAATATCCCATCTACTTTCGGTAATGCCCTGATGATACACCACATCCCTGGACCCCCAACGGTATTTCTCATGGGTCAATTGCGAAGGGATAGGGTCGCTTTCGTAGGCTTTTCTCTTCATTTGGTCTATATACCAGTCCGTTGCAAAAAGGCTTGTATTGATAACGCGTACGTCGGTCCTATAACTTTCAATTTCCTGTAAGTACCATAAGGGGAAAGTATCATTGTCCCCAATGGTAAAAATCATGGCCCCGGCATCTTCCTGACAAGAATCTAGATAAGCCTTTGCCGTGGAACGGGCGGTAAACCGATTTGATCGGTCATGGTCGTCCCAATTCTGATAGGCCATTACCACGGGAACTGCCAAAAGACATACCACGGTGATAAGGGGTGCCAGTATTTTGGGCCGAATGAATTTTCGGAATTCATCGAACAGGCCATAGACCCCAAGGCCTATCCATAAG
>JBATTK010000063.1:0-1513 GCA_049670505.1 Saonia sp.
ATGCAACTTTTGCTTGTTTGCGGAAATAATCGTCCCAGTGTGACAAAAGTGGCGGTGAAACCTTCAGAATGAGGTCGAACGTTTTTTCGATCATTCCCGTAGCAAGTCGACTGCCGACCCTTTGCTCATTTTCATTCGTTTGCTGGACTCTGTGACCTGACCCCGATAGCGCAGCCGGTTTTTATGTAACCCCTAGGGGTGTTCTTTGTGAAGGCTGATCTGCTCGGAACCTCTCCATAGTGAAGAGCTGATCGGCCGGAATACGTGTCTCAGGTGCGGGTGGTTTGTATCCCAATGAGCTGTGGGGCCGCACCTTGTTATAGTGGTCTCTCCAGCGCTCGATGATGATCTGAGCCTCTTTGAGTGAGTAGAACATTTCGCCATTGAGAAGCTCGTCTCTGAGTTTGCCATTGAATGATTCATTGTAACCGTTCTCCCATGGCGATCCTGGTTCTATGAACAGGGTTTTGACGCCGACCCGCTTGAGCCAGTCCCTCAATGCCGTAGCAATGAACTCGGGGCCATTGTCCGACCTGATGTGATCGGGTGTGCCATGGACCATGAACAGGTCCGATATGGTCTCCAGCACATCCTGTGATCGAAGCCTCCTTTGGGTCTCAATGGCAAGACATTCCCTGGAATGCTCGTCGATCACGGTGAGCATTCTGATCTTTCTGCCATCACGGGTCTTGTCCTGCACGAAGTCATAAGCCCAGACATGGTGTCTGTATTGGGGCCTCAAGCGAACGCATGACCCGTCGTTAAGCCACAGCCTGCCCCGCTTGGGCTGTTTGACTGGGACCTTGAGGCCTTCGCGTCGCCAGATCCGTGCAACCCGCTTGTGGTTGACCCGCCAGCCCTGTTGACAGAGCAAAGCCGTGATCCGGCGATAGCCATATCGACCATACTCTGTCGCCAGAGCAACAATCGCTGAAGTCAGGGCCTTCTCATCATCAGAGACCGCAGGACGGCGCCACTGGGTGGACCGGACCTGGCCTACAGCAGCACAGGCCCGACGCTCCGATACGTGAAGTACATCAACCGCGTGATCAACAAAATCACGACGACGCGAAGGCCCTACCAGTTTCCCTCCGCGGCCTCTTTCAAAATCGCCTTGTCCAAAGACAGATCTGCAACCAGCTTCTTCAGCTGCGCGTTCTCACGCTCCAACGCCTTCAACCGCTTCGCTTGGTCCGCCTTCATCCCACCGAACTCCTTGCGCCAGCGGTAGTAGGTCACCTTGTTCACACCGAGCTGACGCACGACCTCCGGCACCTTCATACCCTGACCCAGCAGCACGTCCGCCTCTCGAAGCTTCCGCACCACTTCTTCTGGTGAATACCGTTTACCTGACATTCCTAACTCCTGTTCCAGTTCAAAAATACTACCTCAAACTGGCTGCATATGCGGGGGCAAGGTCACTTGTTGGTCTGCAATATCAGTCACCGTTTTCTCCTCATTCTCTTGACTCTATTATCCTCTCATTATAAGAACAAAACAAGAACATTTGTAG
>JBATTK010000064.1:0-43410 GCA_049670505.1 Saonia sp.
TGTTTTTTTCCGTAGGGTCGTACAATTTTTGGCTCCGGTAAAATACCTCCTCCCGAAGTCGGAGGTCGTTGGCCGCCTTTTTGAGAAGGTCGAAGGACTTGTTCCTGGCCATGGTAAAGAGAAAGGATTTGAACGAACGCGATCCGTCCAGCTTTTCCCGCTTCTTCCAGACCGCCAAGAAAACCTCTTGTACCACCTCCTCGGCATGGGCCTTGGATTTCAAAAGGGAAAGGGCGTAGGCATAGATGTTGTCCCTATAGGTATTATAGAGTTTTTCGAACGCGCTTTCGTTGCCTTTGGAAAGTTCGATCACCAGTAATTTTTCCGTTTCCATATTCATATCCGATATAGCTTAAAAAGTTCGGGTCTGCTTTGTATTACAATGGCATGCCGCCCATAGGGCGGTATGGGCAACCTAAGGGCTATACCAATTTTAGGATGGCCCATAGCTGCGAAGTCTTGATATATCATCTTGGAGCCTTTACTTTGAAGAGAATAGTTGGGCCGTGCAAGAAAACGCACGGCATACCTAATGTACGGATACGGATAGGCGTGGAACTCAACTTACCTGATAGGGGTACTGGTATACCTTGCAGAGATAAGAGAGCCCACGCCCGGGTCGTGAGCCCATCTACTTATCATCTCATCTGCAAAAATTACCAGTTTTCTATCAGAGATTCAAAGCGATGACTTCAAATATTTTATAATACGAAGAATCGCAAATTTAAAAAATATGATTCAAATATAGTGAAATATTATTAATGCGGATATGTATCCGCATTAATTTAACACTTAACATCTTAATTTGTTTTAATGGAGAATGTGAACAGATTAATATGTGATTATATATCGGATAATTGGATTAAAAATGCTAAATCTAACAGAGCATTTGCTTTAGACCATAATATCGATGAAAAGACCGTTCGAAGAATTGTGGATGATAAAAAATACGCCATGCGTCTTGAAACTCTCAATAAAATTTGTGAATCTCGTGATATTAATCTGTCAGATTTTTTTATAGGAGTTGAGAAGTGGAATAAGTCCAATAAAAGATAAAAAGCTTTACTTGATAGTATTGCCTTTGACATCTTTTAAGGAATAATATGCCTGTTTATTAGGTTCTGCTAGAAGGTAATTCAAGATGTCTTTGTGGCCACAAAGACATCTTGTTTTGCTCCCGATCGTTGGAAACAAAAAAAGTGATTCGCAAATGCAAACCACTTTTTCGATAAGTCGGGATGACAGAGGCTGAACCCTATCCGTATCTCCTTAAAGACCAATACATTATCCCAATTTTTTCAAAAAAGGTCACCCAGATGGTCACCTTCAATTGCGGTTCGACGTTTTCGTCATTTAAAGTTAGTAAAAGTTGTTCAAACGGATACATTAAAGTTCAAATAAAATCTCCTCTACCCTATTTGTTATTTCAGGTCTTAATTCAATAATGAAAATATACTTTTCATGTCCTGTAAAAGGTTAATTATCGAAACTGTTAAAAAGGCCCAGAAATGGGACACTATGTCAGAAGATTTCATACTTCGGGAAAAGCGTCCAATAAAACGGCCGATTAAAAACACAATATTATTTAAGGTCTGACCATATTTAAGATACTCAAATAAAATTTTCGTAACGTGAATCCACTTTCTTTTAGGTAATCATTCTACAAAAAGATAATGCTTAAATTTAAGCATGACGAAACAACTACTAATCCTTGTACTACTTCTTTTTGGGAAAGTGTATTCCCAATCTAGGATTGACAGTCTAGAGCAAGGGCTTCGTATTGAGAAAGTGGATACCTCAAAAGTCAATATCCTGTTGGATTTGGCGGATGAGCACCGCTATGAAAATCCTGCAAAAGCTGAGCAAAATGTAATCGATGCTTTAAAGATTGCTGCTAATATCGATGACAAAAAGTATGAGGTTTCAGGTCTGATTTCCCATGCAGACCTGTTGACCGACCGATCCAGCTTCGACTCCGCCATCACCTTCTTTCAAAAAGCCCTTTCCATTTCTGAACGGATAAAATTCGACGATGGCAAGAGTGCTGCGCTTATTGGATTGGGCAACGCCCATACCAGGAAAGGGAATCTTGACAAAGGTGAGGAATATCTTCAACTAAATATTGCCTTCGCTACGGGAATCAAAGATTTTGAAGGGGTTGCCAGTGCGTATAATAACTTGGGCAATATCTACAATGAACAAGGGGAGTATAAAAAAGCAATGGAAGCCTATACCGATGCCGCAAAAATGAATACTGAAATTGGGAATGGGAAAAACGCTGGGATCAATATGGCCAATATTGGCATGATTCACCAAAAACTGGAAAATTTTGATGAGGCCATTTCGTACTTCGAGAAGAGTGAGAGTATTTTTAAAAAACTAGACTTTCCTTTGGGGCAGGCCTTTGTGATGAAAAACATGGGCATCGTCTTTAGAAATCAAGGAAAACCCGAAGAAGGACTAGTGCACTACCAAAAGGCATTAGAGATTTACGGCAAAATGGGCCGAAAACGCGAAATGTCCCAAACCTATCAAAACATTGGGAACATTTATTCCGACAAAAAGCAATCAGGCAAAGCGGTTGAAAATTACAGGCTGTCCTTGTCCATTGCCAAAGAAATCCACGATTCCATCAACATGGCCATGGCGAACCGAGCCTTGGGACTGGAATTCCTCTACACAAAAAAACTGGACAGTTCAGCTTTCTATTCTAAAAAAGCGGTTGAAATTGCCAAAAACATAGGAGCAAACCTCACTGTAATGGATGGTTACAAAACCCTTTCAGAAGTGAATTATGCCAAAGATAATTATAAGAGTGCCTACGATTTCAGAATCAAATATGAGGCGCAAAAAGATAGTCTTTATACCATAGAAAAGCGAGACTTGGCCGAAGAGATAGAGGCCAAATACCAAAACGAACAAAAGACCCAAGAAATCGCTTTATTGGCCTCTGAAAAAGAACTCCAGGCACTACAATTGGGAAAAAGGAAGAATGAGCGTAACGCCATAATTATTTTTGCTTTGCTCATTCTTTTACTGGCAGGCCTGTTGTACAAACAGTATCGCATCAAACAAAAGTCCAACAAAGAGCTACAAGCACTCAACCAGTTGAAATCCAACTTCTTTGCCAACATCTCCCATGAGTTCAGAACACCGTTGACGTTGATTCGAGGCCCCATTGAGCATTTGGAGCAAAATCCTGATGAAAAACTCGATAAGGAAGACATGAAAATGATCCGCCGCAACACCAATAAAGTATTGGGACTGGTAGACCAATTGTTGGATCTTTCAAGAATTGACGAAGGCAAGTTGCAGCTAAAATCAACCGAGGGTGATGTATTCAAATGTCTAAGGACCGCTACGGCATCCTTCAATTCGCATGCGGCACAAAGTAATATGGATTATCGGGTCAACATTCCCGAGGCACCGCTTTGGGCGGCCTTCGATCGTGATAAACTGGAAAAAGTAATCTACAATCTATTGAGCAATGCCTTTAAATTCAGTGAAGATGGGGAAGAGGTCGCCTTTGCAGCATCATATGACACCGAAGAGTTGATAATTCAGGTTTCCGATTCCGGTCGCGGCATTTCAGAAGATAAGTTGCCCTTTATCTTTGACCGGTTTTATCAGGTCGATGGCAGTTTTACAAAGGATAGGGAAGGTTCGGGCATAGGATTGTCACTTTCAAAAGATTTGGTCGAATTGATGGATGGCACCATAACGGTTTCCAGCGAAGAGGGAAAAGGCACTTATTTTTCGGTGCATATTCCCTTGGAAAAAATAAAGGCACCAAATGCAAAAGCGGATAGGGTGCAGCCCGAAACCCTAGAGAACAACGATAGGCCAAAGCCTTTTGAGTTTTCCAAAGCGGATGTTCGTGAACTGCCCAAAATTTTGGTGATTGAAGACAATGAAGACATGCGCCAGCACATTAAAAAGCAACTGTTGCACAACTATGCAATAATCGAGTCCAAAAACGGTGAACGCGGGATAAAATCGGCAATTTCGAAAATGCCCGATCTGATCATTACCGATTTGATGATGCCCAAAATGGACGGTATCGAACTATGCAAAAGACTTAAATCAAATTTGGAAACCAGTCACATACCCATTATCATGTTAACAGCACGGGCAGGGGAAGAAAACAAGATCCTGGGGCTAGAAATGGGGGCCGATGAATATCTGACCAAACCTTTCAGTGCCAAAGAATTGTCAGCAAGGGTGGCCAATCTAATCGAGCAGCGGCGACGGTTGCGTCAGCACTACACAAAAAACCAACGCACCGTAAATCCCGAAATGATAACGACCAATTCGTTGGACAAAAAGTTTTTGGAGCAGGTATTGGTGCTCTTGGAAAAAAACCATTCCGATTCCAATTTCGGGGTGCCACAAATGCAAAGGGAGTTGGCCATGAGCAAAACCCAGCTCAACCGAAAACTAAAGGCCCTGACCCAGGAATCGCCTCGTGACATACTCCGTAATTTCCGTTTGAAACGGGCGGCCCAATTATTGGCACAAAAATCGGATACCGTCACCCAAATTGCCTATCAAGTAGGTTTCAACAACCTTTCCTATTTCGCCAAATGTTTTAAGGAGTACTATGGCGTTTCCCCCTCCTCCTACTAATTGCTATCATTTTTGGTATCATTTGGTTCGCCAATGTTACTTTTTGGTTCTGTAATGTCAGTCTTGAAATGGCTTGAAGCCTACTTTTGAACCATAACAAAGTTCCCCCTACATTTCTAATCAAAACCTGAAAATCATGAAAACAATTCGTGTTGCACCCTATCTTTTTATTTGCCTTTTGCTAGGCTTATGCTCCTGCGAATCAGATGACGGGGATGCTGAAACCCCCGATTTGGATTCCGTTGGATTTAATATCGATGTTTCCGGAAGTTTCTCAAGGGATATGGAAGGCACCAATGCCACCTACAAGTTCAATGAAATGCCAAGCAATTTTGTCACTACCCATCAACTGGCCATATACCTGACCGATGGCGACGGCTATACCGTTACGGCAACTATTTTGTTGAACGGGGCTTCACTCCCCGGAACGGGAAAGTACAACGTAACGGATTTCTCGAGCGGTATGGGACTTCAGGAGTTTGATGCGGGCATGATATTCGGACAAAACGGGGGCGTCAGCCACAATACCATAGGTAGCAGTATCGGGAGTGTTACCCTTACAGAAACGGGTAGCGGTTTCGTAAAGGGAACACTGGCAGGAGCGTTATTGCCCACGGGAAACGGTACAGGGAGCATCAGTATCAATGGCTCTTTCCACGCAGAGTTCAGTCCATGATAATTACGTGTGACGAGAACCAAAAACGAGACTACAGGTAGTTATTCTTAGCAACAAACAAATAAACGTATACAAGCGATATGAAAAATCTAATACAAGAATGGGGTTTACTTTATCTAAAGAATGTGATGGCCTTACTCTTGTTACTCTCTATAATGGCCTGTAGCAATGAAGATAACGATGCACCGCAAATAACCTTGGGGCAATTGACCAGCGTATATGAAGGAACATGCAACCATAGCAGCGGTATTACGGGAGCAGACTATGAAATTTCCATACCCTACAGTGGCACTGATAATAATGGACTAAGTCGGATGTTCATCACGGTAACGCCCGAAGGTGGCCCCACCAATGAGGCAAATTCGAACTTCAATGATTTTGATTTGACCGATGGCAGCGGAACTTTGACCTGGAACGGATGTCTGCTGTATTTGGATGCGGATTGGATTGATTTTGAAGTTCGAATCGAGACTACGGATGGTGCTGTCAGTAGTTCCTCATCAATTCGATTGAACAGGACTGATTCTGATTCTGAAAATCCTGAAACCGATTTACCTTTTGTAATCACATGGATAGTAGGAGATTCTTCCTATGGAGATGGAGAATTGACCATTACCATCCCAACTAATCCCTTGTTTATGGATTACCTTTATACAGTCGATTGGGGTGATGGCAATGTTAGTATGGATTTAACCGGTGACGTTGGCCATACATATGCATCTGCCGGAACATATACTGTTTCCATCTCTGGTGATTTTCCTAGCTTACATATGATTTCAGGTGGATTTGGCAACCAGGAAAAGTTGCTTTCAGTGCAACAATGGGGTGATATCTCCTGGGGTACTATGAAATGGGCTTTTTATGGATGCTCAAATCTTTCTTTCAATACTATTGATGTGCCTGATTTGAGTAAAGTAACCGACATGAGCGAAATGTTTAGCAACGCCACTGGTTTCAATGAGGATTTGAATTCATGGGATGTGAGCAACGTCACTAAGATGGCGTATATGTTCAATGATGCCCATGCTTTTAATGGAGATGTTAGTGGCTGGGATGTGAGTAATGTTACCGATATGAGTGGTATGTTCTCGGAGGCGACTGCTTTTAATCAAGATATTGGTAGCTGGAATGTGGGTCAAGTTACCAATATGGAATCTATGTTCAATTTTGCCGATGCTTTCAATCAAGATATTGGCCTATGGAATGTTGTCAATGTTGAAAGAATGCGCAACCTGTTTTTTCAGTCTCGTTCTTTTAATCAAGATATTAGTGAATGGAAAGTTGATAGTACAACTCTTATGGATGGTATGTTTGATGGAGCTATTATCTTTAATCAGGATATTGGTTCTTGGAACGTAGGCAAGGTTACGGACATGGCCACTATGTTCAGGGATGCGTTGTCGTTCAACCAAGATATCAGTGCCTGGGATGTAAGCAATGTTACCGATATGGAAGCCATGCTCAATAATGCCCAATCTTTTAGTCAAGATTTAAGTGGTTGGAATACAATTAATGTAACCAAATGTTCGGTATTTGCCGAAGATTCGGCCATGTCCCCAGGTGGTTTGCCCATCTTGGGTCCTTGTGATTTTGGATTTTAATACCAATTATGAGTTAATCAATGAAAAAAAAACTCCTCTTAATCATCTTCTGGACGTTCATTGTTTCCATTTCAGCATACTTCTATTTTTATAATGTTCTTGGATATTTTTTTGGATACAGGAATGAAAGATTTGGGACTACCCTATTTGAAAATCAAATTTGGTTCATTGCCCACATGATTGGAGCTACCTTCTCACTCTTTCTTGGACCAATTCAGTTTTGGCCTTCCATTCGTGAAAAATATATCTCCTACCATAAAATCGCAGGTAAGCTATATGTTATTGGGTCTATAATTGCCGGAATTTCAGCTTTTCGACTTTCACTTATTTACGATTGTATTGGCTGTCGGTATTCATTGGTTATATTATCATTTCTGTTCCTTTTGACGACTTCTTTAGCTTGGTTAGCAATAAAGCGAAAAAATATTGTTGCCCACAGACAGTTCATGGTTAGAAGTTACACCTGTGCCTTAGCCTTTGTTTTTATTAGGCGCTATCAAATACTGCCATTGGATTTTCTGTACAGAGCAATTGATGATTCAGAGCTGCAAAGAACAGTGAACGAATGGATATTTTCTTTTATTCCCTTAATTGTTGTTGAGATAGCTATGATATGGATTCCGTCAATTAAAAAATAAAGCCGCAGCCAATATCATCTATGGAAAAGTAACAACTCCATCTTCAACATGGAAAGTCCACCAAAAGTGATTCAGTCGAGGTCGTCGCCAAACGAGGGCTAAAGGATATAAACGACTTCAGATTAATGATGATTAAGATTACGCCTTAGAAACAATTATTTATTAAAATGAAAAATAAATCAGAACATATTTTTTTTAAAAGTTCCGCCATATGGTACGCGCTTACCGTCTTTTGGGGTTTTGCCCCTTCTTTTTACCTGTCAAGGTTTTTAGATGATTTTGAACCTCTCCCTTTACCATTGGTAATTCATGGTATCGCGTTTACGATCTGGGTGCTTCTATATGTCGTTCAGGTATTTCTCATTGGTTCCAAAAAATTCGCACTGCACAAAAGATTGGGCATTTTCGGGGTATTGGTAATGATAAGCATGGTGCTCACAGGCTTATTTCCAGTATTGTATAAATATTACGCCGGATTCAACGAAATCACGCATACCGGACATAATGTATTCAGATTATTCTCAGGTTATGTCCTATTTGTCTTGGCCCTTAGTTACCGAAAACACAGTTTTCTTCATAAGCGTTTTATGTTGGGTTGTATGGTCATGCTCATGAGTGCGGCGATTTTCAGGATTTCGATGAATCTTGGCTTGGGCGACAGTCAAGTCTTTAACAAGGGGGTTCAGGTCTTTCCGGCACTTTGCCTCTTTGCTTTCGATGCCATTAATTACAAAAAGGTAGTTTGGGTCGATTTGATTTCGGTGGCAGCCGTTTTTACCATTTTCTTTTTTGCAGACCATTTTTGGTTATCGCCTTTCGGTGAAACATTTACGAACTGGTTAGTTACCATTTTTGTCAAACCATTTATTTAAATCACTAGTAATGAAAAAATCTACTTTTTTAATCGTTTTATTGGTCATCTACGGTTGCAATTCGAAGCAACCAGTAGCTTATGACATGGTTATCACAAACATTAACCTCATCGACGGTACAGGAAATGAACTTCAAAAAGAGATGTCCATAGGAGTCAAGGAAGGAAAGATCGTTGCAATTGAAAAGGAGCTAACCGAAAAGGGCAAACAGCATATCGATGGTACACATAAATACCTTATTCCGGGACTTTTTGATTGCCACATCCACACGGAGAACTACGAGAGGGATTTTCCACTATTCATACATTATGGTGTGACCTCGGTTTTTATCACTGGCGGAAGCCTTTGTACCAATGATTATTATGCCAAGATGCGGCAACGGGGCAATCAGGACAGCATTCCCGCCCCCCGGGTATTCCACACCAGTCAACATTTTTCGATGGAAGGCAGGCACCCTTCCAAGACCTATGCCAGCCCTAATTGGCGGGATGGTGAATCTATTTTCTTCCTAAAGGATACCCTTCAAATCGAAGGTTTGGTACAAAGGGTCGCAAAGCAGCCGATTGCCGGAATAAAGCTGACTATTGAGGACGGCCCTGCCCCACCTTTTGTTGACCGTATACCCCAAGAGTTTATTGACAAGACAGTATCCGAAGCATCTAAACATGGGTTGGAGGTTTTTGCACATGCCAGTGATAATGATGAATTTTTAATGGCCGTAAACGGTGGGGTACAAAATCTTGTTCATTTTGTAGGAATCGATATTGATTGGGACAATGAAGAACATTTGTCCGCTGTGGATGCCTTACTAAATCGTAATGCTTCGATTGTAACAACCTTGGTCATAGATAAATCCTTTCTTTACCCCCTGAATCCAGAGTGGTTGGATTCGCCCGCACTAAATGAGGGATATTCATCGGATAGCTTAAAAAAACTAATAACACCTGAAGCCATTGCCCGGGCCAATAGAATTTCAGAACTTACCAAGATAGACTATGGTTTGGATGAAATATCAATTGGAAAAATATTCTTGCCCAAAGTGGAGGATATTCAGAAACTCATTGATAAAGGAATGAATTTAACCTTGGGTACGGATGCGGGCAATTCGTTCAATTTTCACGGGTACAGTCTTCATGAAGAAATGCAATTACTGCAAATGGGTGGTATGCAGCCTATGGAGATTCTTAAAATGGGTACACTGAACGCAGCCAAGATGTTGAAAGTGGATGAGGAATTGGGTTCCATTGAAGTTGGAAAAATAGCCGATATGGTGCTTTTGGATAAGAACCCATTGGAAGCCGTTAAAAACACCTTGGCCATCCATACCGTCATCAAAAATGGGAAAGTTCAAAAAAGAATATCAAATGGCCAGAAGTTCAAGTAGCATAAGTACAGCCCTTATCACTTGGGCAATCATCTTTTTAGTCCCGATAGTTTCGTTTGGTCAAAAATCGATTCAACCGAGCGATGTAGCCATCCATACCAACTCACTTTGCTCAATGTGGCCTTTGAGGACATCCCAGATTTTGAGACCAAAATGGGCCAATTGTCCGACTTATCCAAAAAAGTGGGGCTTGAAGAAAAATATGATTGGCTGACCTATACAACCGATTCCAACAAATACCTGATTGTTAATTTCAGTAATGGTCTTTCAGATGTATTGGGCGTAGACAGCTACAGGAAAGCGTTTCAAAACATTGAGAAGGCGGAAGAATTTGATAATATTATTGGCGATTTACAACAACTTGATATTCAAGTGGAAAGGAATTATGTGATTCAAATGTTGCTGCCTTGGAGTACCGTGGAAGAAATATCGGTTTCCGAATTTCCGTTGGCCACGATGATTGAATATAACGTACCGATCAATAAAATTGAAAGCTTCGATACCGCAATAGGAACCTTGGCGGACTTACTCAAAAAAACAAAATATCCGTACCCCTTGGAAAGTAATAGAGGTTCAATCGGTGGCTATGGTACTGTGGCCTTCGTATGGTTTTATGACAACAGAAATGATTTTTTTGGAAAAAACAATCTATTGCAATGGATGAAAGAACATAAGCGAATGGAGAAGTTTCAGTCAATTATGGAAATCATGGAAAAAACGTATAGGTCAAAAAATACCTATAATTTCGATTATCAAAAGGCTTTGAGCTATTAAAATTTAGTCTGAGAAGAAGACTTGATACTTTTGTAGAATTTTTCGATTTCCAATTGTTTCGTAAAACGAACGTTTTTTTGGGACACTCTGACATAGTTAAAAAAATAAGATTGAAATCAATTCTACCATTAATTGAACTTATATTCAAAAGTTCCAGTTTTGAGAAGGATTTTATTTTTCAGGTTCTAATCCTCGTTCCCCGAGAACCTTATAAGTGAATCGTAATGATAGCTGGGGATTTGGTAAGAAGGTCACCTAATAGGTCACCTTCATATGCCGTTTGTACTCAAATGTATTGATTTGAATTTCAATCCTTAAAATACAAAATACTGATAATCAAATAATTATCAGGATTTAAGTGTTAATAAAATATTAAAAGTCGGGATGACAGGAACCTCATTTTGTATTCAAGTAATTGAATAACAGTATTTTACCTATTTTTATTTGATGTAAAATCCCGTTATTGACACGTTAATCAAAAAAGTAATTTTTGAACGCAAATTTTATGCGTTTTTTACTAGCTTAAAAATACGAAGAAAATTGATATGCAACTTATATTTTAAGGAATACAATTAAAAGTGTCAATGAGTTCAGCTTGAAATTGAGTTTCATAAAACGTTCTTTTTATATAGCGCTATAATCCGAAAATACTTTGTGGCTTTTCAACTTAATTTGGATGCCTAATAATTTGAGCGACGTTCCTATATTGTCCGTTTACAAGGTCATTTCGTTGTGTAATTCCGGCGGATATGGTTAATTCATTTATCCAATCACCGCACCGGTTCCAAAATTGGTTACACACTGTGCTGCGATCAATATCCAATCTGGAGACAAAATAGAGCCTCCACAAAAATGCTCATTTTGAATTTCTGGAATATGATGATTAACTGTACCCCGCATGGATATTTGCCAAGGGTTGTTTTCAACCGTAGTGTTGTTGCCTCCAATAATCCGTTGCTGAGCATTTGCAAAGAACAAACCAAAAACCGCAATAAGTAGGAATAATTTTTGTTTCAAAGCTCTATGTTTTTAATTATTGTTCGATAATGATAAATCCTTTATAATCATTGGTTAAAAGACCATGGGCCCCTGTCAAACATGAACTTAGTTTGCCTTTAATTTCAGTATTTTCCCCAACACCCGAATTGATACTGGCAAGGGGGAAAATCCTAGCAATTTTTTGACCATTCTTTTCAAAAACCGAAGACAAATATACCTCTGCATCAACTTCATAATAGGTCTTTACACCGTTAAAGAAAGACTGCCCTTCATCGACAACTTTCACTATAGCCGGAATCGGTTCGTCCAGTTCTAAAATAAAATTGGGGCCCGTGCATAGAGCCGATAAATCTATAGCCTCATTTCCTTGACTATTCGAACATGACACAGTTATTGCGAAACATAAAATTATCCCTAATTTGAACATTGCTTTTGATTTATATATATTTAAATATAAGAATTAATGATTAAAGCTTTTTCCTACTTTTATAGGATTCATAAATCTCTCTTTGGTTGCGCTTTTTATTGTTAATTTTTTGAACATTCAAACCTATGTGTTTTCAGACGAGAATCGTTTATAGGGCTGAAGAAGTAGAATCCAATTATAGGGTTAATCGATACTCCAAGGAAAAAAGTTTGGTCGGCATTTATATATCATTACGGTAAAGGGTACAGCCATGATTCCTTTTGGATTATCCCATAGTATAGGAGCAATTACATGACTTCAATAATACCAATATTACATTTCGATAAATCTAGTGCCAATCATCAAAGTATTACAAGGAATCGATTCGTCACAAGGTATTGGTCTTAACTGACATTTTTTCTGTACTATAAAACGGCCATTTTATGGGACTGATTTTGTTAGAACACAAAACTTTTCGTAGAGTGTCCCATTTTCCGTCTTTTTTAATAGTTTCGTTAATTGACCTTTTATGGAACTAAACTATTGTAGTAGGATATACTAGGGTATCTACCCACCGAAGCACTTTTTAAATTATCACTTACAAATACAATTTAAAGGAGTTCAAATGAAGAGATATCTATACCATCGACATATATTCTGAATATGTCGAAATTTTGGACTTTTATCGACATAATTAAGGAATCTATTTTAGCAAAGCTAAGTCCTGAAGTTTCCGACCCAACTCATCGTCGGAGGCCAATTTCAAAAAATCATCCTGAAGCCTCAAAGATCTCAGTACATTAAAATAGGCTCCAATACTAACACTTGGAGATCCTTTTTCAATTTCGTAAAGGGTCTTTCTATCTATTCCGGCTCGTTCCGATACCTGAATAGTCGTAAGTTTTCTTCGCTTGCGGGCAAGTTTGATATTTTCCCCTACCTGTTCCATTATCTTTTGATGTTTTGGAAATAGGATAGCTTTTTTTGTTTTCATTTTGGGTAATATTATCCCCAATAATAATAGTTATGGGAATATTAATACTCATTTTGAATAAAAATTATTTCGAAATCTTTTGGCAATCGTCTTTTATGGGAAGCTCATAAAGCAAATTTTCACAAATCATTTATAACAGAGTAAGGGTAAATTTTTGGATTTTTTGTAACAAAGTAAGGGTAAATGCGGTACCAAAATTAGCCTGAGATGTTTAATACCAAAAAAAAGAGCTTTAACCAATTAACAACAAAAAAGTTCAAAAGTGATTGGTACAATGGTAAACTAGGCAATAAATTGGTCATTCTTTGGTACGCTTCGTCGTTAAAAATTAAAACTGTGGAACAGAAATTGTATCTTTATATTTAAAGAAAGCAGATATGGCAACGCTAGATTTGAAAAAAAGGGTACTTACCTATATCGACAATGCCGACGATCGTTTGCTAAAGTTGATAAAGGCACTTGTGGAAACGTATCAAGAAGAGGAAAACGATTACGAAATCTCCGAAGAGCATCGGAAAGTACTCGACCAGCGTTTGGCCGACCATAAGGCCAATCCAGATGCCGGAAAAGATTGGAAAGTCCTAAAACCAGAATTGCGTAAGAAATATGGCGCATAAAGTCATCATCAAACCAGGGGCGGAATTGGATATATTGGAAGCTCTTGAATGGTATGAGGAAGAAAAAGAAGGACTATCTCTGGATTTCCTAGAACGACTGGATGATGAACTCGAACGAATTTCAAAAAATCCCGAGCATTTTCAAAAGCGTTATCGAGATATAAAAATCGTATTTACGAAACGCTATCCCTATGGAATACACTACACTCTGGAAAACGAAATCGTGTATGTGCATGCAGTTATGCATATGAAAAGAAAACCAAGGGAATAATCAGTCATACCCTATTATACTTCCTATTTGAAATAGATATAGTGAGCGAATTTTTGGTTTTAGGAATTATCTTCAACCGTTGCGCTAGGGGCATTACTCTTTACTGATGCAATACCATTTTCCACGGCAGAAATACTAGAGTACATTTCACTTGAACCAATTACCTGGCCGTTTGAAATCTTCAAATTAAATCTGAACTGTCCTGATAAGAAGCAAAAACCGTATGACAGTATAATTTGAAGGGGAAATAGGACAAAACGACGCCTATCCGAAATCTTTATTTCTTCATGGAGCGTTCCAAATAAGCCACTTTATTTTTTTCGATTTTTTTCGGCCTGTAGCAAACGCTCGTAGAGTTTTTTGTTTTCTTCGTAAACTTCGACTAGTTTATCTATAGGATTGAAGGTACATGCGTAATTAAAAGACGATGAATTATCATGGTAGGTATTTCCAATAATATTGAATACCGTATCTTCCGAGAAGTTTTCAATGGCCTCTTTGGTAACCCCCAACACTTTTGCAATCTGCTCCAACCTTTCATCCTCTATTTCCGCCGTTTGTTCCAGTTTGGAAACGGCCTGTTGGCTAATACCGAGTTCCTCGGCCAAGGTTTCCTGTTTCATGCCCCTGAGTTCACGGATGCGACCGATCTTTCGTCCTATGTGGTTGGGTTTTGTAGCTGTATCCATACTCCAAATATAACAATTCCTTACATAAAGATACTAGTAAAAAACAAATTCAAAACGGTAAAATACAATTCCGATGGGTTGGGTACATCCAACGGTCTGCCTTACTTGTTGTTGCATTCCAAAAAAAGGAAATGCATCGAAAAGAAACGGATAATTTTTAAAACCTCTATCAATGGAAACGCATATCGACAAAACAATGGAAAAACTGAAAGAACTTGCCAAGGAACACCTTTATAAGTTAAAGCCCCATAAGCACTATAAGGGCCGGTTCAAGGTCAAGGGCATCCATGTAGAAGGATATCAGGATATATTCTTTACCATCGAGTCCTTGATCGGTGTCTGTATCATCGTATTGGAGACCGCCGAGTTTTCCAACATCAATTCGGTGGTAGAACCCAATGCCCATGTAAGAACGGTATTGGAGCTTGTAATTAAAATGATCCCCTTCGAGGAATGGGAGTTCTTGGACGAGATCGGAAAGCTGTTGGCGAAAGAAAATGACATGGAATAGACTTAAATGCAAAGCGTACATTCAAAGACCCAAATCTTACCCAAAACTTTGCGCACGGATCCTGTTTCGATTTTATAGTGTTCGGGCCGATAAACGTCAAGTAAAATCGAAATAGGGCGCAGACTACTCTTTGTTTTGGGGTTCCGACCATTTTTTGTAGAGTTCACCGGCCTCCGGGGTTTCTTCAAAGAACTGTCTAAAATGCGCTACTGCCTTGTTCTCCCCTTTTTTAAAGGCGGCTTCCTCCCTTTCGGGGATCCGGGATACCTTATATACCGAAAACCCAAGGGTAAGAACTATACAGACCAACAGTCCCCAAAATAGTTTTATCAGCCATTTGGGGAACAGGATGGATCTTTTGATCTGATAAAGAATATCGGCCATCTGTTTACGCTGCTTTTCGCTGGCCTGTTTTTGATGGTCATTATATCGTTTTAAAATAAAGTCGATGTCCGTAGTGTCCAGTCGTATTTTAAAATCGTGTAGGGATTTTTTTAATAGTTCCAATCGGTCGACCGACTTTTCAAATCCGTTGATCTCCTCGACCAATAATGCCGCTATTTCATCCAGTTTTGCCATAGTCCTAAATTCCGATTCCGATACCTATTCCTCTATCGATTGTTCTCTTGATGGTCTGTTCGATGACCTTGGTTGCTATTCTGGCTGCCAGGTTCGGGGATACGTTTACGGCCTTGCCCAATAGTTTTAAGCTTTTTTCCTGCGACACTTTTTGGACAACGTTCTTGTCAAATCCGATCTGCTCCGATATCCTTCCCATCGACATGGAACGGTGTACATCGCTCCCTTTTAGGTTTTGTCCTCCATACTCGAACCGAAACCCTTGTAACCGGTTCTGTTTGTTGATGCTGGGGATGACGGTTACATTGTATGCTTTCATTTGACCGATATACTGGTCGAAGTTCTTCGGTCTCGTTTCTAGCAAGATCTTTTCGTGAATCATTTTAATTTCGGTCCTGATGTTTTTTACTTTGTCCAGTTTTTGCTGTTGCACCTCCCGTACCGTAGTCAGTCCCATTTTATCTGCTACCCGTTCCGCTGCCTGCTGGCTCCGTTTTCCGATATAGCTGTCCTTATAGGCCTTCCCCTGAAAGTCGATACGGTTTACGTATAAATGGATATGTACATGCTTCTTGTTCCGATGTACAAAGGCGATGGCCTGATGCTCCTGTAATTTCATTTCCTTGACGAACCTCTCTATGATTTCAGTGAGTTCCTTGCTTATCAATTTCTGTCCATCTTCGATGGTCGGGCTTAGCACAAAGCTCATGGTGTTCTTCGTGCATCTTTGGTTCTGCGATTGTATGATCTTGAATTCTTGGGTAATCTCCTTGGGATTCTCCCCGGCCAAATGTTGTTTGTAAACGACATCCGCGCCCTTCTCTTGGTTCCATCCATAACCAATGGAAGCACTTGTATGTGATATGGATTTTCCCTTGCCGATCATTTTTTAAAGTTGTATAAATGTTGCCTGATTTCATTTGCCAGTTTGACTACTTCATCCGCCAACCTGGGATTCCGTTTTCGGAACATGTTCCCGATACGTTTAAAGTTCATTTGGTACTTGACCAACATTTTGTACGTTTCTATCTGTTCTTCCGAAAGGCGCTCCACGATCCTATCCTCAAAGGCGGCCCTACGACAATATTCGCTGATGGAAAGTCCGCTCTTTTTGGCCTTGACCTTGAGCAGTTTCTTTTCATAAATCGAACATCTGAATTGTACGAACTCTTTTTTCACCTTTGGTATTTCTGTACTGGATTTTTATAATAATATGAGGACGGATACTCTTTTAAATTCTATATCGAAAATCCAATTAATAGTTCTTTTTCTTTTGCGACCTGCGGGAGCAAAAGCGAGATTTGTCATGACAATGACACATCTCGAATTCTTACCCGAACGCATTTTTCCGTTTCACCTACCTTTCTTCTTTTTCTCCCTATCCACATACTTTTTTGAACCGTTATCGCTATCAATAACCGATATATTTTGTGGATTACTATTTCTTCTTTTGGGAAATCTGTTTATTGAATTCCCTCTCCAGATACTCGTCCGACAGATTAGGCTCTCCCAATAACCAGGCATCGATAGTCTCTTTATCGAAGAATTTCTGGCGGATGTGTTTATTGTTCCCCATAGGGATAAGTTTCAATTGGGTCAGTTTGTAAATTTTGCTTTTGGATAGTCCCGTGTATGCGACCAGATCATCTACGTTCATCACTTTCTTTTGATGGGAAAGAAGCCCCTTGATATCCTTTAGGAGTTCTACCATGTTGTTTTCCGTTTCCATAATTTCCGCTTTTAAAATAGCCGCAATGCGGCCTACTTGTGTTACAAATGTTCGATGCAATGTAAACGGATGAAAATAGATTGAAGGGCAAAAAGGGGAAGTCTCCCCCCTAAATTTTTTAAATATCCCCCAAGAAATTGAAAAAAGAATCTATTAGTTGTTTGAATTTTTGGTTTGGTGGGGATTCGTTGTACTTTTTTGAAAGTGTTTCGGCGGTAATCAGATTTCCCTTGTGGTAGATTTTTTTAGAGCGTTCAAAAGATTTTAGACTTATTCCTTTTTTAAGTTGCTTGAACTTGTCCAGAATATACTTGAGTTGAGGTTGGGTACAGTTAAAATGAAGAACCGATTCATGTTCCTCGAAATCAAGAACAAGTACATTGTAAAAATGTTCGAAACGGGTCAGGTTCTCGTCCAAGAATTCATATTTGGTCAAGGAATCATATATCTTTTGAAGGATGCGCTCCGTAAAATCAAGATTGAAACCGACCAGTTTCATACGTGACCCGCGGTTCCTTTTTTTTATTTTTACCTTATAGGAATCCAACACTAAAATACCGAATATGGCGAAAACGAAGAAAACCATTGGAATAAGGGCAAGCCATAGCTTTCCAGAACTCCTATAAAGGTCGAATGAAAGAAAAGTACATAATAAGCCAAAGATTACGGCCCCGACAATAAGACCGTTCCTGCCTTTGTTTAAAAAAGCGGTCAGTTTATTATCCGTCCTGCTCTTCCTTTCGGTAAGCCCGACCAACCAATTGGCGATGTTGTCGATTATCTTTTTCACATCTTCTATTCTGTTTATTTAAAGATAGTCAAAAGAACAAAGAGACTAATGGATTGCGATGTACTGGACTAAAATATGGGTGGAAGTAACCCAAATTTTTGTGGGTAGGGGAAGAAAGGTCAAGCGGCCTTTTGCCGCTTGTTCTTTCGCGCGGCTCCGAGGGTGTCGGGAAAACCGGAACGGAAAGACTTCCCTAGCGGGCCAGCGTAGCGTGTCCGCATGGGGAGGATTGGAGTGGAAGGGTTTTCCGACTTCCGGGCTTGGGGGTATTGTATTATGAAAACAATCTTTACTTTAGTATAAACTGAATAACCTAAGGATATTAGTGCTATCCTAGGTATTACACAATGTGTAAAAATCAGCTGTAGAATAATTAAAGCTCTATGTTGAATGGAAATGGCTATCTTAACTAAATTCAATTTTATAAATGAAAAAGATTCTAAAATTCTTGCAGAAAACTTATCGGGAGGTACTTCGCAGTATTGCGTTTTATCCGGTGCTCATTTCAATTCTATGCCTCATTTTAGCTATGCTTACACTGACCTTGGAAAACTGGGAAATCGTACAATCGATCAAAGAAAATATCCCTTATCTTTTTATTCAGGACTATGAGACAGGCCGTTCGATTCTTTCCGTTTTCATAGGGGGGATAATCTCGCTTACCGTATTTAGTTTTTCGATGGTCATGGTGGTGCTAAGCCAAGCTTCATCCAACTTTTCACCGAGACTACTTCCTGGGCTGATCTCGAACAGTAAGCACCAGATTATTTTGGGTACTTATGTCGGTACGCTACTTTACTGCATCATTATTCTCACCTCGCTAGGTGCACGAGGAATAGATGCTAATACGATGGGTCTCTCCACTATGTTCGCCGCAGTACTAAGCGTACTCTGTATTGGACTGTTCGTATATTTTATTCATAACATTTCCGGGGCCATTCAGATACATAATATCATCGACAGGATTTTCGAGAAGTGTAATGGTTATGCCGAAAAAGAACTGGAACAGTCCAAAGATTCGAAAACTGCACTTAAATATATTGACACCTCCGATTGGAATGTTCTGAATAGCGATAAGACAGGATATTTTAGGGGCTTCGATAGCAGACTTCTTAAAGATTCGATAGAAGAAAAAAACAATCAAATAGAAATCATACCTTATTTGAACCAGCATTTATGGGAAGGAATGCCCATACTCCGATCCAAGGAGGATATGTCCGAAGATAATCGCAAAAACCTGATGTTCTGCATCGACCTCTCATCAGACCGTCACGAAGACGACAGAGGTATCGGTGGTATGATAAAACTGATGGAAATCGCTGTCAAGGCCATGTCTCCCGGAATCAACGATCCGGGAACAGCCATTGATGCCATAGCAAAATTGGGATGTTTGTTGCGTAAGTTCTTGCAGTTTCCACGAATTACCTCCCGGCCTATGGATAATGGAAAATGTATATTAATCAAGAACAATATTCCCGCAAGTGAACTCATGCGCATTATTGTTCAACCTATTAGACTCTACTCCAAACATGATAACGCGGTAATGTTCGAACTAATCGGCGCCTTAAAGTTTATAGCTAATGGCCCGAACATTTCGGATGAAAACAGGGCCATAGTATTTGAGGAATTGAATAGCTTAAAGGAAGATCTCGAAAAACATATTATAAATAAAACTGATAGGAAGTTACTCCTCAAAACGTTCGAAAAAGATAACAAACTCGTATAAATGGCCTCCGAAGTTTTACTAAAGTAACGGACTGCATAGCTTGGCGACTCTTTCAATGATCTTTTCCCTCCCTAGCTTCAACCGTTTCATAATCCAAAGGGGAAATATCCTTACTTATTTCCTTAAAGTCGTCACTAACCATTTTTGCCGTCTCTTTGTCGTAAACAATGGCGTTAACTTTAAAAGAACATTTAAATCCAACTAGGTGGATTTCAAAAAAGTGAGAATTGGTAATGTATATGAATTTTTTGATTATCAAAAAGGATAGCAACTATTGTTTGGTATAAAACCTTGGGTCAGTAAAATCTTAATCAGGGTACTTTTGACAATTCCGATTAACAAGTGTTGTTAGAGTCAATTAAAAACCCATTAGAGTCAATGAAGCTCTGTTCAAAAACGGAACTTACCATCTTTCAAGATTAATTTATAAACAAAAAAATAGACCATGAGTTATTCGCAAGTAGTTGATTTATTAAATGATTTATTGGGCGTTCATTATCATGCTGAGAACACCTATAAAAAAGGGATTGAGCATATAGAAGATAAAGATTTGAAATCATTCTTCGTGGTCAAAGCGGCGGAAAAAGGGAGCATGATTAATGAGCTAACCGATATTATTATACGTCTTAACGGAACGGCACTTAAAGAAGGTCAGCCATCGCAAAAAGCGGCCAAAATTTGGTCAGACGCCCTTTTATTCTTCAAAGGAAATAGCAAAGCCGCGGTACTGGATGAATGCAAAAAAGCCGAGCAGACTGTTCTTGATGAATATGATGAAGTCTTAAAACATTCTTCCGTAACCGATTTTAACCGATCAATCTTGGATGGGCATCGTAAAGAAATCGCCAAAGGCTTATCCAGTTCTTATAGTATATAAAATAAACAGGTTGGGAATATTCGTAACACCAGGTTTTAAAAATTAAAGAATGAAAAAATCAATTATTACTTCGATTCTAGCAATAGCGCTGCTCACCTCTTGTTCACATCGCTTGGTCGGCACGTGGACGGTTCAAAAATATGCTAGAACAACTCCAGGAAATCAAGGCACTACCCTGACCAATATTGGAACCATGACTTTTAATAAAAATAATACCGGGGACAAGCAATTGGAATATACCGTATTAGGAATTGAGCAGTCCGATTTAGCACCTTTCGAGTGGTCGGCGACAGAAAAGTTCGTGACCATTACAGGAGATGACTCAGAAATTTCCAAGACGTGGATTTATATCGAGAACAAGGGCAAGTTTCAGAAATGGCAATCCACAGACGGGGAAAATAATGTACAGACCTTAGAATTGGCGAAGCAATAACGGGAGATGGTCTCCGAATGGATAACAAGAATAAAATCTTGAATGTTTACAAAAAAAATCATGGCAATCAGATTCACATGAATGTCTATGTTAGGGATTCGGATGAGACTGAACGTATGTTCGATGAACTGTCCGAAGGAGGCCAAATACACAATAATTTTAAAGAAAGGGAGTGGGGTCATTTTGGAATATGCACCGACCGATTCGGTATCGGTTGGATGGTCAATTGTAATCACTAATCCTCAATTTCCAATAACAAAAACAATACAAAACTATGCAAGTAATATTTGAATACCATGATGTGGCCTCAAGCCAGCGCCTAGAAGATATGGCCAAAGAAAAATTGGAACAATTGGGTGTAAAATATGATATGGTCATTCGCGGGGATGTTTTTTTTAAGGTGGAAAACACCTCTTCCGACGAGACCGGAAAAACATGCAATATTAGATTGAGCCTTCCCGGCCCTCGATTATTCGCTGAAGCGAGTCATGACAATTTCGCGGACTCCATTTCAGAATCGATCAATGAATTGGAACGGCAACTAAGGAAGCGTAAAGAAAAAATGTAAGACTACTAATTAAGGTGTTTTTCTATTTGATTATAGAATTCTTAATGTCACAGATAATTGGCTGGATTGCGGTCAATATGAATTAAATAAAAATCCCCATTTGCATGGGGATTTTTTTAGGTCTCGTGTTCTCAACGGTTCTAAACTTTTCGCCCCGTTATCAATTTGTAGATTATTAGAAAAACTGCAATGACCAACACAAAGTGAATGATATTCCTTTATGCTGGGAAGGCAAAAAATCCGACAAGCCATTTCTATCTCACGAACTTCAATAGGAGATTGAACGATTGACTTCAAATAATGCTAAAGAAAATGGTTTTGAATGAGGTTAGATTTTTAATTAGCGATGTTGGAATATGATTCCTTACTCTCTTTAAGTTTCATTGTCTCCATCAAATTTTGCATATCCTCCCCTACCTTCTTTTCAATAACCTTAGCATAGATTTGAGTGGTAGACAATTTGGTATGCCCTAGAAGTTTGGATACGGTTTCAATGGGTACTCCGTTTGAAAGTGTTATTGCTGTTGAAAACGTATGTCTCGCTACGTGAAAAGTCAGATTTTTATGAATACCACAAGCTCCGGAAATATCTTTCAAAGTTCGATTAATCATATGATTGCTGTAAATTGGCAGCAATCGGCCATTGGCAAGTATATTTGGCTCGTCCTTATATTTTTCTATGATTTCCTTGGCTTTTGGCAACAATGGAATTTTCAACGGTTCATCAGTCTTAGTTCTTTTTGTATATAACCAATCATTGCCATCTAGACCTATGACCAAATGATCAGCTTTCAATTCCTTTACATCTATATAGGAAAGGCCTGTATAGCATGCGAAAATAAAAAGATCTTTAATCTTCTCGTAGCTCGGGACTTTAAAAGTGGTTTCCTCGATGAGTTTTAATTCTCGTTTGGTTAAAAACTGGCGTTCTGTTTTTTTAAATTTTAGCTTGTAGTTTACAAATGGGTCTTTTTCCAACCATTCCAATCGAACGGCCAATCTTGACATCTTTTTTAACCGCTCCATATGCTTCATCGCTCCATTGTTGGTGCAACCCGTTCGGGTAGATGGCTTGTACCTTCTTACATACTGCTCAAAATCAATAATAAAGCGATAATCGAGTTTTTTAAGTGGAATATCTTCGATGTTATATTCGTCTTTTAGAAATCTTTTAATGCACCGCTCGGTAATATAGTAGTTCTTCATTGTTCCAGCCTTTAAGGAAGTATGCATGGTAGTGTTATGATAGGTTATCAAATCGAGTAAGGTTTTACCCTCTTCCTCATCTTCTCCAAGATACCTGGCCTTTACTGTGGCTGATGTAATCGTCTTGCCTTCTTCTAACAACTGTCGATGAGCTTCATATAATTGAGTAAAAACTTGATCTAAATATTTGTTCAGGGAAAGCACATATTTAGAAAAACCTTTGTCTCTTTTACGGTTTTTGTCCCATAAATTGGCTTTTAAATCCCGATTTAAACTGAATTCAGCTCTTTTTCCGTGAGTAGTGATACGCGCATAAATAATAAGGTTTTCGGATTCCTTTTGGTGTTTTCTAGTAAAGAAATTAATGGATAATCTGCTGTTTTCTAACATAATACGTAGCTTTAAGTTAATACATATAGAGGGTAAAAACACAAAGGGAAATACCTTCAAAAGCTACTTAAAGTTACAATAATTATGGTACTATTCAATTCCCGTTATCGACACGATTGAATAGTTTTCAGGTAGTTTTATGTGGTTTCATCTGGTTATCCTAAAAACACAAAACACTGAAAATCATAAGATTAACAGTGTTATGCAACTACATGAAAATGTAAAGTCGGGATGACAGGATTTGAACCTGCGACCACACGGCCCCCAGCCGTGTACGCTAACCGGACTGCGCCACATCCCGAATTTGTACTTTTGCCCAAAATTTAACTTCTTTTCAGATCCATCAACTTAACGAAGAATGTCCTGTGGGGTAGCCTGTCCTGTGGGGTAGCCTGTCCTGAGCGTAAACGAAGGGCCACATCCCGAAAATCAATTTTCGTTCAGGTATCTTTCGATACCCCTTTTCTTTATTTTTCGCTCCAGTCGAACTGCCTCGGAACGACTATCGCAATTATATGTCCTTACCAACTTCCATGGAATCCCCTTGGAAGTGTATTTCTTCCCGCCCTTATTGTGCACGAGCAGGTGTTTTTCAATACCATCGGTCTGTCCACAATAATAACGGACCAGTTTCTCACTGTACAATATACATCATCTTTCGGGCGACCATCACGCCAAAGGCGTGATACGCTAACCGGCCTGTCCCGACCACGGCGGGAACGGAGCCTGTCCCGAGTATTTCGACTTCGCTCTATATAAACTCCGTCTAAAGGGCCACATCCCGAATAACAGCATATGCTGTAAAAATCAATACTTTAAATCCAAACTACAAACCAAAACTATAGCAAACAGTCCGGGTAAAGGAAGTAGCCTGCCCGAGTATTTCGACTTCGCTCTTCATAAGCTCCATCTAAGGGAGCGGATTCCATAATCGAATCCAATCATAAAATGATTTTTTCCGGGGGCAAATATACAATTAAGATTGCATAAGCTCCTATTAATTTATTCAAATATTGCAGATATACTTTAGAGCCTGTTTTAATTTTGTTTTTGGAATTTGCTATTGGTTATTTCTTCGTTGGCCAAAGCACCGAAAATAGAGTTTGGCAGTGCCAAATGAGTATTTTGGGAACGAAGGGCAGCGGAAAAAGGGACGTAACAAAACCAAAGGATAAAATTTAAACAGGCTCTTAGTCCTTTCCCAAGCATTTCATGGCGAAGTACTTAAGTCGATACATCTATAGGTTTTACATTATCTTTAGCGATTAACAATTCAAATATCCCGACAACCCTAATTAATGGCAACCAAACTCATCATTTTAGGCATCTACTTTTCTATTCTTTTCCTTATTGGAATTCTTGCATCTAGAAAAGTAAAAAGCCTAAGTGATTATTACGTAGGTGGGAAAAATGTGGGCTATTGGGCCGCGGCCTTTTCGGCAAGGGCGACAGGGGAGTCGGGTTGGTTGTTGCTAGGCTTAACAGGTATGGGAGCCATTGCCGGTGTTTCCGCCTATTGGGTGGTATTCGGTGAGGTATTGGGTGTAGCCCTTTCATGGTTTTTTATGGCCAAACCCTTTAAAAAGCAAACGGATGAATACCAATCCATTACGATACCCGATTATCTTGAAAGTAGGTTCCTACCCAAATCCAATGTGCTTAGAAGTATTTCCGCCACTGCACTCTCCGTTTTTGTAATCATTTATGTAAGTGCACAAATAGACACTACCGGGAAAGCTTTTGAGTCCCTGATCGGTATCGACTATTTTGTGGGAGCATCGGTAGGTTTTTTAATTGTGGTGGCCTATATTTTTATAGGAGGTTTTTTAGCCGCTGTCTGGTCCGATTTTTTTCAAGGACTAATGATGTTTTTTGGGCTTCTGCTACTCCCCCTTATTGCTTGGTTTTCTTTGGAAAGCGGAACGGCTTTCATTTCTGGATTGGAAGCCATTGACCCCAAATTGTTATATGTATGGGGCACTAGCGATAATCCTTGGATCAATACCTTTACTATCTTGGGATTCGCTATGATCGGATTAGGGTTTTTAGGCTCTCCACAAATCTATGTCCGTTTTATAGCCATTAAGAATGAACAGGAAATCAATAAAGGGAGATGGGTGGCTATTGTTTTCACTTTACTGACCGATGCCGCTGCTGTTAGTATTGGACTCCTAGGAAGGTATCTGTTTACCGAAACCGGACAAGACCCGGAAGCTATCTTAGGTATTGGAGGGGAAAATGTGTTGATCGTAATGGTGGAACAACTGCTGCCCCTAACACTAGTCGGTATTTATGTGGCAATCGTATTATCGGCCATTATGTCTACCATAGATTCTTTATTGGTGGTGGCATCCAGTGCAATTACACGTGATTTCTATCAAAAAATATGCAACCCTCATATAGCGGACCACAAACTAGGCAGGCTCTCTAGAATGGTTACTTTGGCGATGGCTATTTTTGCCCTTGGAATCTCTTTTACGGTGGCCGTACTCTCCCCGGACCGGACTATTTTTTGGTTCGTGATTTTCGGTTGGTCGGGAATAGCGGCAACCTTTTGTCCGGTAATTATACTTTCCATTTTTTGGAAGGCCTATTCGGAAAAGGGCGCCATTGCTTCTATGATAACGGGTTTTCTGTGTGTTCCCTTATTCAAATTTGTAGTGCAAAAAATAGATGGTGTCGGTATTTATTTTGAAAAACTGGATGTCCTGGCACCATCGTTCCTTTTGGCGATGCTGGCGGGTTGGGTGTTTACTTATGTATATCCCCGTAAAACTGAAGGTATAGAAACCTAAACTTTCCTTTTTGAACAACAAAAAACTGGTACGAGCAGCTCTTCATCAGTATACCTCCTACTCCAATATATTCTTAATCTTCTAGGATGGCCTTAAAAGTGTTCAGATTCGATTCAATTTTGGAACCGTAATCGGCACCACAATATTTTTCAAAGGTCTTGCCGGATATTCCCTTAAACCAGACTTCTTCCGAAATACTGGAACCATTTTCACTGGGAGTTACTATTCTTTTTGTAAAAATTACACCGGAAGATAGCTTGTGCTTAAATGTATAAGTTTTAGCATCCTCCAAAGCTATTATTTTGTATTCAACAACCGTTCCATCGGCCTTAATAACACGTCCAACAGCTTTTTCCTTAAGAGGGCCTTCAAATCTGGCATCTACAACACCATCGTCCCAAAGCTTCCATTTGGACATGTCCGTAATCAAAGTCCATGCTTTATCCGCCGATACGGTAGATGCAACAACAGCTTTATAACTTTTCTCCGTTTGGGCAAATAGGCTGGTCCCCAACACCAAACTCAAAATAACTAGATACGTTTTCATAATCCCGGTTTTCGTTTATACTATTTTTAGGAGCGGAGTAGCCGCACCTTTTCCGGTATTAAAGTTGAAAACTTTAGGTATAAAAAACTATGTCATATGACACACTAACAAAATTTTAAGATTTCTGTTTAGGCAATACGCATCTTTCTGCGAATTCGATGTAGCGTTTCCCGTGAGGTCCCTAAATACGAGGCAATAATTTGAAGTGATACATTCTGTAGAATTCCGGGATTGGCGCTTACCAAATCACGATAGCGCTCCCCAACCGATTTATTCGCCATATTACGAATCTCGTCCAATTTTTCAATGAGGCTGATCTCCGTAACTTTTTTTACAAAGTTGCTCCACTTGATGTTGGAATTCACAAGGGCATTATAATGCGATTTAGAAAGCTCATATACGGTACAGTCCGTCATTGCAATACAAGATTCCCGAGATCGCTTTTCTATTGAAAAACTTTCCAAGTCGGTACAAAAACAAGGGGAATTATGAATACCAAGGGTTTTTTGCTCTCCTAAATCATTGTAATTGAAGTGATGTAATATACCTTCTTCCAAAAAGTAAATGGAATTTACCAAATCCCCGGGTTCAAAAAGCACCGTCCCCTTTGAAATCCGCTTACTTTCCATATGGGAAAGTAAAAAGTCCATCTCATGTGGGGAAAGCTGTTCAATACCCGAAAAAAAGTTCTTCAATGCTTTCATCTTCTTCCAAATTTACGGTATCCATTTTTAAAAACCATAGCCATAGGACAGTTTATCGGCAAAACATCTTGAAACAAAAATAAGCTAGTTAAACTTTCAGAACAGTATCCAAATAATCTGAAGGACGGCAAGATATACCAAAAAAAGGGCGCTATAGTCATAGCACCCTTTTGTTTCTTCACAATAAAAAATTTCTTGAAATTTTTTATTTTACCCCACCCGCAATTGCCTTTTCACAATTCCGATCCGCCAGCTGGCGGAGGAGGTGTAATCGGAAACCTCGAGGCAGAGCCGTCGAGGAATTATATGGTTAAATATCCAATTATCGATATAAGGTAAAATGACCTACGTATTGCTGCTTATCGGCATCATTGGCATTTACTACATACCAGTAATCCCCTGAGGGCAATTCATTTCCTTCATATGTACCGTCCCATGCCGAAACCTGATTCAGTTCCGCCACTACCCTACCATAGCGATCATATATTTTCACCTCTATATTGGGGAAGAACTCTCGGTTCCTTGGGAAAAATACATCATTTTCGTTATCACCGTTAGGGGTAAAGAAATTGGGTATTTCCAACATCCCGTCAAAATCAAAAGGAATAGTAATACTTGCCACACAACCATTTTGATCTACGACCCTGATCGTGACACTGGCATCTTCGTTTAAATTATACACATTCACATCTCCGGTGGATTCCCCTTGGAAGAAGTATTCATAGCCTCCAAAGCCTCCTTGGGCTATCGCCGTGATTTCGTTGGGACCTGTTTTCTCCGCGGTCAATTCCAATGGTTCGTATGCATCGATCGTGAATTCCACAAAATTGGAACAGCCATTGGAATGATAGATATGCACCGTATAATCACTTGGGGGTAAATCTCCCCACGCACGTTCTGTATCCGCCAAATTAATTCGCTCCGCCTCCGTCAGCGTCGGTTCCGTAGAATTATTATCCTCCAAGTAAAACAGTAAGTCCGGTATAAGACTGGTATCCTGCATTTCCACACTTACCGTACTGTTCGGGAAAATACCATCGCATCCATATTGCGGAATTGCGGTAGCGGTTAAGTCTACACCTATTTCTATAGGTATAACCACATTGCTAGGGCATCCGTTGGCATCCCTTATAAATATTACGTAGGTCTCATCCCCTTGCAGATTATCAAAGAACAGGTTATCATTTCTTACAAAATTGGCATCATCGGAAGAATTTAAACTAGTTTCATAATATTGGGCCCCTGTAGCCGGATCTTCAAAAGGCGTACCTCCCGTGATGGTAAGTTGTGCTGTACCATCGGCGAACCCTATACATGTTTCCGGAGTGGATGTGAACGATGATTGTAATTCAGTGGGTTCCATAACTTCAATCGTCCTTTTTTCGGAACAACCATTATCATCCTTTACCAACACTTCATATATTCCAGCTTCAAGCTCATCAAAAGTAAATACTCCAGGAGTGTCCGAATCACTAAAGAACTCGTCAAAATTAGGCTCAATGGCAAATTGCAATAGCCCAACACCACCGCTGGTTACTTCTATGGTAATACTTCCGTCCGCCTCACCATTACATGATACGGGGCTCGATGTTGGATTTACCACTATAGGGGCCGGACTCGTAATGGCCAAACGTCTACTTACACTTTGGCAACCGGAAGTACCACTGGTTACCCCAACATAATAATCGTCAGAAGGACTTAAGCCTTCAAAAGCTCCGTCTTCGGTACGTACATCTATTACGGTCGCACCTGGATTAGGGTTATAGGCATCCGTTCCCGGATCGCCTTCATATAGGGTAAACTCATATGTTCCCAATCCTTGAACGGCGGTATACTCAATTCGACCATCGAACTCATTGGCACAGGTAATATCATCAGGGGTGCCTACGATCAAAGTTACATCCGTAGCATCTGTTAGGGTAACCCCATCGGAAGCTATGGGAGCACATGCCGATCCCTTCTCCCGTACAAGGAAAATATATGCGTTGGCATCTTCTGGTCGGAACAACGTAACCGCTGTATTTCCATCTTCATCCATATCTTGCCACGATCCACTACCATCATTTCGCATATATTCATATACTACTGATGGATCCGTATCTCCATTTTCCACGCGTAATCGCATAATACCATCACCTCCACAACCAGGTACCTGTACCAAATCCAAGTTGGGCAACAATGGGGGTGGTGCAATTACCTCATACGGTTGGGTAAAATGTCTACAACCAAAACCGGATTCTACTTCTATGGCATAACAACCCGCTCCTATGGTACCTCCGGAACTTCCAATAAAGATAAAAGGATCTTGCCAACCTCCGGTTTCCCTAATATCCAGATTTCCGGTAGCATCCAAAGTACAGCTATTTAAGTATAACAAGCGTAATTTATAACCCGCGCCGGGGACACCACCGGATACACCTTGTGTAGCGGTAACGGCATCTCCCGTCCTAGGGTCATAAACCTCTAGAACCGCATTGTTATCACCTGGACAGACCAAACCGGAAGGTTCGCGTATTTCTGCTTGGATTTCTATGGTTTCTACTACGCTAACGGTAAAGGTAGCCGGACATCCTTCCTCATCCTGAACTTCCACCTGATAATCGCCAAAAGGCAGATTTTCAAATAGTCCGTTTGTCCTAAATGCTTCCACAATAGTGGGGTAGGTACCGGAACCATCATCAATACGCAACTGATACTGATAGGGTGTAGTAGGAGAGATCCACCCTCCAAATCCTGTAGCTTCTATTTGTCCAAAGTCATTGGAACATCCCGCCTCCTGCAATGCAACCGCACTGACGGACAAAGGTATGGGCGTCCTTATAGTGGCTGCATTACTTACAGCTGGACACTGTGGGTTATCATCGGAAGTAATATGTACGGAATAATTACCTCCGGGAAGTCCCGTTATCCGTTCCGGATTGGTACTGGTATTTAAACCACCGGTTCTACCCGTACTGGTCTCCGTACCTGAAGCGTCCACACTAAACACTTCGTATTGGTAACTACCTGAATAATTACTTACATCAATAAACAGTTCCCCGTCGCTTCCCGGTGTAGTCGGTGTAGAACACCTAACCCTTTGGGCCTCACTAATAATTACGGTAGGTGGCGTAGGTTCATTTACGGTATAAACGGCAATTGGATAGGTACAGCCGCCGTTATCATTTATTTGTAACCGATACTCCCCGGCTACCATAGGCAAATCAAAAACGACAAAACTAGCACCGGAGACCATCTGATTGGTTACGGCCGCAATAGAAGTTCCTTGATCTTCCACCGTAAAATTCGTAGTCCCCGTCACATCGATACGAATACGTTCCGGATCTGCACAGTTCATAGGTTCTATTTGGGTAATGATAGCCGTTACATCTGTAGGTGGAGCAATCGTCCTTGTAAATTGGGATTCACAACCATTGGCATCAATGGCATAAACGGTTATGGTCTGTGCTGAACCATTGTCCACTATCTCAAAATCACCGCTGCTTTGGTAACTATCGCTCGGGTCCAATCTGTAACTATATGGGGCACCGTTGCCCGGACTGTCTATTTGGGTGGAGACCAGTGCGGTACTAAATAGATTCGCCCCTGGCTGACAGGCAAAGGTTACGGCGGGCCAGGATATTTCAAATACCGGTGGGTCGGCAATGGTAACTTCCTCTTGATCCACACATCCTTTGTCCGTAACCACTTCCACTACATAGGTATTGGGACCTAAAGAGCCAAAAGAACCTGAAGTGTTGGTAACCGTTGGTGTTGCAGTACCAGGTAAAGGTAAAGTCCCCACATAAAGATTGAATTCTTGGATACCATCTGCATCGGTTCCGGGTTGTAGTAGGACATTAATACTACCATCTCCCAAACCATTACAACTTACATCGTTGGCACCGGCATCCTGTATGACCGGTTCAACAGGGGCCAAACTAATAATATTCTCCACAAGGAACTCACACGGTAGAGGCGGTATTCCTCCGGTTACATTATTGTCCCTGACCAAAACTTCATAGTCTCCCGGAAGCATCCCTGGAAAAATCCCATCGCTGTCCGGATCTGTAATGTTTACGTTGTTACCGTTAAAATCGGTACCATCCAATATGTAGGTGAAGTCTCCACTTCCCCCATTCGCGATCACTGTTATAGTACCATCGGGATCCTCACAGGTAGGATCGGTTGAAAAACTACCCGAAGCAGATAATATTTGAAATACCTCGGCGGTCGTTTCCACATCACAACCGTCTGCATCTACCACATATACATCATAAATCCCAATACTGGGAACGCTGAATGTAGCCGTTGTAGGGTTACTGGGATTGTAGATCGGTATTTGAGTCTCCCCCCCTAAGGTAAACGTAGGGTTGTCAACATTGGCAGGCATGGTAACCGTAATAGTAAAACTGGAAGGAGGCGTACCTGTAATACACTGGTTGTTTACGTTAATGGTAGGTATTGGTAAATCTGGATTCAGCTGTACTATGGTTGCAGAGGTCATAAATTCACATCCTCTTGAATCTCTTACCCAAATATCGTAGGCGGTACCTGGGGCCAAAGATCCTGGTAGAAAGACTGTAGTCGCTGTACCATAATCGCCAGCATTCGGGATAGTGGCAGCATCCACAAAAGCATATTCATACGGAGAACCGTCAGGAAGTGATCCCGGGCCGCTTGGTGGATATGGCGTGCCCCCACTACCGCGAACGGTAAGCTGTCCCAATTCATTACAGTTGGCATTTTGGTTGTCTATAACATCAACACGCGGCATATCAAGTGTCGCTTCTACGGTATCTCCACCGGTACAATCGGTAGCGTCGTCAATGACCGAGATCGCATAAGGACCCTGTGGTACCAAAAAGGTATCAGTTGTAGTGGCACTACCTGTTACATCGGTGACAATGGCTCCTGTATCAAGGTTACGGATTACAATATCAAAAGGCCCGGTGGCTCCGGTAATGACATATGCCAGCTCCACATCATCGCCGTTACAATTTGCATTATCTATGGAAAGTGCTACGTTGATTGGATTTGGTCCATCGGGTATGTCTATTGTTTCAAGGGCAATACAATTCGTGCTTGTATCCCGCACTTCCACGGTATATGTTGCACCTGGCACCAAATTTCCGAAACAATGTCTTCTGGCTCCTCCATTCGGTGTTACAAATGCTGAAGGCGGATCGGTGACCAATCTAATTTCAAAAGGCCCTACACCACCAACAATATCAACACACTGCGGCAGATTTCCTCTATCGCAGACCAGTGGTGCCGTGGTATCAGGTACAATATCCAAATCGGATGAATCAATGCTTACAGCATCTAGGTCGATACAACCTCTTGAATCCAAAGTGATTACCGTGTAGTTCCCTTCTATCAGCAATGGATCGTTTATATCCAAAGGCAGATCGGCTAGAGATACATTATCTCTTCTGACGATTTCGTTTCCAAAATTATCTTCAATGATTATAGTAAAATTCGGTACGCCATCTACTATGGCATCAATTCGTATACCGCCTGATAAGACCCCTGAGTTACACGTTGCGCCCAAAGGTGAAACCGTTGTTTGTGGTGGGTCTGTTGTGTCAGGACTCACAGTTATGGACTGAACCCCGGTAGTACAGTTTCTTGCGTCTTTTACGATATATTCATACGTACCCGACGGAAGCCCGGAATATATGGTTTGCGAGCTATAGTTGTAGGTGCCTGAAGGATCGGGATTGAAAGGGTCATCTACCAATATTCCAGCAGGAGCAAATGCTACTTGAAATGGTGGTGTACCTGAAGAAACATCGGGTATAATCTCTACATAACCGCTGTTAGCGTCCCCACAACTAGGACCAACAATGTTTTCTGTTGCGGTAATGCTTGCCGGAGGCGTAAAAGTCAAAGGTGGTGAAATATTGGTACAACCATTATTATCAGTGACCTCAACAGTGTAGTCACCATCTTGACCCAAAGGTACGTTGTAACTAAACGGATTGGATGGCAATGGTACACCGGTGTGGCCCGTAACAGGATTACCGTCCAAATAAATAGTATACAATGTGCCAGAAAGCGTAGATATATCTCCGCCATTGATGTTTATTCGCATCTCTCCATTACCGCCACAAGGTATTTCAGTAACTAAACTTAAATTGACCTGTACTTGAGGTGGTATGGTCACCTGAATATCATCCGTACAACTGTTTCCATCCACGACTTCGATAGTATAGGTGCCAGGCACCAAGCCCGAAAAGACCGGACTGGCCTGGAGTGCCCCACCGTTGATACGATATTCATGCGTACCAATGGGCGCCGTACCTACACTGGAACTTACTTCTATAGAGGCATCGTCCCCTGGACCAAAACAATAATCCACTGGACCTAAAGAAATTGTTGGTGCTTCTACTTCGGTAAGGGGAAACATAACGGAAAAGGTACATCCTTCGGAATCGATTACGGTCAATGTATAGGTACCCACTTCGGTAAGGTTACCGAATACGCGTCCGCTTTTAGGCCCTTGGGTTAAACCTGAAGGCCAGTCCAATTGGTATCTATAGCCGCCAAAGCCATCACTGGCCGTTGCTCGTACCCTACCAATATTATTGTTCTGACAACTCATTGGTGTTACGTCGGCTACAACCGCTAAGGGGTTGGGGGCCAATTCCACATCAAAGGAAGCGGTGGCCACACAATTGGTATCGTTATCCGTGACCGTTATTTCGTAGGTACCTGCACCCAATCCGGTTACAGGAATTTCAAGGTCACTACTGGTGCCACTAAGTGCGGTTCCCGAAATGGTATAATCATAATCCGTGGCAAACCCATCTATGATAAATGCCCCGAAACCATCGGTTTCACCGGGACATACCCTTCTATCCCCTCCGGATTTCACACGGGCCCTAATGGTGCTTTCCACAACCGGAATATAGCTTTCCTCGTACTGGCAATTGTTTGCGTCGGTAATTCTAAAGGTATAATTGGTTCCTGAAATAAGGCCGGTAAATACATTGATCGTACCATTATCTACAGGAGTCGGACTTATGATTTCGTAGCGGTCAATTGCTGCGTTGGCCGTTGGTGTCAGGGTTACATCCACAGTACTGGCCGCACAGTCAATATTGCTTAAGGCAAAATCTAGATTTGTAGGAGGGTCTATGCTATTTATAGTCCTAGGTGTTAACTCCCGGACACAAGAAGGATTGGCCGTATCTCTAAGAGAGGCGGTATAGGTACCGGGCAATAATCCGTTAAAGGTAGGACTTGGCCCAAAATTGACCCCATCAATACTATACTCATAAGAACCCGATCCCCCTGTAGCTCCCTGAACTTCTATAACGCCGCCTGCGGTACCACCGCCTACCAAACAGCTTTGATCTGCAATTTTCACCGCATTTCCGTCCACTCCATTATCATTGGTCACCGTAATTATCGGAGGTGATAACTCTAGTATACAATCATTAGCCCCCAATTGATAACGTACCTGAATACGGTCATAGTCGTCCGCAGCTACGGATAAGGAGGAACTTGGGCTCCATGCATCGCCAGAATCCGCTCTGAAGGACAAGGTATATCCTTTTGCATCTATCACGTTGAATTCCAGTCGGGCACCCCCATTGGTACAGGTACCGTCTACCCCGGATACGGTAACATCCGGAGGTGTAATTTCTTCTACCGAATCCGATACCGTAATACTACATCCGTTGGCATCGGTTATGGTAAATTCATAGGTATCGGGGCTAGTCACCGGATAGGTATCCGTTCCAGCGGTTAGATTATAGGTGGTAGCATCTCCGCTAACGGTGTATGTATAGGGAGGTGTACCTGTACCATTGGAAACGTTTAGTGTAATATCCACGCTGTTTATACCGCAGGCCGCACTCAAACTTGTGGTATGTTCCGCAGTAGCCTGTATCTGGGTGATACCATTACCAATGACTATGGGGTTTCCAGAGGTATCAACATCTTCTTGTGGGGGAGGAATACCTAAAGTGGGATCACCTGAACATTGTGGTGTTTCTACCTGTACCGAGTAGGTGCCAAAAGCCACGGCGGAGAAGGTATGGGAGTTGCTTCCAATAAAGGAGGTAAATTCCTGTGCATTGCCGCTATCATCCAATAAGGTATACCTATAAGGACCAGGTACATTGTTTGCCGTAACCGTAATACTTCCGGTTTCTCCAAAACAAACGGCATCCGTAAAAGTAACATCAATATCTATGTCCTGTTGATCTATGGTAATTGTATCATAAGGATATTCACAAGCGCCAGGAGTACTTTGGAGTCTGGCAAGCATATTGTAATCGCCAGGCAACAGTCCGCTAAAAACGGGAGAGGTTTGCCAACTGGTACCTCCATCAATACTATATTCATAGGCACTTGATAAACCAAGCAATTGTATTCTTCCCGGCACCCCGCATATAAAATCGCGGGTATCGGAATTTAGGGTAATAGAACTCTTCTTTACTTTAAAATAGTAAAATGGGGCACCACCTCCCGCAGATACACTTACCCTGAACTCCGCTCCCGTAGCGGCCGATATGGTTAAAGGGTCTAAGTTGAACGTAGCCGAGGTATTGACCGTTGACCATGTTCCGGTACAGGTATTGGATGGAGAGATATCCGTTTCAGGACATTGACTATCGATATCACATCCCGTTCCCGGACTTAGGCGTTGCCATGTATAATTACTATGGGTGCCCTGAACCGTGATGGCCCGGGCATCAAAATCCCCGCAAAGATTAAAACGGGCCAAAGTACTACCGTCGTTCGTACAAGCGACTTCTTCATCGGCCCCTTGTATGATCGTCATAAACATAGCGGCACTGACCGTCGCATCCGTTTCAGTTGTTTCGGTACTATTTTTGGTTTCAGTGGAAACACCCGAAGTTTTAATTACTTCGTCAACAAGGGAAACATCGGACTTTGAAATTTTCTCTTCAACTGCCGAAGCAACCTCACTGATCAACTCGTAAACTTTGGTATTTGCTATAGCCGAAGTACATACTACTGAAAATAAAATCAATAGCACAGCATACAAGAGATGCTTAGGTTTTTTTGGGAGCATAGGTTAAGTCGTATTTTTAGAAGAATAAGCGTGATTTGGGATCAGATTTATTCTCTAGAGTAATTGTTTATACTTATATTTTCTCGTTATATTTAAGCCTGATAGGGCTACCTTAATTTATTATCCTAACGTAAATATATGAAATATAGTATTATACTCCTTTATTTTTTCGTTATAGCGTTCAATTATTCTTGCGCTCAGAAAGCTGATAATGAGATACATACTCCTGAAAAATCTATTTTTTCAGCAGTGCTTTTCGTCGATCAACTACAGATTCCATGGGGCATGGCCTTCTTACCGGATGGTAGTCTATTGATTACAGAAAAAAGTGGGGAAATCATCCATTTTAAAGATGGAAAAAAAGTAGATATAGGCAATGTTCCCGAGGTATATGTAAGAGGTCAGGGCGGGTTGTTGGATATAGAGCTTCATCCGGATTATGCGACCAATGGATGGCTCTATATTTCCTATGCTTCATCCGAGGGTGAAGAAAAAGGTGGACATACCGCTATAATGAGAGCCCAGCTAAGAAATAATGAATTGACCAACAAGGAGTTACTATACAAAGCTTCACCCAACACTACAAAAGGGCAACATTTTGGTTCCCGTATAGAATTTGACCATGAAGGGTATCTATATTTTTCTATCGGGGAGCGAGGCGCCCGGGAGGTGAATCCCCAAGATATTACCCGTGATGGAGGAAAAATTTATCGTTTGCATGATGATGGAAGGATACCTTCGGACAACCCTTTCGTTAATGAATCAGGTGCCAAAACTGCCATTTACAGCTATGGCCATAGAAATCCGCAAGGATTGATAAAACATCCCGAAACCGGAAGATTATGGGATCATGAACATGGGCCTCGAGGTGGGGATGAAATCAATATTATAGCTAAAGGAGCAAACTATGGATGGCCCGTAATTACCTATGGTATCAACTATAGTGGCACTACTATTACCGATAAAACCGAAATGCCCGGCATGGAACAGCCTATCTACTATTGGGTACCCTCCATAGCGCCTAGTGGAATGGCTTTTGTGACTTCGGACAAATATCCGGAATGGAAGGGGAGTCTATTGGTAGGTTCTTTGGTCTTTCAGTACTTGGAACGGTTGGAACTAAAGGACAACAAGGTAACATATAGAGAAAAACTGCTAGCGGATGTAGGTAGGGTACGCGATGTAAAACAAGGACCCGATGGTTTTATTTATGTAGCGGTAGAAGGCAAAGGAATCTATAAATTGGTGCCTAAGAAATAATAGTAATACCTCCCTAATTCCTGGGGCAATGCTTCGGACAAGATGGTCATAGAACAGGAAGTGGCGACCGTAAGGGTGGAGTAAACTATTTTTCCCGGGCGTCCAGGGCCTTTTTTACCGAACCATACTTTTTTAGAAGTTCCTCGGCCTCCTTATAATCCACCTGTAATTCCTCAACCAGGTATCGGGCACCACGATCCACCAATTTGTTATTGTTCAGTTGCATATTCACCATTTTATTCCCCTTTACCCTACCGATCTTGATCATTAGGGCCGTAGAAATCATATTCAACACCAATTTTTGCGACGTTCCACTTTTCATACGGGTGCTTCCGGTGATAAATTCCGGTCCAACATTTACCTCAATAGGAATATCTACTACCTGGGATAAGGGTGAATTTGGGTTATTAGTAATACAGGCCGTTAACAGACCGTGGCTTCCCGCATCGTTAACACCTCCTATAACGTAGGGTGTGGTACCGGAGGCGGCTATGCCTATTACGGTATCCTTACTAGAAATATCAAAAGCCTTCAGATCTTTCCACGCCTGTTTCATATCGTCCTCTGCAAACTCTACGGCCTTCCTTATGGCGGAATCCCCTCCGGCAATTAAGCCGATCACCCTATCATGGGGCATTCCATAGGTCGGCGGAATTTCCGAAGCATCCAAGACCCCCAACCTTCCGCTGGTACCGGCACCTATATAGAAAAGTCGTCCCCCCGTATTAAAACGTTCCACCAAGGCATCTACCAATGTGGTTATCGTAGGAATGGTCAAAGCAACGGCATCTGCCACTTTTTGATCTTCCCTGTTCATATTTTCAAGAATGGACAAGGTATCCATATGTTCTAGGCCATCATAATTTGATGGTTGTTCAGTAATCCTATTTTGCTTTTTCCACATACTTTAAAGCAGTTGTAAATTTTGTTTTTTAAAAGAGGTCAAAAGATCATTGTCAGGACTTAACTCCGTAATCAATACATCTATTGCATTTAAATCACAAGTTTTATACCGCTGGCTAGAGTTTAATTTTTCTGAGATGGACAAAAGTACAGTTTTTTTTGAAGCGGCAATAATAGCTCTTTTCACCTGTACCACATCCCAGTCGAATTCCGTAAGGCCATCAACGGGATCTAAGTAACCCGTACCTATGAAACCTAGATCAAACTTAACTTGTGAGATATTTTGTATGGCAGCTGCATCTATGGTTATTTGCGCTTGTTTGGATAGCTTACCGCCGATAAAAATTACCTCAACATTAGGCTTTCCCATTAACTGCATAGCAACGGGAAGACTTGGGGTAAAACAAGTAAGCTTTAATCGGGGGGGCAATAATTTTGCGAGCTCCAAATTGGTAGTTCCCCCGCTAAGCACAATTACCTGACCATCTTTGAGCAGGCTTGTTGCCTTTTTCGCTATCAAGGATTTTTCTTCTAGGGAATAAATGTGTTGTTCCTGAAAATTGTAACTATCAAAACCTAACGAAATTGCTCCCCCATGGACCTTTTTAAGCTTCTTTGTGGTATGAAGTTCTTTAATGTCCCTTCTTACAGTATCTACGGATACTTTTAAAAGTTCGGCAATATCAGTAAGTAATACCCTACTATGTATTCTAACTTCATTCAATATAAACTGATGACGTTCTTCTTTTAGCATATCACTACAAAAATAAACAAAAAGCTGTATTTGCCGTTTTTTATTGCATAAAAAAGCATTTTAACATTTTATTTGCAATTTTTTAAGCTAAAAAACAGCAAAAAAAAGCATGTTTTGCTGTTTTTTGTATAACTTTGACAACATAGAGCACTATAAACATATTTGAATGGAAGAGAAATACCCGAGGATCTGGGCGGACCCGGAGTCTAGAAAGTTTGAAAAAATTGCGACTCAAACCTATCAAAACTCCGAAGAGGCATCTTTTTTTGTCGCCAATGAAATTGCGGATCTCATCAGGCAACGACAAAAACTGGGGCAAAGTGCCGTCCTTGGACTGGCAACGGGATCCACACCTACTAAAGTGTACGATTTTCTCGTAAAATTCCACCGCGAGGAAGGCTTAAACTTTAAGAACGTAATCACCTTTAATTTGGATGAATACTTTCCTATGGAATCGGACTCCATACATAGTTATGTCCGATTTATGAACGAGCATCTATTTGATCATATCGATATCCCCAAAAAGAACATCAATATTCCCGATGGCACCCTAGATCAGGAAAGCTTAAGGTCTTTTTGCGATACATACGAAAAAAAAATAGTCGATGCCGGTGGTATCGATATACAAATACTCGGAATTGGCAGAACCGGGCATATAGGGTTCAATGAACCGGGTTCTTCTATTACCAGCAAAACCAGATTAGTGCGTTTGGATAGGGTTACCCGATTGGATGCCGCCAGTGATTTCTTTGGACAAGAAAACGTTCCCACAAAAGCCATTACTATGGGAGTAGGTACTATTATGGAGGCTAAAAGGATTATACTCATGGCCTGGGGCGAGGGAAAATCGGAAATCATTAAACAAGCGGTAGAAGGTACTGTACGTGAAACCGTTCCGGCTACTTTCCTACAACATCACAACAATTGTGATTTCATATTGGATCTGGCCGCGGCCTCTTCCCTTACACGGATAAAGACCCCGTGGCTCGTAAGTGAATGTGAATGGAACGATAATCTTGTTAAGCAAGCTACTATATGGCTATCCGAAAAATTGGACAAGGCCATATTAAAACTGACCAATGAGGATTACAGTGAATATGGAATGGGAAACCTTATAGCGGAAATTGGTTCCGCAGAACACATCAACCTTAAGGTTTTCAACCAACTACAAAAGACCATTACAGGTTGGCCCGGTGGCAAACCCAATGCCGATGACAGCAATAGGCCCGAGAGAAAAGCTCCTTTCCCCAAACGATCGCTCATTTTTAGTCCACACCCGGACGATGATGTAATTTCAATGGGGGGCACCTTATTGCGATTGGTGGATCAAGGACATGAAGTACATGTTGCCTATCAAACATCCGGTAATATAGCGGTATTTGACGATGAGGTCATCCGCTTCCTGGATTTTGCAACTGATATCCAAAAGGACAATGAAGCGCTACAACTACAGTTCAAGAAAGTAAGGGAATTTTTAAGCAACAAAAAACCTGGACAGGTAGATAGTTCAGAAATCCAACGGTTCAAGGGCCTTATTCGTAAGGGAGAGGCCTTGTCTGCATGTCGTTATTGCGGAGTGGATGAAAAAAATGCACATTTTCAAAACCTACCATTTTATGAAACGGGAACCGTAAAGAAAAAGCCCTATTCCGACGCCGATATTAAAGTTACCTATGATTTGTTGAACAAAGTTAAACCGCATCAGATTTTTGCAGCGGGCGACCTTTCCGATCCCCACGGTACGCATAGGGTATGTCTCCAAATCATCTACAGCGCTTTAGATCAATTGGTACAGGACAAAGCAGATTGGATAAGCGATTGTTATGTGTGGTTATATCGTGGTGCATGGCAGGAATGGGATATTGCGGCTATGGAAATGGCCGTTCCTATTGGCCCTAAGGATATGTTCCGGAAGCGAAGTGCAATTTTTAAACATCAATCGCAAAAGGACAGCGCTATGTTTCCCGGAAACGATGAGCGGGAGTTCTGGCAACGTGCCGAACAACGCAACAAGGAAACCGCCAGAAAATACAATGCCCTTGGAATGGCAGAATATGAAGCTATAGAAGGCTTTGTTCGCTATAAATTTTAATTATTAACTAAACTCAAACACTCTATGAAAAAAATTAATTCAATTCGAGGAAAGTTGCTACATCACATACTTTGTTTTGTATTGATGGCCGCAAGTACTTTTGCCCTGGGGCAAACAACACCGTATTCCTTAACGGGAAATGTTACGGACAGTGGAAGTGGAATCCCCGTTTCTGGGGCCTCGGTCTTTATTGAGAACACTTCCTTTGGTGGAGTTACCGATTTTGATGGTAACTATAGTTTTACGGCATCCTTGGAATCCGGTAGCTATACAATGATCGTTAGCTATTTAGGCTATTCTACCCAACGGATAAGCATCACTGCGGGATCAAGCGATACCATTACAACGGATGTCTCCCTTGCGGAAGACTTGTTAAGTTTGGACGAGGTAATCGTTACGGGAACCGGTGTTGGAGCCAATAAACGTACGTTGGGTAATGCAATTTCTACGGTAAGTGCTTCCGATATTCAAAACAACGGGGCAACAGCCGTAGATCAGGCCTTGACCGGTAAGATTGCAGGTGCCTTGGTACAGCAAAACTCCGGAGACCCTGCCGGAGGTATCAGTATTCGTTTGCGTGGAGCAAGTACAATTTCGGGATCATCGGATCCGCTCTATATCATAGACGGTGTTTTGGTAAACAATACAAGTAATTTATTTACGGACAACGATGGAAACGTAAGAAGTCTTCTTATAGATTTGGGTGGTAATACCCAAAATAGGCTAGCGGATATTAATCCCAATGATATAGAGCGGATCGAGGTAATCAAAGGGGCTGCCGCCGCTGCAATTTATGGCTCTAGGGCCAGTAATGGTGTGGTTCAAATCTTTACCAAACGCGGAAAAGCAGGAAAACCCCGTTTTTCCTTTACCACAAATACAAAGTTAAATGAACTACGACAGGAAATTGATTATAACACGGTACCGCTCGCTTGGGTAGATCGTGGTGACCGATCTAATTTGGAAACCGTACCCGTAGAACGTTTTAATCTTCAAGATGAGATTTTCGGGAGTGGTTTCGGTATAGAAAACTTCCTATCGGTATCGGGCGGATCGGAAAATACCAAATATTTTGTCTCCGGATCCTATTTAAACAATGAGGGAATTGTAAAGAATACGGATTTTGAGCGATTTGGAGTTAAAGTGAATTTAGATCAGACTGTAAATGATTGGATTTCCTTTAATGCAGGTGTTAATTATGTACGTAGTGAAAGTAGCGATATACCCAACGGTGGTATTGTTGCTGCTTATGGAGCATTGACCGGATTTTATTTTAGTGATAATTCGATTGATCCTTCACCGGATGAATCCGGGGTTTTTCCGGTTACTTCTCCCTTGGTGGCGCGTACAAACCCAGCGGAAGCAGTGGCAAGGTTCGATTTTGGTCAAAAGAACAATAGGGTTATTACAAACCTAGGTATTAAAGCGGATATTACGGATAAGCTTTCCGCCAATTATATCATCGGTTTTGATTATGCCAATCAATCGGGTACCGCCTTTATTCCTCCCGGAACCACTTCGCCACAGGCTACAGGCTTCGCCAGAAGAGCGGATTCCAATAATTTTCTTTTTAATAATGACTTGAATCTTAGCTATAAAACAGATCTTTCGGAAACTATTGAGTCTACGACCGTTTTAGGCGGTACATGGCAATATCAGGAAGCTGAAACGGTATCCATTGAATCGGATAGATTACCCCCATTAGTACGTGTAGCAAGTGCAGGTACTATTATCAATCAACTTGATTTTAGAACCCAAGAATCATTTTGGGGAGCATTCTTGCAGCAGTCCTTTAGCTATAAGGACAAGCTTTATCTTAATGGTGCTGTTCGCTATGACGGGGCTTCCGTTTTTGGGGAGGATGAACGAAATCAGGTATATGCCAAAGTAAGTGCATCCTATGTAATATCTGATGAGGATTTCTGGCAACAAACCTTCGGTTCTGCCTTTAACACCATTAAGTTAAGA
>JBATTK010000065.1:0-2818 GCA_049670505.1 Saonia sp.
GTTATGGGCAGGGACGTAGGCCATATAGCCCTTAATGTTGGGGTAGGGGCAGGAGCGGAAGAAATTCTTATTCCAGAGGAAAACTTGGGCTTGGAACGTTTGTTGGACTCATTAAAGCGCAGTAAGAAGTCGGGCAAATCATCTAGTATCGTCGTCGTGGCCGAGGGCGATAAAATAGGGAAAAATGTATTTGAACTGAAGGAATATGTAGAGGAACATCTTCCCATATATGATGTCCGCGTTTCCGTTTTGGGCCATATGCAGCGAGGGGGGGCACCATCGTGTTTTGATAGGGTATTGGCCAGTAGGATGGGCGTAAAGGCCGTTGAGGCCCTGCTAGACGGAAAAACCAATCTTATGGTGGGTATCCAGGACAATAAAATAACCCTCACCCCCATCAGCAAGGCGATAAAAGGGCACACTAAAATTGATAAGGAACTCATGAGAGTATCCGATATAATGACCACATAATTTTAATCATAAAAAAAAGAAGGATGTCAAACTTAAAAATAGGAATAAACGGATTTGGTAGGATTGGAAGATTGGTTTTCCGATCAACGGTAGAAAGAGATAATGTAGATGTAGTAGCGATCAATGACTTATTGGATGTAGAACATCTTGCTTATTTATTGGAGTACGATTCCGTTCATGGAAGATTTAATGGAACCATAGCGGTTAAGGATGGCAATCTGGTGGTAAACGGTAAAACGGTAAGGATTACGGCCGAAAGAGATCCCAAAAATTTGAAATGGGACGAGGTAGGTGCCGATATCGTTGCGGAATGTACCGGTATTTTCACTACCCTGGAAACTGCACAATATCATATTGATGGAGGTGCTAAGAAAGTAGTCATTTCCGCTCCTTCCAAAGATGCCCCTATGTTCGTTATGGGTGTTAACCATAAGGAGGTCAAAGCATCGGATACCATTGTCTCCAACGCATCCTGTACCACAAATTGTTTGGCTCCCGTTGCCAAAGTATTGAACGATAATTTTGGCATTGAGGAAGCGCTGATGACTACCGTACATGCTACTACGGCCACTCAGATGACGGTTGATGGTCCCTCCAAAAAAGATTGGAGAGGCGGTAGAAGTGCGATGTTGAATATTATTCCAGCATCCACCGGAGCCGCAAAAGCAGTTACCAAGGTTATTCCTTCCCTAGAAGGAAAATTAACAGGGATGGCCTTTAGAGTGCCCACAGCGGATGTTTCTGTAGTGGATTTAACGGTACGTCTTCAAAACGAAACTTCCTATGAAGAAATAAAGAAGGCTTTTAAGGCAGCTTCCGAGGGCGATTTAAAAGGAATTTTAGGATATACCGATGAAGCCGTAGTTTCCCAGGATTTTGTCAGTGATGCGCGTACCAGTATTTTTGATGCGGGAGCGGGGATGGAATTAAACCCTAGATTCTTTAAAGTGGTTTCGTGGTATGACAACGAAGCCGGATTCTCCCATAAAATGGTAGACTTGGCAGAGCATGTGAACAGTTTATAACTTTAACATTTCACAGTTTCCTAAAAGTGATCGTTTTTTAAGATGATCGCTTTTAGGATTCTTTTTTAAATAGGTATATGATATTGATCGTTGATAGTGGTGCTACGAAATCCGATTGGATAGCCCTTAATGATAAGGGTGATCAACTCTTTCAAACACAAACTTTGGGACTGAGTCCGGAAGTGTTGACCCGTGAGGTCATAGAAGATAGATTGGCCAATAATTTTGAACTCTCCAAGAATAAGGAAAAAGTTTCCCATCTCTATTTTTACGGTGCAGGATGTGGAACAGATCGGATGAAAAAATTTCTGGGGAGTATCTTTAAATCTTTTTTTCCCAAAGCCAAATGTGTAGTAAAGGAAGATACATATGCCGCCGTATATGCCACGACAAAAATTGGGGAACAGGCTATTGTATGTATTTTGGGAACGGGATCCAATTGTAGCTATTATGACGGACATCAACTTTTTCAAAAAGTTACGGCCTTAGGATATATCCTGATGGATGACGGAAGTGGGAACTTTTTTGGAAGAAAGCTGTTGCGGGATTATTATTTTCATAAGATTCCGCAAACATTGGCCATAAAATTTGCCCAAGAGTACAATCTGGAGGCCGATGCAATCAAAGAAAACCTCTATAAACAGCCCAATCCAAATACGTACTTGGCTACCTTTGCCAGATTTATTGTAGAAAACAAGGACCACCCGTATTGCAAAGGTGTTATTATTAAGGGATTCCAGCAATTTGTAAATAATAATATCATGCAATTTGAGTTGGCCACAAAGGTTCCGATCAGTTTTGTGGGAAGTATTGCACATTACCTCAGGGATGAACTCACTACGGTTATAGAACGCAATGATCTAATTCTAGGGGAAATACATCAACGACCTATAGATGGACTTATGGAATTCCATAAAAGAACGATTTAAGGAATAAGATTTTATTGATCTGAAGCGTTAGTTGAACCCAACCTTCTACAGGCAAGGGTAGTTAGTATACAGTTTCTGGTTTTAGGTTCAAAGTTTTGGTTTCCAGTTTCTCAATACTGATTACCGAATACTGATTTCTCGTTTCTTGTTCAAAGTTCAAAGTTCAAGGTGAGTTTAAGGTATTGGTTTTTGGAATTTGGCTTCCAGCTTCCAGCTTCTAGTTTCCAGTTATCCAGTTATCCAGTTGTCAGTTTCTGGAATTATGAGTTATGGGTTCAAGGTTTTGGTTTCCAGTTTCTCAATACTGATTACCGAATACTGATTTCCGGTCTTTTATCTTTTTTCCCTTGTCTCGGTGCTTGGAAAGACAGTCTTCGAAAAGCGGTGATGGTC
>JBATTK010000066.1:0-8609 GCA_049670505.1 Saonia sp.
TCCGTGTATTGGAAGTTTCAAGAAGAGGCCAAGCGTTTTATTATCGATGATTTGGAAGGAAGACAGCCTTCGTTCAAGGAAATAGTATTCAAAGATGTATATCCCCTTTATGGACAGATAGACATCAAGGATTCCTCCCATGCAAGAAATACGGCAATTCAGAGAGACTTAATGATTCAACTTTCCGAAATCAACAGTGTGCTCTCAGAAGCATGGCAAAAAAACAAATTGCCTATATATGAGGAACTCATTTTTAGGGTGAACAATCATATCGATAGTATCAAAGAAATGCTCTACACCAATAGCGAGCAGGCGATATTTGATTTTGTTCATGACGAAATCAATCCGGTGTTAAAACATCTGAAAAAAAAGGATGAGCATTTAAAGAATTTGATATTGGCCTACGAGGCCAACATAGATGCCGGCACGGAATCGTATTATGACCATCGTAGAAACTATGATGAAAGCGTAATGCAAATCAATAAAAAATTGGTTTCGGTATTGGATAACAAACAAATGGAGGCACAGGAAATGTTTCCCCATTATTTTGAACGGTATAAAACCGATGGGGTAGAACATAATATGTATATAGGCGATTCCATTGCCGGAGATAGAGATTTTGACCCGTTATATCTTAACAATTTGAGGTTGTGGCAATTGCAAGTGATGTGCGAAATGGAAAACAAGTACTATAATATAAAACCAAAACTCCCCGTTCAATTGGACGTGGCCTCTTTAATGTTGGTCTATAATACCTCATTGTCCATTCGTTTTAGAATGGATGAAAAACAGTTTGATGTAGACGGTACCTATAATGCCCGATACGAAATCATTAAAAAAAGAATCGATAAATCTTTTGTTAAAGGAACCAATGAACGCTTAACACAAAAGGGGAAGCTCGCCATTGTCTATTCCCAAAAGAAGGACGAACTAGAGTATCTAAGATATATCACCTTCCTAAAATCAAAAGGATATTTTACCAATAATATTGAAATAGTTGAGTTGGAAGGGCTTCAGGGAGTAACCGGACTCAAGGCCATTAGGGCAGAAATTCTATACAAAAAGGGCAAGGAATCCGAAAAAACCTATACCTACGAGGACCTAATGGAAGAGCTGAGGGCCTGATTAAAACTTTTACTACATGGGCACTCGGTCGGGGCCAAAGTATCTGAAAGCAATGCCAAATGCAATTACGGAAACTACCATTCCTACCATAAAAATGGTATAGGTCCATCTTAGGATCTTATACTTTCGATTCAATACCAGCCCTAAAAAATATAGATCTTTGGTCAAAGAAGAATATACGTATTCCTTGTCCTTGATCAGTTCTTGAATGGCCCACTCATAATCGTTCAATTTCATTTTATGGAAGTTCCCAAAGAACAACAAGTTTACCTTTTTGTTGGTTACGTCCTCCTTGGTAAACTCGCCACTGGTTACGTTGGGGCGTGTTGCCAATACGGCAAGTATCATGGATACTACGCTAAAAATGATAAAAATTACGGTTGGATAAATGAGATATTTATTGGAAGGATTGTCCAATTTAGGAATAAGATTCGACAAGGCCAGGGAGATAATAATTGCATTTACGGACAACAAAATATTAGCCTTGGTATCCGCAATATCACTTAAAGTAAGGTGATTTTTTAAAGTTACCCTGAACAAGGTCTGTATACCACGATCTGGGCTCTCGCTTTTATATTTTGCTTTTAGCGCTTCTTTTTTGGCAATATCCTTCTCTGTTTTTTTATCCTTAATGAGTTGCTTCAGGTTTTTGTCCTTTTCCTCCTGCCATTGTTCCTTGGCATAATCCGTATAAAAATGATGCTCTTTTTTGAACATTTCAATATTTGCATTGCACCATTCTTCGGTCGTATAATGGGCTATACCCAATAAGGATAATTCTTCACGTAAAAAATCCGAAGTTTCCCAATAACTTTTCTGTCCAAAATGGGAAGCATCGGCATCCCTAATGATTTCTTCGGATAGCGTTTTAGGTTCATAATAGCGTTTTGTGGCCACAATCAAATTACGTACCATTTGTATGGCGTCCTTATCATATCCCTGGGCTTCTAAAAACTCTTTGGCTATTGCGCTACTACTTTCTTCATGTTCAACGGTACCCCTTGTATACCCGGTATCGTGCAACCATGTCGCCAAAAGTAAGATCTCATTTTGTTTCTCATCAAGGTTATATGAATTTAATATTTCTTTAGTACTTTTAACAACTCGCTTGGTATGTTTTAAATTATGGTATAGATATTTGGAATCCAATTTTTTGGTCAATAGGTCCGTTACAAAGGCTTCCGTTTTTTCAAGAATTTCAGACATAGTAGCATATTAGTAATGCCCCAAATTACGAAATTTTGAATTTAAAGAACATTACATGAAGAAATATTATATTCTACTGATTATTGTTATGCTTTTTACTAGATGTGCTACCTACAAGACAAAGTATTTAGATGCAAATACAGCCAAAGATATACCCACTACAAAAGATATTTCCCATACTTTTTATTTAATAGGGGATGCGGGTCTTTCTCCTGCTGGTGGGCTAAATCCGGCGCTGCAAATTTTTAAGGACAAATTGGCCAAAGCCAATAAAAACAGTACTGCGATATTTTTAGGGGATAATATTTATCCTGCCGGTCTACCGGACAAAAAGGATTCTACGATAGCTTATATTACCGCCAAAAATCATTTGGACGCCCAACTGAATACCTTGGATGGTTTTAAGGGGAATACCATTTTTATTCCCGGAAACCATGATTGGTATAATGAAGGATTAAAAGGATTGGAGCGTCAGCAAGAATATATTGAGGAAAAACTGGATAGCAAGGACGTTTTCTTTCCACAAGATGGGTGTCCATTGGAAACCATTGCTATTAATGATGAGGTAGTGGTCATAGCCATAGATACGGAATGGTATTTGGTCAATTGGGACAAACACCCCACCATGAACGATGAGTGTGAGATTAAGGATAGGGAGAAGTTTTTTGAGGAATTGGAGGGCCTGATCAAAAAGAACGTTGATAAAACGACCATCTTGGCCATGCATCACCCCATGTTCAGTTACGGGGTTCACGGAGGGCAGTTTTCTTTTAAGCAACAATTCTATCCCAGCCACAGTAAAATACCTTTACCCATTTTGGGAACGTTTATTAACCTTTTGAGAAAAACTACAGGGGCCTCTATAGAGGATATGCTGAACAAACGCTATTTGGAACTTAAAAAAAGGATAGTGACCTTGGCCCAATATTCGGACAAAGTGGTATTTGCTTCTGGGCATGAGCATACCTTACAATACATCGTTGAAGAAAATACACCGCAGATCGTTAGTGGGTCGGGTGCTAAAAAAGGGGCTACCCGCCTATTGAATGGCAGTCGGTTTTCGACCGGAAAAATGGGATATGCTACTATGGAAGTATATGCCGATGGATCATCTAGGGTAAGATATTATGGTGTTCCGAACAACGGGAACGAAGAGTTTTTATTTACTGCGGAGGTCTTACCGCCCAACAAGAAATCCGGGATAAAAGAATATGCGGATACATTTCCCCCAGAAGTAAAGGCTTCTATTTATACGGATGAAGAAATAGCGAAAAGTAATTTTCACAAGTCTTTTTGGGGGGAACGTTACCGCAGCGTATACGCTACTAAAGTATCCGCCCCAACAGTGGATTTGGATACCCTGTTCGGAGGGTTAAAAGTGCTCCGGAAAGGTGGTGGAAATCAATCCAAATCCCTTCGCCTTGTAAATAAGGAGGGGAAGGAATATGTAATGCGGGCCTTGCGAAAAAGTGCAGAGGTATATTTGCAGGCCATTGCCTTTAAGGAACAATATGTTATTGGCGAATTTGAGGATACCTATACAGAAGATCTATTACTGGATCTGTATACAGGGGCACATCCGTATGCACCGTTTACCATAGGCACTTTATCCAATGCCGCAGGAATATATCATACCAATCCAAAATTATATTATATACCCAAACAATCGGTTATAAAGGACTATGACGATGAATTTGGGGATGAACTTTATATGATAGAGGAACGTACGACCGATGGACACGGAAATTTGGCAAGTTTTGGTTATGCCAATGAATTGGAAAGCACGGACGATTTATTAAAGAAATTGAGGAAAGATGAGAAATATACCGTGGACAAAACGGCATACACAAGGGCTCGTTTGTTCGATATTTTGATCGGGGATTGGGATAGGCACGTGGATCAATGGCGATGGGCCGAATTTGAGGATAAAGAAACGGGTGATATCACCTACAAACCAATCCCTAGGGATAGAGATCAGGCTTTTTCCATTTGGGGCGACGGATCTTTTATGAACCTTGCCACAAAGGTGGTCCCATCTTTGCGAATATTTGAAGGGTTTAACGAGGAGATCAGAAGCGTAAAGGGCTTTACCTCATCCCCGCGGACATTTGCCTTGGATATGGCACTCCTTCCAGAAACTGATCTGAAGACTTGGGAGGAACAAGCAATTTTCCTGCAAAAAAGTATTACATCCGAAGTAATCGATAAGGCCTTGGAAGTATTTCCCAAGGAGGTGCGGGATCCGGAAACCATGGCAAGGATAAAAAAAGTATTGTTGGCCAGAAAAGCAAATTTGGTGGAGACTGCAAGGGAATACTATGGAATAATCAATAAATTCTCCATAGTAACCGGGACCGATAAGGATGATCACTTTACCATTACTGGCCTATCTGGAGGTAAAACCGAAGTTATAGGATATCGTATCAAAGATGGAAAAAAGGGGGATATCTTCTTTAATAAGATATATGATAAGAAAATTACAAAGGAAATATGGATATATGGTCTGGATGATGATGACTATTTTGAAGTACGGGGCGTAAAAAAAGGAATTGGGACGATACGAATTGTCGGCGGACAAAACAACGATATTTATGATGTGGATGATAGTAATGGCATCTATATTTACGACAATAAGGCAAAGAAGAATACTTTTAAGAACACAAAGGGGGCCAAGAAACGGCTTACGAATGACTATGAGACGAATACGTATAGGCCCATATTGCTAAAGAATAGCAACAATCAAGTTATTCCTACCATTGGCTTTAATCCAGATGACGGATTTAGAATAGGACTCTCCGACACCTACACGTTTAATGGGTTTAAACAAAACCCTTTTACAAGTCAACATACCTTTAACGCAGCTTTTTATTTCGCGACCAGTGGTTATGATTTAGGTTATAGGGGAGAATTTGCCCAAGTATTTGGAAAAGCAAATCTAGAACTCGCCGCAAAATTTACCAGTCCCAATTTCAGTATCAATTTCTTTGGTTTTGGAAATGATACGGAAAATTTCGATGATGACCTGGAGTTCAACTTTAACCGTGTAAAGATACAGACCTTAAGGTTTTCACCTTCCTTGGTTTGGAGGGGTGATTTAGGATCAAAATTTAGAATAGGTGTCTCTTATGAGGATATAGACGTAGAAAATACGGAAGATCGTTTTATCAATGACTTTTTTACGCAGACAGGTGAAGAAGGGGAGAATAGTTTTTTGGGAGCGGACATGGAATATACCTATGAGAATTCTGATAATGCCGCTTTCCCAACCCTTGGAATGGCTACTTCCCTACATCTAGGGTACAGAAGTAGTACGGAAAATAGCGGTCAGGCTTATGGGTTTATTATCCCTAGTCTTTCCTTTGATTACAAGTTGGTTTCCAATGGCCGGTTGGTCTTGGCCACTAAATGGAAAGCCCATTTCAATATAGGGGACGACTTTGAGTTTTACCAAGGTGCCAGTATTGGAGGGTTCGACGGTTTACGAGGATTCAGAAACCAACGTTTTACGGGCAAGACGGCCTACTATCAAAATACGGATCTAAGGCTTAATCTTCGCAAACTGAAAACGGGCCTTCTACCATTGTCCATGGGGCTCTTTGGTGGTTTTGACTATGGCAGGGTCTGGTTTCCGGATGAAGATTCGGATCAATGGCATACGTCCTATGGAGCTGGGTTTTTCTTGAACGGTGCGGATATCGCTTCTATCAATTTGGCACTTTTTAATAGTGACGATGGACTTAGATTTACTTTTGGAGTCGGTTTTGGTTTTTAAAGTTAAGAGACTGTTTTGAAATGTGTGATTGGAATTTATATAGATATTTTTTGATGCCATTTTAGGCGAAATTTTCTAGCATAGCCTTAGCTACGGTATAAAATTTTAACGAAAAAGGGCGCAAAAAGGGGCATAAAAAAATAATTGACATATTTCAAAACAGTCTCCAAGTGTTTTGGCATTCCGCTATGCTTTGCTCGGGAATGCCTTTCAATTACTCGCCATTCAACTGAAAGGAATACAGATTCCTACCGGTACCGGCCCTTTGCTCATCCGAAAGTAGCAAGGTAGTATCGTCCAAAAAACAAACGGATTCCAATTGTGTGGTGGCTCCCAAATCTATGGTCTTCATCTTGCCTTTTGTAAAATCGGTCATTGTAAAATCCGTAAATATCCATAGTTTACCGTAACCTAGAACAGCTATTTTTTTTCCATCAGGGGAAATATCCGCAGCCGTCACTTCACAGATTTTTTGCGTTGTGCATGGAATAAATTTACTTACATACTGTGCCTCATAAGTACCTTTTTCGGAAGGGATTTTATACACCAATGCTTCCCCCGTAAATGGTGTAGCCCTATTCTTAGTAATGATGTACAGATAGTTGTCATGGTAAAACAAGGCCTCCGCATCAAAAAACAAACTATCCTTTTCGGGAGGAAAGTCTTTTTGTTCCGGATAATTGAAACGAATCGCTACGGCATCTATTTTATCCCCTTTTTCAATTTCCGGATTTGGAGTTTTATACACGACCAAATCTTCTCGTTTATTTGCGTTGTTACCAAAATCCGCTATATAGAGGTTTCCTTGATTATCTTTTGTAAGGTCCTCCCAATCCCTATTTTTAGCATTCTTGACCTTTAATTCTTTCAGAAGCTTACCGTTAAGATCTACCTGATATATTTCGTCCTGATTGCCATTATCTTCAACGATCCACACCGTCGATTTTTCAAAGGAGACGATTCCGGAATTCTCCTTTAGTTTTTTTGGGAGTTTTGCTATATAGGTAAGTTGTCCGTAATTGGAACAGCTCAAAAGGCAGCTAAAAACGAGAAAGCCTATAAATCTAGTCATTTGAGTCCTTTATCGGTAAATAAATTTCCGCTTTCCATTCCAATTCATTACCACCTGACATTGGGTTGTTAAAGAAAAATTCTACCGGTGTTTCGTCTATATCAATATTATTTTGTTTCGCATATTCATACAAAGCGAACCAAGCCCTATCCGAAATCATATAATTACCATTAAAAACGGCCTTTATTCCCTTCCCACCCCCATACTTTTTAAATTTTATTTTTTTATGATCAGGTAAAGAATCGGTTTCAGTTATAGGGAACATGAAATTGAATTGGATTTCATCTTTGGGTATATCCCATGATGTTACTTCCAAAATTGGTTCGGACAAAATTTTAATATCGTTATCATTCAGCCAGCCGGCAATTTCGGCATTTCCGGCTATCATGGTGTACGCTTTTTCAGGCAGGGAACTTTTTATGTTCAAGTAGGCATAAAATCCCTCAGGAATATCCGATTCACCCACTATTTTAATCTTGTGTTCCTTAAGGTGTGCACCCAAGCTTGTATTAAAATTCGAAATTTTGGAAAGGAATAGCTCTTTTAACGGAGGGTCGGTATAGAAATTTTTAATTCTTGTGGCTACGCTATGTTCCATGTCTTTTACCCTTACCATAATATCGGTAGTAGAATCGTTTGCACTTCTAATGTCCCAGTCCAGATGTATTAGACTATCCCCTATTTTTAAGTTTTGCCGAATACGAACAAAAGGATCTTTATCTACATTTAAAATTTCTATCTGCCCTTCTTTTTCCCTTGTTTTGGTCCAATTGTTTACGTGATAGAATACGGTGCCAGGTGCTGTCCTTGTACTAAAACGTATTTGATAATCGTAACTCTTAACAAATAGGTGCCAGATCAACACGGCGCATGCCAATATCCCGATCAAGAGGACTATTTTCTTGCCTTTGTTCATGGGATTACTTCACCGCTAAAAGAGATTTGTTTTTCATCTGTAACTTGCCTAATACAAATTTGCCCAAATCCCGTCCTTGCTTTACACCGATTTCTACTGCCGCCCTATAGTGAATGCCACCATACATTCTACTAATGGCCGCTTCATCGGCGGCTTTGTTAAAAGAGGAAAAACTTCTGATAGGAAGGCCAAAGGCAACTTCGGTATCGTCATCAAAGGCAAAATTGTCCCCAAAGATATCCGTTAAAGCTGTGGCAGCCGCTCCGGATACTACACTATGGCCACTGGTATACTCTGGAAAAGGCGGAGTTTGTAAAATAGGTTGCCAGTTTTCATCCAAGTGTTGATTAATAAGCGTTTCCGGACGGATCAGATTACTTCTGTACTTTTCATCCCAACAACTAATAAAGGCATCTGCAATAGCTATGGATGTCTTAGTATAGGCAAAAACAGTTTTATTAAAGTCGCTATTGGTCTTTCTTGAAGATATCTTGGCGATACCGATCCAGTGCGCACCC
>JBATTK010000067.1:0-25517 GCA_049670505.1 Saonia sp.
GAGCTGCACTGCTTTTTTTTATGAAAATCGGTTACTCTTTTTGCCTATCGGGAATGCGTACCCAAAAGGAGAAGGGCACGATTTTATTTTACACCCATCAATTCAACATCAAAAATCAAACTGGCATCAGGAGGAATCACCCCTCCGGCACCCGCACTACCATAGGCAAGACCTGAGGGTATTGCAAAACGGGCCTTATCACCAACCTGCAATAATCCAATACCTTCGTCCCAACCGGGGATAACCTGTCCTACACCCAATTGGAAGTCTATAGGTTGGTTGCGCTTATAAGAAGAATCGAACACTTGACCGTTGGTCAATGCTCCCTCATAATGTACGGAAACGGTCTGTCCTTTTTCGGCCTTAGGTCCATTTCCCTTTTGAATAATCTTATAACGAAGACCACTTGCGGTCTCATCAAATCCTGCAGCGACTTTGTCGAGTTCGGCAGCGGCTTTCGCTTTTTCCTCGGCCAATCGCTTTTCCCTGGATCCCTCAAATGTCCTAAAGGCTTCTACGGCATTCCATCCTTTGGCATCTGCCCCTATCCGCACAATTTCCAAATTATCAAGGGCATCACCTTGGGCAATGGTGTCTACCACTTCCTGACCAGCTTCTACATGTCCAAAAACCGTATGCTTATTATCCAACCAGGGAGTAGCGATATGAGTGATAAAAAACTGACTGCCATTGGTTCCTGGTCCGGCATTGGCCATGGAGAGCACGCCTGGTCCGGCATGGGTGAGTTCTGGATGGAACTCATCATCAAATTTATAGCCTGGGTCTCCGGTACCCGTACCTTGGGGACAACCACCTTGAATCATAAAATCGGGGATTACCCTATGGAAGTTCAATCCATCATAATAAGGTGTACCTTGAGGTTTAACCGAATTTTCTAAATTTCCTTCGGCCAGGGCCACAAAATTACCGACCGTACCCGGGGTTTTATCATATGTAAGTTTTACTAAAATTTCTCCCTTGGAGGTATTGAATTTAGCGTAGATTCCGTCTTGCATATTGCACTTTTTTAATGAGGTGCAAAGATATGCATTTGTTCCCTTTAATCAGTCGACCATTTTTATAATTTTAGCTCTTATAACGGCCTTGATTGCAGCGGGAGAATTTCTCGAACAGGGAAATTACCCTTTCATTTTTTTGGCAGGTACAATACCATATTTATCAAAAAGATATATCAGACTGGTCATAGTGGCCGCGCCCAGTTCCAACTCCCGCTTGTTTACATGCTCAAAAGTATCGTTTTCGGCATGGTGATGATCAAAATAACGCTGGGAATCGGGCCTTAGACCTGCTAATACGATAGCATCATCTTTTAGGGGACTTATATCCGCTCCTCCGCCACCTTTAACGAACATATGTATCAAATAGGGTTCAAACAGCTCTTTCCAGCCCTTTACCTGTTCAAAATTTGCTTCTGAACAATCAAATGAAAAACCACGGGGAGTGAACCCTCCTGCATCACTTTCCAAAGCGAATACATGTTTTTCATTTTTATTTTTGGCGATTTCCGCATATTTGTTGCCACCGCGCAAACCATTTTCTTCATTCATGAAAAGTACTACCCTTATAGTGCGTTGCGGTCTATATCCCGTTGTTTTTAAAAGACGAAGTACATCCATACTTTGTACGCACCCGGCGCCATCATCATGGGAGCCGTCCCCTAAATCCCAGGAATCCAAATGTCCGCCCACGATCATGATTTCATTCGGAAAGGTACTTCCCCTGATCTCACCGATTACATTGTACGATTCTACATCCTCCAATTGTTGACAACTTTGCCTAAAGAAAAACTTGATCTCCGGGTTCAATCTTAAGGTAGTACTTAATAATTGCGCCCCGTTGGTACTTATGGCCGCCGCCGGGATTCTATCGGCTACGGAAGTTTCCCCATAACTCATGGAACCCGTATGGGGAAAATCGTCCAAACGGAGGTTCATAGAACGTACAATTACGCCTACGGCACCGTATTTTCCCGCTTCGTCAGCACCTGAATAACGTTGGTCTACACAACCTGAATAAGCTTGGAACGTACTGATCAAGGTAGGGTCCATAGGTCGGTTGAAGAATACGATTTTCCCTGCAATTTTTTCCCTGCCCAGTTTTTTTAACTCTTCTACAGATTTAACTTCCACAACATTGGCCTTGATTCCCCCGGCAGGAGTAGCCACTGAGCCTCCCAAGGCGCAAATGGGTACATTATTGGTGATGCCAGGTGTGCTTTCTATATAGGCAAACTCTGGAGTGCCCCTCACCCATTTAGGTACCATTACCGGTTGTAACCAAACGCGATCAAGCCCTAAAGAATCCAATTGTGTTCTGGTATAGTTAACCGCCTGCTCCGCCTGTACAGAACCAGAAAGTCTACCACCGATTTGATTGGATAAGTAATTCAACCAGTCATAGGCCTTCCCCTGTGTAAGCGCGGCATCATAAATACGCTTTATCTGTTTTTCGTCTTCGGTCTGGGAAAAAGTTTGTGCCGCTACCAAAAGAAACACTATCCATAATTTATTCATTCCTATTCGTTTTCCAGTTGATTTTTATAAGCCTCTAAATTAGCTTTTATTTTATCATCCAATTCGGGTTCCGCTATATCTTTGTATTTTTTTAACTCTTGTAACATAATGGACGCTACAATTACCCGTGCCGACTTTTTATTGTCGGCAGGTATAACATACCATGGTGCATGTGATTTGGAAGTTCTATTAATTGCTTCTTCATAGCACGCTTGGTAGCTATCCCATAAATTGCGTTCCTTTAAATCACTTGGAGAAAATTTCCAGTGTTTTCTCTTTAACTCCAATCTTCTTAACAAACGTTGTCTTTGTTCTTCCTTGGACAAGTGCAGAAAGAACTTAAAAATAATCATCCCGTTTTCCGCTATATGCCGTTCAAAATTATTGATACGGGCAAAACGCCGGTCCCAAAATTTTTGGTCTACTTCTTCAACGCTTCTAATATCGGGAATGTTCTCCGCCAGAATATATTCCGGATGTACCCTTGTGACCAACACGTTTTCATAATGGGTACGATTAAATACGCCAAACTTTCCTTTGGGCGGCAATGCAATGTAATGCCTCCACATATAATCGTGTTTACGTTCCAGTTCCGTAGGAACTTTAAAGCTATGTACTACTACTCCCCGTGCATTAAAATCCTTAAAAACTTCACGGATAAGGCTATCTTTTCCAGACGTATCCATTCCCTGAAGGCAAACAAGCACTCCATATTTGCTATGGGCATAAAGCTTATCTTGGAATTCACCGAGCTGTTCCCTAACATTCTCCAAGACTTCTTTGAGGTTCTTGCCCGAGGTATTTAAATCGTTTAATGTACTGCAATCCGAAAGTTTTGTGGTTCCATCCGCCCTATAGGCCTTAGTAAGTATTTTGTCCATGGCATTAATATATGCTATTTTGACTTCCAAAAGGTATTTTTGTTAAAAAAAAGTGACCATTGGGCCATAGAAAATGCCAACTTGTCCAAAAACGTGGATTACCCCCGTATTTCATCGAAAAAATATGAAATGAAAGATTTGCCTTACTATATTTACTTCGCCTAGAATCTTTAAAATAGTACTTAATCAACATTTTGTGTTATGAAAACACACTACTTTTTGCTTTTTGCAATGCTCTTCTTGACCCTTTCTTCCTTTAATTCGGAAAAAGCGTGTGCATATGCCGGGTCCAATATTGGCTACGTAAAAACGCAAACACAGAAAGCGATATCCGCAAACGACCTAAACAGCTCCCGATTTTTTGCTTACAAGGCCCTCAACGCCATTGAAAAATCCAGGAAACAAATCGAGGCCTGCGGTTGTGAATATGCCCTTAAAAACATTTATGATGGTCTTGAAAATTTAAAAAGGGCCACACGGGCTACCTCGCTGGACGGAACTAAAATCTTGTTGAAAAGGGCATTGGAAAATGTATTGGGCAGCTTAGAGTCCATTGAAGAGCACGGGCTTCATAAAAGCAAATATGCCAGTGATGTCCTTTCTATGAATACCAGGGAATCCGATGAAGTGAAAATGGCTATGAAACAGCCCAAAGGTAGATTATTGCACGAAAGAATTGATAGAACCTTGATCAGCTTTGAAAATTCCCTTAATGAAGTGGTTGCATCGGTAAATTGTAAGGAAGCTAATTCTTTCGCTCAAAAAATATACGACCACTGCGAACAGGAGCTCTTAAAATCGAACCTCACCGAGGCAAAGAAATACTATAACCTTAGGACCAAGGAAATTGTTGCGGATGCCTTATTGCAATTGGAAAATTGCAATTAGGACCCGTATGCCGGCCAAGTTTAGCAAAAACACATTTCCTTGATACCGGATCGATCCCGACTATTTGCTTGCAAATAGTTTTACATCCTCTTCGGTTACTTCATTACTACCAAGGATAATAAGGCGCTCTACTACGTTACGTAACTCCCGTATGTTCCCCGTCCAATCGTATCCCTTCAACAAGTTAATGGCTTTGTTGGAAAAAGTTTTGGTAGTAGTGCCCTGTTCCGACGCAATTTTTTTGGAAAAAAATTCGATTAAAAGTGGAATATCGTCCCTTCTATCGTTTAGTGAGGGTACTTGGATCAAAATTACCGCCAATCTATGGTACAGGTCTTCCCTAAACCTCCCTTCTTCTATCTCTTTCTTAAGGTTTTTGTTGGTCGCCGCCACCACGCGCACGTCTACCTTAATATCCTTATCGGTACCTACCCTGGAGATTTTATTCTCTTGTAATGCCCGTAATACTTTGGCCTGAGCGGAAAGGCTCATATCCCCTATCTCATCTAAGAAAATAGTACCTTTATTGGCAGCCTCGAATTTCCCTGCCCTATCGCGTACGGCGGAGGTAAATGCCCCTTTTACATGTCCGAACAATTCACTTTCTATTAATTCCGACGGAATGGCGGCACAGTTCACCTCTATAAACGGTGCTTTACTACGTTGGCTTTTTTCGTGTATCCAATGCGCTACCAATTCTTTTCCGGTACCATTGGCTCCGGTAATCAGGACCCGGGCATCGGTTGGTGCTACCTTTTCTATAATATCCTTAATATTGGTGATTTCTGCACTGACACCCACCATTTCATAGTTCTTACTTACCTTCTTCTTCAGTATCTTGTTTTCAACAACCAACTCTTTCCGATCTAAAGCATTGCGGACCGTGGTTAAGAGTCTATTCAGATCTGGCGGTTTGGAGATATAGTCAAATGCACCCAAACGCATGGTGTTGACGGCGGTATCCAAATCGCCATGGCCGGATATCATAATAAACGGTATTTCGGGCTTTATACTTCTTGCGGCCTCCAAAACTTCCACCCCATCCATTTTGGGCATTTTTATATCACAAAGCACAAGGTCAAAATCCTCCTTTTTAATAATTTCCAATCCCTTGAGTCCATCCTCCGCTTCACTTACTTGATACTGTTCGTTCTCTTCCGAAAGAATCTTTACCAAAACTCTTCGAATAGCCGATTCGTCCTCTACTACTAATATCTTTGACATATTCTATATTAAAAAAAGTTATCTTAAATCCAGTCCTAAAAAATAATTAAAAACAGTGCTGTTCTATATAACGTTAGTTTGGAATCCCTATAATTAACCTTTGGACGCGTCCTTTGGTTGGAACAGATGTACGTCTCTCTGTGGAAAGGGTATCGTAACCTTATGTTCCCTGAACTTTGCATCTATGGCATAGCGCATTTTACTTTTTATTTTTGGATCTGCAAAGCTATCCGAGACATAGTAATTTAACGAGAACATGAGCGCAGAATCCCCAAAATCCAAAAACAGAACAAAGGGTTTGGGGTTCTTTAAGACACTTTTTTGTGACTGCGCCACTTCTTCCAAAATTTTGGTCACTAAGTTAACATCGCTCCCATAGGCAACACCAACTTTAATATCCTCCCGGGTCGTCTTATGGTTCTGCGTATAATTATAGATACTATCCGTTAAAAATTTATGATTCGGAATAACAATTACTTTATCGTCCCTGGTTAGTGCCCTTGTGGTACGTAGACGTATTTCAAAAACACGCCCTACCTTACTTTCTACCTCAATAATGTCGCCCACATGTAAAGATTGGTCCATAATAATGAGGATTCCCGATATAATATCTTGAAAGAGGTATTGCAACGCAAAACCTAATCCTACAAAAAGTGCCGCGGAAGCTGTGAGTAAAACCGTAAGATTAACTCCCGAGGAATGCAGAATAGTAACGATGACAAGGATGTAAAAAAGATACTTTAAAAATCCAAAAATACTCTCAAACTTATTCTTGTCCTCTTCCGGTAACTTGGCGGTGACCAGCCTGCGGATAAGTTTTAGCGTATAGGTGATTACAATTATGGAAATAATGATAATCAACAGCGTACTAATTGCAATATGTGTGTCCTCGCTATCGTATATCTTATAGGACAAAAAATCCTTTATCGCCGTAAAAATACTTCGCAGCTTTTCCATATTAATATCTCAACCATTTATACAATTCCTTATAACTCGGTTTTTTTCCGTACATCAAAATACCGACCCTATAAATCTTCGCCGCCAACCAAACAATTCCTATAAAAGTGCCCATTAATAGCGCAATGGACGTCAATACTTGCCATAAGGGTACGCCTCCTTCACCTATACCCCCCGGCAAACGCATGAGCATTACAATGGGTGATGTTAACGGAAATAATGAAAAACCAATGGCAATAGGGCCATGTGGGTTGCTAAATACGGAGAAGAAGCCTACATAAATGGCTAGCATTAGGGGTAAAATAATAGGAAATATAAATTGTTGTGTATCCGTCTCATTATCCACAGCGGCGCCGATAGCTGCATAGATGGAACTATATATTAAATATCCCAAAACGAAATAGACAATAAAAAAAGAGATTAACATTACCCATGGAATCTTAAAGAGCTCCTCTGCATACAATTGCATGGTGTCATCGCTTGAAGGGGTTGGTGCAATGTTAGTAGTGGCCGTAGCCGATAAATCAGCAGGTACCTCAATACCCTGTGGGTCTATTTCGAAGACAATCAGTACAAGCGCAAGTAACAAGGAAGCCGAAACGATCCAAATTGCAAATTGTGTGATGCCCGCCAAGGAAGTGCCTATAATCTTACCCAACATTAACTGAAATGGTTTGACCGATGATATAATAACTTCTATTATCCTACTGGTTTTTTCTTCTATGACACTGCGCATAACAAAGCCTCCATAAATTATAATGAACATCATAATAAGGTAACCAAAACCCCCACCAATAAATGCTTTGATTTCATTGATTCCTTTTAAATTCTGCTGTCCAGCAAATGTGGCCGTATTGATTTCGTAGGCCTCGTCCATAGCGGCAAAATCCGATGCGGAGACCCCTAGTTGCAAAAGCTTTCTTTGCTGCAGCCTTTCTTGAAAAATAGCTTCAAGACCATCTAAAACAAGGGTACTGGGCGCTTCTTTTGTGTAGAAAAAGGAACGTTCGGCAACTGTTTCCAAATCCTCCGCTTTGGGAATATGGATTAGACCATAGTATCCCAGACTTGCTGTGGAATCTTTGGCGACTGCTAAGGAGATATCCTTAAAATTGACATAAGCGGTACTTTCCGTAGTTAAAAATTCATTTGAAAAGTAGTCACTTTCGTTTAAAACGGAGATTATCTTTTTTTCACTATCGTTCACCTTGGTCAAGTACGCAATAAGCACCACCATTCCTACCATTAGTATAGGACTCAGGAAAGTCATGACTACAAAGGATTTGTTGCGGACCTTGGCCAGATATTCCCTTTTTATGATAAGTCCTAGTTTATTCATTCTTATCCTTACTTTGAATGGTTTGTATGAATATATCATTGGCGGATGGGATAGTCTCCACAAAATGATTGATGTTCGCCCTGGTTGATAAATGGGTCAAGAGATTATTGGTATCCTCCGATGGCAATTGTATGGTTAAATCTAGTTGTCTTGCATGTTCATCATAAGTAGCCAATGAAATTTGAAACAGTTCCCCGAGCTCTTTCAACAAAGAGTCGCCATTTTTGACTTTCAGCCCCACTTTAAAGATATTGTTTTTATACGCTTTTTTAATATCGGATAGTTTGCCGTCCAATATTTTTTCGGATTCGTGGATCAACGCAATGTGTTCACATAACTCCTCCACGGATTCCATTCTATGTGTGGAAAATATGATTGAAGCACCATTCTCTTTTAATTGAAGGATTTCATCTTTGATGATATTGGCATTTATAGGATCGAAACCACTAAAAGGCTCATCAAAAATCAATAGCTTAGGTTCATGTAAAACGGTAACTATGAACTGTATCTTCTGAGCCATTCCCTTAGATAGTTCCTGTACTTTCTTATGCCACCAATCACCAATTTCTAATCTATCGAACCAAAATTTCAATCGTTCCTTGGCTTCGGACTTGGTGAGTCCCTTCAACTGTGCCAGATATAGTGCCTGCTCCCCTACCTTCATGCTTTTATAGAGTCCCCTCTCCTCGGGAAGATAGCCGATCTTGGCAATATGATGCGGTGCTAAAGGTTCGCCATCAAAATAAACTTCTCCATAATCAGGATAGGTAATCTGGTTGATAATTCTGATCAAAGTGGTCTTTCCGGCCCCATTGGGACCCAAAAGGCCGTAAATACTATTTTTGGGGATTTCCAGGGAAACTTCATTAAGTGCAACGTAATTTCCAAATTGTTTGGTAACCTCTTTTGCGACCAAAATATGATTCATGCATAGCAATTTTATCAAAGATATAGAAATGCTTTAAAAGACCTCTTATTTTGTATCAAATGAGGTATAAAAAACACTGATCAAAGCGAAAATATGAAGACCACAAACCCCTTTTGGCCAGCTTACCTAAAAGTAAATATATCCATAACATTTTTTCTATGGATACTATTATTGACACTTTGGAAAAGGTTTTGGGCCTTGGGAAGTTTTTCTTAAATAAGGTTACGATAAAAAAGTAAAAACTACTCCGTAAAAGTCAATACTTCCCACATAGGAGGGTGGGTACAAGGGGATATTTGAAGGAATCCCAAGAAACCGGATAAACATAGGATTTCATAAAAAAACAAAACCCACCCTTAAAGAGATTAAGGATGGGAAAAAAATTGCTATGAAAAAGAAAATTAATATTGGTTTCCCAATATTAAATCAAATATACGTTTTTTATTTAAAAAGGAAACTTTAATTCGTTAGGAGAACATATCTTTAACTTTTTCAAAGAAGGATTTATCCGATTTTTCAGGTTTTGGCTCAAAATTTCCGTCACCCTGCATACGTTCAAAAAAATCTTTTTGTTCCTTGTTTAATTCCTTGGGGGTCCAAACGTTAACGTGTACCAAAAGGTCCCCACTACCATATCCATTGATACTGGATATCCCTTTACCGCGCAATCGTAATATTTTTCCAGATTGAATGCCAGGTTCCAGTTTTATCCTCACCTTTCCGCTAACGGCATCTATTTCTTTGGAAGTTCCCAGGACCGCTTCCGAAATACTAACATAGAGGTCGTAATGTAAATTATCGCCTTCTCTTTTTAAAGTGGCATGGTCTTCTGTTTCTATAGCGACCAGGAGATCTCCGGGAACGCTATTACCGGGCGCTTCATTACCTCTATTGGGTACTTTTAACTGCATGCCTTCCTCAACGCCGGCAGGTATCTTGATGGAAACCGTTTCTTCGGTTATTTTTAATCCCTGTGCATCGGCGTCGGCCGGTCTTTTATTTATAGTTTGGCCACTACCCCCGCAAGTACTACAAGTTGCGGCCGTCTGCATCCTACCTAAAATGGTATTTGTAATTTTAGTTACCTGACCCGCACCGTTACAGGTGGCACAAGTCTTATAAGTAACTCCTTCCGCCTGTATCTTTCTTCGTACCTTTACTTTTTTCTCCACGCCATTGGCCACTTCTTCCAAAGTAAGCTTCACGCGAATCCTGAGGTTACTGCCTTTTACCCTACGCTGACCGCCACCACCGCCAAAACCTCCAAATCCACTGAAGCCACCACCGCCAAAGGCGCTGCCGAATATATCGCCAAACTGACTGAAGATGTCGTCCATGTTCATACCGCCGCCGCCAAAGCCGCCACCTTCAAAGGCAGCATGCCCATATTGATCATAGCGTGCTTTTTTATCAGAATCGCTCAACACCTCATACGCTTCCGCAGCTTTTTTGAACATTTCTTCCGCCTTGGAATCACCTGGATTTTTGTCGGGATGGAATTCTATCGCCTTTTTACGATATGCTTTTTTAATTTCGGCAGCAGAGGCGTTTTTGCCAATGCCCAATATTTCGTAATAATCCTCCTTCATGTCTTAGTTTTAGTTCCCTACCACTACTTTGGGGTGACGTATAATTTTATCTCCAAGTGTAAAACCTTTCTCCACAACATCTATTATCTTGCCCTTAAGTTTTTTATTTGGTGCCGGAATCTGGGTAATGGCATCGTGAACTTCTGCATCAAATGCATCTCCCTGTTTAATTTTCATCTCCTCCAACCCCTTGACCTTTAAGGTTTCTTTGAATTTATTATGAATGAGTTCTACCCCTTTGAACATTTCCTTATCGTCAGATTTGGAGAGTTCTTTGAGAGCTCTGTCAAAATCGTCCATAACGGGCAATAAGGATACTATAACCTCCTGTCCTGCAGTTCTGAAAAGCTCCATACGTTCTTTTGAAGTACGCTTTTTGTAATTTTCAAACTCGGCGAAAAGACGTAGAAATTTATCCTTTTCTTTTTTCAGGTCTTCTTGAAGCTGTTCTTCTTCAGTAGTCTCCACAACATTTTCTGCCTCTTCCTGTAGGTGCGTTTCCGGAGTGATTTCGTCCATCTCCTCGACCTTATTTTTTTTGCTCATGTAGTATAACTTTTAAATACTCCGTTTTAAAGATGGCAAAAGTACTGCCAATTCTTTAAAAATGTCAAAATGTCACTAAACTTTATAAAAAAATCCCGCCATTGGCGGGATAGTCTTATTTAGGTTATACCAACTGTGCAGTTTCCTATTTATGTATATTCCTTGCTGTATTCATTTCCCATGGTATGTTCTTCTTGCTTATGGGCGTACAGATGCTCCAAGGATCTACATATATTCTGATAATCGAAAACAAAGCCTTCTTTTTCAATCTTTTTACTACTAACTCGCTGACTAGCGAATAAAATATGGGACATTTCACCCAAAAGGGCCTTCATTACGAACTTGGGAATATTTGGAAGGAATAACGGCTTGTCTAGCACATTCGCAATTTCCTTGGTAAGTTTGCTATTGGTAACCGGATTGGGTGCGACCCCGTTAAAAATACCCTGCAGGTCATTTTCCAATACATACAAAAATATTCGAGCCAAGTCGTTTATATGAATCCATGACTGCCATTGATTGCCCGATCCAAATGCCGCGCCAACATAGTTATTTATTGGCTTTGCCATCTCTGGGAGGGCACCTCCATCTGTAGAGAGTACTAAACCTATCCTAATTTTTGCAATATTGAAATCAAAGGTCTTGAACGTATCTACTTCTTTTTCCCATAATTGGGTAACATTACCTAAAAAACCCTCGTCCACATCTTTTTCATCCTCTTCATAAAAATTGGACAGGGAATGGGGATAGATACCTATTGCCGAAGCGGATATAAAAGAAGTAATTTGACTGTGGTCTATTTTCTCAAGGGCATAATACAGTGTTTTTAGACTATTCAACCTACTGGATAAAATCTCTTCCTTGTACTTGGCTGTCCATCTTTTAGAAATGCTTGCCCCGGCCAAATTAATAATTGCCGTAACGCCTTCAAAACACCCAAAATCTATTTTATTATCATCTGGATTCCAATAAAAGCCTTGATAATTGTCCTCGGAAACAATCTTATCCTCACTGGTACTTAAATAGTTCACGTCCACATCATGTGCATGGCACAAAGCCACAATCTTCTTGCCCACCAATCCCGTTGCGCCGGTGATTAAAACTTTCATGCTTGTTTTTTTATAAAAGTATGGGTTTTTACTTCCGTACTCCAAAGGTTTAATTCAGGTTTAACAGTATTGTTTAACCATTCGTTAATATAGACAAAATTTAATGTTATAATTTAACTTTTCTTCAAGAATTGTCCATAGATTTAATAGCCCGGAGCATTTCGCGCTTTCCGGGAGGCCCCGGTAAACGCTCTACCGTAAAGCCAACCTCTTGTAATGCCCTCCTCACACTTCCTTTGGCAGCATAAGTCACTAAGACCCCGTTGGGCTTCAAGGCGTTGAACATTTTGGAAAAAACAATGGTTGTCCATAGCTCTGGTTGTACCCTAGCTCCAAAAGCATCAAAATAAACAAGGTTGAACAAACTTTGGTCATCAATTGTTATGAAGTCCTTTTGTTGCCTAATTAGCTTAAAATTGTCCGAAATACGTACCTCCCCTTCCCAAGGGGGTTCGTGCATTTTAAAAAATCCTTCCTGAAAAGAACGGGCATTCAATTGGGAAATATAATTCAACGCTAACAACTCTTCCATCGTTACAGGGTAGGCTTCCACTCCGTAATAGTTAATGATCAAATTTCGTTTACCACTCTCCATCCATGTGATCAGGGCGTTTAATCCGGTACCGAAACCTATCTCCAAAATAGTTATAGACTCATTTTCAAAAAGGGAAAGCCCCTCACCAATAAAAACATGGTATGCCTCTTGGATGGCCCCGTGCCTGGAATGATATTGTTCGTCCCAATCCTCAATGTGAATTGTTTTGGAACCATCGGAGGTAGTAATTATTTTGCGTTTCACCCTAGTCTCTTATCAAAACACCGTCCGCTTCAAAACTGTAAATTGTTTTGGTTTCAGTAATGTTGGATACTTCCTTTTCCGATTTTCCCGCATCCCTTGCATAATGTTTTTGATCTTCCACCGTGATTTGCTCTGAAAAGGCAAGACCGTTGACGATGACTTCTTTTCCCGTGATATCCTTGGGAACAAAAAAACCGTAGTCCTTAAATTTTACCATGGCCTCCTTTCCGTCATCCAACCGAAGCTTCATCCAGCATCCTTTGGCCTGACATACATCTGCAACCGTAGCGGAAAATTGGATGTCCAAGGTATCGGATACGGCTAGACCATTGTATAATTGGGCCATTGCCCGTCCATCTATTATAGTGCCAACATCAAAATGCCCACCAAAAAAAGCGGACTCGGACACAGAAGACCTTTCACCAATGTCCTCATTCTTAATTTCCTGTGCCATACCGTTAAAAATCATCGCTAAAAGCACAAATAAAGTGTTAAAACCTTTCATATATGATAAAAATTAGATTCCTAATGTAAAACTGATGATTTTTAGTTAAAAAAAGAAGTATCGACTTGCTATAATTCGTTAAATTTATCTTTGCAAAAGTCATAATAGATGGATACGACTATAAACAAACTGAATATTGAGCGAGCGAAAACCTCAAAAATAGGCCAAGTAGATTTTAACAATCTTGTTTTTGGGTCTGTTTTTACTGACCATATGATGGTTTGCGATTACAAAAATGGTGCATGGGATACCCCTAACATTATGCCATATCAAGCTTTATCCCTGGAGCCTTCGGCAAGGGTGTTTCATTATGGCCAAGCTGTTTTTGAGGGTATGAAGGCTTATAAGGACGATACCAACGGAATATGGCTGTTTAGGCCTGATGAGAATTTCCGGAGAATCAACGCATCATGCAAGAGGCTTGCAATGCCCGAGTTTCCCAAAGAATTTTTCTTTGAAAGCCTTAATACGTTACTTCAATTGGATAAGGAATGGATCAAACCGGGGTATGGAAATTCGTTATATGTACGTCCTTTTGTCATTGCATCACAGGCAAGCGTTATGGCTTCCCCCGCCCAGGAATACAAATTTATAATCATCCTTTCCCCGGCTCAATCTTATTACGGGGGTGAAGTACGGGTGAAAATTGCGGAAAAATTTAGTAGGGCCGCCGATGGTGGTTTTGGTTATGCCAAAGCTGCCGGTAATTATGCCGGACAGTTCTATCCTACCAATTTGGCGATTGAAGAAGGGTATCAACAAGTGGTTTGGACAGATTCACATACCCATGAATATATTGAAGAAGCGGGTACCATGAACATATTTATCCGTATCGGGGATAAATTACTGACCGGTCCGATAAGTGATAAAATATTGGATGGAGTAACCCGTAAAAGTGTCATCGCTTTGGCCGAAGATCAAGGAATCTCGGTAGAAGTCAGACCCATTAAAGTCTCCGAGCTTGTAGAAGCTTCAAAAAACAATAGCCTTATGGAAATGTTCGGTAGTGGTACCGCTGCGGTCATCAACCCCATATTAGGTTTTGGGTATAAAGGGGAGCGATACGAACTTCCCAAGTTGGAGGATTCTTATGCAACCCGCTTTAAAAAACAATTGATGGATATTCAATATAACAAATCCGAGGACAAGTTTGGATGGAGATATAAAGTATAGTCCTATCCACTCCAACACGTATAGAAAGCACCTTAATCTGGTGCTTTTTTAGTTGTCCAGAACGGCTTTAATATTGGGCTTAAAATAATTAGGTCCCTTTAACACCTTTCCATCTTCCCTGTATATAGGCTTGCCATCGACACCTAATTTGCTCATATTGCTTCTTTGTATTTCCTCAAATACTTCCTCTATTTTGTACTGCATGCCATGCTCTAAAATGGTACCGCATAATATGTACAGCATATCGCCCAATGCATCGGCTATCTCGATCAAATCGTTTTCATTCGCCGCTTCCAAATATTCCTTGTTCTCCTCGTCCATAAGATTAAATCGCAACATATTCTTAGTGGGGCCTAGATCCGCTTTTAGCGTTTCCGAAACTCCCAGCCCAAACGACCTATGAAAGCGTTCAACGGCATTTAATTTGTCTTGCATTATTGTAGATTTTTAAGTTAGCTTTGCGTAAAAATATAAAATATGTTCAGCACTGGACAATTAATTTTTGCAGGCTTTTTTGTTGTTGCTTTTATAACTATTATGATATTTTCCTATAGAAAGGACAAAAAACTGCATGCCAAGAATTACAGAGGTGTTAAATGGGTAGGTATTGTTTTTATAGTTTTCGTAACGATTCTTTTCTTGCTTAAATATTTACTCAAAAATTAACTTAAATATTGAGTTTACCACAAAAATTAACACTTTAACAACATTATAGCTGTTTTGTTCGTATACTATAAGAAAAGGTGTACTTTTGCGTTGTACTACTAAATATATCCGTTGAAATGGTCATTTTTTTAAGTATTCTTTTTGTTTTAATCGCCTTAAACGCTGTCTTACTCATCTTCAGTGTTAACGGTGCAAATGAGCAAGCTAAAAGAACCGCAAGCGCTATAGGTAAAATTTATCCTTTGAATTTAAGCAATTCCAAATACAAAAAAGCCGTTTAGTTTTTTACCTTTAAGGTATGAAACAAATGTTGCTTGTTTTTTTGGGCGGTGGTATTGGTAGTGTACTTCGCTTTTTAATTGGTAAAACCTACAATTCTTATTTTCAAAACTTCTTTCTAGGCACTTTTTTAGTCAATATTATAGGATGCCTTCTTATTGGATTTATTCTTGGTATCTCCCTAAAGAGCAATTATCTTACACAAAACCAAACCTTATTACTATCTACAGGATTCTGTGGAGGCTTTACTACCTTTTCGGCATTCGCGTTTGAAAAACATTCTTTGTTGAAGGCCGGGGAACTATTCCATTTTTCTTTCTATACGATCAGCAGCATTGTATTGGGCATATTGGCCATAGCATTAGGACTTTGGATTTCCAAATTGTTATAACTGAAACACGGACGCCCAATTTTCTTATATTTTTGTGATATTACCCTATTCTACTCATTTTATTAACACTTTACTTTCCATTACCTCAAAGAAAAGCACACTTTCTTACATATTTCTTTAAGATTTCCCTACTAAATAACCATATATTCAATTTTATGTTTAAAAAATTGTATACCCCTAAATTTTAGGGGTCTTATTTATTATAAACATAAAAATTACAGCTGCACCCCTATTTTTTTTATGGTATGAATATTATTAACATATATTTGGCAACATCAATAACAAATCAATTATGAAAAAAGTCGAGGCAATTATTAGAAAATCAAAATTTGACGATGTAAAGAAAGCTTTGCATGAGGTCGAAATCAACTTCTTCAGTTACTGGGATGTAACAGGGGTTGGAAACGAAAAGCAGGGACATGTGTACCGTGGTATTTCCTATAGCACCACGGATATTCAAAGAAGGTACCTATCTATTGTGATATCGGACGAGTTTTTGGAAAAAACGGTTACCGCTATCTTGGAATCCGCGTATACAGGAAATGTAGGCGACGGTAAAGTATTTGTATCGGATATCATGGATGCGTACCGGATCAGAACCAAAGAAAACGGACAAGCAGGAATCAACTAAATAACTAAACTAACTAACAATTATAGAAATGGACGCAGGATTATTTACAGCTAATAACGTTTGGATGATGATTTGTACCGCTTTGGTATTCTTTATGCATATGGGATTCTCTTTTTTGGAGATAGGACTTACCAGACAAAAAAACACGATCAATATTTTATTTAAAAATGTCTTTATTATATGTGCAGGTTTACTACTCTATTACATCGGTGGATTTAATATGATGTATCCAGGGGATTTTAACGGTTATTTCGGTTTTGCCGGATTTGGAATTGCAGCACCTGAAAACGGTATGACGGTGGAATACGCGGATGGGGGATATACTTGGTGGACCGACTTTTTATTCCAAGGGATGTTTGCGGCCACCGCGGCAACGATAGTCTCCGGAGCGGTAGCGGAACGCATTAAACTAGTTCCCTTTATGATTTTCACTATCATTTATGTAGGACTGGTCTACCCTATTGTAGGCTCTTGGCAATGGGGAGGTGGATTCTTATCTACCCTAGGGGGTGACGACGCCGGATTCCACGATTTCGCCGGGTCTACCTTAGTGCATTCCGTAGGAGGTTGGGCTGCATTGATCGCCGTTTATCTCCTAGGACCCAGGATCGGTAAATTTGGGGAAGATGGAAAACCAAAGGCAATTCCGGGACACAATATACCTTTGGCCGCAGGCGGGGTATTGATCCTATGGTTGGGATGGTTCGGCTTTAACGGCGGTTCCGTATTGAGCGGTGATCCCGAAGGAACATCATTGGTATTGGTGACCACCTGCTTAGCGGCAGCGGCCGGCGGAATAGGCGCATTCCTCTTTTCGACCGTCCTTTACAAAAATTTTGACCTTACTATGTTCCTTAACGGTATCCTTGGAGGCTTGGTAGGTATTACCGCGGGTGCAGATTTAATGTCGCCCAACGAAGCGGTAATCATCGGTTTTCTCGCCGGTATCATCATTGTAGGCGGTGTAGCCTTAATAGATAAATTAAGATTGGATGATCCCGTTGGTGCTATTGCGGTACACTTGATCTGTGGTATCTGGGGTACTTTGGCCGTAGGTATTTTTGGAGCAAAGGCCGGGGGAGACCAATTCTTATACCAGTTGGCCGGTGTGGGTGCCGCAGCTACCATGTGTACGGCATCAGCCTTTATTATCATATTTGTGATAAAGAAGACCGTTGGAATCAGGGTTTCCAAGGAAGAAGAATTGGAAGGTCTGGATCTGCACGAGCACGGAATGGATGCGTACTCGGACTTTAGAATGAATCAACATTAATAGGAAAAGTAACGGAGCGTTTGGCAGAACGCTCCGTTCATAACCTTTTTCATTACAAAACTCAATTTAACAAGTTAACATCCTTTCAAGGATAAAAACCAGTAATCATATGAAAACGATTATCAATACAAATTACGTAAAAAATTTATTTTTATTCGCATTGCTATTGTTAGCAACCGTAGCATTCGCACAAGAAGAGGAAGCATCGGAAGAAGAGAAGTCCAAATTTTCCTTTAGTGGAACCGTGGATGCCTATTATAGGGCAAATCTTAACGGTCTTAACAAGGAAATTCCTGTAATAGAAAATGACATACAAACCGGCTTAATTTCACCAACGGCACCGGGAACATCCTTTGCCAATGACCCCGGTTTTGCCCTTGGTATGGTCAACCTAATTGCAGGCTATGAAGGGGAAAAAGTAGGTTTCGTGGCCGATTTGGTATTCGGTCCCCGCGGTGAGGATGCCGTATTCGGATCGCCTTTTGGTTCGCCTAATATTGTAAACCAGTTATATGTGTATTGGAATGTAAGTGAGAGCACAACATTGACCTTTGGTAACTTTAATACTTTTTTAGGATATGAGGTCATCTCCCCTTCCGCCAATTTTAATTATAGTACTTCGTATATGTTTTCCTATGGACCATTTTCACATGCCGGTCTAAAGGCCGATTTTGATCTGGGTAACGATTGGTCCGCCATGCTGGCCGTTCTGAATCCCACCGATTTTACGGATATCAATCCTTTTGGTGAGCTTTCCTTTGGTGCGCAATTGGGCTATAGCGGGCAATTTTTGAATTTCATTTACGGCAACCAAGGCTTTAACGAAGAATTGGTCGATGGTGTTCTTACCGATACGGATGTATCTTCTCTTTTTCAAGTAGATTTCACAGGAGGTTTTGACGTTTCCGAAGATTTCTTTTTGGGAATCAATGCCACCTACCAAGATACCGATGGAAGCGGTTTTTATGGAGCCGCCCTATACCCACAATTGAAGACTTCCGAAAATTTCGCTCTGGGATTAAGGGGTGAGTACTTCGCCACTATGGAAGGATTCGGCGATGTTGCGGGAATAGGCTCTGATGCCGATGGAGATGCAAATGTGTTTGCCGTAACCCTAACAGGAAGTGCTACCATAGGTAATTTAATGATTAAGCCAGAACTTAGGCTCGATACCGCTTCAGAAGATGTCTTTTTAGATAGTGATCTTGAATTTAATGGGAGTTTGGCTTCTTTTGTACTGGCAGCTGTTTATCAGTTCTAAATACTTAAGCATATCAATTTAATAGGTTGATGATATAGTTCAGTTTAAGCACCTTAAAGTCCCGATCGTTACGATCGGGACTTTTTATTCTTTCTTAAAAGCCTTTACCCCGGCCAAAACCTTGGTATCCAGCAAATTTACCTTTGGCACTATGGGGCAGGAATACTTTTTATTATAGGCACAATATGGATTATAGGCCTTATTGAAATCAATTTGTATGGAATCCCCTTCTGGACTGGATAAATCAATATAGCGACCGCCGGAATAGGTTTCGGTACCATTGGTCTCGTCTAAAAACGGTAAAAAAAGATAGTCCTTATATTTTTCTTTTTGTTGAAGTTCGGGACTTCGATAGACTTCCACTTGATATGGCTTCCCGTTCAATTGAAAATGGGCAATCCCATAAACCACTTCGGCCGATTTTCTATCCGTCGTAGTCGGCATCATAAAGGGAATGGCATCCGGAGTTCGTACCAACTTGGCCATTATCCTGTAATTGGTATCGGATTCAAAGAAATTAAGCCCCTTAAAATCCTTTCGATATCTATCCGGCAACGGGGATGTCTCGGGATCTTTAAACGCCTTGTCCAGTTCCTTTTGAAATTGTAGAATATCATTGATTGCACCGGATGTAGAATTACCACTTTCAGCTTTTACCACATCGTGATATTTCTTTTTGTTGGAGCACCCCATCCCGATAGTCAATACCGCCAAAAACAACAAAAAGTATCTCATCTATTAAAGTTTGAAATTCAAAAATACAACATCCCATTTTTTTAATTAGCTTTGTGCAAAATAAAGTAGGAAATGCAAGTTTTATCAATTTTTAAGACGGTCCACACGTACCCGGAACAAGGGGTCAGGTGCTGCTATTTTTAAAATTGATATCATTTTAATCATAAAAAAGCCCTGACGGTACCGTCAGGGCTTTTTTATTACAATACTACCAATGATGAAGAAACTGTACTTCAATTATCTCAATTCTTTTAAAGGCCTATCCAAAGAGGTTTGGTGGCTGGCACTGATTACACTCATCAACAGGGCGGGAACCATGGTCATCCCTTTTTTGTCGTTATACCTTACCCAAAATTTAGGTTTTACACTGGAGAACGTGGGCGTCATTATGACCTGTTTCGGCCTTGGTTCCTTAATAGGTTCCTGGGTAGGTGGAAAGCTTACGGATATCTTTGGATATTATAAGGTAATGTTCATAAGCTTAGTGGGTACGGGAATCTTATTTATTGGAATACAGTTTCTGACCGATTATGCCGCCTTATGCTTCGGGATCTTGATATTGATGGTTGTTGCCGATGCGTTTAGACCGGCCTCTTTTGTAGCATTGAGTGCATACAGCAAACCCGAAAATAAAACAAGATCCGTTACGCTTATACGATTGGCCATAAATCTTGGGTTCTCTGCCGGACCGGCAATCGGTGGTATTATCATAGGCACTTTGGGTTATGGAGGTTTGTTTTGGGTAGATGGAGGCACCTGTATCTTGGCAAGTTTCCTATTACTTTTCGTTTTGCATCCAAAAAAGGCCAAGGTTTTGGACAATGTAAAAAACTTGGCACCAAAATCTGCCTATACCGATATGCCCTATTGGTTATTCGTGGCGGCTATGGTCTTGTTCGGTTTTACTTTTGTGCAGTATTTTTCTACAGTACCTATCTATTATAATGACATTCACTTTTTAAGCGAATATCAAATTGGACTCCTTTTAGGAATGAACGGTTTTTTGATTTTTGCCTTTGAAATGCCGTTGATCAAATACATGGAGAGTAGACCTTGGTCCGGAATTACAAATGTGATGATCGGGCTATTCCTAGTGGGCCTTAGCTTCATAATCCTTAATGTTGTTTCGTGGGGCGGAATTCTAGTGATAGGAATGCTTTTAATGACTTTTGGGGAAATGATCGCTTTTCCATTTTCCAATGCCTTTGCCATGGAAAGGGCAAAACGCGGAAACCAAGGGGAATATATGGCATTGTATAGCATTGCTTTTTCCTTGTCCCATGTTTTTGCGCACAACTCGGGTATGCGGTCCATAGCCAGTTTTGGATTTGAAATTACCTGGTACGGAATTACCTTTATCTGTTTATTGGGTATTTTGTTACTTTTACTGCTTAAGAATGTTTTAAAAAGACCTTAAGGCCGTAAGATGAAAAAAACAATACTGGTTTCCTTAATTTTTATTCTTGTTTTGAGCTGCAATCGGCAAAAAAAGGATACGGTTCAAATTATAAAGGAAGAAAGAAGTCTACCACAATTGCCACCCGATCGGTACAATGTGGCCTTTCTGATCATGGACGGAACTTATAATACCGAGTTTACCGCCCCCTATGATATTTTTCAGCATACACAGTATCGCAGTCATATTAAACCTATGAACACTTTTACCGTAGCCAACACCCTAGAACCCATAACAACATTTGAAGGAGTGCGCATTCTTCCGGACTTTAATTATATTAGGGATGCCTTGCCCCAAATAGATATTTTAGTGGTCCCCAGTGCGGAGCATCATTTGGATTCGGACCTATTGGATACCACTATGATCAACTTTGTTAAAAAGGTAGATAAAAATGCCATGTTCATGACTTCCCATTGTGATGGTGCTTTTGTTTTAGCGAAAGCAGGGGTCTTGGACAAGGTAGTTTCAACTACATTTCCCAGCGATATTGAAAAGTACAGGAAAATGTTCCCGCATTTGGATGTAAAGGACAGTGTACTTTTTGTACACCATAAAAAATATATCACCTCTGCAGGCGGAGCCAAAAGTTTTGAAGCCGCCCTGTATTTATGTGAACATCTGTACGGTAAGGAAATTGCGGATTCCCTGGCCAAAGGATTGGTAATCGATTGGGATTTGAACCAAGTCCCAAAACTTATTCTTCCTTGATATCGTAACGGGCGTCCTTTAAATATTTAGCCACTATTTCATTATATTTAGGTGTAATTTTAAGCAAGGCCGTATGCTCCAATGCATACAATTCCGTTTTATCGGTATACCCATTTTTCAACAATTCTTCCAAGTAAAAAATAGCAGTGCCAAAATCTTCGTTCTTGGCATTGCTGGATATTATTTTTAAATAATTGCCATACTCCTTCGGGGCCGTAATCGTTTTTAGCATCCATAAAAAATTAAGGGCCTCTTCATCTACCAGTTTTTCCGCATTAATAATATCTATATTATCCGCTATTAATGCATTAACAAAGCTCGACAACCTTTTTCCCATTTGCTGCTCGGCCTTATTACTACTCTTGCTAAATTTCTTTAATTCATCCATTTGATAGCTCCACCAACCTAAATTGTTGAAATTATAGGTAAGCACATCTTCTTCCAAATAATAGATGTAGTCCTCTTTAATAAGGGATTCTTTAAAAAAGATATTATTTTCATTTCGTTTCAGTGCCCTAAAGCGCTTCTCTTTCTTTAATGATCGTTTCCTTTCCCTTAAAGAATCCAAATTCCTATGGACTCTATAGACCGATAATACATCACCTAACAAATCATCCGCAGCAAGTAATTTTCCCGAGTTTAATAGGCCACTGATCTCATCAAGATTCCTTTTAAGACTTTCATTGATATAAACACTGTCCTTTGGAACACTACCTTTTGCCATAGCGGACAATGTTAAAATCTCCATCGCTTTTGTAATATACTTTTGATCGGGCCATTGATGTCCCCCGTCAAAAATCAACAACTGGTTAGGGAATTTCTTTTTATTAAGTGCTTTTTCCATACTTAACATTTGTGAATAGTTAAAATCTTCCTTACCAACGATACCGACAAAATGAAAGGGATTTTTACTATTCAATATCTCTATATTGGGAACTCCCGCACCACAGGCAATTACGCCCTCTACTTCCTTAACAAATGTTGGGACCACAGCTGCGAATCGGGCCCCGTTGGAAAAACCGGCAGTATAGATTCTACTGCGATGTATGGGAAAAATCGAAAGGACTTTGTTAAACATCCTGTTGGAGACAAGTATATTTTTAGCAATGGACAGACTATCGTTAATATTGTTGGATGCCGCAAGGATATAGCCTTGCTTTTCCGCAGCTTCCTTGAACATGCCCAGGATTTGTTTCCCCCTTCCTTGCATATCAAAAACAAAAACAACAGGCCATTTTCCTGTATTTTCAAAACTTTTGGGAAGGTAAAGGGCAAAACTTTCTGAAATAGAATCGTTCACCTGTAAAGCATCTAATACAATACCTTTTTTAAGGGTTAGCGGTTGGGCTTGGGTATGGAAAATAAAGGAAATACCGAGGAACAGGAATAGCAATAATTGTTTCATACGAATTGATTCATCAAAAATCTAGCCAAAAATAACTCTAATAAAGTTATACAAAACCATTGGCTTTTCCGATATTTTAACAAATTCCATTATTACGTAAAAACGTACTCCCCAAAGTGACCCGTTTCCATGTCCACAGCATAGGACATCTTTAGGTTTTGCAAGCCAAGTGTCCTTCTTATGTCTTTATTGATATCAAGAGTAGCTTCCTAAAATCGTGAGGTCTACCCTTGTAGACCATTAAATGCCGTTTAGGTTATTCCACTGGAATCCATGGCGCCTTTATATTTTTTCAACTCCCACTTTACTTCAGGTAAAAGCATAAAAAGTCCAATCATATTCGGCACCAACATGGCAAAAATCATAGCATCGGAAAAATCGGTAACGGCCTCAAGGCTAGCGGCAGCGCCTACAATTACAAAAAGACAAAAAATGGTTTTATACAGATATTCCATTTTTTTACCCCTTCCGAAAAGGAAGGACCATGCCTGGTATCCATAATACGACCAAGAAATCATGGAGGAAAAAGCAAACAGGATGACTGCAATCGCTAAGAGATAAGGAAACCATGATATACCACTTTGCAAAGCATTGGCCGTTAATACCACGCCTTGGGCATCAGAAATTTCCGCACCTACGACAAGCTGTCCGGTAACGATCAATACCACAGCGGTCATCGTACAGACAACACAAGTATCTATAAAGGGCTCCAATAAGGCTACCATACCTTCACTGGCCGCATATTTGGTCTTTACCGCAGCATGCGCAATGGATGCCGAACCAACTCCCGCTTCATTGGAAAAGGCGGCACGTTTAAATCCTTGTATCATGACCCCTATGGCGCCTCCCGTAATTCCCTTGGGATCAAAAGCACCGGTAAAGATAGCTTCAACGGCATTGGGAATATCTTTGTAATTAATAATTAAGACCACAATGACAGCCAATACGTAGATAATAACCATAGCGGGCACTATCTTATCCGTGACCCTAGCAATCTTTTTGATTCCCCCTATAATGACAATAGCTACGAATACGGCCATAATAAGTCCGAAAAGCCAACCATTTCCATAAATAAAACTCTTCTCCGCCCCGGTAACATACTCAAACAATTGAAAAGCCTGATTTACCTGAAACATGTTTCCACCTCCAAAAGAACCGCCGATACACATGATCGCAAAAACAGCGGCAAGGGCCTTCCCCAATTTTGAAAATCCTTTTTCCCCAAGCCCCTTTTCTAAATAATACATAGGACCGCCATATACAACCCCATTAGCGCTTATCTCACGATATTTTACACCCAATGTACACTCTACAAATTTTGAGGCCATCCCTAAAAACCCTACTAAGATCATCCAAAACGTAGCACCCGCTCCCCCGATCGACAGGGCAATGGCCACTCCACCAATATTCCCAAGGCCCACTGTAGCGGATAATGCCGTGGTTAATGCCTGAAAATGGGTTACTTCGCCATCATCACCCTCGGTTTCCGGTACATCCAGGGATTTCGTTGCCTCTAGGCCGTCATACTTTCCCTGAACGATTTTAATCGATGTAATAAACCCGCGAAAATTGATTCCCTTAAAATATATTGTAAAATAAGCCGCTCCCAAAAGCAGTATGATCAAGACCCAAGGTATACCAACAGTATCCGTAATGGGTATTTTGTAAAAAATGGCATCCACGAACCATGCAGTAGCCTTTTTGAATCCTTGGTTGATCTGCTGATCATAGTTATTTTGAGCGGATATCAGGAATGGAAGAAAAAAAAAGATGGGAAAGAAAATCTTATACTTCATGTCAACCAATAATTTTGAAGCGAAGTTGGATTTTCTATGTATGAAACTAAAGGTTAAACACTATTCAAATTTTTTATACGGATGGGTTAAGTATATACTTAAGTACGGACGGTATTTTCGCAAACCTCTTTCGTTTAGGCCATGGTATCATTATCAGCTTGGGTAATAGAAGCGAAGTCCAACAGCTTATGATCGCGAGCGTACTGTATCAGTTGATTTTTTCCTGCGGAACCGCTAATAGTAAGGACTTTTTTAATTTGATGGATATGTGCCTGAAAACCGTCTACACTGATGTGCATAGCCTCGGCAATTACCGTATACGACTTTTGTTCGCCACACATCCCCAAATTGGCAAGCACCTCATTTTGTCGGTCGGAAAGTTCAACTTTAGTCGCGGCCTCAAGGATTTTTAATTCTCCTTTTAATCGCTCAATGGTATCCAAG
>JBATTK010000068.1:0-29779 GCA_049670505.1 Saonia sp.
GGGAAGCTTTTTTTAATGTGGCAAAAGATAAGCAGCACTTGTTTGTAGTAAAAGCGGACGAATTGAACATAGGGGTATTCGGTACCCGGTTCAACGTTTCTACTTATCCCGAGGATGAAAATACCGATGTGGTCCTCGTGGAGGGTTCCGTTGGGCTCTACACGGATAATGAAAATGCGAGGGAAGCAAATAGTACCTTATTAAAGCCCGGTTATCAAGGAAGTTTTGACAGGACTAAAAAAACCGTGGATACCAAAGCAGTGGTAACGGACATATATACCTCTTGGGTAAATGGAAAGCTGATATTCAGGAACATGACCTTTGCCAATATTCTCAAAAAATTGGAGCGGCGTTATAATGTGGTTATCCAGAATGATAATTCGCATTTATCCAACGATAAATTCAATGCCAATTTTGGCAACGAACCTGTAGAAAAAGTGTTGGAATATTTCAAAGCAACTTATGGTATAGTCTACTCCATTGAAGGGGATAAAATTCGGATTCAATAAAATTAACTAACATCAAATACCGAAAGCTTATGATTAAACTAGAAGAAATAAATGAAGACAAAGCGTTGCTTTTTTAACGCCTAGTCCAAGATTTTAATAAAAATCGGGAAATGTTGCAGCATTCCCCGATATAACTAATGTGACCAAACATCAACGATTAATCACGATTAACACTTTAAAAGTATGAAAAAACATCGTAATGCGAAGAGCGATAGTTGCATCTATGGCAAATTCGATCTAAAAATGAAGCTAAGTACGTTATTTCTATTTACCAGTCTTTTCGCAATGCAGGCGAACACAAGCTATTCCCAACGTACTAAAGTAACATTGGATCTTAACAACGTGACCATCCAGCAGGTCATTGACCAATTGGAATCAAGTTCGGAATTTAGGTTCCTTTACAAGATCAAAGATGTGGATCTAAAAAGGATTGTATCGGTAAATGTGAAAAAAAAGAAAGTGACCAAGGTCCTTGATCTTCTTTTTGGAAATACCAGAACGGCCTACCATATCATTGATCGACAAATTTTTCTCTTGGAAAGACAAAATATTGCTCCCCCTAAAGCTTTAAAAAAAGTAGTACCCCAAGAGCAACAGCTTATAATAAGCGGTACCGTAACAGATGAAAACGGAGCACCGCTTCCCGGAGCCAGTGTATTGGCTAAAGGAACTACGATTGGGGAAGTAACTAGTTTTGAGGGGAACTACTCCATAACTGTACCTGAAGATGTAACAATTTTAGTGTTTTCTTACCTCGGTTTTACTCCCCAGGAAGTAACTATTGGGGAGCAAACCACCATTAATGTAAGTCTTTCCCAAAGCGAGGCGCAGTTGGAAGAAGTAATAATTATTGGATATGGGCAGGAAAGACGAAAAGATCTGGTGGGTGCCGTGTCTACCGTACAGGCCGATGTAATTGAAAATCAACAAGTACCTACCTTTGAACAAGCCTTGATAGGGCAAGTATCAGGGGTACAGTTTAGGGAGAACGGTGGTCCCGATGCAGGGCCACAAATTACGGTTAGGGGGGTTGCTACCTTCGGCAATAACAATCCCCTATTTGTAATCGATGGCTTTCCCCTAAGTACCGATGCCGGAGGACAGGCGGATAATTTTCTTCTGAATTCCATAAATCCTACGGATATAGAATCTATTAGTATTCTAAAAGACGCCGCATCAAAAGCCATTTATGGATCTAGGGCCGCCAACGGGGTAATTCTTATTACTACAAAAAAGGGGAAAAGAAATACCAAACCCGTAATTACTTTTGGGAATAGTGTAGGAATTCAATCCGTACCGGATTATGAAGCTCCGGATGTATTGAATGCACAAGAATTATTTCAATACCAGCTAGAATTCTATGAGGATCAGGTAACGGCAGGTTTTCCATTGGGCGGTCTACAGCAAAATCAACAGGCATTTCTGTTAGGGCTAGATGACATAGGACCGGATAATAATTGGTGGGATTTAATAACTAGGGACGCTTTAGTCACGAACTATAATGTAGGCGTATCAGGAGGAAGTGAACGCAGTAGATATAATCTTAATATGGGGTATCAAGATCGAGATGGAACTTTGTTGAATACAAGTTTTAGGAGATATACGGTTAATTTCAACTTTGACACCAGTATTACCGACAATTTAAAATTGGGACTTAATATTGCCCCCACAAGATCTATAGCTACTGGAACAGGAACGAATTCCGATGCCGGTAATTTCAGGGTTTTTAGTGCTCCGGCCTTGGCCGCCTGGACAGACCCGACCGCTCCCCTATTTGACGAGGAGGGAAGATTAACCGCTGTTACCCAAGGCAACCTAATATTCAGATCTAGAAATGCCAATCCCGTAACCTCACTTCTCGAAAGACAGGAAGAGCGAAGGTCGGATATTATAAGAATGGGAACCTCTCTGGAATGGGAATTTTTACCGGGATTAAAGGCAAAAACATTCGGTTCTATTCAATCGGTCGATAGAAGAAACACCTTGTTCGTTCCTTCAAGATTACCTGGCAACGCATTATTGGCCAATCCAAATGGGACACAACAAGCTTCGGCAAGGGCAACGGAATCAAATGCTTTCAATTGGGTTTTTGAGAATACGTTGAATTATTCAAAACGGTTAGGAAACGATCAAAAACATAACTTGAACGTCCTAGCCGGGTTTACGATGGAGAAAAGGGAACGAACCCGCACAGAAGCTGAATCCACCAACTTGGCCGACGAGCAGGTTCGTATACCCAGTGCCGGAAATTCGGTAGATCCTTCAAACTTTAGGGGAGGGGTACAAATAAACAATAATGCATTGATTACTTTTTTGGGGCGTCTTAACTATAGTTTTGATGACCGTTATTTTCTTACCGCCAGTATGCGTAGGGACGGGTCTTCCAGATTTGGCGAGGCTACCCGGTACGGAAATTTCCCTGCCTTTGGTATCGCTTGGCGGGTATCCAATGAATCCTTTTTTGAGCCATTGAAAAATATTATTTCTGAGCTGAAATTTGAAGGTGGATATGGGATCAGCGGTAATAATAATATTGGAAATTACATTGCGCAGGGACGTATAAGTCCTTTTCCTCCTAACAGAGATTATAACTTTGGAGGAGTAAGCGCACCTGGAATCCGGGTAGAGAACCTGCCCAATATAGCCACTAAATGGGAAGAGACCGAGGAAACCAACTTGGGTGTCGATTTAGGATTGTTTGGCAACAGAATATTGATCAGTGCGGACTACTATGATATACGATCGATTGACTTCTTGTTTGATCAACCCTTGCCCGCTACTAGTGGATTTGGTACTATAATAGCAAATCTAGGAGAAATACAGAACAAAGGAATTGAACTGGAACTAACCGGTAAAATCATTGAAAAACCTGATTTTAGCTGGACAGCAAGTGTAAATTATACGGCCAACAGAAACGAAGTCATAGATGTGCCTCAGGAACAGGGTTTCTTCTTTCCGCGGGAGAGTGGCATATCTGGTATTAATATCACCGAGGTGAGGGAAGGACAACCGATCGGGGTATTTCGCGGACTTAGGGTAACCGGTTTATTCACTCAAGAGGAAATAGATAATCCTGATGTACCGAAATATCCAAACGCAATAGTCGGTTCGTTGAAATTTGATGACGTTCCCACCATTGACACGGATGGAGATGGCGTGCCGGATGAAACGGATGGTGTTTTAAACAATCAGGATGCCGCAATTATAGGAGATGCCAATCCGGATTTTATCTTTGGGTTTTCTACCACCTTAAATTATAAGAACTTTGATTTTACGCTTACCGCGGATGGGGCCGTTGGCCAACAAGTACTTTTAGGCTCCAATCAATACTTAGGAAATCAAGATGACGGACAGTTTAATATAGAGCATAGGTATTTGGATAGATGGCGACCCGGCGATGACCCAACAACTAAGGTAATACCCGGTACAGGAAGTCAAACAAGCCGCCAGTTTTTTAGAAGGCCCAACTCGCTATGGGTTCAGGATGCGGATTATATGTGGATTAGAAACATAACGTTGGGCTATACGCTAAGAGGGAATGCATTAGGCAATGTGTTCACAAGGGCCAGAGTTTATGTAAGCGCCCAAAATCCTTTCCTATTTACGGAATATGAGTTTGGCAGCCCTACTGTAAACAGGGCAGCGGATAACGCTGCGGTAAGAAACGTGGATAATGGCGCATTTCCGTTATCCAGAACCTTAAGTTTAGGATTTGACATAACGTTTTAAGAAAAAAATACGATAATACGGATACACATGAAAAATATTTTAATTATATGGTTAATAGGTTTACTTCTAGTAAGTTGTGAAGATTTCCTCGAAGAAACGCCGGAAGATTTCAGAACACCTACCAGCTTTTTTCAAACCGAATCGGAAATAGATCAGGGAATTGCCGGCATATACGGTAAAAATCGTTTTTTACATAACGGTGATGGTAAATTACAGTTAAGATTCGGTGAAAGCCGTTCCGATAATACGAATATTGAAGTCACTGGAGACACCGGGGGGTTTGATGATGACCAGCTTAATGAGTTTACTATGGACGCCACCAATGGCAGGATTAGAGCTTACTGGGGTGAAAACTATATTGGAATTTCTAGGGCAAATTTTGTTCTCGCCAGTATAGATGCAGTAACCTTTGGTAATCCTGATGCCAAAAATGCCAGAAAGGGAGAGGCGCTATTTCTAAGAACATTGTTCTATTTTAATCTGGCAAGGATTTATGGCGATGTGCCTTATGTAGTCAATCCGGGACAAAGCCCCGATCAAATTCTAGCGGAGGAATTTATAGAAAGAGATCCGCAATCCGAAGTATATGCCAGCATTCTATTGGACGCCCAGGAAGCCATAGATTTATTACCCGTACAAACCAATGATCCGGGCAGGGCTACAAGAGGAGCCGCTCTTATGTTAAAAGCAAAAATTCATATGGCACTCCAGCAATTTAACGAGGCCAGACCGCTGCTGGAAGAGATTACTACTTTGGGATATGCTCTTTTACCCAATTATACCGATGTATTTTTTACAAAAAATCACAATGAAGGGATTTTTGAAATTCAGTTTAGCCCTGCATTGAACCAAGGAGCGGATTTTCTTAGAAATTTTGTGCCTTTTAGTAGTGGACAAGATATCGTAGGTGGAAACTCTACGCCAAATAGTAGGGGAAATCAATTTCAACCTACCCAGGATTTAATCGATGTGTATAGCGATAATGATTTAAGGAGGGCCCATAACATTTCAACATATTTGGATGTTCCCACGAATACGGAATTTCAATGGGCCAGTAAGTTTGCTTTTCCTTTTGATGAAGTACAGGTTAACCAACAGAATATCAATTGGCAAATGTATCGCTATGCCGATGCGTTGTTAATGCTTGCCGAATGTTATGAAAAAGTAGGTGGAGGCGACCCAGCAACAATTATCGAACAAATTCGTGCGCGTGCAGGCTTACCCGACCCCACACTCAGCACCACAGAACTATCCGATCTGGAACAAACCATAGCCGATGAGCGAAGAAGGGAATTAGCCTTTGAAGGACATCGTTATTTTGATCTCCTAAGAACCGGAAAATTGGTAGAAGTGATGACTACACATGGAGCACAACAGGTAGCAGATGGCTTAAGCACTACAGGAGGTGCTTATCAAAATATACGGACCATAATCGGCATTCCGGATGGACAAGTAGTCCAATTTGGTTTTCAGCAAACCCCAGGGTGGGAATAACAAATGATATTCATGTCACAAATTAATTTGAGTTAGTTTGGTTTAGTTGGTTTGGCGGCATAATCCAATCCATAGGTTATGCCGCTTTTTTGATCTGTTACGCACAGAACGGTTGGTAGAAGTGATAACGGCAAATATAGCCTGATGGAAATCAAACATGGTTTGACGGCCATGGAGAATGGGTATCAGAATATAAGAACCCTCTTGGGCATTCCATTCAATCAAGTAGAACAATTTGATGATGTACAGACCCCGGGATGGTAATACAAAAAGTCTAACAGCATTAGACCGAGTTTGGTTGGCTGTGGGCCGCATCAAAAAAAATTAACTGATTAATTCATCTGAGTTGGTTTACTAGGTGCGGTCCACTTTTGTAAAGTGTTTTTCTACATAATTTAAAACTAAATAATGGGTTTCAATAGCCGTAAAACATATTCACTGTTATTTTTAACGGGAGTGTTTGCCATATCTGTGGGCAATACCCAACAATTGGATCATTGGCAGAATCCGGAGGTGGTCAATATCAACAAATTACCGGCGAGGGCCACATCCATTTCCTATCCCGATCAACAATTGGCCCTTAACGCAGATCGGGATGCTTCCCCAAGAAAGCTATCTCTTAATGGTAACTGGAAATTCCATTTTGCCGAAGCACCTTCCAAAGCACCTAAGGACTTCTTTCAACTTGTTTATTCGGATACGGATTGGGAGGACATACCCGTCCCTTCCAATTGGGAACTGCAAGCTTATGGCAAACCTTGGCAACTGCTGACACATCAGATATGGGAGAAAAAAGGTGTGGACCAACCCAAGGTCCCCGAGGATTACAATCCTACCGGCAGTTACCGAAAAAATTTTTCCCTGCCCAGAAAATGGAACGGCATGCAAGTAACAATCCATATAGGAGCGGCCTCATCGGCTTTACAGGTATGGGTCAACGGCAATTATGTGGGGTATAGCGAAGATAATCGGCTTCCGGCGGAATTCGATATTACCCCCTACCTTTCCCAAAAAGAAAACCTCATCGCACTACAAGTGATGCAATGGAGCGATGGAAGCTATTTGGAGGATCAGGACCACTGGCGTATGAGTGGTGTTACCCGTGAAGTCTATCTGGAAGCGGCACCTACAGTACAATTATACGATTTTGCCGTAAGAACCGATTTAGATTCCAACTATGAAGATGCACAGCTTCAAATTCGCCCGGAGCTTGTAAAGTACGAAGAAATCGACACTAAAGATTGGACGGTTTCCGCACAATTGTACGATCAAGAAAAACAGGCTGTTTTAGCTGAACCCCTAACAATTACCGTTGAAAAAATACTGAAGGAGCACCATCCGCAAATTGGAAACCGTCCTTTTGAAAACCTGATGCAGGTGACCATTAAGAATCCCAAAAAATGGTCGGCCGAATTTCCCTACCTGTACACCCTGGTACTTTCCCTAAAAGATGAAAAAGAAAAACTGATGGAGGCCCGAAGCACAAGAATCGGGTTTCGGGAAATCGACATCAGCGATGGGCAATTCAAGGTAAACGGAATCCCGGTATTGCTATATGGGGTAAATCGACACGACTGGGATGCTGTCACCGGTAAAGCTGAAAACAAAGCAGCGATGCGAAGGGATGCCCAATTGATGAAACAACTCAACGTGAACGCATCCCGATCTTCTCACTACCCTAATCCGCCCTATTGGTATGAACTTTGTGACGAATATGGTATTTATGTAATGGACGAGGCCAACATAGAAAGTCACGGAAAAGGTTCTCTTTTTAGTAATATCCCCTCATGGCACACCACTTTTTTGGAACGGGGAATCCGTATGGTGGAACGCGATAAGAATTATCCGAGTATTGTAAGCTGGTCCTTAGGTAATGAAGCAGGTTTCGGGCCTAATCATGCGGCACTTTCAGCCTGGATCAAGGAATTTGACCCTACAAGACCTATTCATTCCGAAGGTGCACAAAATATTTATGGCTACCACTGGCCCAAACCCGAACCCAAGGATAGGATCTATACCGATATCATCAGTAGGATGTATCGATTAACCAGCGATATGATCGATCTATCCACGAAAGCGGATGACAACCGCCCCGTAATTTGGTGCGAATATGCACACTCCCAGGGAAACTCTACAGGGGATTTGGAAGGCTATTGGAAAGCCATCCGTACCTATCCCAGATTGGTAGGTGGGTTCGTTTGGGATTGGCGAGACCAACTGATCATGAAAACAAGTACGGATGACAAACCGCTTTGGAAACACGGTGAAGATTTTGGGCAACCGCAGGCCGATTTACTACCGATTCAAAAAGGGCTGATTTCTGCGGATGGAAATGTAAAATCCGGAGGGTGGCAGGCAAAATACGTATGGCAACGGGTAAAAATAATGGCCGATAGTATTTCCAAGGGGAAATTAAAAATAGAGAATCGTCATTTCCGTACCAATTTAAATGTTTATGATGCTATTTGGGAAATTACCGAGGACGGAGAAATAATTCAAAAAGGAAAAGCGATCGCTCCGGATATTGAAGCGGGGAAAACAGGGGATTGGCAAATAGACTTGCCCCAAATGGATCTAAAATCAGGGCTTCACTATCATCTTAATATTTCCTTCGCCTTAAAAGAAGACCGATCCTGGGCCAAAAAAGGATTTGTAATCGCTCATGAACAGTTCCTCTTAAAATATGATCCTGAGATAGTTTCCCCTACAACTGTTGCCGGTCCAAAAGTTAAAGAAACGGATACTGATATTATGATAACAGCTGCCAAGGTCGCTATCACTTTTGATAAAAAAGAAGGCCGTTTGGTACGGTATGAAGTTGGCAACGAAAATATGACATCTGTCGCGCCCAAACCTAATTTTTGGCGTGCGCCGACTGATAATGATTTGGCTTCGGACATCATGAAACGGCAGGGCCTATGGAGGGAAGCTTCCGAAAAACAAAAACTGCAAGAAATATCCATCGTTAAAAACGGGGAAGCTGTTGTTGTGAATACGACCCATCTATTAGCAGGAACAAAAGCATTGATCTCCCAGAACTATGTGATATCCGGAGACGGTGAAATACAGCTAGCCTACCGCTTTAGACCAGAAGCCAATATGCCGGAAATACCACGGGTAGGGATGCAACTGCAAATTCCTATGGCATATGATCGGTTACAATGGTTTGGACGCGGTCCGTGGGAAACCTATGCCGATAAAAAAACCGGGGCGTTTTTCGGTCGGTATTCCCAATCTGTCAAAGATGATTATGGATATTATGTGCGTCCACAGGAAAGTGGTAATAAAACCGACGTATACTGGGTGGAATTAAGGAATACAGAGGGAAAAGGCATTCGGATAGAAGCTGAAGATAAATCGTTTGATTTCAGTGCATGGCCTTTTGATCAACGCCAGATCGAGCAAGCCAATCGCATTGAGGAACTGACTTTTGGTGAAACTATTACGGTAAACATCGACTATAAACAAATGGGGGTAGGCGGAGACAATACCTGGAGTCCGGATGCACGTCCGCATAAGCCTTTTCGGATACCGGCAAAACCATATTCGTACCGTTTCACCATAAAACCCATTGAATAAAACCTCCATCATGCTTTGTAAGAGTTATTATCATACGCTTGTTGCATTTTTTTTGATTACAGGATGTATTTCCTGCAGCAACAATTCCGAACCAAAGAAGGATTCTGTCAAGGAAACAAAACGTATAGAGGCCATATGGCATGCCGATTGGATCTCATCAAAAGATAGCTTACCCAAAAAAAATGCATGGATTGCTTTTAGAAAAAAATTTAATATAGAAAACATTGCAGGTGTTACAAAACTTCGTATTGCCGTGGATACAAAATATTGGCTGTACCTAAATGGAAAAATGATAGTTTTTGAAGGAGGGCTTAAACGAGGTCCTACCCCTAAAGACAGCTATTACGATGAGGTAAACCTTAAGGGTAAGCTCAAGGAAGGAGAAAATACCATAGCGCTATTGCTTTGGTATTTTGGGAAAGAGGGCATGTCCCATAAATCTAGCGGAAAAGCCGGACTGATAGCCGAATTGTACCAAGACGGAAAATTAACGGTACAAACCGATGCTTCGTGGAAAGCTATCCCACATCCGGGCTACATTTTTGAAAGTAACGATCCCCAACCCAATTGGCGGCTGACCGAATCAAATATTATTTTTGATGCCCAAAAGGACATACCAGACTGGGTACTGCCTACTTTTAAGGATATGGATTGGCCTCCGGCAAAAATTTTAGGAAAGGGCATAACCGCACCTTGGAATAATTTAGTGAAAAGGCCCATCCCATTTTGGAAGAATTCCGGCCTAAAGGCTTATGAGAACAAGATCGCTTTTCCGTTCATCAGTAATGGGGATACCATCAAATGTAAACTTCCCTATAATGCCCAAGTGACCCCATTTTTGAAAGTGAATGCCAAAGCTGGCGAAAAAATAATAATGCTTACCGATAATTACAAAGGCGGTTCGGAATACAACATGCGGGCGGAGTACATTACCAAAGAAAGCCAACAGGCTTATGAATCACTTGGTTGGATCAATGGACATATGATGTATTATGTAATCCCAAAAGGCATACAGGTGTTAGACCTAAAATATCGTGAAACTGGTTATGATACGGAATTTGCCGGAAGTTTTACTTGCGACGATGAATTCTATAATACACTTTGGCAAAAGGCCCTGCGTACACTTTACGTCACCATGCGTGATAATTATATGGATTGCCCCGATCGTGAGCGTGCCCAATGGTGGGGTGATGTAGTGCTGGAAAGTGGTGAAGCGTTCTATGCCTTGGATCGTAAATCCGATGCATTGATGAAAAAGGGAATGTTGGAATTGATGAATTGGCAGCGCCCGGACAGTACCATTTTTTCACCGGTCCCATCAGGAAACTGGGACAAGGAATTACCTACCCAGATGCTGAGCAGTATTGGCCCTTATGGTTTTTGGAACTATTATTGGCAAACCGGTGACCTGCAACCTTTGGCCCATGTATATGATGATTTAGGGAAATACCTGTCTATCTGGAAGCTTAAGGAAGATGGTACGGTACAACTACGGGAAGGTGGATGGACTTGGGGCGATTGGGGCGAAAACAAAGACATGCCCCTACTCTTCAACACGCAATACTATATGGCCTTGGACAGTTATGCGCAAATATCAAGCCTACTGGGAAAAACTGAAACGGCTACGGAAACGGTATCTAAAATGAAACAATTCAAAACTGATTTCAACTCCATTTTCTGGAATGGAAAAGGGTACCGTTCACCAAGTTACAAAGGAGAAACCGACGATCGTTCACAAGGATTGGCCGTGATAGCAGGTTTGGCCGATTCTGACAAATACGCAGCCATTTATAAAGTACTACAAAATGAAAAACACGCCAGCCCTTATATGGAAAAATACGTCTTAGAGGCCCTTTTCCAAATGGGGCATACGAATTTTGCTTTAAAAAGAATGAAACAACGATTTGGCAAAATGGTGAAACACCCCACCATTAGTACCTTATGGGAAGGATGGGGTATTGGATCCGAGGGTTATGGCGGCGGTACCACCAACCATGCATGGAGCGGTGGTGGACTTACGTTATTGTCGCAATATGTTGCCGGTGTACGGCCCACTTCCCCGGGTTACAAGACCTTTCAGGTGAAACCGCAGTTGGGTTTTTTAAAAGAAGTAAGGGCCGTAGTCCCAAGTATTAAGGGCCTGATCGAAATAAGCATTAAAATTGGGGTAGACTATTCCCTTGGAATTACGATTCCGGAAAACACCAAGGCTTCCGTGTATCTGCCTGCGACCTATAAAACAGTAAAGGTCAATGGAAAACCTGTTGTGTTTGAAACAACGCAAAATCACCATATCATAGCATTGCCATCTGGAAATTATCAAATTATTGCAAACTAAAAAAAGTAGTATGCTTTGTCATTCTAAAAAATGTCTCTTCACCATTATCATCATATCTGTTTTATGTGTTGCATGTAAAGAAGATGTGAAAGAAAAACAAGAAGTTTTGGATATGCCTTACCCCAACATCGTTTTGATCGTTGCCGATGATATGGGATGGTACGATCTGGGTTGTTATGGCAACACCTTTATAGAAACACCTAATTTGGATAAATTGGCATCACAAGGTATGCGGTTTACCAATGGCTATGCCGCTGCTCCTCTGTGTAGTCCCTCACGGGCGAGTCTGGTCACCGGATTGCATCCTATTACCGTAAACATCACGGAACATATCCATGGTAACCATCCGGCAGGTCCCGACCAGAAATTAAAAACTCCACCGATAAACCAACAATTAAATTTGGAGTATACTACCGTGGCAGAGGCTTTAAAGACAAAAAACTACACCACGGCGCATATTGGCAAATGGCATCTAGGTGGTGGAAAGTTTTCGCCACAACATCAAGGGTACGATCTTAACATCGCAGGTGCATGGAACGGCCTACCCAACAGTTTTTTCTATCCTTTTTTCCCTATGGGCGAAAAGCCTGAAATCCAGGAAGGTTATAAAGAAGGAGACTACCTTACGGACGTACTTACGGATAAGGCCATGAACTTCATCACAAAAGAAAAAGATACCACTTTTTTCCTAAGCCTGAATTATTATTCGCCCCATGTTCCTATTGAAGGAAAAGAAGAATTGGTGAAAAAATATCAAAAAAAACGTGGCAATGACGATGAAAGTGTTATGCCGAATATACACTATGCCGCCATGATAGCATCCATAGATCAAAATGTAGGCCGCCTCCTTCAAAAACTGGATGCTCTGGGAATTACTAAAAACACCTTGGTGGTATTCACTTCTGACAATGGAGGATTATCAGTACAAGAAGTTCCCGCTTTTGCAAAGCATACACCGCCCACGGATAATGGACCTCTGAAAGGGGGCAAAGGATATCTATATGAGGGTGGTATTAGAGAACCTTTTATCGTTCGTTGGCCCAAGAAGGTAAAGTCTGGGCATACTAACCATACCCCCGTAATTGCACAGGATCTGTTCCATACATTTATAGATGTAACCGACACCTCAGAGCGTACTGGAGGCGGAACAAGTCTTTTGCCTATTTTTGAAGGAGAAAAATTAAAGGAAAGGGGATTATTATGGCATTCACCACACTACAGTCCGCAGCATGGAAAACCTTCAACAGCATATCGGGAAGGAGATTGGAAGATTATTCATCATTATGAGGATGACAGCTATGAAATCTATAACCTGAAAGAAGATATGGGCGAGACTAGGGAGCTATCTACCGCTCAACCTGAAAAATTAGAAGAAATGAAGCAAAAAATGACCACAATGCTAATGGATCTAGAAGCCAAGTTTCCGGAACCCAATCCCGATTACCTCGGTGAGGAAAGATAAAAGCTTTTTTTGAGCGAAAAAATCACTTTTATCCAACACCCTGCGTCCCAAGGGCTAAATGAGGCCGTCTGAATTAAATCCCAAAGGCAATCCCCAATGTGGGCAGCATTATTTTTTATCTCAATAGGTATAGAAGCGAATCAAGAGATTTTACAATTATCAACCGCTTATATAATTCCTTAAAACCAGTCTTTGTTGAGAATTCGCTATCCGGTCAATAATTTTTAAATTGCAATAGGGCAAAGCCAAATTCGAATAATTGAATAAACTGTGGAACTAAATACCATTGAACCTCCAATTAAGATTAAAAAATATGTCAAATACTTTTGGCATAGTCGTTTAGATATATCAAGGCAAAGGTTCTCGACATATAAAATACTCGCTGATGTTTCCCCCGGTATTATCTTTCACCACGACAATGGGAATTCGACCATTTTTGAGGAAAATGGCGTTCAGTTACCTAACGTTTTTATATATGGTCCGGGAACAAAACCCTGCCATAATATTGAAAAGGGTAATTCTTTTCTCTTCGGAATTTGTTTTCAACCTACCGCACTCAAGACATTGCTCGGCATCGATGCCGATTTGATACAAAATTGTCTCATACGTTTAGATGATATTCTCAGCTATAATTTAGCCGATGAGTTGTTAAACACAACCAATCCCGAGTCAGTTCGTGAAATTTTTACCACTTTGATAAACGGTAAGCTCCTGAAAAATAGAAATGAGGACTTGTTAATAGACAAAAGTATAGAGCTTATTGATCGAAACACCAGAAGTGCGAACATAGACACCTTGAGCAAAAACTTAAATATCTCAAAGAGACAATATCAAAGAAGATTCAAACATTTCGTTGGTCTTTGTCCTGCAAAATACATACGCATTGTAAAATTTCAAAAATCATTGCAATTATTACGCTCCAATGAATACCATAAGTTATCTGATATTGCATACTATCTAGGGTATGCCGACCAATCCCATTTCATTAAGGAATTTAAATTATTCTCTGGCTTTAGACCCAAGGATTTGTCAGGATCAAACTCCAATGTGTCAAGGAGCGAAAAGCTAGGTTACAAACCTAATTTTTTGACAAACAGAATCATTTTATCCTAGAATAAAATGTCGTTATTATACTATTTCTGAATTTATTCGCTTCATATCTTGTTAAATCATAAAAGTAAAAAATGATAAAAGTATATCACTTAAACTGTGTTTTAATCGAGTCTCCAATGGGCAACGCTATAGGACATTGCTTACTCCTTGAAAAAAATGGAAAATTAGCATTAATCGATTCTGGGATTGGTTTGGCAGAGACCAAAGACCCTGAAAAAAAACTAGGTAAAGAACTCATCGAGATTACCGGATTCAAATTTGACCAAGAAATTACTGCAATTCGACAAATCGAAAAATTAGGATTTGAAATTAATCAAGTTAAGGACTGCGTCTGCTCGCACCTAGACCCCGATCACATAGGTGGCTTAGTCGATTTTCCCAATTTGAGAATCCATGTTGCAACGGAAGAGTACGAAAGCTTCAAAAAAGGACATCCAAGATACTTACCACAACAATTGTCCCATGATCCCGAAATAAGGCTTTACAAAAAAAATGATAGTGATTGGTTCGGTCTTCCGGCCAGAAAAGTTGATTTGGACATTGATATTGAAATCTATTTAATTCCCTTGTTTGGCCATACACTGGGACATTGCGGAATAGCGTTCAAGAAAAGCGAAAAATGGATCTTTTATGTAGGGGACGCCTACTATTTACGAGCTGAACTTACTGAATTGAATCATCCCGTAGATCAACTTGCAACGATTCGGGCGGTAGATAACGAATTAAGAATGGAAAGTCTGAACAAAGTGAGGGAAATTACAAGAGCTCACAATAATGAAATTGAATATTTTGGATATCACGACCCTACTGAATTTAAGCTAAAGGGCTGAAAAGTACAATTGTAGGGATAGTATTATAAAACGAGCATTTTTTTGGCCAAATCCTTTAACACGGTCCATTAAAAAGAAAGGTCCTATCCTAAAATTAAACCCTTTCTTTGCATTTCACCATCTAGTTACCTTGCATTTCATCGAAAAAAACAAATAAAGTCCATTTTTATGGTAGGGATTTACAATCCTTGTGTTGTTATAATTGTTAATGCTATTGATTACCGGGCCAAAACCCACTTATCAATCTTTAACAAAAAATCAAAAATCATGAAAATCAAAATTTATTCATTTTTTCTACTGGCCTCTCTTGCAACGTTCGTTGGATGTTCCGATGGGGACGATACCGGCTCCGATACCGGAAAGATGACCATACAATTGACCGATGCTCCTTTTCCACATGACTTGGTGGCCGAGGCCAATGTGACCATCTTTAAAATAGATGCCCGTAATAAGGATTTGGAATCCGATAATGCAATAGAAGGGGAAATGACCAAAGAGAACGGTTCCTCGTTTGTTGTGTTAATGGAACAGGAAGTTCAGGTAAACCTTTTGGACCTTACCAATGGAGTTACTGAAAACCTTGTGGATACGGAGATTCCTGTCGGCACATATGATCTGGTCAGGGTATATGTTAAGGGAATCAATGTGGTTCTGACCGATGGTACAACATACGACCTCAAAGTACCCAGTGGTGAACAGACGGGGATAAAAGTGTTTATCAAGCCGGGAATTACAGTAAGCGGAGGACTTAGTGCGGATCTGCTCTTGGATTTTGATGTGAGCCGTTCCTTTGTTGCAAAAGGCGATAGCAAAGACTTGGCAGGTATTACCGGGTTCAATTTTAAACCTGTTATTAAGGCCAGTAACATGTCCGTTGCCGGCACTTTACACGGAGAAGTTACCACATTGGAAGAAGAAATGACTGTTGCTCTGGAAGGGGCCCAAGTGTCCATTTTTGCCGCCGATACCTTGAACACAACCACATTTACGGATGAGACCGGTTCATATATGATAATGGGACTTTTGGCCGGAAGCTACGATGTGACCGTAGATCTTGAGGGATATAGTTCCCAAACCGTTGAAGATATTCAAATAATTGCTGCCAATAAGATCGTTCAGGATTTTGAACTCGGTATGGCAGAAGCGGAGGAAGGAAACTAATAGCAATCGGTTTAATAATAATTAAAAACGGGGCTAGTGTGTCCCGTTTTTAATTCTTGTACGGTATATTAGAATTCTCCTTGTTTAGTGGTCTCATAAAACGAACGTGGTTATTTGTCCATCTTTATAAGCTTATCTATTCATTCCCCTTATTAAGCTCGAAAGCATTCTAGTTTGAAAGGTTTTGGGACTTATAGCACTTCACTTCGTTGCGTTCGTTTTTTTAATCAAATATGGCTTATCACCATTACGATGAAGTAACCAGCTGCACCGCATTGAACTTTAAGTACCTTGGCACAATCAACCTATGGACTAACAACGGAAAAGGGGGCTGAGATATCCCAAAGTTTTTGAAAACGTTCCTTCCAAATAGCATTCGCTTCTTCTCCTTTCAGGGTCAGCGATAGGTCGCTATAGTCAAAATAGGAACCTTTGGTCCAATTATGGGATCCTATGATTACCACATGGGAATCTATCAATACGAATTTGGAATGCAAGAGTTTTTCTTGTTCGTCCGTTCTTACGGTAACTCCATTTTCCGATAAGTAAGTGGCCGCTTTTTTATTTATTATATGTGAACCGTAGGGGTCATCTTTACCATCTTTATCCACCAACACCCTTACCTTCTTATGTTGTGCAGCTTTGGAAACCAAAATTTCCAATAGCTTTTGCGTTGGATGGTCTTTCTTTCCTAAAGCTATATAGAACATACAAATATCTATACTGTTCTCGGCTTTTTCCAGTAACGATGATAATTCTTCATAGTATTCCGTATCCGGAAGTAGTTTGACTTGGGATGCCAGTACCGGAGTTTTATTGATTTGCTCAAAAGAAAGCGGTTCCAAATCCATTCTTCTGGTATTGTTCTGGGAGGAAGGATGCGGATTTCCAGCTACAAATACCGCCAATTCTTCCAATAGATCCAACAGTATATTGGTATGGCCTTGTTTTTGTTTTATTCCCAGGATAGATTCGAAATCTTTGGCGAAAGACCCCGAAATATTAGGATAAAACGGGTCTCCATGGGCCTTAATTACAATATTTCCTATCAGTTTTTTGGCCATTTTAACTGAAATACCTTTTATCCTTTCCGCAAAATCCTCCGTGGATAGGAACGCGCCGTATTTGCGCCTTGATTCAATGATCCGCTTTGCAAATACATCGCCAATTATTGGTAAGGATTCCAGTTCTTCATAGGATGCATGGTTTACGTCCACTTGGTTTCCAGAGTTGTTTGCATCCAAACCATAGAGCGTATTCTGATAACCGTACCTATGCTTCAGAAGCTTGGTTATTGCCTCATGCAATAGTTTTTTGACTACCTGAATACGATGCCCGGCATCCCAGTCGGATAGTGCAATTGGCACACCCCCGGTAGCCCTTAGAATAGCTGTTAAGGGTGCTATTACTTCCATATCGGATATTTGATCAGAATCCAACTTGGCCATATCCCGCAGCTCATTTATAAATTCTGGCAGAATTAGATATTCCCAATTAAATTGATACATCATAACCATCGATAGGTATTTTTTTCCAGTGATTTTCGAAATAGTCGATTAAATGTACTGCGAGATCGGTACCTCTTAACAACACACTATCTTGCGTTTGTTCTCCAAACATCCCTTCGGACCAATTATGTGATCCGGTTATGACAATATCATCTATGATTGCAAGTTTGACATGACTGTTATTGTTCTTTGCAACTGCCGCAAGTCTCACATTGATTCCCAATTCCTTGGCCCTGGCCCAAGCAAGTAGTGTAGCATCCAAAATCTGTTGATTTGTTCTTGACCCTCCTATTATTAGTCGCGTATCTACCCCTCTCCAGTCTGCGTTGGACATTTCGGTAAGCAAGGTGTCTACAATTAGGTCACGATCTTCTTCCAAATGATAATCCACAATGAAAAGGCTACAATAACAAATGTGTTGACTGGAACGTATTGCTCGCAAAACACTTTCATAGTAGTCCCCGTCTATAATGGGACGCAGCAAAACATTTTCAAAGGTGATATCGTTGTCCATTTTTCAACTATTGAATATTTAGTGTTTTTTTAAATTTATCCCATACTTTCATGGCTTCTTCCTTTAATCTATCCGATTCCATCTTATTATAGATTCCGATTTCCAGTTTTTTCGTAGCATCCCTTAACAATGGAAATAGCAGCACATCTTGCGCATCTTCCGGGATATCTTCTTTTTGGAATATGTGGGTTACCGTCTTTAGTTCTTTCTTGTTGATGTTGTAAATGGCGAATCCTTGGCCGGATATAAGCTTAAATCTTTGACTTTCCTTTAGCAACGCACAAAAATGTTCGTAACGGGCCATGTCTTTTATAGAAAGAGGTTGGAACTTTTTCATAATACACTTTTATGGGGAACCATAATCTATTTTCTTTTGTAAATACTTTCGGTATTCCTTATATGCGTCGGCAATATCTTTGAACAGGTCCTTTTTCATTTGATCAAGCCATTTGTCCAGTTGCTTGTCATAATCTTTGTTACGTTTATTGGCCTTGTTATTCTCTTTTCGGGCATCGAATTCCACTGCATAACTGATACTGATCGCAATAATCATATCTCCAACTTCCAAAGCGGTATCCGGTGCGGTTTGAAGAAAAATGTCCGAAGCAATGGAAACCTGTATTACAGCATCCTCGATTCCACCATAATTGAAGATAGCCAGTCTTGAATCATCCGCGATGGCATGTTGAAGGAAACTGGTTATTTGAGCTCCATTAGAGGTTTGGATATCACTTTGTAACCATTGCTGAAAGGTATTGAATCGGCTATCGGCATTGGCGCCCGTTGCATTCCATGTATTCTCTAATTCAACTCTAGACATCTTTGTAGCTTTTTTCTTGCATACCTTTCGTTTTCAAAACGCTTCCTACGATTGGGCTTCATCAAAAACGATATCTCTAAAGTAGGGATCAACTTATATTTTTTAAGGAGAATATGTATGCTTTGTGCGAAACATTGTATAGGTGGTTCCGGCATTGTTTTTTTAAATGATAACGCAAAAAGGTTGCGGCATGAACACCATATAGGAAGCTTTTGAAGGGAAATAGGCGTTCTTACCGGCGGTCCCAGGAAAAATTCCACCTAAACAACATAACTATAGATTTTATCCTTTGACCGCCAAATACCGTTCCACATCCAAGGCCGTATTGAATAGTCTTTTGTAGTCAATAATGAATGATAGGGTAGTATTGTAAACTAACTTTCATAGTCAAAAAGGTAAAATGTACTATGAAACCGAAAAATAACGGATAATCATTTTATCTTTAGGTAAACAAGAGAAATGAGCATAAAAATAACCGAACCCACCTTACTATTGGATAAGGGGAAGTGTATGGCCAATATCGATAGTATGATGGGAAAAGTCAAAGGGACGGGAGTGGGATTTCGTCCCCATTTCAAGACCCACCAATCACATGAAATTGGAAAATGGTTTCGCAACAGGGGAGTCAAAGCCATTACGGTCTCCTCGCTTACGATGGCAGAATACTTTGCATCCGATGGATGGGATGATATCACCATAGCCTTTCCCGCCAATATTTTGGAAATCGATACGATCAATAAACTGGCATCGCAAATCCGCATTAATTTGGTCATTGAATCCCTTGACGTGGTAGAATTTCTTGCGCATCAATTGACGCATCCTATTGCTATTTTTATAAAAACGGACATTGGTTATCACCGTACAGGAGTAGATCCGGCAAACATTATTTTGATCAATAGTCTTTTAGATGGCATAGCAGCCAGCGAATCCATGTGTTTCAAAGGGTTTCTAGGGCATGCCGGTCACAGCTATAAGGCAAAGGGAGGCGAAGATATCGCCACTGTACATGATAATAGTTTGGCGGTGATAAAGGAATTGAAAGAGCAATATATAAACGACCATCCAGATATGATAATTTCTGTTGGTGATACCCCTACCTGCAGTGTTATGGATAATTTTGGTGTTGCCAATGAGATTAGGCCCGGTAATTTTGTGTTTTATGATTTGACCCAATGGCAAATAGGTTCCTGTGGTATGGAACAGATTGCTGTAGCACTTGCCTGCCCTGTGGTTGCAAAGCACTATGATAGAAACGAAGTGGTGTTGTACGGCGGTGGTGTCCATTTCTCCAAGGATCGTTCCATTAATACCCATAACAGGGAATACTATGGTTACCCGGTACCTTTAAAAAATGATGGATGGGGAAGTCCGGATTTGGATGTTTATTTGAGTTCATTATCACAGGAACATGGAATAATTAGTGCTAACAAGGCTTATTTGGATAGCTTGCAAATAGGAGATGTAGTTGCAGTTTTACCTATACACTCATGTATGACCAGTAATTTAACAAGGTCATATTTAAGTTTGAAAGGAGAGATAATCAATAGGCTTTGATGGAAGGGTCGTTAAAATTCCGAACTTGTTTTTTTGATCATTGACGTTTGGATGCAGGTTGCGAAAACCATTGAACAAAAACTCTGATACTAAATTAAAAGTGACCTGAAAATATCTAGTACGATTACAGCCATTTTTTTCGTTTAAAATAATAGAGCATTGTAAGGAAAATAAGAATCATTACACCCCATAGGATATAATAGCCATATTGGTACCTAAGCTCAGGGATATTTTCAAAATTCATACCGTAAATCCCGGCAATGAAGGTGAGTGGAATAAAAATAGTGGCAATAATGGTCAGTACCTTCATTACCACATTCATCTTATTACTAATAGTGGTCATGTACATATCCATTAATCCCCATATCATTTCCCTATAAATATCAATACTCTCGCATACTTGAATGATATGATCATATAGATCTCCGATAAAGAGCTTTGTGCTTTCCTGGATAAGTTGATTATCACTCTTTTCTATCCTGTTCACAACCTCTCTCAGGGGTAATACCGCTCTGCGGACCTTTAATATTTCACGTTTTAAATTCTGTATTTCGTAGGCAATGTCATTCTTAGGTTCAGCTTCAAAAAGATTGTCTTCCAAATGCTCTACTTTCTCTCCCAAAGTCTCTAAGAGCAAATAATAATTGTCCACAATGGCGTCTACAAGGGCATACAATAAATAATCGGCTCCACGGGTCCTTATCCTACTGTTGGTGGAACGCAATCTTTCCCTTACCGAATCAAAAATATCACCCTTATCCTCTTGAAAAGAGATGACGTAATTGGCACCTAGAATAAAACTGATATGTTCTATTTTTAAATTTTGCCCCTTATCAAAATAAAGCATTTTAAGGGGCATAAAAATATAGTCACCATGCTCGTCAATTTTAGGTCGCTGTTTGGTATTTGCGATATCTTCCAAGATAAGAGGGTGCAATCCGTAATGATCCCCGAGCCTTTTAATTGCATCTACATGGTTTAAACCGTTAACGTTTATCCAGGATACCGTTTTCTCATTTTCGTAGGAGAACACTTCTTCGACATTTTTCAACTCCTTTTCCTCAAAAAAGTGCTCGTCAAAGTCAAAGGCGTCTATGAAGAGTTCGTTATCCGATTTGTTCCCCACATAAACTATTGTTCCGGGTGCCAGCCCAATATTTTTAAAATCCAATTTGTCGTTCGATATCATATTTTAATACACTATATCACATGAATATAATTATATTTTCCAAATGTATGTGATGATACCAATTTGAACCATTCTTTTTCAGGCCGTTTTAAGCATGCGCTCATAGCGCATCGCCATGGAGTAGGCAACTTTGCGCCAAAAATAAAAAAAGGCGGTTATGAAAACCGCATACGATTATAGAAAAATCGGTTGATGCCCTCTAGGATAGGAGCCCACCTTATATTTGCCTTCCAAACCATAACAGACCGCATAGATTCCTATGTTGCTTGATATAACCAGCAAGATTTGGCACAGGTCCTGAAAAATAATAAAGAAACGGTTTATTAGCTAGGCACTTTTAGAAATCATTGTAAATTCTTTTAGCGTTTCCATTTTTATGGGTTTCGAAACAAAGCCCTTTACAAATTGCGGGTATTGTTTGGCTAAAATTTTGTCCTCTTCCGAATCGGAAACGGTTACCACGACAACATCGATGCTCGACGGAAAACCTTCAAGGACCATAAATTCCAAAAATTCAAAACCACTCATTTCTGGCATCTGTATATCCAGCAGAACTAGAATCGGTTCGGTTTTTTCCTTATTGAAGCGCAGTTTGTCCAAGGCCTCTTCTGGATTGGTAAACGATCTTACTTTATCTTCCATGCCCAATTGTCTGATCAGCACCTGATGTATTACGTTTACCATTTCCATATCATCCACTAAATAAATTTCCGAATACATATTTATAGTTTTAAAATTCTTGTGGTAAGGTAAGTAGGTAGGTGCTGTTTTAAAAAACCTTGTTGCAAATATCCCGTTTTGTGATGTAAAACATATGGGAACCGTTGTCTTCGATTTTATTTTAAGGAATTATTGAAAGTGTAATCCATGTCCGATGTCAAAAGTATTGCTCTTGAAAAGGGGTAATCCAAGTTAAAAACAACGGATGGTCTCAACATCGGGAGAAATGAAACATCTGTTAAAATCAGTTGAAAAAAATCCAATTGTTGGTAAGAAGTATCATTTATAGGTTCATATGGCCGCTTGGTGGGTTGCTATAAGGTCACTTTTGCTATTTTGGACAGCACACTGTTTTTAAACAAAAAAAAGCGGCAAGATCAACCTGCCGCTTTTTACTTGATTTCAAATGGTCTATACTACTTTTTTAACATTTTAACCTGTGATACAACTTCTCCACTGGCGTCCCTTAATGTAAAAATATAGGTGCCTTGGGGCAAGTCGGTCATATCCAAAAACCCACTCCCTTGATCATCGATTGCAAAGTCAAATGATGGATATACCATTTGGCCCATCAAATTATGAAGCGTACCCTTCAGCGTTTGTTTGGTACCTTCTTTCAAGGCGAAATTAGCAACATTTTCTACCGGGTTGGGGAATACCCTTCCACTAGCCTCTGCTGTGTCGTCACTAACGTCTACAACTTCAAAGTTCACGGTCAACGGAATTCCCGCATCGCCTCTACCGCCTCGCTCGGTAAAGGGAGTGGCTGTTATGGTGTTGGTTCCCAGAGGAAATACCACAGTCCTAAAATTACCGTTGCTATCTCCGCCAAGGGCATAGGGAGCTGTGCTCTCCGTTCTGAAACCTTCGTCACCGTTAAAGTCGAAGACAACACTTCCTACAGCTTCTTCACCAATATTGGCGACCACATTAAAACTATTGGCATCAAAATCAGCTAGATCTATGACATCACCCTCGTTTAAAGGTCCTATTTCTTCATTGGTATCCGCATTTACCAATGTGAAAGTGCTAACTCTAGGTACATCTAGTACCGTTAACTCAATTAGGGCCGTGCTGCTGCTTTTATCCGGTGCGTTACTGGAAACTGTAAGCTCATCAAAATAAACATCCGGATCCAGATCCGTTGCATCCAACGTAACGGTAAGCGTACGTGACCCTCCGGCAGGTACAACTCCTGATAAGGGAGAAACACTGCTAATGAAGTTTGTCATTGGTACATCAGGTGCGATGAAGCGCAATGCTAAACCGTCCTTGATGTATGGTGTATTAAAGGCTACCTGGGCCCCATCACTTCCATCTGCATTTTCTATACCCACAGTACCTTGGTCCACAAAAGAAGCACCATCAACGTCATCGTAGAAAATATCGATAGTACCATCGGCAAATATGATAATCTTGAAAGTAACGGTTTCTTCCGGTGCACCAAAGAAAATAGGTGCGTTGGTCCATTGGACCACAACAGCATCCGCAAATGCCTCAATATGCACCGCACCTCCGTTCTGAGGCTCCAAGTCGGACCAAAAGCCGGCAATCACGTTGTTTACGCCATCATCTACCGGTATTTGTTCATTAAAGAACGTAAATGGAGTAGTGGGTGCCTGAAAAGAAACAAAACCATTGGCACTTATAAAGATGCTCTCGTAAGTAATTCCATAAAATTCAATAGGATAAGGAAGACTAAGCTCAACCGTATCATCGGCATTTACAAACGGGGAAAGATCAAACCCAGTTGCACTAATATCGAACGGGAAGTATACAGGACCTCCCACTTCATCACTGTCGATCCAAGTGTATCCAAATTCATTATCCATTCCCATGCTATTTGCCACTTTGGCACCTATACGGGTATCCTTAAATCCTTTTTGAGGGGTACCAAGTGCTTTGTAATCAATAATATCCGCATTGGAGCTGATCTGTGCATTTGGATTTGCCATTGCGGCTGCCATGGTAAATTCCGGGAAGGAAAAGACCAATGGGGAACTACCATCGTTACGCAGCGTAATTTCCGTATCTACAGTAGTACCGGTATCAGTACTTTCAGATACTTCCAAAGGATCTAGAATAGCCGTTGGAGGATCTACGCCAATACCATTTACAATAAGGTCTATAACGCCAACATCAGGTGCATCACTGGTAATAGAAATAATACCGTTAATGCTACCTACGGATGATGGGGAAAAAGTCACCGTTATTTCTTGTTCCTCGCCGCCATTAATTACGGTTGAAGATACCTCGGGAACAAAATCCGTATTATCCGATACAATACTGTTAACATTTAATTGGGCCAAACCAGTATTGGTGATGGTAAATGTTCGTTCCGCACTGTTCCCTATAAATACATCATTAAAGGTCAATAACTCATCCGAAACTTCTATGCCGGAAATTTGTCCGGACACTTCAAAGGTCGTGGCAACCGCTGCTGTTGGTGTAACGGGGTCGTTGCTATTAACGAGTATGTCCGTTTGGAACGTACCGTTGGTCAAAGATTGCCCATCAAAAGTAACGGATACTTCTACGGATTCGCCAGCGGCTACCGTACCAGAAGATGGTTCTAAGCTAATGTAAGCTTCATCACCAGCCGAACTCAAGGCTCTGGTCAGGAAAACATTAGCGGTCAGATTTGTATAACTTTCTCCTCCGTCCGAACTAAAAAAATAGGTGTCCGGTCGCACTGAAGAGATATCATCGTCTTGTCCCTGGGGGAAATCTATCCCTTCGGGATATTTGTGTACGACCCAAAATGATTCACCGGCCTCAAAGGGCAACGGAGCAGTCAATTCTTCCAATAAGAAAACACCTGTTTCACTTGTAGTTGTTACCGTTTGTTGTAATAGCAATTCACCAAGGTCAGGAGTGGCACCCCCTCTATATACTTCCAAAAGTATGGCTACATCGGCAAGAGTTTCGGTGCGATATGCATTTCGAACCGCCGTTAAAGTGAAATCGGATTCCGCATCGAATTTAATTGCCGTGGCAATTGCCGGTCCCTCTAGTCCTCCAAAACTATCCGGGAAAGATATTCCTGAATCATAAAAAATAGAATCCGTAATTACCGTTGCGTTCTCCACGGGCAAATCCGTTCTAGAGAGCATACGCAATTGCGGTTCACGCTTGGATTTAACGGATTTGAAGGTGTAACTATCCGTATTTCCTGCACCGTATTTACTCAAATCCAAGGCGGCCATAAGTGCGGCATTTGCACCTGGAGAGGGCAGTGTGAATATTGTTGGTCCCAATGCAGTTGTAAATTCCAACGGATTTTCTCCGCTATTGGAAATCGTAAAGGTTTCCGTTTGCGTAGGAGGATCGTCAGTTTGTACATCTACGGCCGCGCTTAAGGCATCCGGCGCAACAGTAATCGTGGGCGGTGTCAATACGGTCAGGGATACCGGAATATCAATAGAAGGGTCGGTAGTGTCATTGCTAGATACATTTATGGTAGCGTTGTATGTTCCGGGATCTAAAATCCTTGTGTCGAACTTTACCTCCGCTACCGTGGAAGATCCAAATGGAACAACTCCTTCTGCTGGCGAAACCGTTAAAAAGAAGGCATTGGGATCGCCATCCACAATTTCAAAATTATCTATATCCATAGTAGACCCCGCGGTTTCCATGTTAGATAGAAAAACTACTTGTTCTATCTCCCCGGCAAAACCTGCTCCTGAAAAAATGAGTTGGTCATCAATGAAAACGGTAAGGGTAAAATCATCCTTGTCCACAACGATTCTCAAATCAAAATATCCACTAGGTGTGGTAAAGCCTGTTTGGACAACGGCACCTGTAGCGGCATCTTGTACGGCAATACTTCCATCCGGATTAAAAGTAACCCTAGTGATTAAAAATCCTGCGGTTGGGGATTGCGGAATTACTTGCCAAGTAGTGCCACTGCCTTGTATATTGATTCGGGAAGTAGTAACCATAAAAGGTTCGTCCCCAGGTGTAACGGTAGGAGAAAACGCCAGACGCGTGCCGCCCGAGCCGTCCGATACACTTCTTATATGCTGTGATCCTTCAAAGGCATTGACATTGGTAATCTCCCAATCATCGGTTTCCGTAGCCGTAGAAATAGACCACCCAAACTGTTCGTCAATATTTCCGGCAGCAAACTCTTCAAAACCAGTGGCAAGCAGACTGGATATTATATTGCTAAAGGTGCCCTTCCCCGTTTGAATCAAGGAAGATATGCCTGGAGATGCCGAAGCCGCAGGGAAATTTTTCACATTAAATCCATTCGTTTCGATGGACAACATAGAGGTTGCAACCCTATTGGCAAAAGTAATTTGAGGCTGATCGTTTACGGTAATATTAAAAGTTAAATTATCATCACCTGTATTTTCTAAGGTAAGATCTCTGGTAACTACTTGTAACTGCTCAATAGTCTCTTCAAAGGATTCCGGGGATACCGTTATTATAGGAACCTCCGTACCATCCAGGACACGGATAGTAACGGGAATGGTTACAGAAACATCGGACCCTTCAATATCGAGAATAATCTCTTCTTCGTAAATTCCTTTAGGGAGACCGGTGGTGTTAAATTGTACTTCCAAAGTGGCTACTTCCGTAGCTGCTACAGTTACTGACTCAGGGTCAAACAACTCGATCACCGAAGCATCCGTGCTAGCACTTGGGGAAACGGTTACCGAAGCATCGGAGACATTGGAAATAGAAATTTCACGTCTTACAATCTCATCAACATTAAGCTCTTCGGAAATTGACCCAGGTATAACTACAATGGGTGCCGCATCGGCAAAGACCCATCCCATATCACTAAAATGCCCTCTGGTAATATCGCCGATATCAAAATTGGATTCGGCGGTACCTACTTGTGGGCTCATTAACGAATTGGGATCTCCGGCCGGAAATGTAGCTTCATCCCAATGGGCTATACTTGAGCCGCCTTGAAATGGGTTTGGGGCAAAAAGTTCGGGCAGTGTACCCCCTAGAGCGGCAACTGCACGAGTTCCGTTAACAAAAACGTCCCCACTGGTGTAAAAATCCCCAAGTTCTAGGGACGGATTGGGCAAGTCTAATACCGAAGTACCTTCGCCATTTACTATAAAAGTGTCAAAAATGATAGGAATACCACCGGCAAAACCAAGCGATCCCACTCCATTTTCATCAACATCTCCGCCATCGATAAAGCCTAGACCATGTCCGGCCTCATGTAGTGCAACGGTAACGAAATCGAAAAGTCCAGCAGGTGTATTTCCGTCAGTACCAAAATACCATGGAATGCCGTTACCTAAGTTTACAACAAGATCAAACTCTTCGTCGGGATCAAGGTCCACGCCTGCCAAGGCGTCCGCAAGCGCGGCCGGATAGAATACTCCTGGTACGGGTGCACCTTCAAAATCACTAAAGATAGTGGTTGGCCCTGCCGATGCCAATACACCGGGACCTAAATCCGCAAATTCCGCAAAAATCCGTATGGGAACATTGGATACGATTTCTTCTGCCCATATGTCCAGGGCAAATTGAAATGCTGCCGTAGCTTCAGGATTTGCCTGTGCTCCGGGGCCAAAGGTTACCAACAATTCTGCCGTAGCACTCTTCTTGGTAGACAGTAACTTTTTTGAAGCCATCTGTGACATGGCCATTCTAGAATTCTGGTCCTCAAATTTAGCGGGACAAACAATGATAGGGCCAGGTAGTTTTTCCATTTTTTGGGCCTGCACTATTTGCGAGCTCCCAAAAACGAATAATACAAGTGTAAGTAATAAGTGATACGGATTTCGCAATCGATTGCGAGAAGCGTTACCACTCATCGAGTAATTTTGTTTCATAATGAGGTGGTTTTTTTAAATTAGTTTTGAAAAATAACTTTTATTTACGGTATTAACAAACTTTTTGTAGGACCAAAATAGATGCCAAGAGTGCAGTTCATCGATGGATCAGTTATTTTTTCAGTCGTACGGGGATTGTAAATAAATTGCTGAAAATGAAAACCTTAGAAATACTAAGGTTTTCATTTAAAAAAGAGAAAATTAAATTACCAGATTTTTATAGTAAATCGTATATTTGCGCGCTCTTAGGAATCGCGTAGCTCAGCTGGATAGAGCATCTGCCTTCTAAGCAGACGGATTTGACATAATGAAAGTACAATGGTGGCATAGCTCAGCTGGATAGAGCACCTGCCTTCTAAGCAGGCGGTCCTAGGTTCGAATCCTAGTGCCATCACATCATTCAAGAAACCACGTCTAAAAAGACGTGGTTTCTTATTTGCAATATTGAGCTCCCAGGGAAAACCGAAGGTAATCCTGTCGCGATTATCAATGTTTATGGGCTTCCGGTTTTTCAGGAGCCTTTTTCTTTCCATTTTGCACAACAAATCTGTAAACGTTCATATCCCTAAATCAATTCCATGGATAACTTCGAGAGGAACTCCACGCATCATCAATTTTAATGCTTTTGAGGGAATAAAAGTGTGCCGTAAAAGGTGATTAAAAAGAACCGGAAATGGGACTTGAAGTCTTTTTTGATTGGCGGAATTAAGATTGCCCATTAAACAGCCGTTATACGGTACTGAAATTTTACGTAGATTTTTTTAAATTTTAATAATAACCCCAATTCCTATGGTGGGCCAGTTTGACCAATTGACTGCAGATAAGAAATTTATTTCGCCCAAAATGATATATAAAAATATGATAAGGAATTATAGAAATGTTCGTTTTTTGCGGGTAGGGGGAAGAAGGGTCAAGCGGCCTTTAGCTTCTAATTCTGAAATTCCGGTATTATAAACTAGATACTTGAGAGGGAAGGGTGAACTAGACAAGCGGTCTGACTTAGTGCATCTACTTGGAGTAGAGGGTTTGTACAACTTCCGTAGGACAATAGGCCCGTATATTATTTTTATGAAAAGCTTCAGGTGCACTAGAGAAAAATTCATAAATAGATTAGTTTCATCTGAAGCTTGATAATTACTTAGACTGAAAATTACCGAACTTCTATTATTTTTTACCAACCACATATTTTTCTAGTTGAGCAAATACTATTGGTTTATTTTGAAATTCTAAATATTTCAAAATCATGAAAACTACTATTATTTGTACAATGTCTTTAATCTTCTCCCTAATAACGAATGCCCAATTCCAGACAAGGATTATTGAAGATCAAATCGAAGCCATATGGTACGAAAACAAATCTGAAAGGATTTCAAAATTGAATAAGTTATTGACCGATGTGCCTTCTGAATTAGATGATGTAGAAGTCGCGGAAGCAGATTATTGGATGTCCTATGT
>JBATTK010000069.1:0-2511 GCA_049670505.1 Saonia sp.
TTGGACCCCTCCATTGCCAATTTTGCCTGTTCCGTTGAACCATTGGATTCCATTAGACGAAACCTAACGATGTTCGAGCCCCCTGTGCCGTTCCCGTTTAGTTTCATTTGACCTCCCAAAATGGTCAGGCCATCGGTCATCTCCAGGCTTCCGTCATTGGGATTCAATGTTACCGTACCCAAAAGTAAGGTCCAGCCATCTATAATGGCCTGCAGACCCACCACATTCGCTATGGGAATCTCATCCGGCAATCCTTGGATATCCAAAGTGACGGTACCCCCGGACAATAGCCGGAAAATGTAAGTGCCGTCACCATTGTCCGTGATACCCGTAACGGCATCCTCTTCTTCGATATTCAAAAAACTATCGATCAGGTCAATGAACTGTGCCTCGGTCGGGTAGTCACCGGTCTCAAAATACGTCTTTAGGGTTATATTATCTCTTTTCATCTTTATGTTGTATTAATAGTTGTATTAAAGTGATTTGAACCACTCTATCTCTTTATTTGTGCCCCAGTATTTTGGAGCAATGTTTATATAATCAATTTTAAGACGAGTCAATTCTTGGATTATATAGTTAATTATAATCCTATTGAATTCTCCCTGATACAGTCGGGAGCCATCAGGCCAGATAGGGCTTCTCTTGCAAAGGATTTCGCATTTCCATTGATCAAACCCCTATGCCCTTTGCCCAAAAGCACTAACATTTATTAGGGGTTTTAATGTTCAACACCATACTGCTTGGCTATCCGTTGGCTTATCGATTTTACATGCCCATAGTGATATCCTTCTCCCACATCAATTTCAACCAAAGCAAAGGCCTTCTCCTCCTGAAAAAGAATTACCGTTCCAATATCTTATAAGACCGCCGTCGGAATAATAGAAGGCTGGTGCCTTTATTGTACCGTTGCTATTGGTATATAGTCCGGTGGCTTGATAAAAATTCGCTCCTCCAGAAACATAATAAGTACTTTCGGGCGAGGTACAAGCTTGTTGTTCAATTGAGTTTCTACCTAAACTAACGGCATACGTGGTTACCGGCGGTGCCGCATTATAATTCCTAAAATTCCTCAAAGAATTTTTGGATCCCCTATAATTACTGTCGAACAGAGAATCGGTAGCTTCCGAAAAGCACTCCGCCAAATCGTCTTGGGAACCTGGAATTTCATTGATTACTGTTTGCAATGAAAAGCTATAATTATTTGGTACTGCCATTATACTAATTTTTCAATGAGTTTCTCTAATTTTTCAATTCTTGCTTCTAACTCGGCATTCTTCGCGACCAATAAGTCTACATAAGCTACGGATTTATAACCTTCCTCGTCAGTCCTCACTAATTCGGGATGACTTTTCTCAAGCTCTTGTGCAATTACCCCGAACCTTTGTTCACCTTTCATATCGAAGGATACCCAATTGGTATTTAAAGATTTAGTCTTTAACGGCATAATATTTTCTTTTAACCTTTCATCAGAAGAAAGAATAAAGTTATCCGCCCTAACATTATTATTGAATTCCGCTTCACCGTTGGTCTTTAGCATTAAATAACAATCGGTACCCTCATTATTGTATAAATAAAGATGACTGTTGGAGCTTGAACCATAACCTATATAGCCCCTGTCGGAGCCATCTTGCTTTTCAAAGCGTGCGTAGCAAGGTGTATTCGCATTATTGCTAGACCCTCTAATGGATAATGGCTGTGCTCCCCTACCATAAATCAAAAAGTCTTGGTCACTAATACAATACCCTGTTGTAATTCGCAATCTATCTTGGGAGCTACCGGCTCTAGCCAATATCAAATCTTCATTATAGGATCCTATTTTTCCCGTATCAACCCTTAATTCTTTATTAAAATAAAAGTTGGAACGATCCGTATAAAAATGGCAATGAGATGTGTTTTTGGAACCTATGTCGATATATCCCGTTGGACTTTGAACTTTCAATGAACCTGAAGTCCCTTCTAACAATTGTGTAGTTTTATTTGTCCAAATCTTTCTCCAAATCTTATCATCCAAAACCCTAAACCAAAGATTATTACTTCCTCTAGTAGCTGCAATTTGCGCACCTCTATTGGTTACATCCCCTCCTCCAAATGTAAATTGATAACCGCCATTTGAATCAGGTTTATTAGTTGATTCAGGTCTATAAAACACACTTTGCCCAATATCTAATATGGCATTTAAATCTACCGTATCATAACTTAGTCCACCATAAGCGTTACTTCCAAGATTATCAGGTCGTTGTAACCCATCCCATAAATCCGCATCCAGTCCACTGCCTGAACCATCATTCCCCCGATGCCAAACCGTTTGCGAAGTCGTTCCGTCATAGAACCTAAAACCGTTTACGCCTCCACCGCCGAGAAGTTGTAGGCTTTGGAAAGTAACAGTGTTCTGCAAAAACAAATTGTTGGACCCCTCCATTGCCAATTTTGCCTGTTCCGTTGAACCATTGGATTCCATTAGACGAAACCTAACGATGTTCGAGCCCCCTGTGCCGTTCCCGTTTAGTTTCA
>JBATTK010000070.1:0-12867 GCA_049670505.1 Saonia sp.
TCTTTGGGATACGTTCACTCAACTGAAACTGAGCAAACAGTTTTTCTTGATACTCTTTCTTGCCTTGCATAACTAAAGTTAAACAATATCACTATTTTTAACAAGATGCTTGTGCAACAGGCACAAAGGCTATAATTCAGCTTTACATTTGGATAAACCAAAAAAACATAACTTTAAAAAACGGCTGGATTCCGAACTTGGAAAATCCTAGCGGATTTGCCAAGCCGAAATCATACGAGCCGGACCGTTGTATGCCATAAAACCCTATTTAACTTTAAAAATGAACATATGAGATTTATTCTTTTTCTGCTAACTGTTCTGGTATTCTTAAGTTGTAAAAGTCAAATTGAATCACAACAATTTTGTGATTTGTTGGATATTGGAGCTATTGGATATCAGTGCGACTCGTTGCGCTCTATTGGTGAACATAGTAAAGCAGCACAATTGTATTTTAAAACGGGTGAAAAGAATCAATCCTCAGAATTGTTTGTTTATTCTGCTTGGCAGTTTAGTGAAGCTAACAATGTATATTCAGCATTAATTGCAATCAAAAGAGCTATAGATTTTGGAATGAGTAACCCATATGTTTTGGATAAAGTCGGAATTGACGAGCAAAATAAAGACAGTAGTCTTCGAAAAGAAGTGGACCAACTGTTGGAAGATATTAAACTTAAAAACTCATCTGTAGATAATTTTGAAGTAATTACTACGCCTATTGATAGATTTTGGACTTATTATAACCAAGCCATTAACGACAGCTTAAATGCGAAAAAACACTTAACCGGATTTATATGTGATGGATCAAATGCAACTAAAGATTATTACCATATTAGATACGAAAATATTGAAAATATGTATCGAGTAATGATTAAAAATAACTCAAAATACTATCAATATACTAAAAATCATATTACGTCAGATAAGTTGAAAAAGATATCAAATGAATCAAAAGAAATGATGGTCAGGTTTTCTGAAATATATCCAAATGCTGTTTTCCCAAAAACGTATCTAATACCTGATTTAATAAACGGCTCAGGAACACTTACGGAATTAGGTCTCTTTATAGGAGTTACCATGTTTGCAAAATCAGATACAATGCCAACAGAGAACCTAAATGACTGGCAAAAGAATACGATTACTGAATTCAATAACATGAAATTTGATCTGGTTCATGAACTAATGCATTTTCAACAATCTTATGGCGATTCTGACAATAGAAATTTATTGCTTGGTAAATTAATTGAAGAGGGAGTATGTGATTTTCTTGTCACATTATTGACAAAAAATAATGAAATGAGCCCTGTTATGCAGAAAAGGTTGAATTATATAAATAACCCTGAGAATATGAGGTTTATGATGAATGAGCTAAAAAAAGACCTTTACAGCAGTGACTTATCAAAATGGATGTATAATGGAGGAGGAATAAAAGATAGACCCAGCAATTTAGGCTATACTATGGGGTATTTAATTTGTAAATCATATTATGAAAACAGCAAGGATAAGAAAAAAGCAATATTTGAATTACTGAATACCAATAACTTCAAAAAAATTATAGAAGAAAGTGATTATATAGAAATTTTATAAATACGGCATACAACAACGTATAATTTATTGCTAGTTCTAGCCTAATTGCAAAAATCTTCGCGGATTTTCTATTCAGTTTTTATTTACCAAGTTAGGTGCTTAAACACGCAACAAACCATATACAAACACGTTGGCGGTAATTTGATAAAAATCTTTGTGCAATGAACAAACTTCCAAGAATTAGAATTTACAACTGTTTAATCAAATTGGTTTTAGGATGTGAAAACTAACCACAGAATACTACCAAAAACGAAATGATGCACAAAATAAACCTGAATCTATAAATGAACCCAAAAGAAAAGCTTACAAAACTTAATCTCGAATTACCCGAAGTTTCAACACCGGGTGGAAGTTACGTTTCCGTAAATGTTCGAGGCAATATCGCCTATATAGCCATTCAATTTCCAATTTTAAACGAAGAATATTTTTACCAAGGGCGTTTGGGAGAGAAAATATCGACCGAAGAAGGTTATAAAGCAATGGAATTATGTGCCCTAAACGTATTGGCACAAGTGGACAAAAGAATCGGATTTGAAAAAATTGTTGGTTTGAATCATATTGACGCGTATTTTCAGTCGGGAACGGATTGGGACGACTCGCCAATAGTGGTTAACGGAGCATCGGACTTGTTTGTAAAAGTATTGGAGGAAAAAGGCAAACATTCAAGAGCAGTTTTTGGAGTTGAAAAACTTCCAAGGAATTTCAGCGTGGGGCTGACCGCTTCATTCACAATAGCGTCGAGATAAAAACTGCGCACAACATGATATCCTATGAAATATAGCGCAACCGTTCAAACATTAATGGTCGATACACTTTAGGGAAGTCGCTAAATTTTTAAATTTGACCTATTCCACAAAAAAAGTAATACTTAAATTTAAAAATGAAAGCATCCACTTTTTACCTATTGTTATTTTTGACCTTAATTGCCTGTGACGGCAAATCCAAGTCTGCGGAAAAACCCAGCACTGCAATTCAACCCAAAACCTCTCAAAGAAGTATCGTTGATCTATCGCATGCCTATTCCGATAAGACTATTTATTGGGTAACTGCCCAGGAATTTAGATTGGATACCGTTTATAGGGGACAAACAGATAAGGGGTATTATTATGCAGCCAATAACTTCAGTACTGCAGAACATGGGGGAACACATATAGATGCTCCGATTCACTTTGCAAAAAATGGACAAACCGTAGATGAAATACCTCTTGAAAAATTAATCGGAAATGCAATTAAGATCGATGTTTCTTCAAAAACCACTAATAATCCGGACTATTTAGTCAGTATAGAAGATTTTTTAGATTGGGAGAAAAGTCAGGGCACTACCATTCCAGAGGGGAGTATTGTCTTATTACAAACTGGCTTTTCCAAATATTATCCGGACAAAGTCAAATACCTAGGTACGGATAAACGTGGAGAAAATGCTGTTAAGCTACTACATTTTCCCGGACTTTCACCCCAGGCCTCTAAATGGTTGGTGGAGCATCGTAATATTAGTTCAATCGGTATAGATACCCCCAGTATTGATTATGGCCAATCTGAATATTTTGAGAGCCATGTCATACTCCTTGAACAAAATATTCCTGTTTTTGAAAACCTCACCAACTTGGATAAATTACCCCTAAATGAATTTGAAATAATTGCGTTACCCATGAAAATAGAAGAAGGAAGTGGGGCTCCTTTAAGAATTGTAGCCCTGATAAACAATATGTAAAAGTGACCAGGAACAAAAACCACAAGCAATAGGTTAACGCCTACTGTTCCTATACAAACTAGGTAATAGATTCAGCTCAGCCAAATTGATTTTAGGGCTTTGGCAAATGTTTAAAATAAACCATAAAATGAATTGATGACAGATAAACGAATTGTAGTCCTATCCCCTTTTCTGATTATCGGCGTAAATTTTGGAGTTGCATATACTTTCGGTCAATTCATTGGAAAATGGGCATTTATTCCAATGATTTCGATCGGTTGGATTTTATGGCTGTTTTTCATTCTAAAATTTGGCGGTCCTGAATCGATAAAGAGTTGGTTAAAAAAACCGACCGGAAAAATTTGGTGGAGTTTTTTAGCCATTTTAATCGGACTCATTCCCTTGCCGCTTTTCATTTTTCATTCCAACACACTATCCGAATGGACTATTTGGCTGCCATGGATTATTCTAGCTCTCATTAATCCGTGGATCGAGGAATTTTATTGGCGTGGACTATTACTGGACTTCACAAAAAGCTGGTCGAATTGGACTTCCGTTTTGTACACCAGCTGTTTGTTTGCAATAAACCACGCAGCATTCGGTATAAACTCAGCATTGAACAGTGGATTTGAAATAATAGTCTCTACACTTCTTATGGGTACGGTTTGGGGTTTTGTTTATAAAAAAACAAAAAGCTTACGGTGGATCATATTTGCCCACTTTTTGGTAGACTGTTTAGGCTTATCCGTACCTGCTTTCCTGGATTTGTGGGAAAAAGGGGCCTGGTAAAAAAAGAAGGAATGTTATATCCATGGAAAAAGAAAAAGCCTTTCGATCTATTGAAAGACTTATTTTTGTTGGTGGTCTGGACGGGCCGTGAACCACTAAATTCAAGTATTATTTATCCTCTTTAACCAGTTTGTCGTTGTCCCAAATGCCCTGGGTCACTATTTCGTTATCCTTCCCATAAAAGATACCTTTACCTTTTCGCTTGTCAGCCGCCCATTGTCCAATATATTTTTCTCCATTGGGCCAATAATAGGTACCCTGCCCGTTACGTTGGTCGTTCTGGTAACTACCAACGTAGTATTCTCCATCCGGCCAGTAAAAACTACCTTCGCCATGGCGTTGGTTGTCGTTCCACTCCCCTTCGTAACGACTTCCGGTGTTTAACAATGCAATCCCATAGCCATTTGCCCTATTATTTTTCACCTCCCCCACGTAGTGTATTCGACTCCCTTTTTTATTGGTGAACGTAAGGTATTCGCCAAAGGATTTTTTTTGTAACTGCCGCCTCATTCCTGCCAGTTGCACCTTTGCCTTTTCAAGTGCAAAACTCAGTGAGTCGTATTGCTTTATTTCATTGGGAATACCGGCGAGCCGTGCGGTTTGAATAGAATCCAGGGAGTCTTTTTTGGCCAGCCAAGCTTGGCCAGGGCGTTTACCCGTCCTTAATTGGATCAGCTTTTCGGCAATATTGATACGCAGTTGTACCCCTGAAACATCTTGCAAATCCCTATTGTTCAATTGTTCCTTGTAGGCTTTCATAGCGGAATTGTATTCCCCATCCACAAGCAGGGAGTCAATGCGCATTAGTTCATGGTATTCCGCTACTTTTTCCTCCATCTGTGAGGCCTCCTCATTGGCCGCGTTCAACTTTTGTTTTAGGCTATTGGCCGTAAAGAGCCCATAAATCGCTAGGACAGTGGTAATTGCTATCAGGGCGATCTTGATTATTTTGGTTCTATTTTTATTCATTCTGTTTCGTTATTGCTATTGGATATGGCACCTTATCAATCATCCAGGTGAATGGCCGGGAGTTTATTCTTCACCTTTCTGATATCAGGTGAAAAATATACATGAAAACGCATGGTCCAATTCTGTTTGAAAACACCTGCATTCTCCAGTGTCTGCCCTTGCGAGTACATCAACCCTGCCGCCACAGTTAATCTAGGGGTCAAGATGTAGCCAAAGGTGGTGGTCAAACGCAGGTCTTCCATAACACTGCCCACAACCGCTTTGCCACTCTGCATAATCAATTCGGCCTCTGGGGAAACATAAAGTGTCTTAGGCTCTATTTTATGAGTGTTCAAAGGCACTTTTGCCCTAAACATGTACCTCCAACGATTCCTAAAGATATACTCGCTATTTTCCTCAAAACTTTGTGTCCATCGATGTTCAATTCTTATCCTATGATAAATCATTGCGCTGTACAAGGGCTGCGCAAATTGATATTGATGCCAAATACGCCATTCGGGCACCACGTTCCGATCGGGGGAGGATTCATCGGTATTAAAATTTATACGCACTACACCCCCCAGGCTAAAGTTTATTTTTTTGGAATATATATATCCTATGGCATGACGGTTATAAATCTGTCCTATCTGTCCAATAAATGGGGTTGCCTCGGTCTCCTCGAACCGGAAATGGGTCTGGGCATCCCAAAATAAACGTTTGGAGATACGGATATTACCGTAAGTATTGATCCAAAGTCTGGTACCGGGGTCCTTAAATTGTGATTCTTCCGGCAGTATCTCACCTTCTTGGGCCAACAATGGGAGTGAAAAACAAATCAGGAGCACGACCAAGATATGGACCGAATTTTTACAATACTGTTTCATTTCTCAGTTTCGCCAGTGGGTTCTAGATTGAACAATTGTATGACCACTAAGGGGTCTCGCTCTTTTTTGAGTTTTCGCTCCAATTTTGAGGTATCCTCGTCACGCATTTCCAACATACGTTGGTAAGCCTTATCCAGTAACGAAACCTGTTCCCCCACTTTGTCACAATTGAGGTTAGACGTTGTGCTATTTAAAATATATGGAACCAATACTTTGCGGTAGGCCGAGATGATTCTCTTCTTGACCTCTTCATTCATTATGGTGGCCATAAATGGATTCCAAACGGCATCTTGGTACTTATCCTGGATTTCCTTCATTCGTGATGGCTGAAGGGCGATCGCTATCGCCAAGGTATCCATTTGTTCAAAACAACGTACTAGACGACGGCCCAGTTCCCTTTTGGCATCGGTTTCTTTCATTTTTGAATAACGGATGAGATTTTGATTGGCCGTGGACCTTATTTGTTTGAGTGCCTCCGTATGCGGCTCGGGCAACCCATCCGTAAGGGAATCCAAATCGTGATTAAGCTGATTTACCTGCGCAATCATTTGTTCTTCCAAAGCGATAAACTCTTGCTGTCGTTTCTCCTTTATCAATTTAGTATTCAAAACTTGCTGTATGGAATCCAAACTACCAGCTGCATATTGTGTTATTTGTTGGATGGATACCATAGGGCTTCCATCAAAGTTGAATTGTGCCGCTTTAGGTCCTCTGAAACTTTCACTTTCGCTTCCATTTTTACCAACAACTATTGCTACCGAAGGTTTTTCATTGGGCCATACGTGGGCTATCAATTCATCGCGTGACACATATTCAAGAATGTCTTGTTCGTGATACTCCAAAATGTTTCCCACAGGGTCGAGGAATTCTGCTGAAATCGCCCCGACGATGGAATATAGAAATTGGGCTTCATCATCGGCCAGCTTCAAGATGTTCAATTGTGTATTGTTGAGCAACGATTCGCTTATTTTCTTCGATTTCCTATAAAGCACTTTGGTAGAATCCAGTTGTGCCGATTCTATGGAGTCAAGCGGAAAGTAGGGTACCTTTACTTTAAACTCCGGTAAAAAAGCCGATTCTCCCAGTTGAGATAAAATGTCGTCTATCTTTTTATAGTACAAGGCGTTTTCGGTAAGCAATCCGTATACCAGGCTTTCCGATAAGTTTGAGGTATCGCTGGATTGTTGTTTGATTTTTAATATAGTTAAGTATTGGGCATTTAGATTGATAATTTTTTCATTATTGATGGCCCTGACGTATAGGTTTACCACTTTACTTTCACCATCTTCCCGGATTTCAACTTTTTTTAAGCGACCGTCCGTGAAGTCCCAACTTTCCACAAGCCCTAGGTCGTTTTCCGAAAATAGCGTCCACTCATCATGTGCCAATCCGTTTCTGAGAAACCTTCCTATCAAGGTGCTATTTTCGTTGATGATACGAAAGCTTTTTTGTGGTAGGCCGTTATCAAATTCGATGACGCTCTTGAAGAGGGTTTTATCCACTTCGGAATCTTTGATGTGATCCGTGATTATGGTCCATTCCCCATCGGGTCTTCCATTGATTAAAGCACCTTCAGCTACTTCTTGGGTCCCGGTAATGTTTAAGCGATACTGGTAATCAACCACCTGCGTGACGCTATCCGACTGAAATTCGCCAAATTGAAACTTCCAATATCCCTCTGGATAATTGTCTTTAAAAGCACCGGTAAATGAAAAGGAATAATCGCCCTTTTCCAACAAGGCCTCTAAGCTGGACCGCTGCATTTGAAATGGACCGTTTAGCAGGGTATCATTTTCCAATACTTTGTAATGAAAGTCGGCCATGCCCACATACTTGCCAACTTGTAGGGTATCCCTATAATGAATCACCTGCTGGGCATGTCCGGATATGGAAAGGCAAGCGAACAGTGCAAGTATGATTCTGGCTACCATATATTTTTTGAACCTATGCGACATGTCCAAAGAAAGTTAAAAATTTTATAAAGACAAAGGTCACTGAATAATAATACGACCGGTCCCCATTTATACGTAAGGAAGGTAGAAAAAGATTATGGTTTCCCAATAAATTCGATCCGCCATTGAGATGATGATCGTAAAACCATAGGCAACAAGCAATCAATTGAAAAAACAATCTTCAAAATATGATCGCAAGTACGTTCAAAGAGGATAATCTAGGTTTTGAGAGAGGGAAGAATGCCGGAAAATATGTTTCCATTGCCAGCACATCAAAGGCAACTCCTGCATGAAGACTTGCAAGAATTGGTAGAAAAGGGTATTTTCAAACCTGTGGGAAGAGGTTGGAGTACGGGGTATGAATGAATTTTGTTTCGCTTGTTGATCGCTACGTTTCTCCCGCATCCCATAAATTGTTCTATTTCCAGGACTCATAAAAATAACATTGAATCTGTTAGCATAAAGAATAGTTGAAGTATTTAGGGCCCAAAATTTTCAATTTTGTAAAGGAGATTTTCATTCTTAATTAAGCACTAGAATCTTTTTAAGTTTATAGGACCACCACCCATTTTTAATTAAAATAAAGATGGTGCGTTACTATAATAGCTGTTATATTATAAATTCCATGAGCCACTATAGATGCAGTCAATCGCTTCGTTGTTATGAGCAGTACAGTATATATTAGAGTCGGTATCAGAATATCAAACCAATCCAATGCGCTAACTGGCATATGTCCAAGTGAGAATAATACATAACCCAATAAAATTGTGAGTATGAAAACGATTATAGTTCTCTTTTTGATGACTGCTTTAGTTATTTGTCTTACTCTGTTAATTTCTTTTTAAAAATTTAAAAACCATTTTTTAATTCGTACTTATTTTCGATCCATAAATACCATCTCTGTGAACCGTGACCGAAATAGTTCTCAGTCTAAAATAATTTTCTGATAAGTACCATAGCCCATCTGCTCCCCAATTACTTCCCCAAGTGTTTTTAAGTATATAAAACTTCTCACCGCTGCTATCGTAGGTTATACCAACTAAATGCATATTATGTTCATCTTGTGTTGTTTTACGGTCAAATGCACTTTGACGTTCCTTTTGGGTTATTGTAGGAAGTGTTTCATATTCACCTTTTAAAGTGACATAACCATTATCTTTAAAACCACCATCAGGTCCAATATCTCCATCCCACGCTAACGAAAACCCTCCTTTTATTGCTTTATCAATTGTTTCTATAAACTGTTCTAGAGGTAAATTAAGATATCCTTTATCTCTCCAATTCGCTGGAATTTCTAAAATTACACGTTGACCAAATGGTAGATGATTGTAAGAGGTGAGTTCGATATAATCACTAGCATTTAGAGGCAAAAACTTTTCTGCATATCCTTTGGCAGTATAACTTTCGTTATTGTAGGTGAATTCTTTTGGTGCTTGCCCTATATAATCTTCTAAAACATCCCTTATGATGTTAATTGAATACTGCCTATTGACCTCTCCATTTTTAATAATAGAGTCTAACTTAGTTCTGATCAAATCATTCATCTCATTTTCAGAGGACATTCTGTTCCGCATCTCTTTTTTACTCTTGATCGACCCTAGATTTCCATCATAGATAGATTCTGGAACTGCGCCGTAAGTATTGAATATTTCTAGTACTGAAAACGTTAAATCACCATTATTTAAGTGAGAGCGCCCTTGATTATCCAAATAGTCCGTTGCATTTTCTAAATAATTGTGGTATACAAAAAAGAAAGATGAAAGTTCTGGGATATTGTATCCTAGGCGTAACGCTTCTGCCTCCAAAAGTGAGGTTGAAGTAAAACTCCAGCACTGACCTGTAAACTTTTGATGTTTTAGTGGTGTAGATGGAACAAAAACAGTTTGAGAAAACTTTTTGGTCAAAACACAGCTTTGAAAAAATATAAGTAGCAATACTAGGGAAGCACTATATTGTACTATTGATAATAACTGTTTAAAGTTCATACTTCATCTATTTTTTTCGCAGATCATTGGCCTTTTAAAAATATTTCAATTTATTAATTGGACTATTTAAATTTCCTGTAAAACCTAGTTTCTTCATCAGAACTGTTATATCCAGAAATTGAATTGGTACTATCTCTTTTAAAAGCTATTTTGTATCCATTAACGCCTTTGAAATGATCCTTACTGAGATAGAAAAGTGGGAATTTTTGTCCATTTAAATGAGCATAGATACTGTTTTCTCTTTCGTTATGTTTTATTTCTACGTTTTGATTGTTTTTAAACTCATAACATCCCAAATACTCATCGAGATTATTTACCCTTAAAAAGTAATGATATGGGTCAATACCTGTTAGCTGAACGCCTTCTCCGGGTGTCCATTTATCATATTCTATACCATAAGCCACTTTCCTAGCATTATTGAACCCTTGAATTTTAGCGACAAGATGCAAAGCACCATCGATTCCTGCTGAGATCCCTGCAGTTGTTATTACATTTCCATTATCTACATACCTAGCGTCTTTGAGTACTTTAATTTTTGGATAATCATTTTCCAGATTGTCTAAAGCCGTATGAAAAGTAGTCGCGGTATTATTCTCTAAAATTCCGGCTTCTGCAAGGATGAAGGCCCCTGTACAGACCGAAAAGTAATATTCAATATCTTCCTGTTGCTTAACCCATTCAATCAGTTCTAAGTCCTTTGAAGCATTAGAAGCATTTCCACCGAAGAAAGCTAGAATATCTGCTTGTGGTGCATCGTTTAAACTATACTCTGGAGTAATTTTAAGAACTCCTTGTGATACTATGGTGTTTCTAGATTTTGAAACCGTAAAAACATCAAAACCAGCATAAGAAAAGACTTCCATTGGTCCTGCAAAATCTAAGACTTCTACACCATCCTGAAGATAAAATGCTATGCGTTTGCTTTTGTTTTCATTGTGTCTATCCAATTCCTCTTTAGCAATAAGTTCCATATTGCAATGGTTACATATTCCAGGGTTTTTAAACTCAAGTGTATCACATTCACTATTGCAAGGTGGGCAAATATAAATGGGTTGTTGCTTGTTTATAGTCTGAGAAGAGGCTATTTGAAAGATAAATAAAAATATATAAAGTGTTATCCGGTTCATAATTCGGTAATTAAATGATGAGCTACGAAAATAGTTTGAGACGTGTTATATTGAAAGGACAACAATACGCAGAATGAGGACTATTTATTAATAGAAGAAATTTCCGTAGGCAAAATTCCTTGATACTTCTTTAGAATAGCGCGAACTTGATTTGAGCTTTTTAAACCAACCTGATTTGCTACATAATCAACCTTTTGACCTTCGGATAATAAAGTCATGATTTTTTCAACACGTAATTTATCAATATATTCTCCGATGGTAACACCAATTGTCTTCTTGAACAATCGAGTGAGATTTCTTTTGCTCATATGAACATGGCTGGCTAACTGTTCTACGGTAAATGCTTCTGAAAGATTATTTATTAGGTAATCTTGGACATTATGTATGCGTTGGTCAAGGTGGTTACGATACTGTAGAAAAATACTCAGTTGTGGGTCTGAACCACTTCTTCTAAGATACACCAATACTTCTTTTGCTATATCTAAAGCGAGTTTTGTACCATAAAACTTTTCAATAAGAAAAAGAGATAAGTCTATACCAGAGGACACACCTGCACTAGAATAAATTCTTTCTGAGCTTGTGAATAGCCGGTTCTTTTCTAAAGTTACTCTTGGGAATTTTTCTGAAAACTTATTAAAATATTTCCAGTGCGTTGTGGCCGACTTATTGTCTAACAAACCCGTTTCAGCAAGAATAAAACTCCCAGTACAGACTGAACAAATATGAACTCCTTTTTTGTGTTGTAAGTTAATCCAATCTAAAAATGGCCTGATGCTTTCTATAAAAGCAGTATCCGAAATTAAATGATACTCAAATCCTGGAATAAATATTATATCCTCTTCGTTGAGTAAAATATTTTTAAATTCAACAAGTTTGGAAAAGTAAAGCCCAGCACTACTTTTTATTTCGGTTTTACTGTCTAAAGAAGCAAAGTGTAATTCTACTTCTGCTCCGTGTTCTTTGGTTTCATAGAAAATGTGTGCAGGACCATTTATATCCAGTACATGTACTTCGGGTGGTATAGCGAAGATAATCTTCTTCATTAAACTTATTTCTAGATTTTTTTTTGTTGCTGTCTTAATAATCTCGTGAATCGTTGCCCTACCTTGTAGGGTTTCAGCATAATGTTTACCGATTAAGGCTAAAGTTAATAGATAGTTTTGAAAGTATACTTTCAAAGAATCATTTTTAAACTTTAAAAAGTAAACTAATGACACGACCAAAAAAGAAGATCGCTGAAGCAGTTATCAAATACATCAAAAGACAAACCCGCAGGGGATTTAACTCGAAAGAGATGAGGCGAATTGTACTGAAATGAAAAAACTTCAAAAGTCTAAAACTCTTAAAGCCCCATAGAACTAGGTAGAGAATACCAGAGTTGAACCGGTGACTTCTTGCCTAACAATAAATACAGGCAAACACTATAGCATATCATTGGATATAGTCCTATTTGTATTGAAAAAAGTCAAATGAAATTGTGAAGGTTTTGATTGAAAAAGCCATTGCCTTGGCAGTTGAAGATTCTAATGCGAAAGAATTGAATCAAGGGTTGGTCATTTCAAAAATTAAGAACTGATTTTATTACTTAATAAAAAATAACGAGGAATCTAATTGTTAATAACAGGCTGATACAGAGCTAGATTCTGAGTGGGTTTATGGGGGATGTTAAATCTATTTTTGATAGAAAAAGACGGCACGGGCTTAAATAAGCCCGTGCTATGTCTTAATTCTAGGGTTGCTGAGGTTGTTATATTATTCTCTGTAGTATGTTAGAATATTATTACCATTTTTGGTAAGAGCGCTGGATTTTGAATCAAATGATAGATTTTCATTCCCATTCTTAACTTATAAAATGGAATTACCATTGTTAGCGAAATCATTTGTTGGCGATTTTACATTAGATTTACA
>JBATTK010000071.1:0-5486 GCA_049670505.1 Saonia sp.
AAATTCCAATCACACATTTCAAAACAGTCTCTAGGTCTATTTCATAAAGATAAAGAACATATTAGCACCTAAAACCATATAAATTGTTATTTTTAAACCTAGACTAAAACCTGATAAAATGAAAAAAACTCTAGGTCTCGTAGCCTTCTCCATTTTTCTTTATATACTACCTAACCATGCCCAAATGAAGGATGTTCCCTTGGAGCACAAAAAAATGGATCCTGTCCATATGAGGGTCTTGCCTATAGATACAAATGTTGTTACCCAACATAGTGTTACCATAAACGGGGCGGCATTTACTTACACGGCAAAAACAGGGACGCAGCCGGTCTGGGATGAAATGGGCAGCCCTATCGCTTCCTTACACTATACCTATTATATGCGCAACAACATAAAAGATCGCGCGAGTAGGCCTTTATTGATTTCCTTTAACGGAGGGCCCGGTTCCGGTTCGGTTTGGATGCACTTGGCCTATACGGGGCCTCGTATCTTAAAAATTGATGATGAAGGGTATCCTGTACAACCCTATGGCGTAAGGGAAAACCCATATTCTATATTGGACGTGGCGGATATAGTTTACGTAAATCCGGCCAATACCGGATATTCACGTACCATTCCGGCAAGTGGAAAAGATATAGACCGAAGCAAGTTCTTCGGCATTAATGCAGATATCAAATACTTGGCAGAATGGCTCAATACCTTTGTAACCCGAAATAACCGCTGGCGTTCCCCTAAATATATTATTGGCGAAAGCTACGGCGGTACCCGTGTTTCCGGTTTGGCATTGGAGCTACAGAATCAACAATGGATGTATTTAAACGGGGTGATATTGGTATCGCCTGCAGATTACAAAATAATTAGGAATGATGGACCGGTAGCTTTGGCATTAAACCTCCCCTATTTTACGGCAGCGGCCTGGTATCAGAAAGCATTACCCGCAGAACTACAACAAAAAGATCTTTTGGAAATACTCCCGGAATCGGAAGCCTATACGATCAATACTTTGATTCCCGCGCTTAGCAAAGGAGGTTTTATTAAAGAAGGGGAAAAAAATGAAGTGGCAAAAAAAATGGCCTATTATTCAGGTCTAACGGAAAAAGAAATTTTACAACACAATTTAGCGGTGCCCACCTCCTATTTTTGGAAAGCATTATTGCGTGATAGAAGCGGATTTAATATCGGCCGTTTGGATAGTCGCTATTTAGGTATCGACCGACAACTTTCGGGTGATTCCCCGGATTATAGTGCGGAGCTTACCTCATGGCTGCACAGTTTTACTCCGGCCATTAATTATTATCTCCAAGAGGAACTGAAGTTTAGGACAGATATTAAATACAATATGTTCGGCCCTGTGCGCCCGTGGGACAATACGGATGATAATACCCGTGATAATCTCCGCCAGGCCATGGCCCAAAACCCATATTTAAACGTGATGTTCCAATCCGGGTATTATGATGGGGCCACCACTTATTTTAATGCCAAATATACCATGTGGCAGATAGATCCCAGCGGACGCCTACAAGACCGTTTTAGTTTTAAGGGCTATAGGAGCGGACATATGATGTACCTGCGAAGGGAAGATTTGCAAAATGCCAATAACGATATTCGGGATTTTATTAGCCGTACCATGGCAAACGGGAAGTCGGCCAAGTATTGAAAAATGCCATCGGTATGATCGTCGGATAGTCACTAGGCCGCCGAATAGGGTCATTGAGTGATTTCCGTATGGAAATCGTATCGAAATGACAGAATGATTTATGAACGGATATGTTTACATATTAAAATGTTCCGACGGAAGTTATTATACTGGTAGTACAAAGGATTTGGTACTAAGGTTAAATGAACATCAAGAGGGAAAAGGTGCAAATCATACTAAGAAACGATTACCAGTAAAGCTAGTATATGTAGAAGAGTATCAAAGAATAGATGAAGCTTTTTACAGAGAAAAGCAAATACAAGGTTGGAGCAGAATTAAGAAAGACGCATTGATTGAAGGAAAGCATAATAGATTGCCTATGCTCTCCAAAAAATTGTTCGATATTTGACTATGTGGCTTCGATACGATTGCAGGGCAATCACTCAGCCACCGAATAGGGTCATTGAGTGATTTCCGTATGGAAATCGTATCGAAATGACATATCAGAACGAATACAACAAAAATGGGAAGATTACCACAACAGTGCCTTCGGTACGATCGTCGGGCGATCACTCTGATACCCAGCGGGTCATTAGGTGATTTTTGAGTAGAACTATATCAATATAATACACTAATATAAATACAATGAAAACAAAAGGAATCATTTTAGTAATTGGCATGATGCTGCTGATGGGGTCGGGCTATGGTCAGGATATCCCATCCAAAGAATGGCAGATAAAGACCGCGGTTATGGCCGCACCGGAAGAATACAGGGATGGAGCCAAAGTGTACGGCTATGATCCGGAAGGAAAATTTGTAACGCTAAGAGAAGGTACCAACGCTTATGTGTGTTTGGCGGACGACCCAAAAAAAGAGGGATTTTCATCCGCGGCCTATCACAAGGACTTGGACGAATTTATGGCACGTGGCAGAGCGTTAAAAGCCGATGGTAAGGAATTTCAAGAAATTTTCGATATCCGAGAGGCAGAAGTTAAATCTGGGAAACTTAAAATCCCCGACAAGTCTACACTATGCGTTTTTTCGGGGACAGTAAACGCGGAAAACCTTGAAATTGAAAATCCTTACGTTCGATATGTCTTTTATATGCCATATGCCACCGGAACGTCCACAGGATTACCTACTAAACCTATGCCACCGGGGCACGCATGGTTAATGGATGCCGGCACATATAGAGCACATATCATGATCACCCCACCAAAAAAGGAAAATTAGAAATTTGGTAAGGGTGAGTCGTAGGGGAATTAAAAACATCAAATCGTATAATGGAGTAACTTTGAAGATGAAAAAAATTGCATTCGGACTATTGCTTATGCTATGTTGCGTTGATGCCCATGCGAAAAACCCCTTGACTTTTAATTTTGATGCTATTACTGTGGACACACAAAAAGATCATAGATTCCTAAAAGCAATCACGCCAAGAAAGAGCATCGACAATCCCCTTCGAATAGGAGTAATTGGTCTTGTACACACCCATGTACATTGGATATTGGGCAGAGAAAAAATTGGGGACATAACTATCGTAGGGATCGTTGAACCCAATAGGGAATTGGCCAAAAAATACAGTGTGCAACATGGCTATTCCATGGATATTGTGTTCAACACCATGGAAGAGATGGTAGCGGCCACCCGACCCGAAGCGGTCACCGCGTTCAATACCATATATGGGCATCTGGAAGTGGTGGAATTCTGTGCTCCAAAGGGCATCCATGTGATGGTAGAAAAACCCTTGGCCGTTAATCTAGGACATGCCAAAAAAATGATAGCATTGGCCCAAAAGCACAATATCCACTTGCTCACCAATTATGAAACTTCCTGGTACGGTAGTAGTTACAAGGCCTACGACTTGGCCATTACGGAACAAAAAGTTGGGGACCTTCGCCGTATAGTCTTTCATACAGGTCATCCCGGACCCATAGAAATTGGTTGTAACCCGGAGTTTTTGGAATGGCTAATTGATCCGGATTTGAACGGTGGCGGTGCACTAACGGATTTTGGCTGTTATGGGGCCAATTTGGCAACTTGGTTTATGCAAGGTGAAGTGCCCGAAAAAATCTATTGTACTACGCAACAATTAAAACCAGAATTATATCCCGAGGTAGAGGATGATGCTATCCTAATTATCAGTTACCCAAAGGTGCAGGTAATTATACAAGCTTCATGGAACTGGTCACATAACAGAAAGGATATGGAACTTTATGGCACTACCGGCTATGTAATCTGTAAAAATGGAACAGACATGGAGGTTATGGAAAAGGAGACTGATGGACCTTATGCATTGGAGGCCCCTTCCCTTTTACAGGGCATCCATGATCCATTTGCACTCTTGCAGAAAGTAGTGAAAGACAATTATGAACTTCCCCGCTTTGATGTATCCTCTATAGAAAACAATATGATCGTGATACAAATTTTGGAAGCTGCCAAACATTCGGCCAAAAATGGGGAAACTGTAATTTGGAACGATTTTTTCAAAGATTGATATCAAAATATACCAATGAAAACGAAACACGTCAAAAAAATATAGCAAAGATGAAACTAATTGGACTATATCTTTTACTATTCGCTATGATAGGTACTATTCAGGCCCAAGATTGGGCCAATTTACAGCAGTTTAGAGCAGATAATTCTAAAATTGGTCCGCCTAAAGAGCGTGAGGACAGGGTGGTATTTATGGGAAATTCCATCACTATAGGTTGGCAACAAGTCCACCCAGAGTATTTTGAGGGGAAACCCTATATTAATAGAGGTATCAGCGGACAGACTACCCCGCAAATGCTACTTAGGTTCCGGCAAGATGTCATAGCCTTGCAACCCAAAGTGGTAGTACTATTGGCAGGCACCAATGATATAGCCGGCAATACGGGGCCCATGACTCTGGAAGATATATTGAACAATATTATATCCATGGTAGAGTTGGCGGAAACCAATGGCATCCGTGTTATTATTTCCTCTGTACTTCCGGCCTATGATTATCCATGGCGACCAGGGAAAAAGCCCAATGAGAAAATCCCGGCATTAAACAAAATGCTTAAATCCTATGCAGATAAAAAAGGAATAGTCTATCTAGACTATTTTTCGGTCATGGCCGACGAACGGAACGGATTGCCCAAAAAATATGCAGAAGATGAAGTGCATCCTACAAAAGAAGGGTATTTAGTGATGGAACCTCTTGCCGAAGCGGCAATTTTGAAAGCTTTAAACCAATAATGGGATGAAAATAAGAATTCTAGTTTTTGCAATCATGCTTCTTACATGCCCATTGGCAGAAGGGCAAGAACCTCTAAAAGCGACGCCCGCTCTAGAAATATTGAACAAATACCCCAAGGTAAGGGACTTCACCTTATCCACTTCAGGAAATGAAGCGTATTTTACGCTTCAAAGTCCATTAGAAGAGCTTTCCGTAATCGCTTATAGCAAAAAGCGGAATAAGGTTTGGACCGAGCCCTTAATTGCCGCTTTCTCCGGGTGCTACAAGGATTTGGAACCTTTCCTTTCCCCAAATCAATTACGCCTCTATTTCGCATCCAACAGACCATTGAAAGATTCGATTACCGAAACAAAAGATTTTGATATCTGGTACGTTGAACGCAAAGACCTTAATTCCCAGTGGTCAGGAGCTAAAAACGTAGGTGCTCCGGTCAATACGGAACATAATGAGTTCTATCCGGCCCTTGCAGCGAACCATAATCTCTACTTTACCAGTGACGCCCTCGATTCCAAGGGAAAGGATGATATTTTTTTCAGCGAGTGGGCAAACAACCAATATACAACACCAATATCTTTAGGCGGCGCCATTAATACAGAAGGATTTGAATTTAATGCGTACATAGCC
>JBATTK010000072.1:0-12906 GCA_049670505.1 Saonia sp.
GTTTTTAAATGTATTGCTCATTTTGAGTTAAAACGTCTCTAAATTGATGGTAAAATTGCAGTTGAAAACGATAATGTCTTGATCGAATCGTGTAAGATCTACTTCTCCGACTAGGGTAGTTTTTCCAACAAATCCTTCAAAATCATCGGTTACTGCTACTATATTGTTGTCTATAGGAGTGAACTCCGTAGAAAACTTTCCATCGCCTATCGATTTTTGCACAACATCTCCCCGGGAGGTAATGGATCCTTTTCCCGTAAAATTGAACTTCGTAACGATTTTTGAAATAAGGCTCCCATCTGGGTTTTCTGTAGTTCCCATATCGCAGTCCTCAAGGGTTCCTATGATTTCCCCTGTCTCCGCATCGATCAAATCCATTAAAAAGCAGAAAGCTTCGATGGGCTGACCGTCATCAGGGTTTGTAATTGTTTTTACTTGTGCCACTGCCGTTCCCCGTCCAATTACTTTTAATTGGGTCTGTTGTGGTTCTGGTACGTCACCCGAATAATCATCCCCGTCACAGGCAACAAATGGAACGGCTGATAGTAGTAAAAAGATGTTCTTAATAATTTTCATGATAAAAGATTTAAATGTTTAATTAAAAATGTTCGCGAATTAGAAATTGTTTATCCGTGTAGTACTGAGCTAGTATGGATACCATTGACCCTATAGTGGTAGGAGTGCAATGGATACCGACACTAACCCGGGAACCCTGCTATTTGAGTTCTTAGTTAACTCGATGCTAGATTGATGGTGAACAGGCAATTGAAGATGACAATACCTTCTTCGAAATTGGAAAGGTTTACTTCCCCTTCTAGCGAAACGGTGCCTTCCATTCCTTTAAATTCAAAGGTTGTATTTATGACATTGTCTTCCGTTGGCGTAAATGAAGTACTAAAATTAAGCTCCTGAACCGGAGGCAGTAATTCTTGGAACACTATATTTTCTGCTTGGATAGTGCCACGTCCATCAATATTTATAGAAGTTATAACCCTTGAAGTAATGGTGCCATCACCGGGAACTACCATATCTACTACACAATCTTGAAGTGTACCGATTACCGCTCCTGTATTTGGGTCTATCAGATCCATCAAGAAGCAATCTGGCTCTAAAGTTTCCCCTGTTTTAGGGTGTACAATGGTCTTTGACTGGCCTACGGCCGTACCACGCCCTAGTACTTTTAATTGAATTTGTTTAGGTTGTGGTACATCTCCATTGTAATCATCGTTATTGCAGCCAAAAATGAACAATGAAATGCTTATTAAAAAAATGTTCTTGATACTACTCATGATTGTCAAAATTTAATGATCGATGACTTTGTTATGTTAATTATTACACTTTCCGTGTAATTTATTTTTGTTGAATTACCTGTTTGTCCAAGCAATTCCAGCCGAACCAAATGATTTTTATTTTTTTCATTGGTTTTTCTCCGAGCTTACATCCTTAAACAGCAGCATATCCTTTATTTTCGCCGAGGCACCGTGATAAAAACCGGTCTCATGTTCATAATCCTTTGGGTTTTTAAAGGTTCCGAAGAGGATATCGAACAAAGAGATACCTGCATAATTATACGCATGTATGCCTTTTGCATGGTGTATGGTATGGGATTCCGGTCGTTGAATAAGATATCCGATCCAAGTAGGAGTCTTAATATTACTATGTTGAAAAATGGACAAAAAGGTTGTTGTCAAAATGATCAAGGTGGTGGCTTCTGGAGTAAACCCGGCAACGAGCACAAGGCAAACACTACTTAGAACGATCCAACCGATCATATCCAAGGGACTAAAATAAAAGGCCCCATAGCTATCCATACGTTCGGCACTATGATGCATTTGATGCATTCCTTTCCATAGGAAATCACTATTGTGCATGGTTCTGTGCCAAACATATTCACCTAACTCATATACAAATACACCAACTAAGGCTCCCCAAAGAGTTCCTAGGCCCGTTAGGTCCAAGATTTGGTATTCGGCGAAGTAGCCGTCCCAAATTATGGGGAGGTAAGAGGAAAGAAAAAAGAAGAGCACAAAGGCTAAGATGCCCCTTAGTTTCCAAAATTTTACCCGTGGCAACTTTCTTGCGGGAAGGAGTGCCTCCCATAACATCAATCCGCCATATATGGCAAAAATAATGTACGATATGGGATTAAAGACCAATTCAAAAGGGGAGGGTAATTGTGAAATAAAATTTTCCATAATAATGATTTTTTTAAAGATTATATTTTTTATATATACCGACTAGGCGGTGCAAATATAAAATTATTTTTTATTGTACCAACTAGTTTGTTTAAAATTTTTATATCTTTACTTTATGGGAAGAGATGGAAAACCGACAAGGGATAAAATATTGGCCGAATCCAAGACCCTGATATTCGAAAATGGATTTTCCGGGACCAGTATAGATCAAATACTACAGCGGACCGGCATTACCAAAGGAGCGTTCTTCTATCATTTTAAGACGAAAAACGCGCTGGCAAAGGCCTTGATAGAAGAATTTGCCAAAGAAGATATCTTGCACATGAACGAGGCCTTAAAAAAGACAGAAAACATAAAGGGAGATGCTTTAGAGCGCCTTTTACGGTTTACCCAGGAGTTTATTGATATGATGTCCGATCAAACGGAGCCTTATAGTTGTTTATACGCTTCCTATACCTATGAACCCAGTCAGTTCGATCAGGAAACTTTACGTCATATTTCAGAAACTATATTAACGTGGAGAACTACCATGGAGCAGTTAATTAAAGACGTCCTGCAAGATTATGATACCAAAATTGAAATTGACATTAAGTCATTGGCGGATCATACCGTCGTCATCTTTGAGGGCGCCTTTGTAGTATCAAAGGCCTTAAAAGGAAAAGATCTTACCGCGGACCACTTGAAACATTTGAAAAATTATTTTGAACTTGTTTTTGTACCGAAAAAGTCAAAATAATTTTCAATACAATGAAAGATTCATAAAACGGCTATTTTCCGGGACATCTACCCAAAAGCGCAAAACTATTCCCCATGGTACCCTATTCTTGCTAACTTAAATGATAATGGATTTCTGAACGGGGAAGATGTCAAAGTCTAAATAAACGATGAATAGCGATATACGAAAGAAGATCATTGAAGTTTGCGAAAGTAAGATAGCATCAAAAGGAGAAAATGTTAGTTTATCATTTTATGCATTTTTCAAAAACAAAAATGACCATCCGGAACTTTTAATGGAAGTGGCGAAATGGTGGATTATGGAGCATGAGCTGGACCATTTTGAGAAGGCGGTAAAAATAAAGGAGATGGTAAAGTTCAAATAAAGGATGACATGTATAATCAATGATCACGGTCCTACGTTACCGGTAATTTTATCGGATCAAAAAAAGGCATTTGGAATGAAGATTTTAATATTTGGCGCATCGGGCTCCGGAACGACAACTTTGGGAAAGGAAATTGAAAAAAGGACCGCTTTTGTCCATCTGGATGTTGACGATTACTATTGGGAAAAGACCGAACCACCTTTCCAAAAAAAAGTGCCTTTGAGAACACGAAATAAAAATTTAAAGGCCGATTTTGACAAAAATCAAAATGTCATCATTAGTGGTTCAATGGTAAGCTGGGGACATGAATGGGAAACTTCATTTGACTTAGCGATATTCGTTCATTTGAACAGCGACAAAAGAATGGAAAGACTTAAAAGACGAGAAATTGAACGTTACGGGGAAAAGCTATCAACGAGCAAAAAAACGCAGCGGAATTCAAAAGCTTTTTTAGAATGGGCTAGCCAATATGAAAACTCTTTTTTTAATGGCAGGTCTTTAAAGGTTCATAACGATTGGATTGAATTACTGGACTGTAGAGTTTTGAGAATAGATGGAGAAATGGAACTGAAAAATAAAACGGAAAAAGCATTGGCGGCAATGAAAACTATTAGGCAACACGGTGTCCTATGAAAAGCCTTGGTCCAGTTCTCCAAAGTTCAATTAAACAATAAAACGGCAGTGGGATTGGGGCGATTTTTCTCATATCATGTCCTGTCCTGTCCTGTTTAAGGGGTACTTAATCTTATTTCCGTTATTTCAAAAAAGTCCGCACAAATATCCTCGGTTTCAAAGGACTCGTAAACATATCCACTGAACAGAACCCTTGCCCCGTCTACCTGGAATTCATTGGATAGATTGCAGGCAGCGAAAGAACCCAATGGGCGGCTCTCCACTTTCTCATCAGGTTCGATGACATACGTATTTGAACAAAAGGGATTTCCCGGTCCGCGAATTGTGCCTGTGGCATCTTTGATAACAGCCACTATGCTTCGGTTATCCTCTTGGAAGCACCCTGGTTCCGGATCATCATCGGAGCACCCGGAAAAGCAACCCAGGACAATCGATAAAATAAATACTACTTTAAAAATTTGTGCTGCTTTCATTTTAAATAAGTTTACACTTTCTCTTTGACCATAAGATGCTATTATTACAGCATGGTTGCATTTCACGGGAACCAAATATTTCAATGCTCATCTGGTGCTTTCTTTTCCGAATGGTCTACAGGTATGGGTAAATTGTTTAATTTCACAATGAAGTGAAATAAAAGTGCGATTAAACGATGGCTATTTGGATGCAATGGGCATATGTTCACTCTACAGACTTTGTGTGTAATGTAGCAACAAATTAATTGATGTATTATGGAAAAAACGACTCATTTTATTGGAGCGGAATGTACAAAAGAAGCTATGTTCCATGCTATATCCACACCATCCGGACTTGAAAAATGGTGGGCATCAAGTGCCGAAGGAATTGCTGAACCAGGAGAAACTTTATATTTGACATTCAACAACTTGACTCGATTAAAATTTAAATACGATGAGATTATTCCGAATGAAAAACTGGTATTGACTTGCTTTGATAGCTTTAAATCATGGGATAAAACCCAACTCATTTTTGAAATCAATGAAAAAGATAATCAAGTTTTTTTAACACACACCCATCAAAACATCAACTCACATGATATGGAATCCTTAACGTACTTTACTTCCAAATGGACGGTATATTTATTAAGTTTAAAGCAGTATTTGGAAACTGGGATTGGAACTCCCTACCCAAACGAAACCAAACTGTATCACGGCGATTAAACATGAAACACAATAAAAAAACTAAGTTAATTCAAAGTTCAAATAAAAGATTTTTTAAATTATTGACATCATAAATACATCATCGATAATCATATACTTAAGTTACCTGCAATCGGCTTCAAAATGAAAAATTACGGATGCTTTATTTTCTTTTTTTTGATTGTTGTTTCTTTAAAAACAACAGCACAGCATATTCATAGAACAGCTTGTCAGGGAAATTTGGTAAGACTGGATAGTCTTCTCCACAATACTCCTATCGATACGCTGGATAATCGTGGTAGATCGTTGCTTCATTGGGCAGTGGCGTGTAAGCAGCAAGAAGTATTTGATTTTTTGATCGATCAGGGGATAGCCATCAATAGCGAGGACAGACAAGGCGCAACACCCTTGCATATGGCTGTTCGGTTCAATAACCAAACCTTCTTTGACAAGCTTCTTGATTTGCAGGTGAATAAGGATTGGACCATCAATTATGGAGCATCGCTTCTGGAACGTGCGGTTTTGAACAAAAATTTAGTATTTGTGAAAGAATTGATTGAGAGCGGTGTAGATATAAACATTGCGAATGGCAGAGGAAGTACCCCGCTGGAAATATCGATAAGAACACACGCAAAAGAAATTTCAGAATGGCTCATCTCCATAGGAGCAGATCAAAACCTGGTGCGCACCTTCCAATTGACAGGTGAATACCTGGGACAAAAAATACCCGGCTTGACGCCCGAAGTGTTTGCACCAAACTTTATTTCTACCGAAGAGTCTGAATTCGGTTCGGTTTTTAATACTCAAGGTACAGTGTTTTATTATGGAGTAGATGTAAACGGGAAATCGGAAATCCGGTTTTCAAAGCTTGTTGATGACCGCTGGAGTAATCCAGAAACCATGCTATCCCACGAACGATATGGCTATAACGATCCATTTCTTTCACCCGATGGGAATAGGTTGTACTTCATATCCGAAAGGGCTTTGGACGGTTTAGGAGATTTAAAGGATTATGATATTTGGTATGTTGAAAAGGTGAAGGAAAGGTGGTCTGAACCTATTAACGCAGGACCGAACATCAATTCTGACGGAAATGAATATTATATTTCCTTTACTAAGGACGGTACCATGTATTTTTCGTCAAATGTAAGCGCACCCGAAGAAAGAAAGAGATCCGATTTTGATATCTATTACTCAAAATTCATTGATGGGGAATTTCAAAAGATAATTTCACTAGGCGATTCAATCAATACGCCGGAATATGAAGCGGATGTTTTTGTTGCCCCGGACGAGTCCTACGTCATCTTTTGTGCCATACGGCCAGAAGGTCTGGGCAGGGGGGATCTGTACATCAGTTTTAAGAATCCCGATGGAATATGGACAAAATCGATCAATATGGGCGAAAAAATAAACACTGAAAATCATGAGCTCTGTCCTTTTGTTACATTAGACGGTAAGTATCTCTTCTATACCAGTAATCAGGATATTTATTGGGTGGACGCTAAAATTATTGAAGACTTTCGAGGGCAAAAAAGCAGGTAATAAATAGTAAGCTCAATGCGTTTAGTTGGCACATTATAGGTTAAAAAACGATAATCAGTTCTCTAAAGGTCGCTAGGGAAATCAGCCTTAGTGAGGAGGTTTTTACGGTAGTCAAAAATTATACGACCCTATGGAAGAGAATGATGATATAAGTATAGAAAATATCAACGGCCTTTCCAAGGAGAAAGGGAAGGGAATAAAGATCAGGGAGAAACATATTGTCTTTCTTTGGTTATCAAAAGCATTTATCGTATTATTGCAATGAAACAATGAGTATGGGACTGGCAAAGACCGAAATGTTTACCGAAAGTCAAAATGAACTTGCCCTGATAGGCAAGGTATTCGCTCACCCGGCAAGAGTGGCGATCCTACAGCACTTGTTCAAGGTTCGGTCATGCGTGTGCGGTGATTTGGTGGATGAAATAGGTCTCGCGCAGCCAACGGTTTCCCAACATTTGAAGGAATTGAGAACTATGGGGCTAATAAAAGGAGATGTTGAGGGAACCAGCGTATGCTATTGTGTCCATGTAGAGAACTGGAAATCGATGAAACAAAAGTTCGAGGGTTTCTTGAACCAGGATATTTCCGTCAGTGATGAATGTTGTTAGTATTTTTTTAAACCTATTAATCGTTTTATTGCGATAAACAAATATTAATCATAAACCTATTCCCCATGAAAACAGCGAAATTTTTAATACCCTTGTCCATGGCCTTTCTTTTCTTGGCTTTAAGTGCAAATGCACAGCGTTTGTCCACCAGAATAAAGGGAGAGGTAAGAACCCTTTCCGAGTCTTTTGATGCTATCCCCGAACAACGAAAATCTATGTTGGACCAGACTGCTTGGACCTTGACAGGAGTCTATCAACCGGAAAAAGGAGTGGATATCCTACTCATAGATTCGGATAATTCTACCATTAGTCAAATGGGACAGGCGTGGCTACAAGCGGCTTTTTATTATTTCCGATTGGAAGGTATGAATGTAGGGTCGGGGGGGCTGAACGCCGGACAAATCGACCCGCGGACCTTGACCGTTCTAGAAAACCGAAGCTTCAAAATCAAAAAAGGGAATTCGGACCTGTTTGAAGTCGATTTTGGTTCGGGTACCTGGGATTTTTATTCCAAGGCTTATAACGACCCGAAAAATACCCAATCCGACTATGTTGCCATTTTAATGGACGCTGCCAGCCAAATGGAGCTCGAAAATGTTGCGTCTGCCGACCAGATTAAAAAACCCTTGACCTATGAATTGCAAGAGGCAGGGACAGGGAACACTTCTGTAGCCCAATTTGACCAACTCAACGAAACCATTGCCCGGGAAATGATTTATATCGCCCATCGTATTAAATTAAACTTTGCCGAAAATCAATAAGGGAGAAACAAAGACAGCACAAAAACCCGACTTGTGGGATATTGATTTCTATGAATTTTGATATACCCCAAGTTCGGCCCTGTCCCAGGGCCTACACCCTTATGGATGACGATGGATAATCCATTATCCATAGCACTCTTATGCTCACCGAGTGGGTGACTTGTTTGATGTAACTAAAGTGTTGGAGAAACTGAACATAGAAAAACCTTATGAATTATAAGGTTTTTCTATCTTTTTTAACAATAAAAACCTTAAATATTTAAGGCTTTCGGATAATTTAATTTATGGAATAATTCTTATTTTGTAAGTGTAATTTTCCCCTATTTACTATAACGAGAAAACTGAATTTAAGCTGTCCTTCTTAAATTCGAATGGCTGATGGACCTATTATGTCATTATATCTATAATGGTTTCAAGCGGGTACATAGACTGGAATTTATATTAAAACCTTAAAAACCAACCAAAATGGGAGAAAACCAAAGCATCTTATTTAAGTTCATTATTCCAGCAGGTATCGTACTTGTTGGACTTTTGTTGAGTTTTACTACAGATATTCTTAGAGATAAGACTATACCCAATAAGCCGTATAGTTTTGCAAGGGTACAACTAATGTGGTGGACCTTGATTATCGTGTCGTGCTATACTTCTTATTATGGTATATATGGAGCTTTACAGGATTTAGATTCTTCGGCCTTGATCTTGCTTGGCATTAGCATCGGTACAACCACTGCCGCGCGCATCATTGATAACAATGAAATCAATAGGGGGATTAATAGAGATAAAAAGAATCAAGCATTTAACAATATGGTGTCCAATATCATTTCTGATGCTAACGGAATTAGTGTACACCGGTTTCAAGCCGTGGTTTTTAATTTAGTCTTCGGGTTGATGTTCATTGCGGAATTTCTCGATACTACAAAGGGGAATAAGTTTGTGGCGTTTAGTGCCATGGAATTAGGTTTAATGGGTATCAGCTCCGCAGCTTACGTAGGGCTTAAACTGAATGAGAACAGTCATGCAACAGCCCCTAGTAGCTCGGGTATGATATCAAATGCTACAGGAGCCGTAGCCCAGGAGGATTTCGGAGAAAGGGAGTTGAGGGATATTGATGAGACTTATTCCAGGGAGCAGTCGGATTTAAATGTACGGGGATGAGCAGGTATTCCGTTATAGCGCCAGCCTTGAACCTAAGAAGCGCCCCAACCTCTGCAGATCCCTTTAATATTTTGGGTGTCCTTTCATTTCAAACGGTTGTAGAGGTATTGGAACAGACTAGTGTCAGCTGGTGGAAGATCAAGACCATTTCTACAGGTCTTTCGGGTTTTGTAAGTTCCCGTTTCTTAGCTCCCCTGGAAGATACACCTATTGTGGTGAAAGAAATTAGCAAGGCAAATTATCCTAAGGATAAAAGGGCCAGCTTGTTCACCAAGGGAATGATGCACAAACCTATTGGAACACCTAATATAGCCCACAGGGATGTCTCAAGCCCAGAAACCAAGCGCGAGAGTATCGGTATTTTAATCGATACCTTAAATGTGGAACACAGTGAACGTTACCGACCCACGGAGAAGAACACCTTTTGCAATATCTATGCCTACGACTTTTGCCACTTTAGTGATACCTATATTCCCAGGGTTTGGTGGAAGGAAAAAGCCATCAAAAAATTGTTGGAAGGACAACAAGTAGAGGTGCTATACGGTGAGACGGTCTACGAACTGAATGCCAACGCCCTGCATGATTGGCTCTTGGAATGGGGCGATGATTTTGGATGGAGGCGGATTAGTTTTGCCGAGGAAATGCAGAATGCCGTAAACAATGAGGGGGGTGTTGGAATCATCTGTGCAAAACGAAGGGATACCCGTTTTTCCGGACACATTACTGTGGTGGTCCCGGAAACAAATGCCCGCAAGGCAGACCGACAGGCCGGCGTGGTGCTACATCCTTTACAATCTCAGGCCGGGGGACGTAACCGAAAGTATTTTTCGAAAGCAGTAGGGGCATGGTGGAGAAAACAGAAGTTCTCCTCTTTCGTTTTTTATTATCACCCTTAGTACAGGAGCGATTGCCTAAATAAATTTTATGTACCAACACCCTTGTTGGATAACCAATACCTAACCAATGAAAAACAATGTATTCCTGATTACCCTGATGCTATCTCTATGTAGTGTAGGGTTGCGTTCCCAATCCACATTTGAAGATGCCAAACACTTAGTTGCCTTTAAGAAATTGTATGAGCTGAATCAGGAAAAGATTACCCAGCCTGGCTTGAGTTTCACCGTGGTTGACCAGATTAATCTAGCCCGCCCAGAGGTTCAGGAATCGTTGGCCAAACTAGTCTTGTCATGGTTCAATACGGGAGCGAGGCCAATAACCGGGCAAGGCCCAAATGGTGCGGTTGCCTTGGGTGGCGCTGTGCCACAAGGGATTGGGGGACAACCGTCCCGATTGGCCACGGATTCCAACTTGAATGTCAGTGTACTTCAAAAAATCCAGGAAGAAATACAGTGGTACATTGCCTTTGCCGAGACAGACGCTCTAGTTTTTGATGATAACAAAACGCAATTGAAAACGTTAGAGAACTTCCCCAAATCCTTCCAGTATTTGCAGGCAACAGTTTCGGTTTTAGAAACCGGCATGAATGCAGGCAGTTTAACTGCTTCCGCGGGCTTGGGTTCCATTGTGTCCATTTCGCAGGCCGAAATCCTGAAGGGCATTACGGACTGGGCTTTGGATCGGGCCGAAAAAGAACTCATGCAGGCATTTTTACAAGATTGGTTGGATCGGTTGGATGCTGACCCGTTGTTACAAGAGATTTTTCCCAATACCCTAAATATGCTCTCCACCAAATCCATTACTACCTTTTTTACCGATGGAGATACCTGGAAAGCTACTTTTCAACAAGATTTTGACCAATTGCCCGCCCACATTCCAAAAATTGCAGATTTAGCGCTTAGGGAAGCGGGTGAACCGATTTCAATCGCAAAAAAGAAAGAACTGATATCAGGACTGTCCACCGCAGTTACCTTGTTCGAGGCCTTGGGGAACAACAAGCGACCAGAAGAGACCCTGCAACTACTTTCCCAGGAAGCATTTCTTAGGGCGAATAAGCTGAAGGTTCATGAGGTGGCTACTATAGACCGCACTGTCATGGGGATAGGTACGCTCATTGCCAGTATCCAAAACAATTCAGGTGCTGTCCCTTCGTTTATAAATCCCAGTGAGGTTCTTGCCCTTTCTAAAACCGAAATGCAGGTCTTTTGGAAATTGTTGTTCATAAGGGAACGGACAAAGCTGAAATATACCTTTAACCTAAAGAATCCCGATGCAGAGATGATGTTCTACCGGACTATCCGTGATACGCTCATTTCTGACCTTCAGTTACGGTTGGCCCATGTGGCCGAAGGGATTCAGGGAATGAACACTTTGGTCAATAAAATTGCAAAATCCCAGAACCAATCCTTTACTAAAGAGGCTTTCCACAACTATGTGACGCTGACTTTTGAGTTTTTGGAATTGGGTGTGACCACCTTAGAACATTTGGGAGTGAATACACTAGATTCCGCATCATTGGCTCTATACAAAGAAAAGTACTTAGTTGGGTATCAACAAGTGTCCCAAATCATTGAGGGTATTAAAACTAAGCAATATGGCATTGTGGTATTGAATACGGTAAACCTACTTTCATGGATTAAGGATCTTGCCTCCCAGGAAAGAATTGTTGGTCAAGTTGAGGTTTATGTTTCAAAAGTCACCGAAGATATCGATGCTGCCAATCTGGCTGCGTTGGCCACCTCTTTGTCAAGTGTCACCAATCAACATCTTTCTAACTATCCGGATACAAAAGAAATAGTTGAAAGAAAGCTTAAGGATTTTGAAGAAGCCCTTAAAAAAGAGGAAAATACCGTACCCAAAGATCGCGTACTGGAACTGTTGCGATTTCATTTAAGATTAACCATTGAAGAGCATCGAGTTATGTTGAAAGAAATGGCCTCGGGATTCTTGACTTTGCAGAAAACCAGTGAGGCCGTGCACCGATATGGAAATCTCATGGTTAATATTGTTATGGCCGAGAACAGCGAAGATATTGAGAATGCGCTGGAAGTGGCCGCTATGGAGACGGGAGGTTATCTTGTAAAGCAGAACAGCAAGTTTTCCGCTACGGTCTCGTTCTTTCCCGGAATAGAGTATGGTTGGGAACAAATAGACAGCTCCGGTGGGCAGGATGGAGATGGCAGTTTTATCGGAGCAACACTTCCTATAGGAGTTGAGTTCGCTTGGGGCACTGGATGGAAAAGTACCATTGGTGCGGTGGGTGTTTTTGTTCAAGTGCTGGATTTGGGGGCGGTTTTGAACTACAGTCTGGAAAACGACAATAACGGCTTGGCCAATCGTACGGACTTCGGATTTAAAGAAGTCCTTTCACCGGGATCTTTTTTAGTAGCCCATCTCAAGAATGTACCTGTGAGTTTGGGGGTAGGGGTTAGTTATTCCCCATCGTTGAGGGAAATTGGTATGGATGATACTACCATTGATGCCAATGCACTGCAATGGGGGTTCTTTTTGGGAGTAGACCTCAATGTGTTTACGCTCTTCGGAAGCGATACCAAAATTTCTTTGGAACAGAAACCGTAATTAATCAAAGATGAAAGGGGCCGCACTTCAAAGAAAAGTACGTCGTTTTAGCCGCGACGTATTGTTCCCGGATTACAATGGCAATTTAGGGATACAATCCATTTTTGTTAAGAGTACGAAGAGCACCCATAAGGCGGTAATTCATATGGATGAAGGAGCAAGAGTTTCAAAAATCGATAGTTTGGCCACTTCTTATTTTGGTTCGGAGGGATATCAACTTGTTCCCAGGTTTGAAAAGCCAAACCTCTCTGCCAACATTGACGTGGGGTCGGGTATTAGAC
>JBATTK010000073.1:0-55112 GCA_049670505.1 Saonia sp.
CTGTAAGTCGTTAAAATTTTAACGACTCTTTATAAGAGTTTAAATGGAATACTACTTAGTTTTGAAAAAATCAAAAACAGTTAACATGAAAAAATTACTTACACTTGCTACATTAGTTTTCGCTTTGGTACTATCTAACGAAGTCAAAGCACAAGAATTTAGTGGATTGGATAAAAGTCCATTGGATATTGCCGCATATCCTTCTAGTTACAAAGTATCCGAAAAAGCATTTAAGGTTACTTATAGCCGTCCCCAACTAAAGGGACGTTCCTTATCCGAGCTGGCCCCTGCTGGAAAAGTATGGAGAACGGGAGCTAATGAAGCTGCGGAAGTCACATTTTATAACGACGTTACTTTTGGAGGTAAGGCGGTTAAGGCAGGTACCTATTCCTTGTTTACCATTCCAGGAGATACCGAATGGACGGTTATCCTAAACAACAAGTTGAATCAATGGGGCGCTTATTCCTATGACGAATCTGCCGATGCAGTTCGCGTAAGTGCCGGTGTTAGCTCCGATAGCAACTCATTGGAGGCTTTTTCCATAGCCAATAAGGAAGTAGATGGCGGTGTACATATGATTATGGGTTGGGGCACTACCCGTGTTGCCGTACCTATCAGTATGTAATCCATTACCATAAAAAAATAAGAGCCCTGACGATACGGTCAGGGCTTTTTTATGCGCCTTTGTCGCTTGCATGGGTACCCAGCTCCCATCATGAGCCGATTCATTCGCGTTTAAGCGCACCCTTTCTATCTGGTCTTGCCGCTTATAAAAGTTTGCTCTGCCTTTACATTCGGGATTTCTTCTGCTGGAATTGTCATAATATCCTTGTCCAAAATCACAAAATCGGCCAACTTTCCTACTTCGATACTTCCCTTTTCATTTTCTTCAAAATTGGAATATGCGGCCCAGATGGTCATTCCCCGTAAGGCCTCTTCCCTTGTTAGGGCATCCTCCATTTGAAAACCGCCCTCGGGGTAGTTATCCAAATCCTTTCTGGCTACTGCTGCGTAAAAGGTTAGGAACGGACTAACTTGTTCCACGGGAAAGTCGGTTCCCAAGGCTATTTTACCGGCGGTCAATAATAGTTTTTTAAAGGCATAGGCCCCTTTTACCCTTTCCGCTCCCAATCTGTCTCCCGCCCAATACATATCACTGGTTGCATGGGTAGGTTGCACTGATGGAATAATACCATCCTCAAAATACCCAAAATCTTGCGGAGCGATAACTTGGGCATGCTCTACCTTCCAGCGTCTATCCTTTTTCCCTTGCAAAACTTTCTGATAGGCCTTTAGCACTACTACATTGGCAGAATCACCAATGGCGTGTGTATTCATTTGATAATCGGAATTTGCAATACGCTGCGCCAAAGCCTCAATTTCTTCTACAGGCGTAATCATGGCTCCATAATGTCCTTGTTGGTCGGCATAAGGTTCCTTTAGTGCCGCTCCTCTTGAACCCAAAGCCCCGTCTCCATATACCTTTACGGAACTAACATTCAGTTTATCCGTCTTGATGACCCCCTTATTTAGATAATACTCTAAATTCTCGGGCGTATTGCTGATCATCGCATAGATTCTGATGCTCAGTTCTCCCGCTTGTTGTAGGCTATCGATCAAGCTTATGGTAGAACGGTTAAGGCCGGCATCATTTACAGTGGTCAATCCATTATTCAAACAAATCTGTTCTGCATCTTTTAATGCCTGTATTTTTGTCTCCAGACTCGGTGCCGGTATAACCGCATCGATCAAACCCATAGGGTTATCGACCAAAATACCGGTGATGGCTCCCGATTTTTTAACGATTTCCCCTCCTTCAACTTTCGTTAGTCTGTCAATTCCCGCTACATCCAATGCTTTTTGGTTTACCAAATAGGCATGTCCGTCCACACGTTCCAAGGCTACCGGCGTATGGGGAAAGAGTTCATCCAACTCTTTCTTTGTAGGGAATTCCTTTACTTCCCAATCGTTTTGGTCCCAGCCCCTGCCTATAATAAAATTCTTGGGATGCTGCTCCTGAAATTGCTTCACCCGTTCCAATACTTCCGCATAACTTTTGGTGCCCACCAGGTCCACCACTTGCTGGGTTAGGCCTAGGCCATAAAAATGGCAATGGGCGTCTATAAGTCCCGGAGTAATGGTATGGCCGTCCGCATCTACGATTTGATCGGAAGTGTAGGCCTTCCTGATCTCTTCTTCTGTGCCGATGGCAACGAATTTTTCTTTATGGACCGCAAACGCTTCCGCTTTTGAAAAAGCGTCATCAACGGTATAAATATTTGCGTTGAAGACAATAAGGTCTACTTTTTCCTTGGTAGGTTCACAGCTATTTAGGGCGATTACGAATACTAGAAAAAATAGTTTTCTCATCTCATAAGTTTGTTTGGTTTAGCTTCAAAAATAAGGTTTTACGATGAACATTTTGCAAAATCAATGACCTCATCAAAACGTCAAAAACAAAAACGGCTATAATCTTTCAGTAAGGATGGCAATCATGGTTTTTATGCCCTCCCTATAATTCCCTAAACGAAGATTTTCGTTAGGGCTATGCTGATTGTTATCCTGATTTACGGTCGGTACGGTAACGGCGGGGATGTTAAGCGTATTGACAAAAGGCGAGATAGGAATGGAACCACCTGACGTGCGTTTCATTACAGGATCGGTACCATAAGCATTTTTAAGCGCCCGTTGCAGCCAAATCCCCACCTCGGAATCATAATCGGTCCGAAACGCCCGATATGAAATTTCATAGGAGAAAGTGGCTACTTTTTCATGTTCCATCCGCTGTTGTTTGGTAGGGGTTTCATCGGTGACGAAATAGCCTTCGTCCACTATGTGTTTTCTTATGGAAGCTATAAGTGCTTCCGGATCGGATTCCAAGACCAGCCTAACATCTATTTCCGCCCTGGCCCAGCCTGGAACTATGGTCCGGACCTTTTCGTTGATCCAACCGGATTGCATCCCTCTTATATTCAAGGATGGGTATTGCATTGCTTCTTGATAGTAACGACCCACCTTATCCACACTACCCAGTTGTAGTCGGTCCCGGATTTCCTCCTCATCATCCGGTACGGCCCTAAGAATCTTTTCGGTGGCGGCGTCCAAGGAAATACCATCGTAGAATCCTGGAATCGTCACTAAACCATCATCGTCTTTCATGGAAGCTAGAAGTTTGGACAATCGAAGTGCAGGATTAGGGGCATAATTACCAAAGTGACCACTATGCTGCGGAACTATGGGACCGTAGGTAGTAAGGGTGACCGTAGCTATTCCCCTAGCCCCAAATGTTAATGTAGGCCTGTTGGTAATATGTTTCGGCCCATCAAAAATAATCAACATGTCGGATTTTAATAGTTCCGAATGTTCCGTCACCGCTTGGGGCAAATGAGGAGAGCCCAATTCCTCCTCGAAATCCATGATAACCTTAAGGTTAAAATTCGGTGCCATCTTTTCGTCGGCCATGGCATCCAAAGCGGTTAAAAACATGGCCACAGGTCCTTTGGCATCGGAAGCGGATCGAGCAAAGATTCTCCAGTCGTCCTCATAGGCCTCGATCTGTTCCCATGGAATCTCTTTCCACTCCCCTGAAGTGTCTTGTTTTTTTAAGACCGGTCGATATGGATTTTCCTGAAACCATCTGGTAGTATCAACGGGTTGGCCATCTACCTGAAGATATATCAATACGGTCCTATCTGCCTTTTTTACTTTTCGTTCAGCTAGTAGTAAGGGAACTTTTTCTGTCTCTATTCGGGTCAGGGAAAAATTCCTGGCGCCAAATGCACGCTCGCACCATTGTACATTTTTTTCAATTTCTTCTGCATACAAGGCATCATTGGGTAGACTCAAAAGTTCCTTTAACATTGGAAACGAAGTTTTAGCATAGGCCTCGGATAGAGCGCTCAACCGTTCTTCATCAAGGTTTTGGGCAGTTAAGCCGAAGGGCAACAAGAAAATTGCCAAGAGAAAAGCTATTGATTTCATAGATTAAATCATTTGCATTAAAAATAGGGATTTAAACCAAATGTAGCAATCGGATTCCCTTTATGAACTTAGCTGAAAAAACCAAGCCTTTATACCACTGCCGCATTATTGAAAACTTATGATTTTCTGGATTTTGACCTGCGAGGTTCCCTGATTTTTACATAAATCAATTTTTTGCGCCCTTTGGTATCTTCGCGGCGCTCAATCTCAAAATTGGTTATAGATCCGATCAAAGGGGTCAGCTTTTGAAATCCATAGTTCCGGGAATCAAAATTTGGCTGTTTTTTTTGCAATAGACTGCCCACATCCCCTAAAAAAGCCCAGCCATCATCATCTGCCACATCTTCAATGGTTGTAGCGATCAACTTCAGGTCTTTGGCCGTAATCTTATCAAAGGTATCCACCACATCTTCCTTGCTCTCTGTCGCTTCCGATGCATCGGTCAACGATTGTTTTTTAAGGATTTCTATATAGATAAACTTGTCACAGGCCACGATAAAGGGATTGGGGGTTTTCTTTTCTCCAATACCGAACACCTGCATACCGGCCTCACGGAGCCTAGTGGCCAAACGGGTAAAATCGCTATCACTGGATACAAGGCAAAACCCGTTTACCTTTCCTGAATACAGGATATCCATCGCATCTATGATCATAGCGGAATCCGTAGCGTTCTTCCCTGTGGTATAACCATATTGCTGTATGGGGGTTATGGCGTTTTCCAAGAGTACCTTTTTCCATTTGCTTAGTTTTGGGTTGGTCCAATCCCCATAAATACGCTTTATGGTAGGGTTACCGTATTTGGCAATCTCCTCCATCATTTCCTTTACATAGGCGGCGGGTATATTATCCCCGTCTATCAGTACTGCAAGTTTTACATCCATAAATACGCTCGGCTTTTTTGCAAAATACGGGTATTTAATTGAAACTAAACCACTGAGGATGGAAAATCCGCAGGTTTTAAAAAGCAATGAAATTAATTTCGTTAAACGTTAACAGTAGGTTTTTTCACGATTAACCTTTAACCAGTAGGCAGTAGCAGTAAACAGTTAGGTCTTTGCCATTGGATAATTGGATAACCAAAAACTGGAAATTGGATGCTGGAAACTGAATACTAGATACTAGAATGTCATTTCGATACGATTTTCGATACGAAAATCACTCAATGACCGTATTTGGGTGCCTGAGTGATTGCCCTGCAATCGTACCGAAGACATCACCGTTATCATCTTCCCCGTTTTAATAGTATTCGCCTTGGATATGTCATTTCGATACGATTTCCATACGGAAATCACTCAATGACCTGTCAGGTGCCTTAACGATTGCCTCCTATTAAGGAAAAAGGGGTTATTTGGCCTTTTCGGTAATAACAAATTCCACTCTCCTATTCTGCTGACGTCCTTCTTCCGTAGTATTGGTCGCCAAAGGTTTTTTTCCCCCATATCCCTGCCATACGATTCTATCTTTTGCTAGGCCCAACTTTTGCAAATAATCCGCTACCGCCCATGCCCTCTTGTTGGATAAAACCTGGTTATAATGCTTTGGGCCAACGCTATCGGTATGTCCATTGATGGTAATGGACAAAGTGCTATTATCTTGTAGATAGTTGTAGATATTGCGCAAGTCGGACATTGCAGTTTCCAATAGTCTAAAGTCATCGAATTCAAACAACACATTATGAAATATATGGGTTTTATTCAACTCGTAAGGCTTGGGTTGTTCTGAAACGGCCACAGTTTCCAAAGACACCATTTCCAACATATCCACATAATAATAGGATACTTCTCCTTTTTGCCTGCGTTTGGGCTTTGGGCCCATATTCTTTGGCTTGGTACGTATGGTTCTGGCATTACTATTAAAATTCCCGATAACCATAAAATTTTCATTGCCCTTGGCCTCTAGCTCTATGGCGACCAACATCCATTTTTTTGAGTTGGAATAAAAATCGGTATTTTTCACTTCCACCATATAATGTGTATGGTCCCGGACTTTTGCCAGTTTGGTCCTAGAAATATTTTTATCGGTTGCCAGGTTTAACTTTTCCTCCGAAAACACAATTCCCAAATCCCTCAATGCATAATCCGATCCTTCGGCCAGACTCATATAAAAAGAAGCTTTGTATTTCTTGCCTTTTACCAGTGTTTCCGTAAATTCCGCTTGAATGTATTCCCTGTAATCCTCGGGGGCGTATACATAGAGTCCTGCATACCCGTTGCCGGATTTTGCCCTTTGAAATCCATTAAAATTGTTGGGTACGCCCATATGCTCGCTACAGCTATTGAAGTAATCCGTAGTTCCCCGTGTTGGTGTGGACCAATGTGGTAAATCGTGATCAAAATTACTTAAATGTCTGGGACAGGCATCATGGACCTCAAAGCTTGGGTCCAATACCAGGTTTTGAGCCATAATGGAAGTGCCCAAAAACAAAAAACAAAAACTTACGATATGTTTTCCTACTGTCTCCAAAATCAAACAAGGGCTTTTATTACTTCTAAAATAGGAAAATATACAGCAGTTTTCCCTAACCTACACAAGTGTTTCGATAAAAGGGTAAGTTTATCGGGAACAGGTTAATTTTTTATTACATCAGGGAGATGAAGTTAATAAAGCTGTTATTCGGGTATATCAATAAAAGAATGCCGAGGGAAACGACCGCAAGACTCAAAAATCGAATTTGTAGGTGGCCCCGGCCAAGGCCTGAAAGCTTTGAACCCTTAAATTGGCCCAACGTTGGTAGTCGTTGTTCGCAATATTGGAAGCCTTTACAAAAATGGACAATTGCTCATTAATGCGATACCCTACATGTGCATTTGCATCAAAAAAACTATCCAGGGTAAGCACTTCCGCCGTAAATGGCGCAGGATTTATGTTTTGGGTTATTTGTTGGGCTACATCCTCACGTTCTCCCACGTAGAATAAATTAGCGCCCAAGAACCATTTCTCCCCAATTTGGTAATCCATAAAAAGGGAACCTTCAATATCGGGTAAATTCCATGCAGGATTGTCCGATTCCGTATTATAATCATACACTTGTGCATTGATGCCCAAAGTGAAATTACGGTTAATATCCAAATTCAGTTCCCCAAAAATACCCAGGGTCCTGATATCATCATAAAAAACCCGGAAAGAGTTGCCATAGAAATACCCCTTTTCATCGTCCCTGAACAAGTTTTCCGGATTCAATAAAAAAAGTGGTTTCCTATTCTCTGCCTTGTAAGAACCTTTAATATTGTAACTTAAGTTTTGCAATAATTTTCCTTTAAGCCCCACATAGGCATCGTATTGTTGATCGGTAGGTTCAATGAGCAGGGTAGGGGAAACAAAGGGGTTTTCTTCTACGAATCCATAGTAGGAATTTTGACGTAACTCACCTTCAATACCCCCGTAGGCAATTACGGTTTCATCTACTAATCGGTACGAGGCGGTAACCGCCGGAAAAATATAAAAATTGCTGTCGCTATTCTCGGTATCCACTCCATAGACAAGACTAGCGCCCAGGTTTATGGTAAGATCATCCCTTAAAATAGATAAGCTAGGAGTGATACCCACTTGGATATGGCTGTAATCGATCTCCGGTTCGTTTACCGTATTATTGAGCACGGCATTCTTAAAATTACCGCTTACATAATCCAATTTTGCTTTTATGGTCAAGGTTTCGTCGGTAATTGGCAGTTCAAATGTGGGTTCCAAGACCATCCTATTCTCTCCGGATTCCACAGCGTCCCAGAATCTTCGCAATAACAACTTACCATTTCTAAAAGGGGAATCCTCTAGATGGATATGCGCATTGGCCTGAGCATTAAAATAATTTTGACGCTCGTCTATACCATTTATCGTTGCTTCGTCAAATGCGCCCTCCGGAATACCGTACCAATTGTACAATTGATGCTGCAAGCCTAGATCGGCCCCCCAGTCCATATCCCTATCCCTTTTGGAATAAGCGGCATCCAATTTGGTATTGTAGAAATCCGTATCCAAAACTGCCCCATCGATATCTCCTCTAGAAGAGTGATGGTTAAAACCTATATCCACGCGGTCTTCGCCCCTATTCAGATCTCTACTGGTATAAAAGTCTACCAAAGCATTATTAAAATTGCCCAGACCAACGGAAGCGTAGGAGTTGAATAGTACGGGAGGAGGCATTTTTTTTACGGCTGACGCTTTTCCTTTTGCGGGCGTAAAAGTGGAAGCTACGGGCACCGAGAATATATTATAGTCTATCTTCTTTTTTTGTAGTACAATGGAATCGTTTAAATTGGGAACCGATCGTACTTTAAAGGCATCCGAAATAGTAGGGGCATATGGGCGTACTACCGTTACCGTTTCCGTACCAATATCATTGGCATCCTTTTCCTGCGCAATGGAAAAATTTAAAAAACCTAAAAATACGAGTATAGTTATATAAAACTGTTTGTGCATAGGTATTTATTGATTTTAATTTCCATCTGGATTTACGGAGGAATTGCTTTGGGCTTCCTTGGACTTTATAATGGCTAATTCTCCTTTTGCTTCCGTTACGATTTCAGGATATTGGGCAAAATTGGAAATAACGCTCTCCAAAATATAGGTAGCTTGGAAGGCGTCTCCCAAGGCATAAAAGTTCTTTGCCATAATAACAAGGCCCTTACCGCCCCATTCCTTATAGCTGGCATAGTCCTTGGCCAATTTTTGGACCGATATGTTAGAAGATTCATAGTCCTGCGCCTTGTTCTTAAAATAGGCATTATAGTACAGGGCCTCCGCTGCTAATTCCCCGGAAGCTATTTTCGTCACTTCGGCATATGCTTTTTCCGCGCTGTCCTCATCGCCGATCTTTATGGCCGATCTGGCGATCATGGTATGTGCATCACTCTTTATACGATTGTCCAACTTGGAACTGGCCAGCACTTTTTCGGCATAGGCTATGGTCTGGTCATAGTTTTGTTGGCCATAATACCCCTTCATTAAATTGGACCGTGCGAAGGTGATATTTTGCTGTATGTCCGCCGTGTTCTCCAAACGTTCCAAAAAGGGAATCGCCGTAGTGTAATCTTTCTTTCCAATATAGATCTCGCATACCCTTGTAAGCGCCTGCTCGGAATATTCGCTTGTTGCCTTATCCGCTACAAATAGGTAATTGGACAGTGCCTTATCTTGCTGCCCCAATCCAAAATAGAGCTGTGCCAAATTAAAATTGGCCCTTATGGCATGTAATCCGTTGGGGAATTCTTTAATGTAGTTTTCATATCCCTTGATTGCCGATTCCTTGTTTCCTTCCAAATAGGGCTTATCCGCGGATTCAAAAGTGGCATTATCCAGTTCGGCATCGGTCACTTCTACAAAGTCGAGCCCCTTTACCCAAGTAGCATATTCATTTACACGACCAAGATCCACATAAATAAGTTTGGCGGTAGCCACGGCCTGTTTGGCTTCTTGGGCATTAGGATAATCTCGCGCCACGGTCTTGAACTTCGCTAATGCCTCTTCGTTGTCATTGGCATTGTAATGTACCAATCCTTGACGCAATAAGGCCCTGGGCACCAAAGAACTTCCCTTATATTCATTGATCAATCGGTCATAGACCCGTAACCCTTGTGATGTATTGTCGGCCTTTACATAGGAATTGCCCAGTTCAAAAAGCACATCGTCCTTTAAAGTGGATTTGGGAAATCTGGAAACGAAACTGTTCAGTTCCTCGATCTTCGTTTCGCCCCTACCCACAAAACCATAGCTCAATGCCTTTTGGAAGGCCGCATAATCCTTTTCCGAACCCGTACCTTCCAATGCTTTGTTATACGCTTCGATCGCCGGCCAATATTTGCTGGTCACAAAATGGCTATCGCCCAAACGTAGGTAAGCATCATTTAATCTCTCGGTATCGGCGGTGCCTGAATTGATGGTACTTGTAAAATACGAAACGGCATTGGTATAATCCTTTAGCTTAAAATAGGTGTAGGCCAAATTATAGTCCAGATCCTTGTACTCTGTGGTATTTTTAGAACTTGGGTTCTGCTGAAACTCAATAAAGCTCACCAAAGCCCCATCGAACCTATTCAATAGATATTCGGATTCTGCCTTCCAATAATTGGCCCTGGCCTTAAAAATGAAATCCTGTGCATTGTCCAGGGATTTATTAAAGTTTTCCAAGGCTCCGGAATAATCGGTATCCATAAATAGTTCCACACCGCGGTAGAAAGCTACTTTTTGATAAGTCTCCTTACTTGCATAATTTCTGTTTTCTTCCAAAAGGGTCATGGCCCCTTCAAAATTCTTGGAAGTGATATAGGAATCTATCAATAGTTCCTGTATTTCTTCCGCATGCCCTTCGTTGGGATACTTTTCCAGATACGTAGACAACACCTTGGGAACCGGTTCATAGGCATTTCCTATCTCATAGCTTAGGCGTGCATAGTTAAGATAGGCATCTTTTTGGATTTCAGGTGTGAAATCCATTTGCGACGCGTTCTTAAAGGCGTTGAGCGCCTCTTGTTTTTTGTCCAATTTTAGATAGCATTCCGCCAAATGATAATAGGCATTCTGGGAAACGTCATTGGTTCCGCCAATAATCTTATTGAACTGCTGAATAGCATTGGCGTAATCTCCCTGTTTATAGTAACAATAACCCAATAGATAGTAATCCGTATTGCTCCATTTGCCCCTTTTACCCTTATACTGTTCCAGGTAGGGAATGGCCTCCGCATACTGATTTAGGTTGAAATAACTCTCGCCAATTATTTTATTGAGTTCTGAAACTTCCCTTCTATCGGATTTGGATAATTGTTTTTTGGCCAGCGCAATGGATTCCTCAAAATTGCCCAGTTTAAAGTTCATATCGGCCTGATAGTAGGAAAGTTTCTCATCTAAGAGGTCTTGATCCGTTATCTGGTCAAAACGTTCATTGGCAGCATCGTAATCATCTTGCTGATAGGCTATATATCCCAAATAATATTTTGCCTGGGAACCATAGGCAGGAGATCGGGTTACCTTATTTAAATAACGCTCCGCCTCCTTTGGTTTTTTAGAGGAGAACAAAGCGTAACCCTTGTTAAAGAAAAAGCGGTCCTTATCGTTTCCGGACATGGCACCTTCATCTACTTTTTTGTACCATTTTAGGGCATAGGGGTATTTTCCGGTCTCAAAATAATAATCGCCCACATCCAAAAAAGCCGAATTTCTTTTCGTAGACGTAGGATACCGTTCTACAAAATCCTCCATAAGGCGATCGGCACCTAATTGGTTTAAGCGTATGGCAGCGTTGGCCACGTAGTAAGCGCTATTGGCCCGGGTCTCCAAATCATTGGTATTCGCCTTTACCTTTTCAAAAATAGTCTGGGCGGCCTGGTATTGTTCATTGTTATATAGCGCCAGGGCATCCTGATAATCCTTTTGATCGTGGGTATAAATTTTGGACTCCTGTCCGAACCCATGAAAGATGATTCCAAGGGCAAGGAATAGTAAAGCGGTTTTTTTCTTTCGCATAATGTTCTCTAGCAGTTACGAATTACCGGTATAAATAGTAAAACGTCAAATATTGTTCCTAAGTATATCTGACGAAATATAAATATTTTTAAGACCTATTGATTTGTTTTCCATAGGAACTTGTTACTTTTATAATAACGATTAGAAATTCTTTCCCTCAATTAAAACTTTGAATGCAATGGAACTTACACTTTGGATGTCATTTGTTGGGGCAACATTAATTTTAGCCTTTACCCCTGGGCCCAGTGTATTACTGGCAACGGCAAATAGCATGAGTTTTGGGCAAAAAAAAGCGATAGGAACCATTTTAGGGGATTTATCCGCCAATCTGTTACAAATTATTCTAGCGTCCCTGGGCCTTGCCAGTATTGTGGCCGCATCCGGGGAGTTGTTTTCCTTAATAAAATGGTTAGGCGTTGCCTATCTTGTTTATATGGGTATAAAGAAAATTATTTTTAAACCGGAAATTAAAAAATTCAAAAAGGACGTTATACCAAAAAGTTTCGGGAAGTTGTATGCGGAAGGGTTTCTTATGTCCGCAGCCAATCCCAAGGCCATTGTATTTTTTGCCGCTCTTTTTCCATTGTTCATTAATCCGGATGCACCCTTTCTACCCCAAGTTGTCATTTTGGCCATAACCTTTTTGACCATAGACGGGTTTTCCCTTTTAGTCTATACCCATTTTGCCGGAAAGCTTAAAGGGTATCTAGAAAATAAAGAAAAAGTGTATTTACAGCATAAAATAGTAGGCGTACTTTTAATCTTTAGCGGTTTGATGCTTTCCCTTATCAAGCGCACCAATAACTAAAAAACCACAACATAAGACTGCATACTATCGTTTATAGTAGTATCGGAAACTAGTAAGCTATGAGTGAAAGTGTATTAAAATTGAAAGATGTAGGGGTTTTCCAAAAGGAAAATATGGTACTGAACGACATCAATTTAGAGGTAAAAAAAGGGGAATTCGTCTATTTGATCGGTAAGACCGGTAGTGGTAAGAGTAGCCTGATGAAAACCCTGTATGCAGATCTACCGCTTCAAGAGGGTAATGGTAGGATCGTGGGTTTCAATTTAAAGACCTTGGAAGAAAAGGATATTCCGTTCCTAAGACGAAAATTGGGTATAGTATTTCAAGATTTTAAGCTTTTACCGGATAGGAATATTAATAACAACCTACTTTTTGTCCTTAAAGCAACGGGATGGACAGATGAAGTTAAGATGAGTTCCAAGATCGAGGAAGTTTTGGATAAGGTGGGCATGAAGACCAAGGGCTTCAAATTCCCCCATGAACTTTCGGGGGGGGAGCAACAACGTATCGCTATTGCAAGGGCGTTGTTAAACAATCCTGAATTGATACTGGCGGACGAGCCTACAGGTAATTTAGACCCGCAGACCAGTGTAGAAGTCATGAAAGTACTTCAAGAAATCAATAAAACGGGAAGAACCATTCTAATGGCTACCCATGATTATGCCCTAATTTTAAAATATCCTTCCAAAACGCTTAAATGTGATGGCAACAAAGTATTTGAAGTAATCCAAAAGGCAGTTTAGGGCCTGATGATATTAAACGGAAATCACGGGTTTTTTGATGATTTTTTTCTGGTTTTAAGGCGAAATTTTGCTCGCCTAGCGAGCTAAGCGGTGAAATTTTAACGGAAAAAGGCGAAAAGGGGCAGAAAATACACTTTCAGGCTTTGTGTTAACCGGCCCTAGTTAAGTACCAAAACACTTCCGGCGGATAAAAGATCTTGAAAAGAATAAAAAAATAGTCTATCGGTTCCCCATGATACGAAAAAAACAAGTTTACACGACGGATAAAAAGGTACATCCATTAGTGGGGCTACTACTTTTTCTCATTTCCATCCTATTACTTGTGATTACAGGCCCTTTAGGTTTTATTTACGGACTGTTCCATACCCTTTTCACCAAAGGGATCAAAGGCGTTGGGGAATATACGCTTAAAATTGCCATCTCCATAGACCAATTGGGCAATGTAATGATGCAACATTTGTTGAATTCCCTATGGATCAAGAAAGAAGGTTATAAATTCGGCAATAGGGACGAGACCATATCCAGTGCCCTGGGAAGAAATAAAAAATTGGAGTCGTTAACGGGTTTTGGAAAAACAATGGACCACATATTGGATGTTATTGATGCGGACCATTCCTTAGACTCCATCGATTATTATATAGAGCCTACCGAAGAAATCATAGACAAGCTTGCTTGGATCCATATAAGGGACAAACAAATTCTTGGTACGCGAAGTAAGGGGAAGACAGTTTATTATATCCCCGGAGGAAAAAGGGAAGAGGGCGAATCCGATGCGGAAGCTCTTCAGCGTGAAATCAAAGAGGAATTGAGCGTAGATCTTGATACTTCCTCGTTAAAGTATATTGGTATTTTTGAGGCACAGGCCCATGGTCATAAAAGTGGAATAATCGTTCGGATGACCTGCTATTTTGGGATGTATAGCGGTAGATTGCAACCCGATTCGGAAATTGAGGAAATGGTATGGCTCAATTATGGAGATCGGGACAAGGTCTCGGAGGTAGATCAGCTAATTTTTGATTTCCTCAAAGAAAAAGGCGAACTTGATTGACACCCATTTTCCTACTCCAAAAAGTTTTTTGTTTCTTTGCGCTGCTAATCATAAAATGTTTTAATGGAAGTTCTTGGCATCGATATTGGTGGCTCGGGTATCAAAGGAGGAATCATAAATATCGAAACTGGCAAAATGTTGACAGAGCGTTACCGGATTCCCACCCCGTCATCTAGAAAACCGGATGAAATGGCAGAAGTGGTCGCGCAGATTGTAAAGCATTTCAATTACGAGGGCCCAGTAGGTTGCGGATTCCCTTCCGTGATAAAAAAAGGAGTCTGTAAATCCAAGGGGAATCTTCACAAAAAATGGGTAGGTCTAAATGTAGAACAATTGTTTTACGAAGCTACCGGACTACCCTTTACCGTAATTAACGATGCGGATGCGGCAGGTTATGCCGCCATGAACTATGGGGTGGGCAAGGACGAAAAAGGCTTAGTAGTTATGATTACCATTGGTACCGGATTGGGTAGTGGTGCTTTTCTAAACGGTGAATTGATCCCCAATTTTGAACTGGGACAGATTCCCTACAAAAAATATGAAAAAATAGAATTGTGGGCGGCGGCTTCGGCCAAATCGCGGGAAGGACTTAGTTTTGAAAAATGGGGGAAACGCTTCAATAAATTCCTAAAATATGTTGAATTGATCGTTGCCCCGGACCTTATTATTATCGGTGGTGGTACTTCAAAATACTGGGATGAGTTTAAGGACTATATTGTATTGGATACCCCGACTATTCCTGCTCATTTGGAGAATACCGCCGGAATTATCGGTGCCGCAACGGCCTGTGTCAAGAAGCACGAATTGGAAAATCATTAAGAAAAATCAAATAGCTGATTTTCCTTAACTATTACTTTAATGGCGTTTGTTTTGGTGTATTCCAACGCCCATCCTTCCTTTTCCAAAACGGTAGCCCAGAATTCATAGTTTTCTAGCTTTACCATCCTCTTATCGGTACGTATTACCCGCCAAAATGGAAGTGATGTAGGAATCGAATCCGTATCATAAGCTTTGGAAATGCGCTTCAAGTGATTTCCTGTTCGCATAGGACATGCCACATCCGCTCCGTAGGTTTTGGCCATCATATGTGCAACCGCGTCTATTGTCGTCACTTTTCCTTGGGGAATTGTTCGGATAACTTCTTCTACCATTTCAATTTCTGGATGCAGCATACGGCCACTTCCATAATACTTTTGCATTTTTTCCGGTACCGGGACTATTTTTGGAAATTTCATGTGCTTGCTATGTTTATATGTGCCATATTCAACCTATATGACCTCATCTTATAATAAATTGATAGTTTCCCTCATTTTTACTACAATACTTTCAGGAGTTGCGAATTGGGGTGTAGAACGGAAAATTGCAGCCGATTTCTCCAAGGTGGTAATGGTATTGATAAGCGCAATACTGCGTTCTTTATGATTTGCATACCGTAGCGATCGGGGATCAATGATCTTCTCCCCTATTAAATAATCTATTTTTTTGGTACACCTGCAGGGGTTATCCGGATTTGCCAATCCGCATTTAGATTGTAAAAAGTTTCGAAGCTTGCCCCGAGATCTGGAGAGGTGCTTTCTAAAATTCTCCGGGCTCATCTCCAAAACTTCGGCCCCTTCCTTACTATTGAACTCCAATAGCTCTCCAAGGATATACACCATTCTATTGGTTTCGGTCAAACATAATAACATACCATGCGTACAACTCACTTTTACCTCTTCTTCCAATAACAACTGTTCCCCTTGGTTTTGGGTATATTTAATAACAGGGGAATGACCGGTATCGATCAATTTGGCATAATCCTCAAAGGACACGGGTAATTCTTTGGTCTTTTTTCCTTTTAACGTCAATAAGTAATTGGTAGCTACCCTATAGACCCATGTTTTGAACTTGCTCTGCTGTTTAAACGTGCTTAAATGGGTAACGATCTTTACAAGGATTTCCTGGGTGGCATCCTCGGCATCCCTAGGAAACAACAACATCCGTAAAGAAAGATTGTATACCAAGTCCCTGATTTCCGTAACGACCTTTTCAAGGGATTCCTTATCCCCTGCATTCGCCTTACTGACCCATATTTCCAGTGATTCTTGCATAAGCTTTCACAAATTAGACCATATACAGCTACGTAGTGTGACTGCACATGGGTAATAAAAATACGATATTGACATTCTGTAATGTAATGAGGAATCCCTACCACTTGATACCAATAGATTCTTTTAGATTCTTCGCTCTGCTTCACGGAGCCTGTCTTGAGCGCAGCCGAAAGGCTCTGAATGACAAAAGTAATGGCTGTTGTTCCTAATACAAGGAGGAATCTCCACCATAACAAAACGCAAAGGATTCCTTACCTGCATATTCGCCTTCTTTATGTATATTTCCGGTGCATCTTCCATAATTCAACTATGGATCGGGCAGGTCAGGGATCTGAAGGGTGAGGGTGCAAGAACAAAAATGGAAAAAACAAGACACAATTAAAGGGCTGTTTTGATTAACTTGTCCCAAACAACCTTTAAAATGAAGTTACCCTTTTGCAAAATTCCCGTTTTATTTCTGTCATTGATTTTTCTAATAACCGGTTGTTCAAATTCAAATACCCAACTTAGCGTACATCAAAATTCACGTATCGTACTCCTTGGGAACAACCTCTGCTCCCGAATGCAAAATTTTGGATATTTTGAAACGGAAATGCACCTAAGGTACCCCCAAAACGAACTTTTTATACGAAACATGTGTGATGGCGGAAATACCCCGGGATTTCGGCCCCATTCCGGCAAACCATCTCCTTGGGCCTTCCCCGGAGCAGAAGTTTATCAAACCGAAATGGCGAAGAACTCTGGGAGTGAAGGTCACTTTGAAACACCTGACGAATGGCTTACCAGACTCCAAACCGATATCATTATCGCTTTTTTTGGATATAACGAATCCTTTGAAGGAAGAGGCGGCCTGGATAATTATAAAATGGAACTTAACGCCTTTATAAAACATACAAAAGCACAAAAATATAATGGTAAAAATCCTCCCAAGCTTGCCATTGTTTCTCCAATAGCCTTTGAGGATCTTTCCGAATTCCATGACCTTCCCAATGGGAAACAGGAGAATGAAAACTTGGAAATCTATGCCGCCGCCATGAAGGAGATCGCCTTGGAAAACGAAGTGCTTTTTGTGGATGCATTTCACCCTTCAAAAGAATGGTTTACTTTAGAAAAACAATTTACCATAGATGGTGCACAGTTGAACAGCGAGGGTTACCAAAACCTTGCAAAGTTGCTAGTGAATGGCATATTTGGAAAAAAAACCAATTCGAATCCGGAGAAAAAAACGGTAATCCTTAAGGCGGTAAAAGATAAAAACTTCTTCTGGCATAATGATTTTAAGATTCCGAACGGCGTACATGCTTTCGGTCGTCGTTTTGAGCCTTTTGGTTCCGATAATTATCCGGAAGAGATTAAAAAAATCCGTGAAATGACCGCCATAAGGGATACGGCCATCTGGAAAGCGGCAAAAGCGGAACCCTACGACTTAAACTTGGCCGATAGTGGAACATCTACACTGACCCCTATTGAAACCAATTATACGCCTAGTAATTCCAATGGAGATACAAGCTATCTGTATGGAGAAGAGGCCGTAGCCACTTTAGAAGTTCCCAAAGGGTATAAAATTGAACTTTTCGCTTCGGAAAAAGAATTTCCGGACCTGGCCAATCCGGCACAACTCTCCTTTGACAATCAAGGACGTTTATGGATCGCCACCCTTCCCTCCTATCCCCATTATCGCCCGGGCGATGAAAAGCCTAATGATAAAATCATTATTCTTGAGGATACCGATACCGATGGCAAGGCGGACAAGCAGACGGTATTTGCGGACAATCTTCATTTGCCCATTGGCTTTGAATTTGCCCCGGAGGGGGTTTATGTTTCCCAAGGCACCCATCTTAAATTATATTCGGATACCGATGGGGACGATGTGGCCGATTCAGTAGAAATTGTATTAAGTGGTTTTGATGATCATGATACCCACCATGCCATTTCCGCATTTTGTGCCGATCCTTCAGGGGCCATTTATATGTCCGAGGGCATCTTTCTCCATAGTAATGTTGAAACACCTTATGGGCCGGTACGTGCAACCGGAGGCGGATTTTATAGATATGCCCCCAAGAGAAAACATTTGGAACGGTTGGCGCAGGTGGCCATTCCTAATCCATGGGGCATTGCCTTTGATGAATGGGGGCAGGATTTTTTTGCAGAAACCTCAAATCCGAAAGTGCGCTGGATGATGCCCAGTTCCCTAAAGTCCCGATATGGGATGAACAATCCCATGACCGAAGAACTCATTGAGGAGGCCCATCGCGTACGCCCCACTTCCGGTCTTGAATTTGTCTCCAGCAGTCACTTTCCCGAAGAGGTACAGGGCGATTTATTGATCTGTAATTCCATAGGGTTCCTTGGCATGAAACAACATCGGGTAGAAGAAAATGGCACGGGCTATACTACTAAACATAGACAGGACCTTTTGATCGGAAGGGATAAAAACTTTAGGCCCGTTGATATGGAATTTGCCCCAGATGGTTCCTTGTACGTAGTAGATTGGCATAATATCCTTATTGGCCATATGCAGCATAATGCGAGAGATCCTTTACGAGACCATGCGCATGGTAGAATCTATCGCATTACATATCCTTCCAGGCCTTTGGTAGCACCGGCAAAAATTGCCGGGGCGGATATCGATACCTTATTGGACAATTTAAAGCTTCCCGAGTATCGTACTAGATATCGGACCAAAAGGGAACTTCGGGGCAGGGATGCCGATGAAGTTATGGGAAAACTCAACGCTTGGGTACAAGGCCTAAATACAAAATCGCCCGGATATGATCATCACATATTGGAGGCCCTTTGGGTATCTTGGGGACTAAACAAAGTGGATACTACTATTTTACAACTGGCACTTTCTTCCGAAGACCATAGGGTTCGGGCCGCGGCAACAAGGGTGGCACGTTATTCCGGGCATCAAATCCAAAATCAGCAGATCCTTTTAAAATCCGCTGCAGATCCTCACGGTAGGGTACGGCTAGAAGCACTGGTAGCAGCATCTTGGATGGAAAAGGATAAGGGGAACAACATTATTGCCACCGTAGAACAACACCCTTTGGACACCTGGATGATACCCTCCCTTAATTTCGCAAAAGCACAACTTTCCGGGGAGTGGACAGAAGAAGTGGAAGAAAAACTCATTGCCTCCCATCTAAAGGACAAAGATCTGGACATGTTTCTGGCGGGTAAGAAAATTTATGAAAGAGAAGGATATTGTATTACCTGCCATCAGGAAAACGGATCTGGTCTTGCGGCTTCGGATTTCCCCCCTTTGATCGAGACCAATTGGGTAACGGGTAGTGAGGAACGACTTATAAAACTATCCTTGAACGGCCTCTACGGACCGCTTACCGTTATGGGCAAGGATTATTCCGGCCAAGTCCCCATGATGGCCTTTGGGAAAATGCTCAATGATAAGGAAATTGCGGCCGTACTTACCTATGTGCGCAATGCCTTTGGGAATAAGGCTTCGGTAATTCAACCGGAAACCGTAAAATCCGTTAGGGCCAATACCATGGACAAAAAGGGGTTTTATACCCCCGAAGAATTATTAAAAATACATCCGAATGAATAGCACTCTTATCGTTAGCGGGAAACATTTCCAAATTTCAAAAATCCTTAGGGAGCTACCTATCATTTTTTTGGTCATAACTTTTAGTTGTTGTGGCCGGCAAGGCAAAAATACCAACGATGTAGGGGTACAAGCTGAAAAACCCAAGCATGTAGTATTCGTTACAGGTGATGAAGAGTACCGTTCCGAAGAATCCATGCCGATGTTGGCAGATCTGGTCGTTCGGGAAATGAATGCCAAAGTAACCGTGTGTTATGCCTTGGATTCTGCAGGGTATATTGCTCCGAACCGGGCAGATCATATAGCGGGCCTTGAAGCGTTGGAGGAGGCCGATCTCATGGTCATCTTTACCCGTTTCCGGGCCCTGCCCAAAGAAGAACTACGGCATATTCTGGATTATGTAGCATCCGGACGACCTATAGTTGGTTTTAGGACGTCTACCCATGCCTTTTTATACGAGAACGATTCTACTCTAGTTCATATGAACAAGGAATGGCCCGCCAAAGTCTTTGGACAACAATGGATTACCCACCATGGACATTTTGATGACGGCAAACATCCTTTGACCAAAATTTCGGCCGTTCATGAAGTTGATCATCCAATTCTAAAAGGCTTTAAAGATTTTGATGCCTATTCCTGGTTGTACCATGTAGATGGGGGCGATTGGAAATTACAGGGGGACAGCCAACCCATTTTACAAGGGCTTTCCTTAAGATCAAAACATGAAATGGAGGGGAACCTAGACCAATTTCCATTGGTCAACCCCGTGGCTTGGACTAAAAGTTATACAGGAAATGAAGGGAAAACGGCCAGGGTCTTCTTTACTACTTTGGGACATCCCTATGATTTTACTATTCCAGCGGTACGCAAAATAGCCCTGAACGGTGTTTTTTGGGCGTTGGGAAAAGAAAACGAAATTCCGCCATTAGGTACTGATGTTGAACTGGACAAATTGTATGAACCCAATAATTCGGGCTTTGGGGAAAAATATAAAATGAACCGTAGACCGGATTAGATCGGTTAGCCCTAATTTAGATTTTCTTAAAAACAAAAAACCCATCCTTTTTTAAGGACAGGCTTTGTTTCAATTAGCTATCTATGATATTCTAAGCTATCTTATTCCGTTTACGATCTACTTCTGTCAAATATATCTTCCGAAGACGTAAATGTTTAGGTGTTACCTCCACATATTCATCTTTCTGAATGTACTCCAGCGCTTCCTCCAAGGAGAATTTTATAGCAGGTACGATCTTGGCCTTATCATCGGCACCCGAAGAACGCACATTGGATAGTTTTTTGGTCTTCGTAATATTAATGGTCATATCATCGCCCCTGGAATTCTCCCCTATGACCTGACCTTCATAAATATCCTCTCCCGGATCTACAAAAAAGCGGCCCCTATCCTGTAGCTTGTCAATAGAATACGGAATGGCTTTTCCTTTTTCCATGGAGACCAAGGAACCATTCTGACGTTGAGGAATATCCCCTTTCATAGGCTGGTACTCCAAAAAGCGGTGTGCCATGATGGCCTCACCGGCCGTCGCCGTCAATAGTTGGTTTCGGAGTCCGATTATCCCTCGGGACGGAATGGTAAACTCACATACCATACGATCGCCCTTGGCTTCCATACTGGTCATCTCCCCTTTTCGGATAGACACCATCTCTACGGCCTTACCGGAGACTTCTTCCGGTAGGTCTATGGTAAGTTGTTCTACAGGTTCACATTTTACGCCATCGATCGTTTTTATGATTACTTGGGGCTGACCGATCTGTAGTTCATAGCCTTCCCTTCGCATGGTTTCTATTAAAACGGAAAGGTGTAATACCCCACGGCCAAAGACCATGAATTTATCGGCACTGTCCGTTTCATTGACCCGTAAGGCCAAATTTTTCTCCAATTCCCTTTCCAGTCTTTCCTTGATATGCCTTGAAGTCACAAATTTACCGTCTTGTCCAAAGAAAGGACTGTCGTTAATGGTAAACAACATACTCATAGTAGGTTCATCTATGGCAATGGTCTTCAACCCTTCCGGATTTTCCAGATCGGCAATGGTATCTCCAATTTCAAAACCTTCGAGACCTACAATGGCACAGATATCGCCTGTAGCGACTTCCTGTACCTTTTTACGTCCCAATCCTTCAAATGTAAATAATTCCTTTATTTTAGATTTTACGATACTACCATCCCTTTTCACCAAGGAAATCTGCTGTCCTTCCTTTAAACCGCCCCTTTGCAACCTGCCAATAGCAATTCTTCCTGTAAACGAAGAAAAGTCCAGTGAAGTAATCAACATTTGGGTATTTCCCTCGGTCGGTTCAAAAGTGGGAATATGTTCAATGACCATGTCCAATAAGGGCGCTATGGAATCGGTTTCGTTTTTCCAATCCTCGCTCATCCAGTTGTTTTTGGCGGAACCATAGACCGTTGGGAAATCCAACTGCCATTCTTCGGCGCCGAGTTCGAACATAAGGTCAAAAACCTTTTCGTGTACTTCCTCCGGGGTACAGTTTTCCTTATCTACCTTATTGATGACCACACAGGGTTTCAACCCTAGATCAATAGCTTTCTGCAATACAAATCGGGTCTGGGGCATAGGGCCCTCAAAGGCATCCACCAATAGCAAAACCCCATCTGCCATATTCAATACGCGCTCCACTTCTCCGCCAAAATCGGCGTGACCGGGAGTATCTATAATATTGATCTTTGTATCCTTATAGACTACGGATACATTTTTAGAGGTAATAGTGATTCCGCGTTCCCGCTCCAAATCATTGTTGTCCAAGATCAAATCGCCGGTATTCTCGTTATCACGGAACAATTGGCAATGGTACATGATTTTATCGACCAAGGTGGTCTTACCGTGGTCTACGTGGGCGATAATGGCAATATTCTTCGTTGCGGACATAATTCTGTTTTGAGCGTGCAAAGATACTCCTAATTTTTGCATGTGCGTATAAAGTTGTGTTATTTTTATCTTATTGATTTTGAGCGGCTTTAAAGCTCTGCAAAACTGCTATCTTTGTTTCAAAATATGTAACGAATGAAACTGGATTTGATTCCCCGAATAAAACACACTTCTGGCGATAATTTTTTTCTGCTCTCCGGACCTTGCGCCATAGAAGGCGAGGATATGGCCCTGCGCATTGCGGAAAAGATCGTTGCCATTACCGATACATTGAAAATCCCTTATGTTTTTAAGGGGAGTTTTAAAAAAGCCAATCGGAGTCGGGTAGACTCCTTTACCGGGATCGGGGATGAAAAGGCGTTGAAAATATTGAAAAAGGTTTCAGATACTTTTGATGTCCCTACCATAACGGATATCCATGAGATTGCCGATGCACATAGGGCCGCGGAATATGTAGATGTACTTCAGATACCCGCTTTTTTAGTCCGCCAGACCGATCTGGTCGTAGCAGCCGCCAAGACGGGCAAGGTGATCAACCTTAAAAAAGGACAGTTCATGAGTCCGGAAAGCATGAAACATGCGGTGACCAAAGTAACGGATTCCGGTAATGACCAAGTCATGGTGACCGATCGGGGAACCATGTTCGGCTATCAGGATATGGTGGTCGATTTTAGGGGTATCCCTACCATGAAAGCCTATGCACCCGTAGTATTGGACGTTACCCATTCCCTACAACAACCCAACCAATCTACCGGGGTAACCGGGGGAAGACCGGATATGATCGAAACCATATCCAGGGCGGGCATTGCCACTGGGGTGGATGGCCTGTTCATGGAAACCCACTACGACCCTGCCAATGCCAAAAGCGATGGGGCCAATATGTTACATTTAGATCATTTGGAAAAATTGCTGACCAACTTGGTGGCCATACGAGAAACCGTTAATTCGTTATAATATTTTTGCCATACCATAGTTATAGAACTAACCAAACCTAACGTTCATAATGGTAAAATTTACCCTTTGCGCAATTGCTTTTTTGATTACGGGCCTGGTAGCGTCCCAATATCATGATTTTGGAACAACTAACTCCTGGGAAAAGAATTTTAACTCCTATGAAAAAGATAAGACGGCCAGCGCGGTCGTACTCCTCGAAAAAGGAAATGTCTATTTTGAAGTAATCGAAAACCACATTTTCCTCATAAAAAATTATTATACCAAAATAAAAATATTGGATAAAAAGGGTTTTGATCAAGCGAATATATCCATACCCTTTTATTTTACTTCCGAAAATTCCGAGAAAATAAAGGATATTGAAGCTTTTACCCATAATGGGGCTATAAAGACAGGACTCTCCAGGGAGCATGTATATAGAATGGAAACCGGTACGAGCAACGGGGAAATGCGTTTTACTTTCCCCAATATAAAAATAGGCAGTATTCTAGAATACAAATACACTTTAGTTTCACCTTTCTTTTTTAAGTTGGAAGGATGGGATTTTCAATCCCATATCCCCAAGATCTACAGTGAATTCAATGCAAAAATCCCTCGTAATTATGCATATAACCGATCATTGATCGGAAGTCTTCCCCTTATGATCAACGAAAGTTTCGTCGCCAGTGATTGCTTCCAACTACCGAAACCATGGGAAGCATCGGACTGTGAAGTTTTAACCTACGCCATGAAAGATGTTCCGGCCTTTAAGGAAGAAGAATTTATGTTATCCTCAAAGAATTACGCTTCCCGATTGGAATTTGAACTTTCAGAATATTTCACTATCGACCGTATCAGAAAGAAGTTTACCAAAAGCTGGAAAGATGTGGATCGTGAATTTGCCAAGGATACTGATATCGGTGGTCAACTTACAAAAAATGGGTTTTTTAAAAAGAATGTTCCCGAAGGACTTTTAACCAAAGGAGACCCCATTACCCGTGCCAAGAATATTTATAGTTTTATTCAAGGACACTACACTTGGAACGGGCAATTTGGGATTTATAAAAATGTAAGGGTCAAAGAGGCTTTTGATGCCCGAAAAGGAAGCATAGGAGAGATTAATATCTCGCTCATCAACTTATTGAACGCCGCCGGTATTGAAACGCATTTAATGCTCCTTTCTACCCGAAAGAACGGTCTACCCAAAAAAACACATCCGGTAATGTATGATTTTAATTATATAGTAGCTAAAACTACCATTGACGGAAAAGATTATCTTTTGGATGCTTCCGAAAAAATAAACCCTTTTGGCATGCTGCCCTATAGATGTTTGAATTCTTATGGACGGGTAATGGATTTCAAAAATGAAAGCTACTGGTTGGACATCCTCCCGGAGAAAAAAAACAGCCATATCGTTAGGGCTCAGATAAAATTTGACCCCACTCAGAATAAGGCCTTCGGAATATTCGATGAAATCAATATAGGCTATGAGGCGGTGAAAAAGCGAAAACATATCAGTGGGTTTAATGAACAATCATATCTCGACGGGATAATGGAAGGGTTTGACGATGATTTTAATATTACTTCATACAAGCTGTTCAAAGAAAGAAACCACGACAAATTGGTATCCGAGCGGTTTGGATTTGAACTGGAAAATGTCCTGAACGGACAAACCGTTTATCTTGATCCATTTTTGATCAAATTCTTTGAGCAGAATCCATTTCAGTTGGAAGAAAGCAACTACCCTGTGGATTTTGGGTATCCCCGCAACTATAGTTATCAGGTCAATATTGAAGTTCCGGAAGGGTATCGGGTAGAGAGTTTACCCAAAAAACAGACCGTAGCTATGGATGGAAATATCGGAAAACTAAAATTTGATCATCAGGTTGCAGAAAACAAAATAGCCCTTTTCTTTACGCTGGATTTCCACAGTCCTTATTATGTGTCCGAGGCCTATATCCCTTTGAAAGAATTGCTTAATAAAGTAATAGAGGTACAGCACAATTCCCTAGTCGTACTGAAAAAGCAATAAAATACTGTGGTTGTTAACTTCACCAAGCGCCATTTATGGTATAGCACAACGTTATATTAGGTATGGAAAGTTAATTACTTCCAAAACTTTTTATCCCTTACGGTATAGGCATCCTGTAAAACTTCGATCAAAATCGTATGGTTTACTTCCTCGAGGCTTTTATATCGTAACGAACGCATCATTTTTCTGCCATCGGTAATCAAGTGTTCCGGATGCACCGTAAGATGGGCGGCGTTCCAAAAGCCCACATCTACATAATCTTTCGTATGGTTTAGATAACAAAAAGGTCTACCGTTGACATAATAGAAAGGGATCTTATATTTATACTTTAGATCGAGCTCGGGAATGGTATGCTCAATGATCGATTGTAAGTGCAACAGGATGGCCCTGAACGGTTCTGCCCGATGTAAGATATAATGTTCCGCAGGATTCACATGTAGGGTTTTCGATTGACCAACGCTATTTAACAACAGGGGTTGTTGATTTCCATTTCAAAATCGGATTGTATTTTTTGAATATACTCTTTTGGGGTCTTATCGGATATGGTCACTTGCCGGGTATCCATATTTACATCAAAATGAAAACAGGAAAAATCCCCACCACATTCATTTTCTAAACGCGACATTAGAAAGTGGGTAATTTTTGGCCTTAACTCATATTCCAAATCAATACAGAACTTTTTGATATCGTCCTTAAGAGCGTCGGCACCTATCCAATTGAATTTCACAGCCTCTAATTAAAAAATAGTCTAACAATATAGTATTTTTTAAACGATTCCCGATATTACGCCTTCCAAAATTCGACATAAGGTATCTATAAAGCTTTCATTAACCTTGTTATTATTAGGCTGCCACAAGGAGGTTATTTAACGTGTTCTTAATCATAAGGAATTGCCCCGTCTTTCAGCTTTCTGTTTTTCAGATGGTTCCATAAAAATGCCTCGGCAGGAGTGAACTTGTTTCTTAATTCCTTACGAAATTGGAGCTTCTCCTTTTTGTTATGTATCTTTTTTGACATTTTCCCTACTTTTTTCTACCCTTACGATCCAAACGTTAACGTCTTACCTTCCCTAATCAAGGGAAGGAGCTTTTTGACTATAATTATAACAAAAAATAGACCGCTCCAAATCAGTATCCTGTTAAGCTCTCCTCCTGGGATTGAGGAGGAGTACCAAGCCTAGGGCTTGGGGAGGTGGTGAATCTTGTCTTTTTTATATACCCATGTCCTCAGGTTCTCCTAAAGCGTATCCCTTAAATTACTCCCCACCATCCACATACTCCTGTAGATAGGCATAGCGCTCCGTAAGTTTTCCGTTTTGGGTCATACGGGCACGTTCCAAAACACCATCCGCATCGCCATTAAAAAAGGCGGGGATTACATACTTGATGAACGATTCCCCAAAACCTACACTGGCATCGCGCGGCAGTTCTGCGGGCAGATTGTCTACAGCCATTACGGCAATGACATTTGCATCCCTAAAATCGGTTTCGGTTTCCGCTTGCGGGTCGTACCCATAAATGGGTTCGGCAATGGTAGAGGCGCGTAAGGTCGTTGCCACGGGGCCATCGATATCGCAACTGATATCGGCCACGACCTGTATCTTAAAATCAGGAAGTCTTACCTCCTCCCGAGTGTATAAATATGGGGCACCATCACCATAAAAATGTCCGGCGATATAAAAGTCGGTTACTTTGGCAAAGCGGAAAAAATTGGATTTGTAGGCTTCCGGGTGATCAAAAAAGTCCTGCATATTCCCCGTGGTACCGTCTTTTCTTAGATTGTAATCCGAAACATCGATCTGGCAGTAGACCGGTACATCAAAATTGTCTTGTAAATACGCTTCTACCTCAACTTCCTTAAGACCCATACCGGCCAATATTTCCCTGGACCCGTTCCCTACCCTACCCTTTCCGGTCAACAGTATCTTGATGTTAGGGAGCTTTACTTTCCGAAGCTCGGCAATCAAGGCTTCTTGATCCGCCAAGGTCTGTGCTTTGGGCAATTGGAAAAGGCCACTTTTTAATCCATAGGCCCTAAACCCATTATAGGCCCCCACGATACCGGCATACCTGCCAAAGGCTACTAGCCGTTGACCCTTTTGGTCCGTTATAACCTCATGATCATAGAGTACAATGTTTTTTTCCAGAATGGCCTGCAACAACTTGCGGTTGTAGGGCTGTTTCTTTATGGTATGGGAAAAGAAAAAGTATTGCTTATTGGGCAACAAGGCTGCTATGGGCACTTCTTTAACGCCCAAAAGTACATCGCATTCCTCCATTCTGGCCGCTACCGGAATGTTCAAATCGGTGTATTCGGTATCGGTAAAGACCCGTATGGGAGAGGGTTCTACGATGATTTCGGCTTCTTTATGGTTGGACATGACGTTTTGGCAAGCTTTTGGGGATAGCACTACGCGCCTGTCCGGCGGGTTTTTGCGTTCTCTGATGATTCCGAACTTCATATATGGTCTTGGTATAAATTTTGTTCTAAAATAAGCGGAATTGTTGCAGTGGACAAACTCCTTCTGCAATAAATGTATGAAGGATGGGGATTTTTGTTAGCTTTGCACTCCTTCGCCAAGGCTACGGAGTGCAAAGGCACTGAAAGTATTGAGGAATCGTTGGAATTCCTTCGCCGGCTTCCTTCTCCGAAGTACAGGCTACGTAGGCCGAAAGGCGAAGGAGTGCAAGGGAAAAATTTATAATAGACCCTGAAACAAGTTTGGGGTAAGTTCATTGAAAAAAAAGATGGGAAGAATAAGATCCTGACGCTCGCCGAGCTCGGTCAGGATTCAATTCGTTTACGGTACGCCATGGCGTACCTAACTCATTGAAGGGGCCGACTGGTTTTGACAGCGAGACCAATTGGAATGTAAGCATGCCGAGCGCTGGGCAACAGCTCGTTAATCTCATTTTCCACACTTTTAATTGGCGATAATAACTACGCTCTTGCCGCTTAATCCGAATTATAGTAGGATTTAGCCTCGTCCCTACCAGGTAGGGAAGCGAGATGTCCCTGGATAGCCCTTGTTGACGGCGATCTAACCCGGGGCACCATAAAAGTCAACACAAGGATGGTATTGCTTTGGTACCATCACTAAAACCTTAAGAAGCTAAGTGTGTATTAGGCTGTTTTTGGTCAGGTGCACATCGAAAATCAATCAAAAACTAAGCATGTAGAAGGCATTGTAATTGCTTGTTTGGACGAGGGTTCGAATCCCTCCGGCTCCACTTTTTAAGTATCAAAACGATACAAAAACCCTGTAATTGTATGATTTACAGGGTTTTTTGTTTCTTTCTTGTTCAAATCATATCATACTAAATCATATAAAATGTATGTAATTCGGTGACCTATTTTATAATTTGTTAATTGCTCACCTATTAACACATAAGTTACTCATTATTATTTAATTACACAGATGATTTGTTTAAATTTTTGTATATTTATCTAACAAAAAAATGGGTAATCGGTGTCCTCAACCTTTACAATCTTATTTTATATTAAAGAATCTCGACTGGATAAGCATGGAAAAGCCTCTATATATGGGCGAATTACGGTAAATGGCAGACGAAGTGAGATTAGTTTAAATCGTAAAATTTTACCTTCTAAATGGAAATTTAAGGGCGATAAATTACGAGGTTGGAGTGCAGAAATTCAGGAACTGAATCAATTAATGCATACCGTTAGGCACCGTCTCAAGGTCATCCAAGAAAAGTTTATTGCCGCAGATGAGCCCTATTCTTCATTGGACATAAAAAATGCCTATCTCCACAAAGACAAGAAATCTAAAATGCTGATTGAGCTTTTTGCGGAGCACAATCAGCAAATGGAAAAATTGATTAGTGTTGAATTTGCTTTAGGCACCTATAAGAGATATCAAACAACTAAAAGTCACTTAACCGAATACATAAAGGCTGAATATCTAAAGGAAGATATTCCAGTAAAGAACGTCGACCTAACTTTCATAAAAGGTTTTGAATACTTTCTAAAGGTCACCAAAGCATGTAACCACAACTCTGCCCTCAAGTACGTCAACAACTTTAAAAAGATTGTCCGAATGGCCGTGGCCCATGATTGGATAAGCAAAGATCCCTTTTATAATTACAAAGCACAGTTTAAAACTGTTGAGCGAGAGTTTCTTACCAAAGACGAGTTACAGAGGCTAATTGATAAGGATATTGATGGAGATCGCTTAGGCATTGTTCGGGATATGTTTGTTTTATGCTGCTTTACCGGGCTTGCATATATCGATATTCAAACGTTGACTCCAGATGAGATTTACCAGAACAAAGAAGGTGGCTTCTACATCAAATCAAAACGTTCCAAAACGGATACTGGTTTTACCATTCCTTTGTTACCCACGGCGGTTACAATCATAGAAAAATATAAGAATCACCCTAGGGTTGTAAACAAAAACTTTGTGATTCCAGTATTAAGCAACCAAAAGTCCAATGCTTACCTTAAAGAAATTGCCGACAGGTGCGATATTAAAAAGAACCTTACCACCCATCTAGCTCGACATACGTTTGCCACTACGGTGACTTTGACTAATGGGGTCCCTATAGAAACGGTAGGGAAAATGCTCGGGCATAAGAATTTACGAACTACGCAGCACTATGCTAAGATTATTGATCAGAAAGTGGAAGAGGATATGGCCATTTTGAGGGAGAAATTAGCTAGGGTAGAATCAGATGATAAGAATACGCTCAATTAGCAATATATATATGCTCAATTGTATCAATTGAGAATTGAGCTTTTATCGAAGAGTGTCAAATAATCATATTATTTTACTTTACAAAGTATAAAATGATAATTTCATTATATTGTAAAACAATACCTACAAGGAGCCTAGATAATGAATCTGTCCTAGCGTAGAAAAGACTTAAACATCAGAATACATAATTTTCACAACAAAATAACACAATAATTCACTTATAAGTGAATTTAATTTTTATATTTACAAGCAGATGAGTAGTTTTGCACGCCTTAAACATATACAAAATTATGAACAGGTCAGCTACTATTCAATCTGTTTAAGTGATGACTCTGATACACTTGATGAACAAGATTCCCTGTATGAATCTTTTTTGAAAAAGCAAGGAGCCAAAAACAAGAAGAAGTTGATTCATATTGTTAACTGGTTAAAAGAAATTGGAGAAAGATATGGCGCACAAGAACATTTATTCCGAAACGAACAGAACCAAGGTGAGGCTAGTGGGCTACCGCCCGAAGGTGCCAATAAATCCCCTTCTTACACTGAAGATGGTAAAAACGTACCCAACAATTTAAGATTATATTGCTACAGATTAAACAAGTATGTGGTAATTCTTTTCTCTGGTGGCATTAAAACAGCAAAATATGCCCAAGATTGTCCCAATGTTAACTCTCATTTTAAATTAGCAAACCGATTGACCAAAATTATAGATACCGCAATCAAAGAGAAAGAAATCAGATGGATAAACGACTATACTGATATCGACTTTGAAGATAATATGCTATTGGATTTACACTAACAACACCGAAACATGAAAAAGAACAACATCATTAACGAGTGGCTGAGCGAGAATAATGACCCGGTCATTGAACGCCTTATAAAGCGGAATCTTGCCATTGCGAATAAGGTGAGGAATATTTTAGACGAAAAAGGACTTTCTGATAAAGACTTAGCTAAAATGCTGAACAAAACACCTTCCGAAATCAGCAAATGGTTGAGTGGCACTCATAATCTTACACAAAAGTCAATTGTGAAAATGGAATTGGCTTTAGAAGAACGCCTGATTTATGTGGAACCAGTAAAGGAATACGTCCATCTGGGTATAATCAAAGGGAATATGCAGGAAGCAATAAAAGAATATACCGAGGATAAATATCAGGAAACAATGCCTAGTAAAATAGGATAATGGCCAAGAAAACACACCATATCGACCCTGAAAAAATTCACCTTAAACATATAGAGGAGTTGTATACCGATATAGGAGAACTAGAGGAAAATCTTATTCCAATTACATCTTTCGACACAAAAATTGCCCATAAAAGCGCTTACAATGTCTCAGACAATTTGTTTTTACTCGGTTTAAAAGCTGTTTTTAAAGCCGTTGACATTGAAGACCAACCCGAATGTATTTTTAGAGTGAATTTTCATTTCGAAGTTGACAATTTGGATAAGATGTTCACATATAACGAAGAAGACATCCCAATTTTTCAGGAACTTTTTGTTGCTACACTTGCTGGCATATCCTATTCCACCTTTCGAGGAATGATTTATGAAAAGACTATCAATTCTTTATGGAATGGTATAACCCTTCCCGTGATAAATCCTGTAAGACTTCTACAAAGCTGGATAGAAAATGAATAATGAATTTCACGACTTTTGAGTAGTAAAGCCCCTTCTTAGGTAAATTCTCAAATTAGAATTACCCATCAAAGTTGAAATCGTAGTCCTAAATCGACTACCAGTAACACGTGCCGAATACTGCTTCGATTTTATTGTGTAAAACTTGATAAATGGTATTTAGGGAGATCGGAATTTAAAAAATTCATTGTCACCATAAGAGGCTCGGACCGTACAAAAAGCAATAACAAATTCATTCAATTTTGATGCCGTTTGACATCTTGGTTGTCGGGATGACAGGATTCGAACTTTTTGATTGTACTATACTGATAATCAATTACTTAAAACTATGTATTCAATATAGGTCACCTATCAAAAAATTGAATTTTAGATACAAATTGATTGGTTTTGAACTAAAATGGCAAACATGGCAGAGCTATCGTTGATGACTTCCTTACTACAATTTTCTATAAAGAGTTACAAAAAAAGAGATTGATTGGTTCATCTGGGTAACTCGTGTAAGAAGGGGCTTATTCGGTGAGCTCAAAAATTAAAACAATGTAAAAGGCCATACATAGCAGTATTCTAATTGTTAGGTTCTGGTCTTTATACGAGAAGAAAAAGTATCATACCAATTTGTTAGAAGAAATAATTAATTCCAAAATCAACTAAGAATAGAAAGGCATTTCATAATTCGAATTTGATGGAACAAAAGATAAACTCGCTGTGACAAAGGATTGCTTGCGATACATTTTGGCCACATTAAACCTGTTAAAAATTGCTTTGGAAAAGGTTTCCTAAGAATAAATATTGCTAGGGAAGAAATGGCATGTTTCAAACAAGCTCTGAAAGATGAATAAAAAAACATCATGATTGTCCTTAAGTCGCTATGCAGTAAAGAGGGTCACGATTCTAAGTATTCCTCTAAATAACCATCATATGGATATGAAAACTATTAAGAGCTTGGGGAAAGCGATTAGAAGACAGGATAAATTTAACGGTATTGATATTGGCGATTAAATTTAAATAACCATTTAGACAAGTGTATTTTTTTTCTTACATTTAATTTATAATCTTCTACCTACCATAAAGAAAGATTATTCCGCTCCCTATTTATCAGTCCCTTAATCATTATTGTTTTAATAATATTATTTGTATAACAACCTTACGTATATGATTCAACCATCAGTAGAGCGAATAATCCAAGTCATGTCGATTAAAGGATATCGGGTATATGACACTCCCACAGTGGGCTGGAATCTTAATATCGTTGGGGTAAGAGCTAAGAGCCTAGTACCGGATAAATTTGATGACACGCTGGTGGTGTTTCATAGATTTTTAGATAATTGGCACACTACCTATTATCCAATAACTACAGATCCAAGCATTTCATATCTCAAGAAACCGATTAATCCAAAAGGCACGGCAATTCTGCTTGAGGGGCAATATCAAGGTATATATCAAATAGATAAACATCATGGTAAGTATTATGCACTTTGCCAAAGACTTGGAAACGTTTCCGTTTATCGAGATGACGATAGAAATGGAACATTGGCTCTGGATGAAAAGACGATTGAGACAGGTGATGACTTTGGAATTAATATACATAGAGGTCCAAGAAATGGCAACTGGGGTTCTGACAATCATAAAAGATACTCAGCGGGTTGCCAAGTTTTCGCCGACTCTAGACATTTTAGGGAATTCATGGAAAAATGTAGAAATGGACAAAAAGCTTTTGGCAACAAATTTACTTACACTTTGTTAAATGAGTTGGATTTCGAATAATCAAGAATTTTTAATTAAACCATAACACAAAAATGAAAATCTATAAACAATACGCCAAAGAGATACTTGAACAACTCAATTATGTACCTACTTGGTTGCCTACAGTAAAGCTTGTTCCTGGTGATGTATGTGATATGAGGGGTTATGAATTACGTCATGTATCACATCTAAATGAGTTCGATATAAGCTTTGATTTGATTGAGAAATCTATTGAAAGTGATATTGAATATTCATCTGAAGGAGCGGTCTCCATCCAATTCAAAATAGACGGAGATATTCCTCCCACCGGTTCAACATTAAAAGTTGAAGAGGCTGGCATTTCGTTAACTCTTGCTCGTAAGAATGCAATATTACTTAAAATGGCTGATTGTTCTATGAAAAGAATAAGGAGTCCACATGCTATCGGGGAGAAGATTCTTAAATTACATAATGCTGGTAAATGGCCCGAAGGTTACGTGGTGGTAATGGAAACGGTATTGGCAGGAGCATCAACTATTATCATCTCAAATGGATCAGATGCTGGGATTGACCTTGTTACTAATGGGTCAGTTAGTCAAGGGCCAATGACATTAGTTAGTCTCGATGCCGGCCTTAGAGTAAAACGGGAATCGAAAATTGGAGCTAAGTTTATCTCTATGCCAGGATTAACGCCCTTGGCAAAAACTTCTGGTATTCAGAAACGTTTTATACGTCCAGATCGTTTCAAATCTACTGGTAATCAACAAGATTTCATATTTAAATCTGTCGACTACTCAGACTATTAGGACAGTCTCACATCTATAGAGCCATGACAAAGCTTCCAACTCACATTCAACAATCAATTGATGAGTTAAATCAAATAAATGATCGTGAAGATACTATTACTGCAGTCAATCTAATAAATTCAATTTTAGATAAATTAAAACAAGAAGGTATAAAAGACCTTTTTCTTTGTGCCAATTTATATCGTTTAAAAGGTCGGATTTATCGGAATTTAGAAGATATCAACGCTTCTTCAAATTCCTTCCAATCTGCCGTTGATATTCTTGATGGACATTATTTAAATTATTCAGAGGTTTTTTTGTTAGCTGAAACTCTTAGGTTTTTGGCTTACAATATGAACTTGACAGGTGAGTTATCAAGTGCTAAAAAAATAAGACAAAGAGTTCTTAACGTACTTGAAAATCAATTGGAAAAGTATCCTGAAAACACTACTTCTCTTATCATAGGATTATTACATGACGTTGAAGCCAAGAATAGTAACGAATGGCAAAATATAATGCAATGGTTAGATAAAAATCTAAAAAATCTGAGCCTTGATAGCACGCTTAGAGTAAATCGTGAGTTATACTTTTTTTGGGAAAGTAAAGAAAATGAATCAAAGATGGCAGAAATTCTCCTAGATTCTTACCATTTAATAGAATTTGCTGACCACAAAACAATACTTAAAAATTTTTCATCTATAAACAACATAGCTTGGGCATCGTTGAATCCAGGTAATTGGGAAATTACTAATGATTTCATTTCCAAATTAAAACCTGTTTTGGCATCGGTCAATAATGAACAGGAATATGCTTTTCTTCGCCTTTCAACACAATTATTGTCACAAATTGAATATAATGAGGAAACTCTTGATGAATTTTCTAGTTTATACTTTTTCGCACTTGAAAAATTTGGGGAAGAAGATAATCGTACAAGAAAATCATTAAGGGATTTGGCTGATGCCCACTCCTTCTTAGAAAATCAAGATCAGGCCATTGAATATTACAAGGAAGCTGTCAAAATTGAACTGAGGTTAGAAGAACATACTTTGGAAACTGCGGAGCTCATTAATTTTTTGGCAAAAGAGTTGGATTATAGCCGAAGATTTCAAGAAGCTATTGATGCATACAAATTATCCCTGGATATGCATGCATATCTGCTTGGTCAATTCCATCCAAAAATATTCCTTTTATGCTATCAAGTTGGTGAAATGAATCGTGTACTAGAGCGATATCATGAGTCTGAATTGTACTTTACTAAGGCCCTAGAAGTCGAAAAATCACTTGATAAGCCGAGTGTGGAAGTGAGCTCGATGACAAGAAATAACTTAGGAGAAGTATACAATATGCTTGGTAGAAAAGGAGAAGCGAAGTCACTAATTAGTGAAGGACTTAAAATACGTATGGAAAACTACTCTGAAGATTCTAAAGAAGTATGGAGAAGTCGGTACTCTTTAGCACATGTGACTTTAGAAATGGGAGATCCTGATTTCACTTTGTTCTTCGCTGATGAGGCAATTAAGAAATCAGATCTGAAACATCATGCAGAATGGGGTATTATTATTGCAAAGGCTTATTTGATACAGGGAAACATTGAGGAAGCTATAAACTTTTATGAGTTCATTTATAAGCATATTCCAATTGACGAAGTTGAAGTTAATTGTCCTTTAACTAGCTATTTTAACATACTGGAAGGACTAATGCTTTGTCAAAGCATTAAAAAGAATTGGTCAAAAGTAATAAACTACCCTATGCCTCTGCTAGAGAGATTACACTTTCTAATCGTAGAAATAATTCAAAAATCTTCTGAAATTCAGATTCGGACACTGTCTAAGAAAGCTTTAAATATTCAGTCCCTTTGGGTTCAAGCATTACTTAAAAATGAGACTACGGATTCCGAGAAAATCAAAAGTAGTTTTAATTTCATCCAAATATTTAAAGGTCTTGTAACAAGGTATCTCAAGTATAAACAACCAGGGGATAGTTTAGGTGATCGCATTTCTCCACATCTGAACAAAACGACTATAAAAAAAACCAAAAATGAAATTGAAACATTAAAGAACGAACTGATTGATGTGTTTCTAAAAAGTAAGAATAGAGCTCAAACTCGGAAGACACGAGAGGTAAGAATTAAGTTAGCCCGAATTAGTGAGTTAGAGCGATTCTTGGCTACTGACATTCTAGATGCAGAAACCTTAAGCAATTTATACTCAAATGTCGATGATTTAAACATCCCAGAAAAGACAATACTACTGGACATTGTTGCGATTCATTCTGTTACAATAGAAGATAATCTTTTAAGTTCTCAACCCATACAATATGTCGGATTTATTCTAGGATTAAACTCCGATGATTATTTGGAGTTAGTTGATATAGGTGACTACGATAATATAAATATTGCTGTCAATGAATTGAGAGTGTCTATTATGGATGAACAATGGAATACTAGTGCCAATCCTCCAGATTGGTATAGATTAACGGGGTTTTTAGGTCAAAGAATATTGAAGCCCATCTGGAGGTCCATTGAAAAATTAGAGCATATTATAATTTCTCCGGATGGTAAACTTGTATCACTACCATTTGAAATGTTAAGATATAACTCAGATAAGTGCTTAAGCGACGGTGCACTGGTCAGTTATATTTCAAGAGCCCTGGATATTCGAGTACTGAAAAAATCTATTGGTAGAGCAGATGATCCACTGATTCTGGCTGACCCGGATTATGATTTGTTTTATAACAATCCTAAAATTACGCTTAGTAATTCCAATTCAAGTACACAAAATAAAATCTATTTTGAACGTTTAGAAGAAACCGCTGAAGAAGGAAAGGCGATTGCCAAACACTTAAAAGTTGAACCTCTATTAGGTAAATGGGCATTTGCCAACGAATTATCCAAATCCGGCTCTCCAGAAATAATACATATTTCAACTCATGGATTTTACCTACCATTCAAAAATCCCTCTCAGGAAGAAAATCTTATAAATAATTATGCTTGGAATGATTTTCATCTTCGTGCTACATTAGAAGATTCGATGGACCGCTGTGGTTTGGCATTCGCAGGAGTAAATGCAGTCCTTAACAGGCAAAAACTACCTAAGGAGATTGGACATGGGCTAATATACGCATCAGAAATTGCCTTAATGAATCTACAAAAAACAGATTTAGTGGTGCTTTCAGCATGTCGGTCAGGACTTGGTGATTATTTGCCTGGTGATGGTGCACAAGGTATAAGAAAGGCTTTCCTAGCTGCTGGTTGTAAGAGCGTAGTAAGTGCCCTATGGGATGTCCCAGAAAAAAGCTCTAAAAAGCTTATTGAGATGTTTTATTCCAAAATTTTATTGGGTAAAAAACGTCATGAGGCACTAGCTTCTTCTAAAAATGAACTCAGAAAGGAATATCCCAACGATCCAATTCATTGGGCTGGATTTGTTTTAGATGGTAATTTCGATTCACTTTGGCGTTTTCGAAGAAGATTTAATTTCGACATCAATAGAGTGACCGGACTTGATTTTGGTGATCCAAAATTTCAAGAAAAACATGATCTCATGTATGAACATTTGGATAGTAATGTTTTCGATCCTAGCGAACTGGGTATTCCAGAATTACGAAGACTCTCAAATGACCCAGATTGTGACGAAACTAATAAAAGCTTAGCAAAAGAATACTTGGAAAAATTAGCTATTAAACTAGGAGAGGCTCTACTGAGCATTTTTTTATTAATCAGAATTTTTTAGAGAATATTATTAGAATACATCATTTAAGTATTAAATGACCAACTTTTTGACACTTATACAATATCAAAGATGAGCTTTGTCCCTTATGAATTAAAAGAGTAAATTCTTACAATACCACCTATTCGGTGAGCATAAAATTTTAAATAGCCGAAAAAAACCTATTTATTGAGGGTTTAAGAGATAGGTTCGAATCCATCAACGGATTATATAGTACTCCGTAGCTCGAACACAGTGAGAGCGTAGGAGTGCGGCGAATCTTAATCCTCCGAAGCTTTTTTTAAGAAGCGACGGAGGATTTCATTTACAACCCTAACACCGACCTTAGAACTGTCGGGCTTCGGTGGATGCCGATCCACACCCTTTAACAAGATACTTGGTACTCCATAGCTTGAACACAGCGAGAGCGTAGGAGTGCGGTGGATGCCGATCCATTGCTATAAAATCTTTACGGTCTTGAAAGATGGATTTCTTTTTTGCGAAGCTTGAGCGAAGCGAAAGCGAAGGAGGGCTTTTCCATATACTCCGAAGCCTTGTGCGTAGGAGGATTTCATATATTTAAGTCTATATAAATTCTTGCCATATGCAACTCCCTTACGCAGTTTACATTTTGCGATGTAACAACGGAAAATTCTATACAGGCTTTACAACCAATCTGGAACAAAGACTAAAGGCGCATAACAATGGGAAAGTACACTTTACAAAAGACAAACTCCCTGTAAATTTGGTTCATATCTCCCAATTTGGGGACAAACAAAAAGCGTATGATTTTGAGCGCTATCTTAAAAGTGGTTCCGGTATTGCCTTTCGGAATAAAAGACTTGTATAAGCTGTAGCAAAAACCGACAAAACACAGCCCGCCGCACTCTAGGTAAAACTTCCAATCGTACATCATTTCCTACAAACCGTACAATTTTAGCGGCTTCTCCCTTAAAAAGTACCTAAATTACCTTATCCCTGCGTAAAGTGAGCCGTATGGGCAATCTTTAAGGGGGTCTTTATACACCAAAAAATAGATGCCATGAAAGAAAGTGCTTTCCCTTTCAAGACCCTTATTTGGGCACTTGTGGTCCTGGTCGCTTTTTTTATTTTTAAGACGGAGGTAAAAGGGCTATTGTCCAACTCCTCGGAGGTGAACATTTTTGGGGTGCATATCAAAGTAAGTGAAGCGGAATCGGAAGATTTGTTGTTGGCACAGGAAGCCTTTGAAAATGAAGTAGCGGTGTTTAATGAGAAAATAGCAAATCAGGATGCCACTATTACTTCCCTAAACGATTTGGTAGGCAATCTGAAGGGCGAAATAGCGGGTTGTTCCCAGGCGGAGACCACCGCCTTTAAACTGAACGCCAGGATTATGGATCTGAAATCCATGGGCAATACCATAAAAAACGAAAAAATCCTGTCCAAGGACTATAAAATTATCAAAGCGGAACGGTCCAACATGCAATAAGGCCTAAAGCGGTAGCTGTTTGGTTCTTTCCATTTCTATTTTCTTTATTGTGGGTATCATGAATCGATAGCATCTATTATAAGACTATTTTGAAGGATGTGTTCTCCGAAACTAAAAGTAAAGGAGAAGAAGTTGATGGGGGCAGAACTGAAGAATGGCAATAAAATATCAAAAGTTTAGTGCCTCTTAGAAATATCCATTTCAAGAGTTTTTAATTTCAGCAATTTATCGACCATTTGGGGTGGAATATGGGAGGCCAATTCCAAAAGATTAGTATCTAAGATTAAACTTAAAATACTTAAATACTTACGGTTATCCGTAAAAAACGAAAAGTATTTTGGTTATTTTAGTAATCTTAATAACCACAGCCAAATGATTAAAAAACTACTCCTTTTACTTTTCATTTTTCTTCATTTTACTGCTTTTTCCCAAGTTGATAAAATCAGTTTGATTTCATGGAACATTCGCGATTTTGGGAAATCAAAAAATAGTGAAGAATTAAATCAAATTGCCGATATAGTTAAGAACACAGATATTTTGGCCATTCAAGAAGTTGTGGCTGGTTATGGTGGAGCTCAGGCCGTTGCAAAACTTGCCGATATTTTAAATAGAAAAGGAAACAAGTGGGATTATGTTATTAGCGACCCCACTAATAGTCCGAAGTACGTAACCGAACGCTATGCATTTATTTGGAAGACCAAACATATAAAAATTAAAAATAGAGGGTGGTTACTTGATGAACTGAATACTCAAGTTGATAGGGAACCTTTTTTATTAAACTTCTACTTAAACAAGCAAAAAATTACCATAATAAACTTTCACTCTCGACCTTATAATCAAGACCCGGAAAGTGAGATTGAAGCTCTAAGCAGATTTGCTATAGATTCTTTATCGACCCCTCTTATCATCGCAGGCGACTTTAACGTAGATGAAAAGGAACCCATTTTTGACATATTAAAAGATAATGGTTACGAAGCAACCATCACCAACCAAAAAACAACCTTGAAAAAAACTTGCAAGCGAGGGGATTATCTAAATTATCCCATAGATAACATTTTTTATTCTAGGGATATTAAAAAAGTCGAGGGTAGCATAATAGATTTTGTTCGGTTTTGTGAAAACTTGGAAAAAGCCAGGAAGTTGTCTGATCATTTGCCTATTTTTTTTAGGTTTAGTTTAAGGTAAGGGAATTCGTTTTCTACATAATTTACGATAAATGTTGTGCATTGTATTTTAGTTCAAAATCCAGTTTATACACTCCGTTATCTCAACGTGGTCATTATACAAAGTAGCTTCTATTCCATTAGTTTCTATATCATTAGAAAATCTTGCCCAAACTTGTTCAGTTTTTCCAGTAATATTAAGATGTTTCTCTATTGTTCCTTTAGTCCATATCCAAATGTTTACAGCTTGTAGCTTGGTTTTTATGTTTATGATATTTTCTTGAATATTTGGTCGTTGTGCAAGTAAAGCAAAAGCATCTGCTGCTGACATTGAACTATTCTTATTAGTTGGTAATCCATTATCTAAAACAATTCCATTTGGTGTTGCAATTAATGCTAATTCCGCCTTACAAGCTAGAATATCAACATCATCAGACTGTAGAAAACCATCTGAAACTCCGTGCTTAAATGCGTAGTCTAAATCAACAATCGCTTTACAAGGTAAATCCATTGTGTTTAAAACTAACATTGATTTTTTTGTGCTACCAGAACCACCTTGTTGAACTAAAGCACATTTGTTTAATGCTAATGTCCTATCTGATATCTGTTTAATTAAAAATGGTAAAAGTTTGTTTTCTGTTTTTCCTTCTGCCAAAATTACTCTTTCTGAAAATAAGATATTGCTTGAATTACTCAAAGAAAACATTAAAGTCAGTTGATGTTGTGCATCTTGTTCGACTATTGGTATAGCCGATTTTAGAGAGTTCCTTTTATAAGTACCTAAAAGTTGATTTTTCCTTATTAGGATTGTATTTGCTACATCCTTTTCCGTTATCATAAATGGTGAATGAGTAGAAAAGATTATTTGATAGCCTTGATTGGATAAAGTCTTTAAACTCTCTCTTAAAATTTCAATTGCCTGTGGATGTAAGTAAAGTTCAGGTTCATCAATAAGTAAAAGAGTGGTGGTGGTTTGTTCACTAGCATTAAGTTTCAAATCTGCGAGATGACGAATTAATGTCATTTGAATGCAACGCTGTGCTCCGTGACCCAACGAAGAAACGTCGTTGCCAGTTTGATTTTGATTTTCGTATACTTTAATGGTTCCTTTCGTAAATACTTCTTTTAATTCTGGTGTAGGAACGTGAACTTTTATGTTAATATCGGGGAAAAATGCATCAAGTTTTCCATTTACTTGTTCATCAAATTCCGTAAGTTCAGGAGCTCTATGTTGTCCGTCTGCATCCAGAATGTCTTTAAGTCCATTTAGTGCAACTCTGACCTGATCTCCATATTGTTCTTCAATTGGTCCTATTATTTCGGATAGTAGTTTTCCAATAGTTGTACTTGTCTTAAATTTGCTTACATCTTCTTCCGAATTTTCCATTGCCCCAATGTGAATTGGATCTGGAAACAGAGCCTTGATAGCATTATCAATACCCGCGGGATTAGGTTGCCATTCTTCTTCTTCTTCTTCTGTTGCTTGTGGATTGAATACTTCCAATCTTATTTGACCAGCGGTTGAAGTCGGAGTAGGTTGTGTTCTCCTAATTGAAATTGTTTCATCCTGAAGGAAAGGTTCTATTCTATTTCTGTGACCTTGATTGAGATTTTCCAGCAAATCCTCATTAATTCCGTCAATTTTGGCCGTTACAATGATTGGATTTTTAGGATTGTTAAAATCACTAAGTTTTAAAGTGCTTTTTTGAAGAACCCATTTAATAGATTCAAGAATATTTGTTTTCCCCGCGTTGTTGTAACCAACCAATGGAGTGTATTCAGATAAGTCAAATTCTTCTGAAATTACGGATTTGAAATTTTCTACTTTTAATTCGGTTAGTTTATGTCCCATAGGATTCTTTTATATTATGCACAACTCATTGTATCATTAAATAGGTATAGTATTATCCCCTGACACCACTCTGGATATCCTAATATTTTATTGGTCTTTTGATAGTGCCCAAACCTAAAACCATTTAAAGGCAATTCCTTACAGATATTTAGAAAGAATAAAAAGAACGGCAACGGACCATTGTTTTAAATAAGTTTCAAATACTACTTCAATCTTCCCATCCACATAAGGTCCTACCTATTTCTTTCGCCGTTGATAGTGACACTTCATAAACCTTTGTAGAACAGTTTGACAAGCCTCTACAGGATTTTTTATAATGATAGCGTTTACTTCCTTTTCCTTTACATATATAGACTTCTGTCTCCAGGGAAACTATTTGGTCAAGAGAAAGTAATAAAATGCCGAATAAGAGTATGAGAAATTTCATTTGCATTGACTTTTTTTATGTTGAAATGTTTTTATAAAAAGGAATATCACACATAGACTTTACTCATCTTCATAATAAGTCGCCGTTGTCAATAATTGTTCCTCAAACTGATAGATATCGTCTATTGATGCTATAAGATGCCTATTTTCTCCTTTATCTTTTTCAAAAATACCTATGTATTTATTAGTGCTATTTAAATGCAGCCTGCACAAGGGCTTTCTGTTATTATCGTCCAACAGTATTCCAAAATAAGATTGTGTGTCTCTATGGGCAATACGATGAATAGGGAGTTTTCTTCGTAAAATGGCGACGACAATCCGAAAACCTTCCAACTCTTCTTCAGTAGTTTCAATCTTACTTACCTCTTCTGATTCTTGGGTCTCTTCTTGCTGTTGTTCTGCCTCTTTGTTCAATGCAGCATTTAGGCGATCATTTACTTTCTCACTAATGGTCTGCGTGAAAGCCTTACCTACCAAGTCGGTAAATTCTACCATAACCTTTTCCGTAAGCCGACCTGTATATACTTCACTTGCAAATAGTTTCACGAAATGGTAGGAAGGGGATTGTATTTCCTGGGCAATCAACTTTTTTATCTCTTTGGTATACTTTAAGGCACTGGCGTTGTTTACAATTTTAGCAATGTCAAAATTAGATTTATGGAACTTGGCAATTTCATGGATTGTGCTTTCTTTTAACTGAGTGATATCAAATTCCAAAAAAGGCTTTTCGTCCATTTTGTTGGCAGCTTCCAAATCTGTATAAAAACCATATTCAATGCCGTTGGTCAGTAATGCAAACCTAGTTTTAGTAGTGTGAAAATAACGGAACAACTGAGAATTGTGCGCATTAAGGTTTTCTTTCCAGTTCTTGCATTCAATGATGATAATGGGCTGCTCATTCTGAAAAATAGCATAGTCCACCTTTTCACCCCTTTTAAGACCAATGTCTGCCGTAAACTCTGGCACAACCTCGGTTGGGTTAAAAGTATCGTAGCCCAATAAGTTGATAAACGGAAGTACAAAAGCGTGTTTGGTAGATTCTTCCGTATCTATTTTCTCTTTCAACTTGTCTATTTTTTCGGCAAGGGCTTTTAGTTGGTTTTGGAGTTGCATGATTATAATCCTACGTTTTTTTCTTCTTGTTCTTCAATTTGTTTCCATTTCCGATAATTCTCTTCATCATCGGCTTGCAAAAATGATGCTGCTACTAATCCAGCTTGTACATAGGCATCTATGGCATAGCCATTCCTTTTTGCTATCTCATATTGCTTAATAGCATCCTCAGCTACCTTGACCTCTATTTTATTCATTTCGTTTTCAACTTGATTTTCAAGTCCTCCACCAAAAAAATAACCTGTAATCGTGATTAAAAAAATAACAGCTATAATAAATTTGATTCCATTTTTCATAGATAGGGCTTAAGTAGTGTGACATTTGTTTGAGCAGTAGTAACATCCGTTTACCTTAGCATAATGAGTTTTAGCTTCTTTAACTGCATCCTTGCAATTATTGTAATCACCCAAGTAAATCCTATTTTCTACTTTAGGTAGATAATCACACCCTTCTTTATGGACTTCATGGTCACCGTTGTTTTGTGCATTTTTATTTACGCAGTACTTTGCCATTTTTTTGATTTTTGAATTATTACGACTCGAATTAAATATTTTAAATTGCCTTAAACTTACTGGCCAAAACCGCAACAGCTTTCTCCAATGTTACTCCATGGTTATTGCAAACTGTCTTTATATCGTTTATTGCTTGATTTGAAGTTTTCTTTGGATGCCAGAGAGTAGTATTTGGCAAATAATAGGTTTTTGTTTCTCCTTTATATTGAAAATTATCCAGGTAATCCAATTTTTCCATTGCTGACTTAACACTAGTATGAAGCTTATTTATGTCATAAGAAATCAAAATGTTTCCGACAGTATTTCCCATTTCTTTAATTTTTAAAATTAATTGTATTCAAACCTAAACCCAATAAAAGAGAATCCCTTACAGATATCTATAAGGGATTAAAACTTATTTGTGATAACAAGAATAAAAAGCTAGCGTTCAGATTTTACCTAGCTTTACCAATTTGGCTATCAAATGATGTGTGTTTTTTGCTCCAAATTCATCAAACAGTTTACTTACTTTTTTGTCAATGGTACTTTCGCTGTTGGGTTTAATATCCAATCGTTTTAATTTCTTTGCAATCTCCTTTTTGGTAAAACCTTCGGCCAAGTCTTTCAAAATCATAAGGTCATATTTATCCAACTCAAAAATAGAGTCAGCAGCGTTGAGATTAATTTGTGGAGAGACATATGTTCTGTTCTGATATACCTCGCGAATGGCGTTTATCAATTCCACCAATCCGTTACGCCCTTTGCAGACATAACCGTTTATTTCCTGTTCTTTAAAAAGCGGATTTATTTGAATGGGATCATCTATCATAGAATTTACTATGATCTTTACATTGGAATCTATGCTTCTTATCGCTGTGATAAGTGCCTTGCCCGAAGTGAGTTTTCTGGGTATATGACTTTCTTTAAAAGTAAGGTCTGTAATCAATAAATCATACGGGTCTTTAGAATTGTGGGCAAATTTAAACCGATTGTATGCCTTGTCGCAATAAAGTTCTTCCTGTATCTCCGGAATTTGCAGCCTATTTTGCAATGCTTCTGATATTCCTTTGCTAGTATCTTGAAAGTCTTCCGCAATCAATATTTTTTTGAACATGGTCTGTGTTTTTTTACTTGGGGACTTCAATAAGGGCCTTAAAACCTTTGCCCTCTTCTGAATCAAAAGTAATAGTTCCATTAATCGCCTGAATACGCTTTTCTGTATTCCACAGTCCATTTTTATAATTTAAACTATCTTTTGAGGTGCCGACCCCATCATCTGAATAATCTATTTTCAGTTTCTTCTTAGTTTGTTCAAAATCAATGGAAACTAGTGTTGCTTTGCTGTGTTTCTGCATATTAATCATTAACTCTTGCAGTACTTTAAACACGGTTTCCTTTGTGAATTCGGAAATATCATACCAGTCAACTGTTGTGCTGCCCGTAGTGACTAATGTCATATTTTTGCTATAATTCCCGAGCATGCTAAAAAGAAAATTCTTGAAATTCGGTCCTTTATCTACATCATTGATTTCTCTTGAAAAGTCTCTACTTTGGTCATAGGCATTTCCAATAACATCCAATATTTTCGATTTAGGGGCATTGTTCTGTAAGAGGATAATTGCTTGGTTTAGTTTGCCCCCAAAATCGTCATGTATCCGTCTGGATAGTTTTGCTTCGGTTTTAAACACCTCTTTTTGTTTTTCTTTTTCGTTCTCCTGTTTTAAGCGTTTAGTACGCTGAACAAAATAATATCCCGCAAAGCCGAGTATCATCAAAAGCAGCCCTCCAATAGAGGAGAATATAATTTTTTGATTGCGTTGTTGGGCAACTTCCAATTCTTTTTCCGCATTTTCTTTTTCCAAACGCAGAATGGATTCCTGTTTTAATTTATCGTCATATTTATACTTTGCAAACTGTGTTTTCACTTTTAGTTCTTGCGCATAGAGACTGTCTTGCAAAAGCATATAACGGTCACGAAGTTTTATATTTTGGGGTTGCAATTGCATCAAAAACTTCAGGGCATCCTTTTCCGCCCGAGGCATTTTTATTGTCTTTGATAATTGAATGACCGAATTAAAATACGACTCAGCTTTCTTCGGATAGGTTTTACTATAGAATTCTCCTAAACGCGTATAGCTAGCAATTTGACCTCTTTGGTCATTGTTTTGTTGTCGAATCCTTAATGGTTCTAGGAAAGCTTTAGCTTTTATACTATTTCCATTGAGCCATTGGGCATAGGCAAGGTTGTCCAAGACTCTGGCATATTCTTTTTGGTTGTTTTTCAATAAGGAATCCTTGACAATAGATTGTAATAAAGAAATAGAATTATTGTATTCTTTGTTATCTATATAAGTAGCTGCCAGATTATTTTTGTAAATGAGCTTATCTTCTTTAGAACCAGTAGTTTCAATGGCTTTCATATAGTAGTCGGTAGCATCTGGATAATTCAACAGTTTTCTATGGTTTGTTGCCAGAGCGTTATAACAATAGGCGATATATTTATTATCCTTTTGAGGGTTTAAGTACCTTAATGCTTCGGTCAGTGTTTCCTTGCTTCCAAAAAAATCGTTATTATTTTTTTGAATCGTAGCCATGTTTAACAGGTTTCTCCCTATCCAGCTGCTATCCTTTATTTTTTCAAAATATGTTTTTGAAAGGGTGTAATTTTGAAATGCCTTATCATTATTGCGGGATACCTCAGCAAAATAGTACCCCATTAAATAATACTGTCTGGCCAAAATAAAGTCATCCTTGATTTCCAAAGCATGACTTATCAATTGCTTGTTATGAATTAAGAGGCTGTCGTATTCATTAAGAGAGAGATGGAGAAAGTTTTTTTGATAGAGAAGTTGACTATGGATAGTATCTTTTTTAGTTTTCTTTGAAAAGAAAAAAGATTTATTTAGAGCTTGGTGCCTTTTGTCTAAAGTAACACTCTCATCTTTAGATAGATTATGGTAGAACAAAATACTATCATGTACCGTATTAGTTTTTGAAACATTGGCCCCGTTCCTATGCTTACAAGAAATACAAAAACCAATAATGATTAGTAACATGAATTTTTTCAACATCAGTATTTTTGATATATTAAAATAAAAAGAGCCATACATGAAAGTATGGCTCAAATTAGTTAAAATAATTTGGAATTACCCTCCAGGTGGCGGTGGCGGTGTTATTGGATCACCATCATCACCTTCAGTTGCCCGAGTTTCATAAAGAGCGTCCGTTTCTGCGACAGAATCGCTAGTACAAGAAAATAGGAATGTATTAAAAACCAGTGCCATTAAGGCTATAATAACTTTTTTCATCTTTTTAAAATTTTGAGATTAAACAAAGAGGTGGCTGTCCGGGATTTTCCCAGAATATTTTTGCTTTCAACCACCCCTAAGTGTTTGGAGTACTCCTTGTTTTTTGGAAAGTGGAAATCTTATGCGGCAGCGTTCAACTACTTTCCATTTGGCTGAATACCAGCCGCATTATAGATTTCCGTAAGAATGAATTTTCTAGAATTGCTATGTTAGCTACACACAGCTTTAAATCATTCTTGAGAACAAAGTAAATTGAAGTGAAGAAAATGATTGTAGACAAAGAGTTGACTTGTCTTTGACATTTAATGGACATCAATCATGACGGGCGTTCACAAGGCATTTTGTCTGCGATTTGTCAATAGAAAATTTGTATTTTTAGGAAAATGGATGAAAAAAGAATAGGGCAAATTGTTCGTAAGGTATTTGAAAAAGCAAGGAAGGAATGTGTGACACATACCAAGAATGGACTATGTCGTCATGTTGAAAAGGAAATTGACCTGAGCTATAAGACTCTAGAAAGAGCTTATGAAAAGTATGAAGAAAAACAAAAGAGCATAGGGCTCCCGACAGCCGAAAGTGTGAATTTTTTTTGTAGGTATCTTGGATACGATAGCTATAAAGACTATGTTTTAAAAATTAGGAGTAAGCGTAAATGGATAATATCTATTAGTATTAGTATTGCATTCGGAGCTATTTTACTAATAGCATTGGTTCCAAAAAACTCAATATCCAACAATCAGATTATTCCAGAAGAAAACCGCTGTATGACATGGGCCGACTCATTATACATTAAAGTTTCTTGTACCACAAAGCCATACTCCAAATATGGAACTAAAATCGAGCCTCTAGATCAAATTAGATTGAAGAATTTTAAACAAGTAAAGGTTACAATGGCTACCCAATTTTTTGCCGAAGAAACCAATAAACCACTAATTTGGTATCATAAAACCAAGGATGGAGAGATTGAATACTTTACAGCTCCTGGTTTACATCCAATAACTGAAAAAACATTGGATGAGATTACCGAATACATCATTCAGAAATATGTGCCGTTACATTCCAAATAGGAAGATTCTTTTATAAATTAAAGGCTTTGAAATTTGTTATGGGCATTATCGAAGTTAGCATAACTATGCTCGTGCTATTTCCAGTTCAACAAGTTATAATTATTGATTGGCAAAGGATAGTTATAAGGTCAATATAGTAAAGCCTAAAGAACAGACTCAAAAATTCCAATGACCTTAAATGAAGATTGCGTTTGGTCTTGCAGTACAAGTTCCTGATAACTTGAATCAGTGGATAAGGGTTTCAATACAATAACATCATGCCTCCATTCATCCCCATCAGAAACTTTTTTACTATGGTATTCCTTCACCGTATAACAGGAACCGAAGTCGGCATCCTGAATATCTCTATGCTCCGCAAGAACTATTCGTCCATTTCTAGAGCCACCAGAATATTTCCGAAAAAGACAAAATGCCCCATTCGGAATAACCTTGTTCATGGATTCTCCAATTATTTGACAAGCGAACAAATCCTTGGATGGCCGATAATTTTGAGGAAGCTGAATCCATGCCACATCCTCCACTTGCTGAATTTGGCCAAAGTCACCAGCAGATACCTTTAAATCATATAATGGAATACTGTTCTCGAAGGGTATTACTTTGGAAAATGGAATTAAATTTACTTTTTTCTTGCGCTTTATTTCCGGAATATATTGTGCCAGATACTCTTTGAGATTCTTGTCACACACATAAATATAGGTGCCTTTAATCCCTCGAAGCATTATGGTTTTATAAATATTTATAATGAATTCCTTTAACTCCTGAGGATTTTCTATGGCTTGTTTGCCATTCTTATCAAAATAATTTTCCTTTATAATCACTATTTCATTTGTCTTTACATCATAGGTGATTTCATGGCCAAAAATAACCCCGGCGTAGTTTAAATCATATCCTTGAGTTGTATGTATACATCCTACTTCCTTTATGGAGTCTACTGAGTTTATCCAGTCCTTAGAAGTAGTGTTCCACTTCAATTGTATATCATCAAATTCTAGGTCAAATGAATCGGGATCTTTATTGGATTTCCACTCCCATGCATATCCTGCTATTAATCTAGATAACCCATTTTCATCATCTCGAAGTTTAATCTGATCATACATATCTTTTACGGAATCAAACAGTAAGAGTTCGTAGTCCTTTGAGTTAAACTCCCTCTGACGTCTGCCCAAGCTACAATTAAGTAGATTATGGACAAATGAAACATAGGCATTTCCACCTTTTACCCTAAATTGAGATTTTAGCTCTTCTGCTTTAGTCTCCCCAGATCTTTTTAATTTGTCAAAGTCCTCCTTTTTGGTATCGGAAGGCTTTATGGATTGTGATTCATCATAAAATAAAATTGTTTTTTTCGATTTCAATAATATCCAATCCAATTCACTACTCGACATTTTATCCAACCTCAATTCTTTGCAGACTTTATCAAAAGCACCATAATATGCCCCCAAATTTTGCCGCCTCCTTAATCTGTGTGATTCATCAACCAAAAGAATATCATATTCTTCGTTAGTTACTTCTGCGGGACCTATGACCATTCGGGCACTTAATCCCTTTATATTTTTAAACACCTTCTTCAAGGTACTTCTAAAAGAAGCCATCGGAACCACCAAAGCCATTTTGGGATTGGGTAATTCGTGTTTTAAGGAATCTATGAGATAAACAAATTCCGCTTCACCTTCTCCAAATTCTTTAAAGTTGAAATCGGAATTATCAGAATAGAGCATTTTGAATAGAAAGATTGCCAAAATAGTTTTGCCAGTACCCGCTCCTCCCTCAATAATTATATTTCGATGTTCACGGGTCAAAAGACTTCGAACAATAGTTAGCAATCCGGCCTTTTGTTCCTTGGTGAGGCTTTTATAAGGTGAATATTTAAACAAATCTGAGTTGTCAATGAAATCTAAGGAGTGTTTAGTAAGGCCTTCTGCACGAAGTGAATCCCATATGGATTTAAACATGTCCCAATAGAGTTCATTTTTTTGGTAATAGCTGTGATTGGCCAACCCAAGATTCCCATTTTGCAATTGGTAAATACCGTCACCGGATATGTACTTTATGAGATTAGCTTCAATATCTAAAGTGGCGGATTTATTAAATTTTTCACTAGTAATTAAATGTACTGAGGTCAACCTAGTTTTCCGGTCATTTTTTAGATGGGCATTCATTCTAGCGTACATATCCGTCGTCTCCCCGATATACGCCTCCTTAGTTTTTTCTTCACTAAGTATATAAACTACTGGCCATAAATCTTTAGCAAAATGATTATTATTAAATTCCTCAAAAAGATTTGAGGAAAATTCGTAATCCCTGATAACAAACTGATTTTTTAAAATCATAGCTCGTTATATTTTTTTGCAGTTCCTTTGGATTTATCGATTGGGTATTTTATTCCGTTCTTTTTTATTTTATCGAGTATAATCTCTTCAACATCAAAGTTGTACTTTTCTGCAAGAAGTAAGGCATAAGCAAAAACATCGGCCAATTCCTCCTTTATTTTCTCCTTTTTCGCATCCTCCGCATCTTTCCATAGGAATAACTCTAGCAACTCTCCTGCTTCAACATTGATTGCAATAGCCAAATCCTTTGGGTTATGAAATTGTTCCCAGTCACGTTCATTTCTGAATTTTATAAGTTCCTGAATTACCTTGTTCATACAATGATATTTTTTCTTTAAGGACTCGGATGAAGTATAAACTTCACTTCGCAAATCAAATATAGCAGATATTGATTAAGTATTATCTATTAAAGGTGTCTAGGTTTCCTAATTATACAGGCCAATAATCTAAAACAAGCAGTCCGTAGCATCGTCGAAATAGTATAACTCCCCCAAGTTCGAGTTATTTCCAGTCCAGAAAAATATTTTGGCAAAACACCATTTAAAATTTACCAACTCCGACAAGAATACATCCAGAGCTTCAGAAATTTCAAGAAGTGAATAAATGGTTGGATTGACCTTGCCATTTTCCAGTTTTTCCAAGGCCTGTCTATCTTTCCCGCAAGCTCTTGCCATATTCGCCTTTCATCCAATTGGAAGAATATTAGTTCGTTCTATCGCACTATTAACAAATCTTACGCTTCATTCGAGCTATAATTTCGTCATAATTTCTGATGGAAAGATTGGGTATATCTTTTCCTAACCTTTTGATCAATACAGGATCTAGGTTACTTCTTCGGCCTATTACCACTATCATTTTGGGATCGTAGAGGGTAAGACCGTACTCTTGTCTTATCCTTATTCTATTTACATCATCTTCAAAAAAACTACGATAAGCCTGTAGCTGTGCTTGGGCAGACCTTACATGTGCGGAGATTTTTGGATATCTTCCAGTTGTGTAAATTCTTTTGCAAGGTAATTTTAATTCTAAAATATCGGATAAATTATTTTTATCAAAAGGCTCTAAAATAAAATCCGGAATATGCCGGATTTTTTGATTACATTTTAAAACAATATGAGGATGAACTTTTTTATAACTATCGTCTTGTAAAAATTTTGGATTTGTCTCAAAAAAATTTTGCAGTTCAACTTCTTTCACGTTTTCCTTATTAATGAGATATTCCAGTTCCTGAATGGCATTACCTATTCGAGTACTTTCAAACCCATATATAAATGAAAGTAAATGCTGTGAACCCTTTACATCAAATACTTCCATCTGTTGGTCATAGGTCATCCCAACAAGTTTGTATCTGCCCTCATCAAGAGACAATGCCATGTACTCATTATCCATGAGCCTTTTTAGTCTCAAACTCTCCTTATGAACCGCCCTGAGTGATTTTCTACAAACTTCTGGAAGCAATTTTTCGTCAACAATCATTTTTCGTATGTATCCTACCTCCATAACGGTAAAAGGATTAAGGCTATTGACGAACTCTTCATAGCCCCCATAGTTCGGAAGGAAGTATTCCTTTTCCATGCACGTTAAAAAGACAATACCTAGAGGATAACCGTGGCTACTAGATATTTCTTTGACAAATTCAACTCCATTTGTTCCTTTATTATGATTGATATCGGTTAAAATTAGCTTGATATTGCTTTTCTCCTTTTTCAGAATCTTTAAGGCACTTTCGGAATTTTGAGCGGTATATACATTACCAAAACCCTTTTCATTTAAAATTTGCTTTATCCCTCGGGTTGTCATCTCATGATCGTCGATTGTCAATATTCCTTCATTAAATATCTCCATGTACAATAGAATTTCTTGATATTCCGTTTTTGCGATTCTTTTAAGTTACTAATTAAATTATCCATTTGATCAACCGGAATGATTAGTTTTTGTTATACCCATCTTCTAGGTAAGAATTGTTCTACCCTTACTTTGGACACAAACCCGGTAACTTAAACAGACAACCTCGTACATGCTCTATAGTGGTAGTTTACTTTATTGAATTTTTTACAGGTTAAAGTTATTCCCATCTTCCTTTGTTCCGCCGCTTCCGTTGTACTGGAGCTTTGTTCTACGAAGGTGCTTCCAAAAATCCTAGAGCTTGCAAAACGCAACCTTTTTAAAACTCTCAAGACTATGTAGTAAAAGAGTTAATTAAACAACAATACTATTATGAAAAAACAACCCATTTATTTACTATTGTTTGTATTCCTTTCATTTACAAGCTCTTGTTCAAATGATGATGATACCGAACCTACAAATGAAAATTTAAAAAATGTTACTACTTGTGAACTAACAATTAGACCGGATACACAAGTTTCAATTTGTATAGATGGAACCGATTTTGCTTCACCAGATGAAATTATAACATTTGCATCAACATTTTTTTCCAAAAATGACATTCCTTCCAATGCTCAATTTTTATGGAATATAGAATCTGGTAGTATGGAAATTATGAATGTGGAAAATACAGTAGATGGTCTCATTGCAAAGTCAATTGCTACCATTCAATTCAAATCTGATTATTTAGGGAATGGTGTTATTAGGGTCAATGCCGAAAATGATACCGGAAGTGGATCTAGTGTACATAAAATTGAGCTGGAATCAAATTAATAACATAGCATAAGCCATATAAAATTAATTGTTGGTAAAAGCTTACTTACGAAAGTCCGAGAGGACTTTCTATCCGTGATGTATTTGCTAAATTTAATACTTAAAAAACGCAACTAACCTCATACAAACCACCGGACCACGCAAAAACCTATTTGGGATAGGAGCTTATACGGAGAGGTGTCCGAGGAAAAAATCAAATACGGTATTCCCAGAGACCGGAATTAAGTTAATGCGCAGACTCCCGTTAGCCACAATTAAAAGAGTGAACCTTTAGTTTGTAAATCAATGAAAGGAATATTTCTTCTACCGTTTATTTTTTCTTGTTTAGATTCAACATTATTCCAAAAACAATTGAAATTTACACTTCTATAGCGAACAGATCCTTTATAAACATCAAAGATTTGCTATCTTGGTACTATAAGCGATATATCCCATTGTTGCGCGCATTTGAAAAAAATGGAAAGAAAAAACTTAACATCTTTAATATGCTGTTTTGGATTAATACTTTCCGTTTGCGGACAGACGGACAAACCCAAATGCATTTCGGATTTGGACAGCATTGTAAAAGGACAAGTTTATAATAAGGTGGACAAAATGCCAATGCCTGAAGGTGGTGACATAAAACTTTCGCGCGAACTCATTCGGAATTTGGAATATTGTTCGGATTCAACAAATACTATCGGCAGTCGAGTATATGTGGGTTTTGTAATTAATGTTGACGGAAAAGTGGTTGGCAAACGGATTTATAAAAACATTCAAGGAACAGACCTGGCCGAACAGGCCTTATCTTTAGTTGACAATATAAAATGGATTCCAGGGTCCTGTAATGGAAAAAATGTGCCTGTTCTTTATAAATTACCCATTACAATATGTTTAAGATGAATCTGCTGAAAAGAATTAATAAAGGATATTTTTTAATCTTCTCAACGCTAATTGGAATTTTAACGTTTTTTTCATTCATCGCTGCTTTTGCTAAAGACGAAGGGACAATTGGAGATAATTTCATTTGGAATTTATTTGCCGATTTGTTTGTCATTTTTCGATTTCCGACTCACAACATATTTTGGGACTGGATGGTGGGTTGGGTTTACTTTATTGCACTTATTTTT
>JBATTK010000074.1:0-13329 GCA_049670505.1 Saonia sp.
CTTTGTAAATCAATGGAATGCAAAAAACAAACCCTCGATAGTTGAGTATCGAGGGTTTTTGAATTCAATTTAGAATTTCAAGGCTTCCTTTCGCGCCATGATTTCATCATATTCTTCTTTCGAGCCTACAATGATGTTCTCGTAGTCGCGCATACCCGTACCTGCAGGAATTTTATGCCCAACTATAACATTCTCTTTCAATCCTTCCAAGGTATCTATCTTACCACTTACAGCAGCTTCGTTCAATACTTTGGTAGTTTCTTGGAAAGAAGCTGCTGAAATAAACGATTTGGTCTGTAAGGAAGCCCTGGTTATACCCTGTAAAATAGGTGTAGCCGTTGCCGCAACGGCATCCCTTGCTACAACCAAAGCCTTATCCGAACGTTTAAGTATGGAATTTTCATCCCTAAGCTCGCGGGACGTAATAATCTGACCTGCCTTTAGGTTTTCCGATTCTCCTTGATCTTCAACTACTTTTTTACCGAAGATTTCATCGTTCTCTCTAATAAAATCATCTTTATGTGCCAATTGGTTCTCTAAGAAAATCGTATCACCCGAATCTTGAATCCTTACTTTACGCATCATCTGTCTTACGACTACCTCAAAATGTTTGTCGTTGATTTTTACGCCTTGCAAACGATATACTTCTTGAACCTCGTTCACCAAATATTGTTGTACGGCCGATGGTCCTTTTATTGCCAAAATATCCTCTGGTGTTATGGATCCATCCGACAAGGGCATTCCGGCACGGACGTAATCATTCTCTTGAACCAAAATCTGATTGGAAAGTTTTACCAGATATTTCTTGATTTCTCCCAATTTTGATTCTATGATAATTTCGCGGTTACCACGTTTTATCTTACCAAAGGACACTACACCATCAATCTCTGAAACTACGGCCGGATTTGAAGGATTACGAGCCTCGAACAATTCGGTCACTCTTGGAAGACCTCCTGTAATATCCCCCGCCTTGGCAGATTTACGTGGGATTTTCACCAAAATCTTACCTTCTTTGATATTGTCCCCGTCATCTACCATGATATGAGAACCTACGGGTAGATTGTACGAACGTAAAACTTCATCCTTATTATTCTTTATTAACAAGGTAGGAATCAACTTCTTGTTCCTTGATTCCGATATTACTTTTTCCTGGAAACCGGTCTGCTCATCTATTTCTACCTGATAAGTAACTCCCTGATCGATATTTTCATAAGCGATTTTTCCAGGGAATTCCGAAACGATTACCCCGTTGTATGGATCCCATTGGCAAACAATATCCTCCTTTTTGATTTTTGCCCCGTTTTTAATAAATATTTGGGAACCGTAAGGAATATTATTTGTGCTGAGCGTAATACCTGTTTTTACATCTACGATTTTTATTTCAGAAGTCCTGGAAATAACAATTTCAACTTTTTTGCCATCACCATCTTCCCCGGCAACCGTTCTAAGATCTTCTATTTCGGCAATACCGTCAAATTTGGAAACCAACTTGCTATCCTCCGAAATATTTCCTGCAATACCTCCCACGTGGAATGTACGTAGGGTCAACTGTGTACCAGGCTCACCAATAGACTGTGCGGCCACAACGCCAACAGCTTCACCTCGCTGCACCATTTTATTGGTGGAAAGGTTTCTACCGTAGCATTTTCCGCATATTCCTTTATCCGCCTCACAGGTCAAAGCTGAACGCACCTCTATCTTGTCAATAGGGGACGCCTCGACCCTTTTTACATCCGACTCCAAGACTTCTTGGCCTGCCCTCAGTAAAAGTTCTTCGGTCAAAGGATTGTAGACATCATGCAAAGAAACCCTTCCAAGGATTCTTTCTCCCAGTGTTTCTACGATTTCTTCATTTTTCTTCAAGGCCTCTACTTCAATTCCACGAAGTGTTCCACAATCTTCAATATTTATTATAACATCTTGGGAAACATCTACCAAACGACGTGTTAAATAACCGGCATCAGCAGTTTTTAAAGCCGTATCCGCTAGTCCTTTACGTGCACCGTGCGTAGAAATAAAGTACTCTAAAATGGATAATCCTTCCTTAAAGTTGGAAAGAATAGGGTTTTCAATAATTTCACCACCGCCCGCGGTAGATTTTTTAGGCTTGGCCATCAATCCACGCATACCGGTCAACTGACGGATCTGCTCTTTGGAACCCCTAGCACCGGAATCCAACATCATATACACGGAGTTGAATCCTTGCTGATCTTCACGAATACGCTTCATGGCCAGTTCCGTTAACATGGCATTGGTAGATGTCCAAACATCGATTACCTGATTATAACGTTCGTTATTCGTAATCAATCCCATGTTATAGTTGGCCATAATACCATCTACCTGTACATTGGCATCCCCAATCATCTCATGCTTTTCCTGCGGAATAATAATATCTCCCAAACTAAAGGACAGGCCTCCCTTGAAAGCAAATTCATACCCCATGGTCTTGATTTTGTCCAAGAAATCAGAAGTGGTAGGCACATCCGTGACGGCAAGTATATTACCAATAATGTCACGTAAGGATTTTTTATTCAAAACATCGTTCACATAGCCGGCTTCTTCCGGAACCACCATATTGAACAATACCCTACCCACGGTAGTGGTTACAATTTGATTCACCAACGCTCCTTCTTCATTAAAATCTTTCGTCCTCACTTTTATACCGGCATTTAAATCCACCTTGCCTTCATTAAAAGCGATAACGACTTCCTCCGCGGAATAGAAAGTCAACCCTTCCCCTTTTACCGGGACTTCCTTGGTCGATTTTCTTTCTTTGGTCATATAGTATAATCCCAATACCATATCCTGTGAAGGCACTGTAATAGGTGAGCCATTAGCAGGATTCAATATGTTATGGGATGCCAACATCAATAGCTGTGATTCCAAAATGGCCTCTGGTCCCAACGGTAAATGAACAGCCATTTGATCACCGTCAAAATCCGCATTAAAAGCCGTACATACCAATGGATGCAAACGTATGGCCTTCCCTTCTATCAGTTTTGGTTGAAACGCCTGAATACCCAAACGGTGCAATGTAGGGGCACGGTTTAGCAATACGGGATGTCCTTTCAACACGTTCTCAAGGATGTCCCAAACTACAGGCTCTTTCTTATCTATTATCTTCTTGGCAGATTTAACCGTTTTTACGATTCCCCTTTCTATCAACTTACGGATAACAAAGGGTTTATACAATTCTGCCGCCATATCCTTGGGAAGGCCACATTCGAATAATTTCATCTCAGGTCCTACAACGATGACCGAACGTGCGGAATAATCTACACGTTTACCCAAAAGATTTTGGCGGAAACGGCCTTGCTTACCTTTCAAAGAATCCGAAAGTGATTTCAACGGTCTGTTGGATTCCGTTTTAACCGCGGATGCCTTGCGGGTATTATCGAACAGGGAATCTACGGCTTCCTGAAGCATTCGTTTCTCATTTCTAAGAATTACTTCAGGGGCCTTTATTTCCATCAATCGTTTTAGACGATTGTTCCTTATAATTACCCTTCTATACAAATCATTTAAGTCCGAAGTAGCGAAACGGCCACCATCCAATGGTACTAGCGGACGTAATTCCGGTGGAATAACAGGAACTACTTTCATAATCATCCATTCGGGCCTGTTTTCCCTATTCTCCTGTGATTCCCTTAACGCCTCAACGACCTGAAGACGTTTTAAGGCCTCCATTTTGCGTTGTTTGGAAGTCTCGGTATTTGCCTTATGTCTTAACGAAAAGGAAAGCTCGTTTAAATCTATACGTGACAATAGATCAATAAGACATTCGGCACCCATTTTAGCAATAAACTTATTAGGGTCACTATCCTCTAAATATTGGTTTTCGGGAGGAATCGTCTCTAGAATATTGAGGTACTCCTCTTCTGTTAAGAAATCCATTTTTTTGATTTCTTCCCCTTCTTCCGTAGCCTTTGCAATACCTGGCTGAATCACCACATAACGTTCATAATAGATGATCATATCCAATTTCTTGGAAGGTAATCCTAATAGGTAACCGATTTTATTCGGCAAAGAGCGGAAATACCAGATGTGGGCAACGGGAACAACCAGATTAATGTGCCCAACTCTATCCCTACGCACCTTTTTCTCGGTAACCTCTACGCCGCAACGATCACAAACGATTCCGCGATAACGGATACGTTTATACTTTCCGCAGGCACATTCATAGTCCTTTACAGGACCAAAAATACGCTCACAGAAAAGCCCATCGCGTTCTGGCTTGTGCGTTCTATAGTTAATTGTTTCAGGTTTTAAGACTTCTCCTCTTGACTCTCCCAGAATAGCTTCAGGGGATGCCAATCCTATTGAAATTTTATTGAACCTTTTTATTGGATTATTATCTTTTAGTCTAGCCATAACAATATGGTGATAATGAATTAAATGTGTCTATTTCTATTATTCTTCCAATCTGATATCCAAACCTAAACCTTTAAGTTCGTGCATCAATACATTGAATGATTCTGGTAAACCAGGTTCGGGCATTGTTTCTCCCTTAACGATGGATTCATAGGTTTTTGCCCTACCGATAACATCATCCGATTTTACCGTTAATATCTCCCGCAAAGTTGCCGAGGCACCGTATGCTTCCAATGCCCATACTTCCATTTCCCCAAAACGCTGACCACCAAACTGGGCCTTACCACCTAATGGTTGTTGCGTAATCAAGGAGTATGGTCCTATGGACCTTGCATGCATCTTATCATCTACCATGTGTCCTAATTTCAACATGTAAATGACCCCAACGGTCGCAGGTTGGTCAAAACGTTGTCCGGTTCCGCCATCATATAGATAAGTATGTCCAAATCTTGGAATACCCGCTTCATCGGTATAGGAGTTTATCTGATCTAGGGTTGCACCATCAAAAATTGGTGTGCCGTACTTTCTGCCCAGCTTAAGACCTGCCCAACCTAGAACGGTTTCATAAATTTGACCGATATTCATACGCGATGGTACCCCTAAAGGATTCAATACGATATCCACTGGTGTTCCATCTTCCAAGAAAGGCATATCTTCCTGACGAACGATACGGGCAACAATACCTTTGTTACCATGACGACCCGCCATTTTATCACCTACTTTAAGTTTACGTTTTTTGGCAATGTATACCTTGGCCAATTTCATGATGCCCGCAGGTAACTCATCCCCAACAGAAATAGTAAACTTATCTCTTCTTAAATTTCCTTGAAGGTCGTTCAATTTTATTTTGTAGTTATGCAACAAATCGGCAACCATGGTATTGGTCTCCTTATCCGTTGTCCAACTTCCACCTACCAAATGTGCAAAGTCATCTACGGCATTTAACATCTTCATGGTGTATTTTTTGCCCTTGGGAAGCACTTCTTCCCCTAGATCGTTCAATACTCCTTGAGAGGTTTTACCATTGATCATGGCAAACAATTTGTCTACCAAAACATCTTTTAGCTGCTGAAACTTCACTTCATATTCCAGCTCCAGTGTAGAAATGGCTTCCTTATCTTCAGAGCGCTTGCGCTTGTCCTTTATAGATCTGGAAAACAATTTTTTATCTATAACAACACCTCTCAGGGACGGAGATGCTTTTAAGGAAGCATCCTTGACATCCCCTGCCTTGTCACCAAAGATGGCACGAAGTAGTTTTTCCTCCGGAGTTGGGTCGGACTCCCCTTTTGGGGTAATCTTCCCTATTAATATATCTCCCGGTTTTACTTCTGCACCGATACGAATCATGCCATACTCGTCCAAATCCTTGGTCGCCTCTTCCGAAACATTAGGAATATCGTTGGTAAGTTCTTCGGCCCCTAATTTGGTATCCCTTACTTCTAGGGCATATTCATCTATATGTATGGAAGTAAAAATATCCTCACGAACCACCTTTTCCGAGATTACAATTGCATCTTCAAAATTATAGCCTTTCCATGGCATAAAGGCCACTTTTAGGTTTCTACCCAAGGCCAATTCGCCTTTTTCCGTGGCATAGCCCTCACACAGCACCTGTCCTTTTTTAACCTTATCACCTTTCTTCACAATAGGTTTTAAGTTAATACTGGTTCCTTGATTGGTTTTTCTGAATTTTACCAACTCGTAGGTCTTGGAATCCTCTTCAAAACTTACTAATCGCTGTTCTTCCGATCGGCTATACTTGATAGTGATTTTCTTGGAATCTACATATTCAATAACCCCATCGCCCTCGGCATTGATCAATACCCTGGAATCAGAAGCAACCTGTCTTTCCAGACCGGTACCTACAATGGGCGACTGTGGTTTTAGTAAGGGAACCGCTTGTCGCATCATATTAGACCCCATTAAGGCACGGTTGGCATCATCGTGCTCCAAGAAAGGTATCAAGGATGCAGAAATAGATGCTATCTGATTGGGTGCAACATCCGTGTAATTTACTTCTGATGGGTCTACCACAGGGAAATCCCCTTCTTCCCTTGCGATGACCTTATCGCGATCTATTGTACCGTTCTCCTTCAATGGAATGTTTGCCTGGGCAATTTTCATCCCTTCTTCCTCTTCTGCACTTAAGTATCTGAAATCTTTTGTATCTACCTTACCACTTTCAACTTTCCGATAGGGTGTTTCCAAAAAGCCCATTGGGTTTACTTTGGCAAAAACAGCTAGGGAAGAGATCAAACCAATGTTAGGTCCTTCCGGTGTTTCTATGGGGCAAAGCCTTCCGTAATGGGTATAGTGTACATCTCGCACTTCAAAACCAGCTCTTTCCCTAGAAAGACCTCCTGGCCCAAGTGCCGATAATCTTCTTTTATGGGTTATCTCGGCCAATGGATTGGTCTGATCCATAAACTGCGACAACTGATTGGTTCCAAAGAACGAATTTATCACGGAGGACAAGGTCTTCGCGTTGATCAAATCAATGGGTGTAAATACCTCATTGTCACGAACGTTCATACGCTCACGGATAGTCCTCGCCATACGCGCCAATCCTACTCCAAACTGAGAGGAGAGCTGTTCCCCTACCGTACGTACACGACGGTTGGAAAGGTGATCTATATCATCGATTTCCGCTTTGGAGTTGATCAATTCTATCAAATACTTTATAATTGTTATGATATCTTCCTTGGTCAAGACCTGCTTGTCCATTCCAATATCCAACTGCAACTTTTTGTTCATTCGATAACGACCCACCTCACCAAGGTTATATCGTTGATCGGAAAAGAATAATTTGTCAATAATACCACGTGCAGTTTCCTCATCTGGCGGTTCCGCATTACGTAACTGACGATAGATATGTTCTACCGCCTCTTTTTCCGAGTTGGTTGGATCCTTTTGCAGTGTATTGTGGATAATGGCATAATCTGACTGGGCGTTGTTCTCTTTGTGCAAAAGAATAGTCTTCACATCAGCTTCCAAGATTTCCGCAATATGTTCTTTCTCTAAAATAGTATCACGATCAAGAACGATCTCGTTCCTTTCAATAGATACTACTTCGCCCGTATCCTCGTCCACAAAATCCTCGTGCCAAGTATTCAATACTCTTGCTGCCAATTTGCGGCCCAATACTTTCTTTAATCCGGCATTGGAAACTTTTATCTCCTCCGAAAGATCAAAAATCTCAAGGATATCCTTATCACGCTCAAAACCAATGGCCCTGAACAAGGTAGTTACCGGTAATTTTTTCTTTCTATCAATATAAGCGTACATAACGCCGTTGATATCCGTTGCAAATTCTATCCAAGAGCCTTTGAAAGGGATAACCCTTGCGGAATATAGCTTGGTTCCGTTGGCATGGAAAGATTGTCCGAAGAACACCCCAGGGGAACGGTGTAATTGAGAAACTACAACTCGTTCCGCACCGTTGATTACAAAAGTACCGCTAGGTGTCATATAAGGTATGGTACCTAAATAAACGTCTTGTACTATTGTCTCAAAATCCTCATGCTCGGGATCGGTACAATATAATTTTAGCCTTGCTTTAAGAGGAACGCTATATGTTAGCCCTCTTTCAATGCATTCTTGTATAGAATATCTTGGCGGATCTATAAAATAGTCAAGAAATTCTAGTACAAACTGGTTTCGTGTGTCGGTAATCGGGAAGTTTTCCATGAAGGTGTTGTACAGGCCTTCATTGCCCCTTTCATCAGATTTTGTTTCAAGTTGAAAAAAATCTTGAAATGACTTAATCTGGATGTCCAAGAAATCCGGATAGTCCGGTATGTTCTTAGCGGATGCAAAACTTATTCTTTCGGTCTGATTTGTGAACATCAATGGGCATTTTGAACGTGAATACTAAGGGGGTCGTATATCTCTTTATATACTATACTATATAAAAGGGTTTAGGTCTAGCCATCCGCCAGCCGGCGAACATGGAAAGACCTAAACCAAATTGTTATGGTTGTTGCTCTTATTTAAGCTCAACTTCTGCTCCTGCTTCTTCTAGTGATTTTTTGATTCCTTCAGCCTCATCTTTAGCGACACCTTCTTTAACAGCTTTCGGTGCGCTATCAACGATGTCCTTCGCATCTTTCAATCCTAAACCAGTTAATTCCTTAACCAATTTTACAACAGCTAGTTTAGAACCACCGGCCGCTGTTAAAACAACGTCGAACTCTGATTTTTCCTCAGCGGCCTCACCACCTTCGGCAGCTCCACCACCAGTGGCAACGGCTACTGCTGCAGCTGCAGGCTCTATACCATATTCATCTTTTAATATATCGGCCAACTCGTTTACCTCCTTTACGGTCAAGTTTACCAATTGTTCTGCGAAATCTTTTAAATCTGCCATTTTTCTATCGTTTAATAAATTTTTAAAATATAATTGTTTTTAGTGCGTACGTATTATTTTTCTGATAATGTCTTAAGGATACCTGCAAGTTTACCTCCACCGGACTTCAATCCGGAGATAACATTTTTAGCAGGGGATTGTAACAATCCGATAATCTCACCGATCATCTCTTCCTTGGATTTTATGTTGACCAAGGTATCCAATTGATCATCACCAACATAAATTGCTTCTGCTATAAAAGCGCCTTTCAATAAAGGTTTATCGGATTTCTTTCTGAAATTCTTAATCAGCTTTGCTGGAACATTTCCTGTTTCCGAAAACATTAAAGAGGTATTCCCTTTCAATACTTCGGGAAGTTCTCCAAATTCCTTGTCGGATGCTTCCATCGCCTTGGCCAGCAATGTATTCTTCACCACTGCCAATTTAATGTCAGCCTTAAAGCATGCCCTTCTTAAATCCGAAGTAGCAGTAGCATCCAAACCTGAAATATCCGCAAGATATATAGTGGAGCTATCGGCCAACTGTGTGGTTAAGTCCTGTATAACGTTTAATTTTTCTTCTCTTGTCATAATAAAAACTTTAAACTACCGGTTAACCTACCTTTGGATCTAATTGAACACTGGGACTCATGGTGCTAGACATGTAAACGCTTTTCATATAAATACCTTTGGAAGCCGAAGGTTTCAACTTATTAAGGGTGTCCAACAATTCATTTGCATTGTCCGCAATTTTGTCAGCAGTAAAAGAAACTTTTCCTATTGCAGCATGTACAATTCCTGTTTTATCTACCTTAAAGTCTATCTTACCGGCTTTTACATCGGATACCGCTTTTGAGATATCCATGGTAACCGTTCCTGTTTTTGGATTGGGCATTAATCCCCTAGGCCCTAAAATTCGTCCCAATGGTCCTAATTTACCCATTACGCTTGGCATGGTAATGATTACATCAACATCTGTCCAACCGCTTTTTATTTTATCCAAATACTCGTCTAACCCAACAAAATCGGCACCGGCCTCCTTGGCCTCCGTTTCTTTATCGGGGGTAACCAAAGCCAATACTTTTACATCCTTACCTGTTCCGTGGGGCAGGGTAACAACGCCACGTACCATTTGATTCGCCTTTCTTGGGTCAACCCCCAAACGAACGGCTAAATCTACGGATGCATCAAATTTTGTATTCGTTATTTCTTTTACCAAAGCTGAAGCCTCCTCTACTGAATAGAGCTTACTACCGTCTATCTTGGCATGCGCTTCCTTTTGCTTTTTTGTTAATTTTGCCATTTTTAAATTGCTTTTAAGATTTTAAAAAGGTCTTTTTCCTGAAACCTTAAGACCCATAGATCTTGCCGTACCGGCAACCATGCTCATAGCCGATTCTACGGTAAAGGCATTAAGATCTATCATTTTGTCCTCGGCGATCGCCCTGACCTGATCCCAGTTTACATTTCCAGACTTTACTCGGTTAGGTTCGCCAGATCCTTTTTTAATCTTAGCCGCTTCCAAAAGTTGAACTGCCGCTGGCGGTGTCTTAACGACAAAGTCAAAAGACTTGTCCTTAAATACCGTGATAACAACTGGCAATACTTTGCCTGGTTTATCCTGTGTACGCGCATTGAACTGCTTACAGAATTCCATGATGTTAACGCCGGCAGCACCTAAAGCGGGTCCAACCGGTGGCGACGGATTCGCTGCACCTCCCCTTACTTGTAGTTTAACTACTTTACTTACTTCTTTTGCCATTGTTTAAAATTAAATTAAAGTGTGTCAATTGGAAGCAACACAACTCTTAACTATGTAACAATTATTTTAAAGGCTGTTTTAAAATATATGTTTCGATTTCAAAACAGATCTATACTTTTTCCACTTGCATATAGCTTAGTTCCAATGGTGTCTTTCTTCCGAAAATCTTTACCATCACTTCTAGCTTACGCTTTTCTTCATTTATTTTCTCAACGGTACCATTAAAGCCATTGAAAGGTCCATCTATTACCTTTACGGTTTCTCCCAATACAAATGGTATGGCCACACTATCTGTGTTCACCGCCAATTCGTCTACCTTACCTAGCATTCTGTTCACCTCCGACTTTCTAAGCGGTATGGGGTCACCTCCTTTTGTTTCCCCTAAAAACCCGATCACATTGGTTATAGATCGTATGATATGGATCATTTCGCCTCCAAGGTTGGCCTTGATCATTATATAGCCGGGAAAATAAACCCTTTCCTTATTAATTTTCTTTCCATTACGAATCTGTACTACCTTTTCGGTGGGTACCAATACATCTTCCAGATAGTCGGAGAATCCAAGTCTCGCTACTTCACTTTCGATATAGCCTTTGATCTTGTTTTCCTGACCGCTAACCGCTCTAACTACATACCACTTCTTTTCGAGTACTTCCGACATAGGGTTCAACTTAATTTATTACGTTGTTGAAATATAATTGTATCAACTCACTAAAAAGGGAATCCACCCCCCATGTAGCCAGTGCAAATAGTATTGAGAACACAGCGACCACTACCATAAGATTTGAAGATTCCGCTCTTGATGGCAAGGTAACATTGTTCTTCAGCTCCTCTATTGATTCCTTAAGATATGTGAACATATTGCAATTTTTTTCTGCGAGTCCTTTAAGGGAACATCTAAAAAATTAAAACTATTTTATTCTCTTCTTTGGCATGCTTCAACCGTGCTCGGCACAGACTGAAAAGACTCCCTTCGACTCAGTGTAAACGCTTAGGATAAACACCTCGACAATGCTTCGACAGGCTCAGCAAACAGCTCGGTGCATCGCTTCTCGTCTCACACGCTCTTCACTAAAATCAGCACGGGAGGAGAGACTCGAACTCCCGACACCTGGTTTTGGAGACCAGTGCTCTACCAACTGAGCTACACCCGTTTCTATTTACATTGAAAGGTATCCCGCCTTGGCGGAACACCCTCAATGCAATAAATTCATATGCTATATTAATCTAAAATCTTGGTAACCTGACCAGCACCAACCGTTCTACCACCTTCGCGAATTGCAAATCGCAAACCTTCGCTCAAAGCAATTGGAGACAATAGTTCAACTGTAATGGTAAGGTTATCACCTGGCATAACCATTTCAACTCCGCTAGGAAGGGTAATTGTTCCGGTTACGTCCGTTGTCCTTACATAGAACTGAGGACGATAGTTATTATGGAATGGTGTATGACGACCACCTTCTTCTTTCTTAAGGATATAAACCTCGGCTTCAAATTTAGCATGTGGTTTAACAGAACCTGGCTTACAAATTACCATTCCCCTGCTGATTTGTGCTTTTTCGATACCCCTTAACAAGATACCAACGTTATCACCGGCTTCACCTCTATCCAATATCTTACGGAACATCTCTACCCCTGTAATAGTGGAAGACAATTTCTCCGCACCCATACCAATGATGTCAACTGAATCACCTGTATTGGCCACACCAGTTTCTATACGACCTGTAGCAACAGTTCCACGACCAGTAATCGTAAATACATCTTCAACGGGCATTAAGAAATCCTTTTCAACATCCCTTTTTGGAAGCTCGATCCATTCATCTACCGCTTTCATAAGCTCCATAACAGTATCAACCCACTTTTGCTCACCGTTAAGTGCACCTAGGGCAGAACCTGAAATCACAGGACCGTTATCACCATCGTATTCATAGAAAGAAAGCAATTCCCTTACTTCCATCTCAACAAGTTCCAATAGCTCTTCATCATCGACCATATCCACTTTGTTCATGAAAACAACAATTCTTGGAATTCCTACCTGACGTCCCAAAAGGATATGCTCACGAGTTTGTGGCATAGGACCATCCGTAGCAGCTACGACCAAAATTGCACCATCCATTTGAGCGGCACCGGTAACCATGTTCTTAACATAATCCGCGTGACCAGGACAGTCAACGTGTGCATAGTGACGATTTGCAGTTTGGTATTCTACGTGCGAAGTATTAATGGTAATACCTCTTTCTTTTTCCTCAGGAGCGTTATCGATAGAATCGAAACTTCTCATTTCAGATAATCCTGCGTTAGCCAATACAGTAGTAATAGCTGCAGTCAATGTAGTTTTACCGTGATCAACGTGTCCAATAGTACCTATATTCAAGTGCGGTTTGGAACGATCAAAAGTTTCCTTTGCCATGTTTAATTAATTTAATCTTAGTTTATATTAGTGTACGAATTTATATCTTAATTGAGCCAATGACGAGATTTGAACTCGTGACCTCTTCCTTACCAAGGAAACGCTCTACCCCTGAGCTACACCGGCGTAAAGTGTCAAATCTACAACCTTTTAAACCAAAGACTGAGATTCCTGCCTCCGCAGGAATGACCATATGGTCAAATTTTAGATCAGGAATAACGTCCGTGACGTTACCACTTTTCCTATTTAGAACGGAATACCTGATTCCCATCAATTATATTCAGGGCCAGCTTATCATCCTAATTTTCAAAAAAACAAAAAATTCATAGCCACCTATAAACCCGTCATTATTTTGAAAGATTTAGAGCGGGAGACCGGGTTCGAACCGGCGACATTCAGCTTGGAAGGCTGACGCTCTACCAACTGAGCTACTCCCGCA